>NZ_JABBFY010000002.1:0-600000 GCF_012927115.1 Sphingomonas sp. G-3-2-10 | reverse complement strand
GCGAACAGCAACGGCCATCGATGCCGCAACTGACGCACTGATCGATAAGCCCGGCCAAGGCGATGCAGACACGCTGATCGGACGCACCGTCACGATCAACCGGCCGCGCGCCGAGCTGTTCGCCTATTGGCGCGACTTTACCAACCTCGCGACCTTCATGGAGAATGTGGAGCGCATCGAGCTACTCGACCATCGACGGTCGCACTGGGTGGTCAAGGCGCCCGGCGGCAAGACTGTCGAATGGAACGCCGTGGTCACCGAGGAGGTGGAAGGCGACTTCATCGCCTGGGCATCGGAGGAAGGTGCTGACGTACCGAACAGCGGCCGGATCGATTTCCGCGACGCTCAGGGCGACCGCGGCACGATCGTCACCGCGACGATTCTCTACGATCCTCCCGCCGGCATGATCGGCAAGCTGGTCGCAAAGATGTTCCAGCGCGAACCTGCGATTCAGGCGCGCCGCGATCTGCGCCGCTTCAAACAACTGATGGAAACCGGCGAGATCGCCACGGGCGCGCGCAATCGCCGCCTTCTGGAAGAAGGGAAGAACTGATGCGCGCACTCGCCTGGCATGGAAAACACGATGTCCGCGTCGATACCGTGGACGATCCTGAAATCCTGAACCCGCGCGACGCGATCATTCGCGTCACCTCCACCGCGATCTGCGGGTCGGACCTCCACCTTTATGACGGCTATATTCCGACGATGATGGCGGGCGATATCCTAGGCCATGAGTTCATGGGCGAGGTGGTCGAGGTCGGACCCAAATCGACGCTGAAGAAGGGACAGCGGGTCGTGGTGCCGTTCACTATGGCGTGCGGCAGCTGCTATCACTGCGGTAAGCACCAATATTCCGCGTGCGACAATGGTTTGCCCGCCGACAATCAGGACATTGCGCAGCAACTCTACGGCCAGCCCATGAGCGGGCTGTTCGGATACAGTCATATGACCGGCGGCTATTCGGGCGGTCAGGCTGAATATGTCCGAGTGCCGTTCAGCGATGTCGGCCCGATCGTGGTGCCCGACGGTGTCGAAGACGAGAAGGTCCTGTTCCTGTCGGACATCCTGCCAACCGGCTGGATGGCGGCCGAGAATGCACAGATAGAACCGGGCGACACCGTCGCGGTATGGGGCTGCGGCCCCGTCGGCCTGTTCGCCGTCCAGTCGGCGTTCCTAATGGGCGCCGAGCGTGTGATTGCGATCGACCATTTCCCGCACCGACTGGAGCTCGCGAAGAAATTCGGTGCCGAGACGATCAATTTCGAGGAAAGCGCAACATACGAGGCGCTGCTGGAAATGACCGGAGGGATCGGGCCGGACGCGTGCATCGACGCGGTCGGGCTGGAGGCACACGGCATGTTCGTCGACAATGTGATCGACCAGATCAAGAAGTCGACCTTCCTCGGCACCGACCGCGCGCACAGCATCCGCCAGGCGATCGTCGCCTGTCGCAAGGGCGGGCGCGTCTCGATGCCAGCGGTTTATGGCGGCTTCGTCGACAAGTTCCCGCTGGGTGCCTTCATGGAGAAAGGGCTGACCCTCAAGACCGGGCAGACGCACGTCCAGCACTACATGCCCGGCCTGCTCAACGCGGTCATGGAAGGGAAGATCGATACGACCTTTCTGATCAGCCACACCCTCCCGCTCGAGCAGGCGCCCGAAGGGTACAAGATGTTCCACGACAATCAGAACGAAGTGACCAAGGTCGTGCTGAAGCCCGAATGGGCGGCGGCAGCCGAGTAGGAGCAGGAACATGACAGACAAATTCGCTATCGTGACCGGCGCCTCCACGGGGATCGGGTTCGAACTCGCCACTATCGCCGCGCGCGAGGGCTATGACGTACTGGTCGTAGCGGACGAGCCGCTGATCGATGCCGCAGCAGCGGACTTCCGCCAGTTTGGTACGGAAATCCGGTCGGTTCAGGCCGATCTCGCGACGATCGATGGCGTCGATACGCTGCTGGCGGCATCGCAAGGACGACAGATCGACCTGTTGTGCGCGAATGCGGGTGTCGGCACCGGCGGCGCGTTTCTGGAACAGGGGGTTTCAAACTGGCGCCACTCGATCGACACGAACATCACCGGCACGCTCTATCTGTTGCAGAAGGTGCTCGGCCAGATGGTCGCTCGCAACGAGGGAAAGATCCTCGTGACGGGATCGATCGCGGGCTACATCCCCGGCAGCTTCAACGCCGTTTACAATGCAACCAAGGCTTTCGTGGACAATTTCACCGAAGCATTGCGTAACGAATTGAAGGACGTCGAGGGCGTCACCCTGACCACGTTGATGCCGGGTGCGACGGAGACCGAATTCTTCGCCCGCGCCGACATGCTCGACACCAAGATTGGGCAGCAGGAAAAAGCCGATCCGGCCAAGGTCGCGAAGGACGGCTGGGACGCGCTGATGTCGGGCAAGGGCCACATCGTCTCCGGCCTGTCCAACAAAATGCAGGCCGCTGCTTCGGGCGTATTGCCACAATCGACGCTCGCCGAGATGCATCGGGGTATGGCAGAGCCGGGCAGCGGCTCGAAATAGTCCGGAACCACGAAGTGGACTGCGCCGTTACGGGCAGATGACGATCTCGCGGTTTGCGGCTTCGGAAGGTCCGGAACGATGAGCGCCTCACGCTGGCCGGCGCGGCTTTGGTTGGTGCGGCACGGGCAGAGTGCCGGCAATGTCGCGCGTGACGCCGCACACGCAGCCGGAATCCATCGCATCGACCTGACCGGCCGGGACGTCGATGTGCCGCTGTCCCAGCTCGGAGAACAGCAGGCCGAGGCGCTGGGACGCTGGTTTGCGGCAGGCAACGGGAATGGCCGGCCCGATGTCATCTTGTGCAGCCCTTACGTCCGGGCGCGCGAAACGGCACGGCGCTTTCGCGATGCGGGCGGTGCCGATCCCGACGAAGCGATCTGCGCGGACGAACGCCTGCGCGAGAAGGAATTCGGGATCCTGGACGGACTCACGACTGCCGGCGTTCAGGCTCAGCTTCCCCAACAGGCCGAATTTCGCGCGGTGCTCGGCAAATTCTATCACCGTCCGCCCGGCGGTGAGAGCTGGTGCGACGTGATCTTCCGGCTGCGCGCGCTGCTCGATACCGTGTCGCTTCACTATGCGGGCCGCGACGTGATGATTGTTGCGCATCAGGTCGTGGTGCTCTGCTTCCGTTACGTCATCGAGAATCTGAGCGAGGCGGAAATCCTCGTGATCGACCGGGAAGCCGATGTCGCGAACTGCTCGATCACCGAATACGTCCATGATCCCGATATGGGGAAGGACGGGGGCCTTGCGCTGGTCCGCTACAATGTGGTCGCTCCGATCGACGAGGATTCAGAGGCGGTAGTAACCAGCGCGCCTGACGAAATGGTAGCCGCGCGAGGATGAGCGAGATTGGCCTGGACTGGCTCGCTGCCAACCCTCTTCCGCAACCCGATTCCGACACCAATAAGAATGAGCGTGGCCGCGTACTGGTTGTCGGCGGCTCGAACCGGGTTCCGGGTGCGTTGCGGCTGACGGGGGAGGCTGCGTTGCGAGCCGGGGCAGGCAAGGTCCAGCTTGCCACCGTCGAGCGTGTCGCCATCGCGCTCGGTGTGGCGATGCCGGAAGCAGCCGTTTTTGATCTTCCTGCAAATCCGCATGGCGAGCTGGGGGCTGATGTCATCGACGCAGTGGCTGAAATGGTGCAGCATTGCGATGCGCTGGTTCTGGGACCTGGTATGGGCGCGAATGCCGAGGCCGAGGCTTTGCTTGCGACCATTCTCGCTGCCGCAGGGTGCGAGTGCGCGATCCTGATCGATGCCGGCGCGATCGGCGATTGTCCCCCCGTTGCCCAAGCGATCCGCGCACATCCCGCCCCGGTGATCCTCACGCCTCATGCCGGCGAGATGGCGTTGTTGATGGATTGCGACGAGCAGGACGTGACCGAAGCACATGCCACTCTTGCCGCTGAGCGCTATGACGCAACGATCGTGTTAAAGCGTGCCGATAGCTGGATCGCTGGTCCGGGCGTCGACCTGCATCATTACGAGGGCGGTGGCCCCGGCCTCGCCACCGCAGGCTCCGGCGACGTGTTGGCGGGAATCATTGGCGGTCTTCTGGCGCGCGGTGCGTCGCCGGAGATCGCAACGGGCTGGGGTGTCTGGCTTCATGGAGAGGCTGGCCGACGTCTTGCTGCCCGGATCGGCCCTACGGGTTTTCTCGCACGCGAGCTTCTGCCGGAAATTCCGGCCCTGATGGTAACGGATTAGCTGCGCCCGTTCCAACGCCCCCCTCATACTAACCTATGTGAGCGGCACCGCGCGCGCCGCTCCTCTAGGGGCCACTCCCGCTAATGGCGGGGTCGGTTGTGACTGAACAGAATAACGCGGAATATTATACCCGACGCGCTCGTGAGGAACGCGACAAGGCGGCCAATTGTGCCGAGGCGTCCGTCGCCCTGATCCACAATCAGATGGCGGAGCAGTACGAGCGCCGCGCCGCTGAACTGGCCGGGCCGGCATCGGGCGAACCTGACTTGTGACCGGCAAGGGCACGATTGAACGTGCGCTGGAAATCGCGGCTTCCGGGGAGTGCCGGACGATCGACGATGTGCGCCGCCGTCTATCCGCGGAACGCTATATGAATATCGATGCGCATTTGGCGGGTAAGGCTATTCGCGGACAACTAAGAGCGTTGATGGATCGCCATGCCGTTGCTCAAGGCGACGGTCATATTCCTCCGCCATCTTCAGATGGATGATCGCGGCTGAGCGGTCGATGCTGGCAGACGCCAGCGCCCGTTCTTTCGAAGCGCGTTGCCTGTAATAGTCGTGGTCTTCCGAGCGCGCCATTTATCCACTCCTTAACCCCGCATTCCGCGAGGTAAGCTCCTCGGCCAGTCGGCTCACTTTCATAGGTTAGGAGGTTGTCAGGAATCTGATTAACCTATGTGAATTTCGCTGCTCACACTCGTCTCCCTTCGCCAATAACATGGATTAGGTCGAATTCACTTCCTCCGGGGGGAGCCTTGGGCCGCCTCATCCATAGCCTCATCATCACCAGTCAATATCCGGGCGTTGGTGACGAGGGTTAGCTTCCTTCGACCGAGTGCGAAGGCCGACTATGGCGAATATCGACCCTATTCTGCGACCCATGACTGACAAGCTGTGCCGTCGATCAATCCTTAGCGCTATCGAATGCGAAGCATTGCTGGCTCTTCCGCACCGCGAGGTCGGTCTTGAGAAGGCTCGGTACCTGATGCGGGAAAGGAGAAGAGGTCGGTCATTACGTGCTGCTACTGTCCAGCTTTGCTTCGTGTTGCCGGCTCACCAGCGATGGCACCCCGCAGATTCTTGCCGTTCACATGGCAGGCGATCGTTTGCATCTTCAATGCGGTCCGAACGATACGGCCATGGCCACTGTGCAGGCTCTGACCCGTCTTCAGGTCGCTCTGATCCCGCGCGAAGATTTGTTCGCCCTGGCCAGTAGGTACCCGCAGATCGCGGCGGCGCTGTGGGCGGATTCCGGCGCCAACGCATCCATCCTGAGCGAGTGGCTTCTGGGTGTCGGGCGCCGCAAAGCGAAATCTCGCGTCGCGCATTTGATTTGCGAAACGCCGGTTCGGCAACGGAACAGCCCGGAATATTTCGGAGGCGACGAGTATGCGTGGCCGATGACGCAGGAGCAGCTTGGCGATGCGACGGGCCTGACTGCGGTTCATGTCAACCGTACGATTCATGGTCTGCGGCGCGAGGGACTGCTGAACCACTCACATCAGCGGATCAGCGTCCTCGATTGGGGCGGGCTGTGCGATTCGGGTGATTTCACACCGGATTACCTGCATTTCCGCGAGAGAGAATATGCCGCACCCATCGCTGCCTTGTGCTGATCAGAAGGGCTGGCGATCCAGATAAAGGTAGAAGGGATCGAATTCGGCGACGCGCTTCAGCCCCGGAAAGTCATGAATATCGACCCGCTGGTTCCGAAACGTCATCAGATGCAATTCGCGGAGCTGCTTCAGCGTGCGGTTGACGTGGACGGGCGTCAGGCCGAGGCACTCGGCAAGCTCGACCTGATTGAGTGCGAAATCGAAACCGCCTTCGTCGGCCAGGTCAACAATCGCCAGCCGAACCTGTAGTTCGCAGAATAACGCAGCCATGCGGGACAATGCGGTTCGCCGACCCAGCGACAACACCCACTCGCGATGGATCGAAGCATCGAGCGCAGTCGAGAACCAGTACATCTTTGCAATGCGCGGATAGGCTTCGGTCACTTCCCTCAGCCGATGGTGAGGCGCGATCGCGATCCTGCAAGCCGTCAGCGTCATGATATTATGATCCAGACGCTTCAGCACATAGCTGTGAAGATCAGCGAAGTCGCCCGCGACATGGAGTTCGGCAATCTGGCGCTGGCCGTTTTTCAAATCTTTGTAACGGCACATCAAACCATCCAACAGCAGGGTGCTGAACTCGATCTGCTGCTCGGCGCGGACCGCCGTCTTGTTTGCTGGATATTCCCGCACTTCAGTGAAAAGACTGCGGATCGCGCGCTCTTCCTCGGCGCTGATCTCGTGACGCAGGCCCATGCGCGTAAGATGGCGCTCAATCATTTGGTCGCCGGTCGCTGCAGCCGGACTGCCTCACCGAAGGGGATAGTACACAGGATTTCTCCCGCCGGATTGGTGATTTCTACCCGGCCGCTCAAATCGATCCGGCCCGAACTCACCTCTTCGCCAAGGATCGAACGAACGCCTTCGATCGCACTACGCTCCGCCTCGGCCAGACCGGGAAAATCCTGTCCCTCCTCGTCCCGAGTTTCGCCGGTGCCATTGTGAATATTGATGTGAAATCTCGGCATTCGCGATGCTGCCCCTTAATCGTTCTGATGAGGCTGGCCGCGATCGAGCGTATCGCTCGGGCTGCGAGCATCGCCTTCCCGCTGATGCTCGGTCGAGATATTCCGCCGCGGCTGGGTTTCGGTTTCCTCGTTTGGCGCGTGAGGCTTGAAGCCCGGCTCGGTCGAAAGATTGGGACGGGGCTGCGTTTCAGTGCGGGTATCGTCGGTCATGAGTCACCTCTCTGCATGTGAACGTCCGGTTCAGGCTTCGGTTTCGCCCGTTCCAATCCTGAAATGGATGGCACCGATGTCATTGTGTGACGTTGTGCCCGCAACCTTAATCCCGGATCAGCCATGGCATCGCAGAAGATTGTAGCAGTGGGCTTCCTGACGGACCTCGATCTCCAGCGACTGGGGAGCGGGTTTGCCCGCGCCTATCCGGTATCGGACGCGGAGGATTTTGCCGACTTGCTCAAGCAGCTCGAGGCCGTCGAATGGCTGCCCCATCGCGATAGAGACGACGAAAAGGAATGATGCTTATTCGGTCGTGGCGTTGGGATTGTCCGGGCCACTATATGCTTTCTCGCTCTGTCCACCATCGAACTCGCCACGTTCTTTGCCGGTATGCGGGTTAGGGTAGGCACCTCCACCGCTTTCGCCTGCGTTGTCCTTTCCGGGAGCGTTTCCGTCTGCCGAACCAGAGTGGGGTTTCTGCTTGCCGCCGCCATCGGCTTGCATCGGTTGTTTATCGGACATCGATCTGCTCCATCGCCTAGCGGTGGATTCGAACGCAGCACTCCGGTTCGGGTTGCGAGAGCGGCGCTGGAACGAGTTCCCGCCCGGACGCTTTGACCCCGGATGAAGATCGCCACCTACAATGTGAATGGCGTGAACGGCCGCCTGCCCGTGCTGCTGCGCTGGCTGCAAGAAGCCGCGCCTGACATTGTTTGCCTTCAGGAATTGAAGGCACCGGACGAGAAGTTCCCCGAAGCGCCGATCCGCGATCTCGGCTATGACGTCATCTGGCATGGCCAGAAAAGCTGGAACGGCGTCGCGATGCTCAGCCGTGTCGGGCCGATCCATGAAACGAGGCGCGGTCTGCCGGGCGATCCCGATGTCTTGCAGAGCCGCTATATCGAGGCGGCGGTGAACGGCATCCTGATCGCTGGCCTCTATCTGCCGAACGGCAATCCGCGGCCCGGACTCAAGTTCGACTATAAGCTAAAATGGTTCGAGCGGTTGATCGAGCACGCCGCAGGCTTGCTCGAAAGCGGTCTCCCCGTGATGCTGGCCGGGGACTTCAACATCATGCCGACCGAACGGGACGTGTATAAACCGGAGCGCTGGCTCGACGATGCGCTGTTCGCGCCGGAGGTGCGCGATGCCTTCTTCCGGCTGACTGCGCAGGGCTGGACCGACGCACTGCGCACGATGCATCCGGACGAAGTCATCTACACCTTCTGGGACTATTTCCGGAATGCTTATACGCGCGATGCAGGGCTGCGGATCGATCATCTGCTGCTGAGTCCTGCGCTTGCCGGGCGGCTCGTCGATGCGCAGGTCGATCGGCATGTGCGGGGCTGGGAGAAAACCAGCGATCATGCGCCGGTGTGGATCGAGCTATCGGATAAACCTAAGCGCAAGCGGCGCTAATCGAGGCGGGCGAACCAGTCGGCGTAGAGCGTGTTTCGCGCCATGCGGCGATTGAAATCGGGTGCGCCGTCCTCCCACCAGACCGGGCCTCGCTCGCCAAGCCCATGTTTCGCCTGATCGACTGCATCGCGCGCCTGCCGTTCGGCATCGGCGTCACCCGCTCGCTTCGCCCTTCCGACTGCGCGCCGGGCGTCCATCAGCGCATCGACGAGAGTCGCACGATTCGTCTCGCTCAGCGCGGGATTCGTGGCGCGCCACAGCCGGCCCCGCACCACGAAATAGCGGCCGTCGGGAGTCACCGGATACTTCTTAATCACGAGATTTCTCGACGGCTTGTGCGCGGAGACTCCTGAACGTGATCGACCATCGCGGCAGATCCATCGGCGCGATGCTGTGCTCCCATTCCTGCCGTATCTCGCCGGAGAGATGGTAGATCGACCGGGGTGCCAGCGGGACAGCCAAACGCTCGAAGCCGCTGTCGCGACGGCGGCGGAACCGCATGGTCGCCGCATTGCCCAGCGAAATGCCGATGACATGTTCGAACACCGGGCGATCCTTGTGCCAACCGATGCCTGCGCCGGGGTCATAGCGGATCAGCAGGGCCTGAACGAGCTGTTCCGGCTTCAGCTCTGCAAACGCCGCCGCGCGGTCTCGCAGTGGTGTGAGCCAGGCGGGAAAGGGATCGGTTTCGCGGAAGCTGCCATTGTCGAAATCATAGGACCAGCCAAATGAGTGCGTCAGTCGCTTGCCGAGCCATCCCTGAAACCGAAACGGCATCAGGTGCTCGCGATCGATCAACGCGATCAGGGCCTCCTCCTCGGCACTGTTTATTACGGCATCGCCGGTTTTAAGACCGGGAATGGCCGGCACGCCGAACAGGTCCGGCTCACGCATCACTAGCAGCCATGACTTCGAATTATCCTATTCTAACAATGGTGTAGATAGGAAGGCGCGGGGAGAAATCATCGGCGGAGCAAGCGCAGCTTCCTCGTAAATCGACGCCGGAGTGAAGTCTTGCGGAGCGGGTTCGTCACCGAGGCGTTGTGCTGAGATGTCTGAGACCGCCACCGCCCAAGCCTTATTAATCGTCGCGCTACAAGATTTGCTGGAAGGCGAGCGTGCGTGGTTGCAACGACTTCCCGAGTTGCAGCCGAAAGCGCCGGCATCGATCCGGACATTCATGGCGGGGGAAATAGAACGCAGCAGGACGCAGGCCGAGCGTCTGGAGGCACTGCTCCGGCTCATGCCGCCTGACGATGAAACCATGCCGAACCTATGGCTCTGTGCCATTCTCGACGATGCGGCGCGGGATTCGGAGACGATAGCCGACGGTCCGCTGCGGGCGATCGCGATGGTCGGTGCGTTTCGCAAGGGCAAACAGGCGGAACGCGTGAGCTACGAGACCGCGATCGGCCTAGCGGAAATCCTGAAGCTTTTGGACCCTGTGCAAACGCTCACTCGCTCGCGTGATGAGGAGGCGGCGGCCGACGCAGAACTGGCTCAGTTGCTGAAGGGTCTGCTGATCCAGCTCGGCTAATTGAACGAAGGCAAACGGTCGTGGAGCAAGAGAGTTAAACCCGTTGTTAGAGGCGACCTCAACCGAGCTTTGGTCTGCACGCTTCCGGCCGCTTACGTGGTGCTTACGCAAGTCAATTTGGAAACTCACTGAGGTCCCGACATCGCATGCAAGACACTCAGATTACTGCCTCTTTTAAGATCGCGGATCCGAAAGTCTGGCTTGACCGCTGCCCTCCGAAGGCAGAGGCCAGGGGTTCGAATCCCTTCGGGTGCGCCAATTTGCTTCAGATCATCGCATAAGCTCGCGCTTGCGAACCCTTGGCGGGTTCGACGTCCGGGTATGCATTTCCAATCGATTTCGGCGCCGCCGCTATTTCGCGCGGTGGAAAACCCAGGTGACGTTCGCGCCGCCGGGGGGCGATTCAGCGGTCACGACCAGCTGCTCGGTCGCGACGGGTTTGCCCTTCGCGTCGATCCATACGCTATCCTCGATCGCGAGCGCGCCGCCGCGCGAACGGAATTGCCAGACCGCGCCCGAGGGCAGGCTGAGGAACGCGCCCTGACCATCGGCGGTCGGCGCGATCTCGGTACCCGGGGCGAGATGGAAGCGGATCGCGAAGGGCGTGGTGCCCTTCTTGCGGCGGCGATCGGCGGGAAGGAGCATGTCCTCGCCGCGCACGTCCTTGCCATCGGCGGCAAGCGAGATGGCGCGGCGATGGATCAGGCCGAAGCGGCGGACATAGCCGTCATGACTGGCCTCGATCCGGCTCGATGCGTCGGTTTCCTGCCGGTTCAGCTCGACTTCGGCGACGCCGCGGCCGAGCGTGCCATCGGCGTGGATCGCCGTTGAATTGCTGTCGCCGACGGTGAGGGTAGAATGGGCAGCTGTGGTGCGCAGGCCCTCGATCAGCTGCGCGGGCAGCCGGGCATCGGCCATGCGCGAGCCGCCGCAATTGACGACGACGCGGTGCGGACCGTCCGAGAGTTCGAACGCCAGCGTCGAAGCGCAGCCGCCTTCGATCAGCCGGGCGAGCGGCGGCGGAGCGGCGTCCATGATCAGCACGGTGCCTTGCGCGGCGAGCCGCTGATAGCCCCATTCGCGCGCCTGCTTGAGCGGGCGGGTGCGTACGCCGGTCGCTTCTATCACCTGCGAGATGGTCTCGCCCGAAACGGGGCCGCTGCCCTGCCAGCTCGAAAGTCCCTTGTCGCCATGACACACGCCGAGCAGGGCGGTGACCATCTTCGACAGCGCGGCCTGGACGAACGCGGGCGGTTCGAGCCGGCGGGCGAGATAGGCTTCGCACAGCATCGCGAGCAGGACGACGCAATCGAGCTGCCCGGCGGGCGAGCGGCCGATCGTGCCGCCGTCGCTGAGCATCGAGGCGGCGAGCGCGCGCTTGAGGCCGGTTTCGCCGAACGAGCGCCGCGGGTCGCCGCCGGGGATCATCAGCCCGGCAACCAGCACGCCGCACCATGCGGCCAGGCGTGGCGGGCCGATCTGGACGCGATCGGCGGCGCGATCGAGATGGCGCGCCCCCCGTGCCAGGGCGTGGAGCACGGTCGATCGATAGACGAGGTCGGGGCTCGACAGGATCAGCGGAGCGTGCGCCGTCCAGAACAACATGCGCCGGCCCCACAGATCGGCGCGCCATGCGGGTTCGGAGACCTTGTCGCCATGCGCGGCGAGCCAGCGGCGCATGATCGCTTCGGCGATCGGCGATGCGGTGGCGCGGGTGGCGACGGTGGACAGGTCGCGCAGCCAGGCGAAGCTGTGGAGATGCTCGGCGAAAGCGGGCGAGAAATTGGGCCGGACGAAATCGAGCGCGGTGATCGCACGTTCCTCGCCGCGGAAGCTGACCACGCCGTCGAGCAGCGCATTGCCGCGCTCGACATCGCCCATGAACGGGTCGTCGGCGACGGCGATCAGCTTGAGGGGGTGACGTCCGCGCAGGCGCATGGTGTGGATCGGGGTCCTCCAGGTCATGCGCTGAAAGCGCTCGGCGATACGATCGGCCAGCGACAGCCCGCGGTCACCGCCGAGACGGATCAGCCGCTTGCCTTCCTCGATCCCGTCGGTGCCGGAATCGGGAGGGCCGTCGCTCATCCGCCGCGAAGCGCCGCGATGTTGGCGGCATATTGGGCGGGGCCGCCGGTGAAGCTGGCGGTGCCCGCGACCAGCGCATCGGCGCCAGCGGCGATCACCTGCGCGCAGTTCGACTGGTCGACGCCGCCATCGACTTCGAGATCGATCGCGCGGCCGCTGGCGTCGATGCGGCGGCGCAGCTCGGCGATCTTGTCGAGCTGGCTCGTGATGAACTTCTGTCCGCCGAAGCCCGGATTGACGCTCATCACCAGCACCAGATCGATCATGTCCATGACGTAATCGATCGACTCCACCGGGGTTGCCGGGTTGAGCACCACGCCCGCGCGCTTGCCGAGGCCCTTGATGGTCTGGAGCGTGCGGTGGAGATGCGGGCCGGATTCAGGATGAACCGAGATGCAGTCCGCGCCGGCATCGGCGAAGGCGGCCAGCATCGGATCGACCGGCGCGATCATCAGATGGACATCGAACGGCTTGGCGGTGTGCGGGCGCAGCGCCTTGATGACTGCCGGGCCGATGGTGATGTTGGGCACAAAATGCCCGTCCATCACATCGACATGGATCCAGTCCGCCCCCGCCGCGTCGATCGCGCGGATCTCCTCGCCGAGTTTCGAGAAGTCGGCGGAGAGGATCGAAGGGGCGATACGGACTGCGGGCATACGAGAATCCTTAGCATGGCGCGACTCGGGCGCAACTAGTTGGAACGGCGGAATCGCGCGATGAAGAAGCCGTCCAGCCCGCCCTTGGCAGCGATCATCCCGGGCAAGGTGCGCAGCGTGCCGTCTTCGCGGGGCGTGACGCCTTCGGGAAGCTCGTCGGGGCGGATGGGATCGATCGTGAATTCGGGACGCGCGGCGAGGAAGGGGGCGAGATGGGCTTCGCCTTCCTTCGGCTCGAGCGAGCAGGTGGCGAAGACGAAAATGCCGCCGGGCTTCACCCATTTCGACGCGCGGTGGATCAGCTTGCCCTGAAGCTCGGCCATTTCCGCGATGATCGAGGGGCGGACGCGGTGGAGGACGTCGGGATGGCGGCGGAAGATGCCGGTGGCCGAGCAGGGTGCGTCGAGCAGCACCGCGTCGGCGGCTTCCTTCGGCTGCCAGCTAAGCAGATCGGCGGCGATAACCTTCGCGGTCAGACCGGTGCGGGCGAGATTTTCATGGAGCCGTTCGAGGCGGGGTTCGGAGAGATCGACCGCGGTCACGTCCCAGCCTGCGGCGGCGAGCTGGAGCGTCTTGCCCCCGGGGGCGGCGCACAGGTCGAGCGCCTTCCCCTTGCCCGCGCCGATCAGCCGGGCCGGGAGCGAGGCGGCGAGGTCCTGAACCCAGAAATCGCCGCTTTCGAAGCCAGGCAGTTCGGTGACCGAGGTGCCTGCCGGAAGGCGAGCATGATTACGGAGCAGGCCGACCGCGTCTTCCAGATCGAGCGGCTTGCGCAGCGTGATGTCGAGCGGGGGCGGCGCCGCGATGGCGCGTTCGGCGTCCTCGATGCCCTGATCGCCCCATGCGGCGTGCCAGCGGATCGCGACGGGATCGGGCAGGGTCGGCTGATCGGGCAGGCCCTTGTTCGCGCGGCTGAGCGTGCCGAACACGCCATGAACCAGCTTCCGCGGGCCGCCATCGACCAAAGGCAGAACGGTCGAGATCGCGGCGTGGCCGGGCGTGCCTAGCGCGAAGGCCTGGACCAGCGCGATGCGCAGGGCAAAGCGGGCCTTGGCGTCGTCGGGCAGGGGCTGCTTGGTCGCGCTGTCGATCATCGCGTCGAGATCCGGCAGGCGGCGCAGCGTTTCGGCGGCGATGGCGTGAACGAGGCCGCGATCGTTGGGGGCGAGGCCCTGTGCGGCGGCTTCGAGCGCGGCTTCGAGCGCCTTGCCTTGCCGCAATACACCGTCGAGCACGCGCAGCGCGGCGCGGCGGGCGGGGACGCCGGGAGGATCGGCCTGGGGGCGGCCTTCGCCCTGCCGTCCGCGCGATCTGTCGTTTCTGGGCCTCTGGTTCACTTGACCTCGCTTGTCCGCGCGCCGATTGGAGCGCGATCACTTCTAAAGGCTAACGCCAATGGGCCAGCGACCGCCGCATCTCAAGCCGCCAGAATATCTGACGCCCAGTCCGCCGCTTCCCGATCCGAACGAGAAGCGCGCCGAAAGGCAGGACGATCCGCTGGGCAACGACCCCACGCGCTATGGCGATTGGGAGCTGAAGGGCATCGCGGTCGATTTCTAAATTGTGCTTCGGCGAAGGCCGGAGTCGTGGCTTCACGCGAGTTTGCGGCGGTCAATGCTCCGGCCTTGCCGGAGCACGTCATTCATTTCTCCAGCATCGCCAGCAATTTGGTGACGGTATTCCAGTTGCGCGCGGTGTTGAGCTTGGGGAACTTCGCCCTGGCCATCGCTTGCGGCAGCTTCGAATGGCCGATGTCGCGCGGGAAATCGACATAGAGGGTGCGGCCGACCGCGTGGAGGCGTTCGGGACCTTCGTACAGATCGGGAATGCGCTCGATCAGCCCGTCCGGAAACGGATCGCGGTGGAAATGGACCATCAGGTGATTGGGATGATCCTTCGCGGCATCGGCGAAGGGATTGTCTTCGATGATCTTCGCAATGTCGGCGGCGTCGCGGATCAGGATGTCGGTCTTCACGCCCAGCGTTTCGAGCGCGGCTTCGAGCTTTGTTTCGAGAGCCGTGGCCTCGCCGGGAGCGTCGAACACGACATTGCCTGAGGCCAGCAGGGTCTTCACATCGCCATAGCCGAGGTCTTCGACGAGTTTGCGGAGATCGGCCATCGGCAGCTTGCGGTTGCCGCCGACATTGACGCCCTTGAGCAGCGCTGCCCGGCGTTTCACCGCGCTTCTTCGCGCAAGGGACGGCTGAGCAAGGCTTCGATTACTGCCGAGACGGGCTTGCCGTCGAGCAGGGCGCAGACGGCTTCGCATACCGGCATATCGACTCCGGCATCCTTTGCTGCTTCGCGCAGGACGGGGGCGGTGTGCGCACCTTCGGCGACGGTGCGGCGATCGGCCATCAGCTCGGCGGGGCTGCGGCCCTGACCCAGGCCGACGCCGAGCGAGAAGTTGCGCGAATTGGTGGAGGAGCAGGTGAGAACGAGATCGCCGAGGCCCGAAAGCCCGGTGAGCGTTTCGGCCAGTGCGCCGCGGGCGAGACCGAAGCGGGTCATTTCGGCGAAACCGCGTGCGATCAGCGCGGCGCGGGCGTTGAGGCCGAGGCCCGCGCCTTCGACGACGCCGCAGGCAATGGCGAGGACATTCTTGACCGCGCCGCCGATCTCCGCGCCGATCACGTCGGACGAGGCATAGGTGCGGAAGGCGGGGCCTGCGAGCCGTTCGGCCAACGCGGTGCGCAGCGCATCGTCCTCGCAGGCGAGCGTTACGGCAGTGGGGAGGCCCTTTGCCACTTCATGCGCAAAGGTGGGGCCGGAAAGGACCGCGATCGGCGCGGCGGGCTGAACCTCGTGCGCGACTTCGCCGACGAGCAGTTTCGAGCCGGTCTCGATCCCCTTGGCGCACAGGACGAGCGGCTTGTTGCCGATATTCATGCCCGACAGGACGGCGCGGACATGCTGGGCGGGGGCGACGACGAGCAGCGCATCGGCGCCGGAGAGTTCGGCGAGATCGCCGGTCGCGTGGATCTGTGGCGAGAGCGGGACGCCGGGGAGGAACAGGCTGTTCTCGTGGGCGAGGTTGACGCTTTCGACCACTTCGCTTTCGCGCGCCCAGAGCAGCACCGGCCGGTCGCCGCGCGTCGCCACCTGCGCCAGTGCGGTGCCCCATGCACCGCCACCAATAACCCCTATTTTCATGGGCGGATCCTCATGCCTTCACTCCCGCTCCGCGTACCTTCTCCGCATCCGGATCGAGCGGCCAGCGCGGGCGCGCGGGGACGTCGAACGGATCGGTCAGCCCGAGCGCGAACCGCTCGGCGCCGGCCCAGGCGATCATGGCGGCATTGTCGGTACACAGCCAGAGCGGCGGCGCGACGAAGCGCAGGCCATGTTCGGTGGCGAGACTTTCGAGCGCGCCGCGCACGCTGCGGTTCGCCGCGACGCCGCCCGCGACGACCAGCGCGGTCGCCTCGACATGGCGCAGCGCGCGCTTCGTGCGGTCGATCAGGCAATCGACCACCGCCTGCTGAAACGACGCGGCGAGATCCTCGGCGCTGTATTTGCCGACCTTGCGCGCGACGTCGCTCTTGAGGCCGGCGAACGAGAAATGCGGTTCGGCCGAGCCGAGCAGCGGGCGCGGCAGCGGCACGGCGCGGGGATCGCCGGATTCGGCGGCTTTCTCGACTGCCGGTCCGCCGGGAAAGCCGAGGCCGAGCAGCTTGGCGGTCTTGTCGAACGCTTCGCCTGCCGCATCGTCGATCGTGGTGGCGAGGCGGCGATAGCGGCCCGCACCCTGCACCAGCAGCAACTGGCAATGCCCGCCCGAGACGAGCAGAAGCAGATAGGGGAACTGCAGATCGGGATCGGTCAGGCGCGGCGAGAGGGCATGGCCCTCGAGATGGTTGACCGCGACCAAAGGCTTGTTGGCGGCGAGCGCCAGCGCCTTGCCGGTGACGAGGCCGACCATCACGCCGCCGATCAGGCCGGGGCCGGCGGTGGCGGCGATGGCGTCGACGTCATTGAGACCGACATTGGCTTCGGCCAGCACCTGTTCGACCAAAGGCGCCAGCACCTCGACATGCGCGCGCGCGGCGATTTCGGGCACCACGCCGCCATAGGGTCGATGCGCGGCTTCCTGTCCGGCGATACGCTGGGCGAGGATGCGGCGATCGCTCGTCACCAGCGCGGCGGCGGTCTCGTCGCAGCTCGATTCAAGGCCAAGAATGAGGGACATCGCTTCCATCTAGGCCGATGCATCGCTAGCACAACCCGCCATGCCTTCCTTTCGTCTTGGTACCCGCGGTTCGCCGCTCGCTCTCGTTCAGGCCAATATGGTGCGCGATGCGCTGATCGCCGCGCATGGCTGGTCGCCCGATGCCGTCGAGATCGTGCCGATCAAGACGACCGGCGACCGGGTGCAGGATCGCGCGCTGGCCGAGATCGGCGGCAAGGCGCTGTGGACCAAGGAACTGGACCGCGCGCTGCTGGCCGGGGAGATCGACTGCGCGGTGCATTCGATGAAGGATGTCGAGACGGTGCGGCCCGAGAGCATCGCCATCGCCGCGGTGCTGCCGCGCGCCGATGTGCGCGACCGGATCGTGGGCGTCGAATCGATCGCGGCGCTGCGTCAGGGCGCAGTGGTGGGCACCAGCTCGCCGCGCCGGGCGGCGCAATTGAAGCGGGTGCGGCCCGATCTGGAGACGGTGCTGTTCCGTGGCAATGTCGACACGCGCCTCGCCAAGCTGGCGGCGGGCGAAGTCGATGCGACGATGCTGGCGGCGGCGGGGCTGGAGCGGCTGGGGCGGCATGACGTGGGTCACGCGGTGCCGGTCGAGACGATGCTGCCCGCCCCGGCACAGGGGATCGTCGGGATCGAAGTGCGCGCGGGCGACGAGGAAGCGTTCGGGATCGTGCGCGCGATCGATCATGTGGTGACGCATGGCTGCGTGCTGGCCGAGCGGGCATTGCTGGCGGTGCTGAAGGCCGATTGCCATTCGCCGGTGGGGGCGCTGGCGACGATCGAGGGCGGCATCCTGACACTGCGCGCGGAATTGCTTTCCGAGGACGGCGCGTTTCATGTCCATGCGCAGGAAGCCGGGACGCCGGGCGATCCCGCGCTGCCCGAGACGGTAGCGCGCGACCTGCTGGACCGCGCCCCGCCCGAAGTGCGGCGGCTGTTCGAGGGATGAAGCGTCCCATCGCCGTGCTACGGCCCGAGCCGGGGAATCGCGTCACCGCCATTGCCATCGAATCGCGGGGACATCGCGCGATCCGCCTCCCGCTCTTCGCGGCCGGGCCGGTTGCGTGGGAAGTGCCCGACGCACGGGACTATGATGCGCTGATCGTCACCAGCGCCAATGCGATGCGGCATGGCGGAGCGGGGCTGGTGCGGCTGCTCGAACTGCCGGTCTGGGCGGTGGGGAAGGCCACGGCCGAAGCGGCGCGGCGCGCGGGCTTCACCGTCGCTGGTACGGGCGACGCCGGCGCGGTAGCGCTGCTGGCGCTGGCCGAAGCGGCGGGCGTCCGCCATGCGCTGCACCTCGCCGGGCGCGAGCGGACGGTGCAGCCGGGCGGGATCGTCGCCGATATCCGCACCGTCTATGCCAGCGATACCGTTCCGGTGAGGGCGGAAGATGCAGCGAAGCTGGCGGGCGCGATCGTACTGGTTCAGTCGGCGCGCGCGGGCGCCCGGCTGGCGGAGATCGTTGCGGACCCTTCGTCGATCACGCTGGTGGCGGTGAGCGACGGCGCGGTGGAAGCGGCGGGCAAGGGCTGGGAGAAGGTGGTCGTGCCCGGCGGCTTCACCGGCACCGCGCTGATCGACACCGCCATCGCGCTGGCTGATTGACCGTGCCGCTGCGTGCGGAGATAAGACGGGCATGAGTTCCGACGAGCCACTTGCGCTGGAGCCGGCCCGCGGGCTGTCTCCACTGGTGAAGAACGTGCTGACCGCGCTGGTCGCCTTCGTGGCGGGGATCGCGGGGATGGCGGCGTTCACCTGGCTGCGCGGCGGCGACGATGCCGCAAGGCCTGTGCCCGCCCCCGCGCCCGTGACGCAGCCCCAGCAGATGCCGGTCCGCGCGCTGCCTCCGGGAACGGACGTCGCGACGCTTTCGGCGCGCGAGCAGATCCTTGCCGGGCGGCTCGACGTGCTGGAGACCCGGCTGCGCGACATCGACGGCAGCGCGCGCAACGCGTCCTCTTACGCCACCCAGGCCGAGCGGCTGATGATCGCCTTTTCGGTGCGCCGCCTGCTGGAGCGCGGCGACCAGCTCGGGCCGCTCGAAGCGCAGTTGCGCCGCCGCTTCGGCGAGACGCATGGCGAAGCGGTGAGCATCATCGTCCAGGCCGCGAATCAGGCGGTGACGCTGGAGGATCTGCGCGCCGCGCTGGAAGCGATCGCGCCGCGCCTGCTGGTCGCGCCCGATGCCGGGCTGTGGACGCGCGCGACCGGGCTGTTCGGCGATCTGGTCGTGCTGCGCCGCGACGATACGCCGAGCCCGCGCGCCGCCGATCGGCTGAAGCGCGCGCAGCGGATGCTGGCCGAGGGGCAGGTCGAAGGCGCGCTGGCCGAGATCGCCCGGATGCCCGGCGCGGCGAGCGCGGAGAATTGGGTCAACAACGCCAAACGCTATATCGCCGCGCGCAACGCATTGCGCGAGATCGAGCTGGCGGCGATGGCGACTCCGGCGGCACCGCCGGCAACGACACGATAAACGATAACGATACGCAGGGACTGAAAATGGCAGAGATGGGCCGGTTCGACTGGCAGGATCCGTTCGCGCTCGACGCGCAGCTGACCGACGAGGAGCGGATGGTGCGCGACGCGGCGCATGATTATGCGCAGGGCGAGCTGCTGCCGCGCGTGACCAGCGCCTTCCTCGAGGAGCGGTTCGACCGCGAGATCATGAGCGAGATGGGTGCGCTGGGCCTGCTGGGCGCGACGATTCCCGAAGCCTATGGCGGCGCGGGGCTGGGCTATGTCGCCTATGGCCTCGTCGCGCGCGAAGTCGAGCGCGTCGATTCGGGCTATCGCTCGGCCATGTCGGTGCAGTCGAGCCTCGTGATGCACCCGATCCACGCGTACGGCACCGAAGCGCAGAAGCGGAAATATCTGCCCAAGCTGGCGACCGGCGAATGGATCGGCTGTTTCGGGCTGACCGAGCCGGACGCGGGTTCGGACCCCGGCAGCATGCGCACCCGCGCCGAGAAGATCGACGGCGGATACCGGCTGACCGGCACCAAGATGTGGATCACCAACTCGCCCATCGCCGACGTGATGGTCGTCTGGGCAAAGTCCGATGCGCATGGCGGCGGGATCAAGGGCTTCGTGCTCGAACGCGGGACGGAAGGGCTTTCCACCCCCAAGATCGAAGGCAAGCTGAGCCTTCGCGCAAGCATCACCGGCGAGATCGTGATGGACGGCGTCGAAGTCGGCGAAGACGCGCTGCTGCCCGAAGTGCAGGGATTGAAGGGACCGTTCGGCTGCCTCAACCGTGCGCGTTATGGCATTGCCTGGGGCGCGATGGGCGCGGCCGAAGCCTGTATGCACGCCGCGCGGCAATATACGCTGGACCGTGCGCAGTTCGGCAAGCCGCTGGCGGCGAACCAGCTGGTGCAGCTCAAGCTGGCCAATATGCAGACCGACATCGCGCTGGGCCTGCAGGCGGCGCTGCGGTGCGGGCGAATGTTCGACGAAGGCACGCTGAGCCCCGACGCGATCAGCATCATCAAGCGCAACAATTGCGGCAAGGCGCTGGATATCGCCCGCGTCGCGCGCGACATGCACGGCGGCAACGGCATTTCGGCCGAATTCCACGTGCTGCGCCATGCGATCAACCTCGAGACGGTCAACACCTATGAAGGCACGCATGACGTGCACGGGCTGATCCTCGGCCGCGCGATCACCGGGATCGCAGCGTTCTGAACGAGCCTGATCGCCAGCCGACGCTGGAAGGCGATCTCGTGATCCTCCGCCCGAGCGTGGCGGAGGATTTCGACGCGCTGTTCGCGGTGGCCAGCGATCCGCTGATCTGGGAAGTCCATCCGGCGCACGATCGCTGGAAGGAAGACGTGTTCCGTCCCTTTTTCGAGGGCGGGATCGCGTGCGGCGGGGCGCTGACGATCCTCGACAAGGCGACCGGGGCCGTGATCGGATCGTCCCGGTTCGACAAGTGGAACCCGCAAGCCGACGAGATCGAGATCGGCTGGACCTATATCGCGCGGGCCTATTGGGGCGGCGTCTATAATCGCGAGATCAAGCGGCTGATGCTCGATCATATCCATCGCTTCGTCGAAACGGTGGTGTTCACCGTGGGCGAGGACAATGTCCGCTCACGCGGGGCGATGGTGAAGATCGGTGGCGTGCTGCGGCCCGGAACAGAGGATCGGCCGATGGCGGGCGAGATGAAGCCGCATGTGATCTACGAGATCCGGCGGGGCTGAATTATGCCTTTCAAGTCGGAGACTGAGAAGCTGCCCAAGGGGCAGAGCGATCCGCTTAAGCCTTCGCAATTCGAGGCAGCGCTTGCCGCAGCGGGCATCTCAATTGACACGCATTTCGTGCGTCGTCCCAGCCGACGTCTGTTCGACGTGCATTTCTGGCCGCCAAATCCCAATGTTTCGTACGAGCGATTCTATATCACGATCGGAGCTGTACCTTCCGAAGATGCGCGGGAGGTAGGGCTTCGTGTCGAGATCCTGCTGCCGCAGGCAATCAACTGGATGAGCGAAATCGTGTCGCTCGACACCCGATCACCCATTCGCCGCGAGCAGCAACTCATCGCACTTTCTTAAGCGGGCGGCCGCTATTCTGATACGCGCCTGATCAGTTCCTGCGTGGCCGCGGGGGCGCGGACTTTGCCGCCGCTGATGAAGAAGATGAAGGTCTCTCTGGGCTGCTTCGGCGGGCCTTCGGTGGTGACGTAGGGGAGACCGTCCGGCTTTCCGCCATTGGCCCATTCCTTCGCGACCTTTGCCCATTTGCCGATGTCCGGCTCAGGATAGCAGAGCGGGTTGTCGTCCTCGCCGGCTTCGAGCCGGGCATATACGAAGTCGCCGGTGATGTCGGCGATCGCCGGATAGGTCGGCGAATCGGCGAAGACGATCGCGGCGCCGGCATCGCGGCACATCGCGACGAATTCGGGCACATGGAAGCTTTCGTGGCGGACCTGGATCGCGTGGCGCAGCTTCACGCCTTCATGCGCTTGCGGAAGCAGCTTGAGGAACGCGCCGAAATCGTCCGCGTCGAACTTCTTGGTGGCCATGAACTGCCACAGGATCGGCCCGAGCTTGTCGCCCAGCTCGACGATGCCCTGTCCCACGAACTTCGCGATGGACGGTTCGGCTTCGGCCAGCACCTTGCGATTGGTGCAGAAGCGCGAGGCCTTCACGGCATAGACGAAGCCCTCGGGCGCGGTATCCCGCCAACCCGCGAAGGTCGCGGGCTTGAAGCCCGAATAATAGGTGCCGTTGATCTCGATCGCGGTGAGCTGGCGCGAGGCATATTCCAGCTCTTTCTTCTGGCTGAGACCTTCAGGGTAGAAGGTCCCCCGCCAAGGTTCGAAGGTCCAGCCGCCGATTCCGACTCGTATGGGTGCGCTCATGGAACGAGCCTAGGCGAAACCCTCTCGACACGCACGGGGTGACGCGATAGCGTACATTAACTCGGACAATTGAACCGGGTTGGGAGAGGCATATGCGGATCGGGCGCAGGGATCTGATCGTGGCGGGACTGGCAGCGGCGGCGACCTGGTCGGCGGCGGCCCTGGCCCAGAGCGCGCCCGCGATCCTCGGTCCGGCGGTGTGGGACTGGAGCGCGATGCCGGTGAAGACCACCGAAGTCGGTGCGCTGCGCGATCTGGTGCGCCAGCCGACCGCGACGCTCGACGAGCTGGAGATGCACGTCACCACCCTCAATCCCGGCACGACGTCGCATCCGCCGCACACCCATCCCAACGAGGAACTGGTGATCATCCGCGAAGGCACGGTCGAAGTGCTGAACGGCGGGACGTGGAAGCGGCTGGGGCCGGGATCGGTGATCTTCAACGCTTCCAATTCGCCGCACGCGCTGCGCAATGTCGGTTCGGGGCCGACGACCTACCACGTCATCAACTGGAAGACGCCGGCGACACCGAAACGCTGAAGGAGTTTCAGATGACCGAGATCGACCGCCGTTCCATTCTCGCCGGCGCCGGGCTTGCCGGGCTGGCCGCGGCCTTCTCGCACGAAGCGCTGGCCCAGTCGGCGACTCAGGGCAACGCAGTGAGCAGCGAAGCCGCACCTGCCGGGCCCGAGCCGATGGCGAAGCACCGCATCCGCTTCTCGGTGATCGGGCTGGACCATTCGCACATCTATTCGATGACCGATGCGATGATCCGCGGCGGCGGCACGCTGGTGGCGTTCTTCGCCAGCGATCCGAAGCAGATCGACACGTTCCGCAAACGCTATCCCCAAGCGGTGCTGGCGCGCAGCGAGGACGAAATCGTCGAGGACAAGTCTATCCAGCTGGTCGTCGCCGCGCCGATCCCGGACCTGCGCGCGCCGCTCGGCATTCGCTGCATGAAGGCGGGCAAGGACGTGCTGGTCGACAAGCCGGGCATCACGACGCTGAAGCAGCTTGCCGATGTGCGCCGCGCGGTGAAGGCGACGGGGAAGAAGTTCGCGATCATGTATTCCGAGCGGCTCGAGGTGCGGTCCGCGGTGATGGCCGGGCAGCTGGTGCAGCAGGGCGCGATCGGCAAGGTGGTCCAGACGGTCAACCTCGCGCCGCACCGGGTGAACGAGCCGAGCCGGCCCGACTGGTTCTGGGACAAGGCGCGCTATGGCGGCATCCTGACCGATATCGGCAGCCATCAGGCCGACCAGTTCCTGTTCTACACCGGCACGACCAAGGCGCAGGTGGTCGCTGCGCAGGCCGGCAATCTCAACTGGGGCAAGCGGCCCAAGTTCGAGGATTTCGGCGACATGACCGTCACCGGAAACGGCGGCACCGGCTATATCCGGGTCGACTGGTTCACCCCCGACGGCCTTGCGACCTGGGGTGACGGGCGGCTGTTCCTGCTGGGGACCGAGGGCTTTATCGAGCTGCGCAAATATATCGATGTGGCCGGGCGGCCCGGCGGCAACCATCTGCTGATCACCGACAAGAAGGGCAGCCGCTACATGGACTGTTCGCAGGTCCATCTGCCGTTCGGCCCGCAATTCGTGAGCGACGTGGTCGAGCGGACCTCGGTCGCGCAGGATCAGGATCAGGCGCTGCTTGCCGCCGAACTGGTGCTCAAGGCCCAGAAACAGGCCACCCGGCCGATGATCGCCTGACGAGAGGGAGACGCCGATGCAGCTGTCCAGACGCGGAATAATGAAGGCGGGGGCAGCTGCGGGCTTCCCGATGATCGTGCCGGCCAGCGTGTTCGGGCAGAATGCGCCGAGCAACCGCGTGACGGTGGGCGCGATAGGGGTGGGGCGGATCGGCCGCATCCACGACATCAAGGAGACGATGCGCCACGAAGACGCGCAGGTAGTGGCGGTGTGCGATGTCGACATCCGCCGGCTGGGCGCGGGTCAGCAGCTGGTCGACGACCGATACAGCGAGAAGCTGGGCAAAGCTTATTCAGGCACGCGCGGCTACAGCGATTATCGCGAGCTGATCGCTGCGAAGGATATCGATGCGGTGCTGATCTCGACGCCGGATCACCAGCACGCGCCGCTCGCGATCCATGCGGTGCGCGCGGGCAAGGACGTCTATCTCCAGAAGCCCGCTTCGCTGACCATCGCCGAGGGGCGAGCGATGGCCGATGCGGTGAAGGCATCGGGCCGGGTGCTGCAGATCGGATCACAGCAGCGGGGGCAGACGCCGTGGCCGCAATTCCACCGCGCGTGCGAGCTGGTGCGCAACGGGCGGATCGGAAAGCTCAGGCATGTCGAAATCGGGCTGCCGGGCGATCCTTCCGGGCCCGATGCGCCGCCGATGCCGATCCCGGCGGGGCTCAACTACGACGCATGGCTGGGGACCACGCCCGAGGCCTATTATACCGAGATGCGGGTGCATCCGCAGGACTCGTTCGAAGCGCGGCCCGGCTGGCTGCGGATGGAGCAGTTCGGCGCGGGGATGATCACCGGCTGGGGCGCGCACCATATCGATATCGCCCATTGGGGCATGGACATGGAGCATTCGGGCCCGGTGGAGATCTGGGGCAGCGCCGAGTTCCCCAAAAGCGGCCTGTGGAACGTCCACGGCCCGTTCGAGACCCATGCCCGCTATGCCAATGGCGTGACGATGACCGTATCGGGCGCGCTGCCCAACGGCGTGAAGTTCATCGGGAGCAAGGGCTGGATCTTCGTGACCCGGAGCGGTCCGGTGACGCCGAGCGATCCCGCCGGACCGCAGGTCGATCCGCTGCAGGCGAGCGATCCGAAGATCCTGACCAGCGTGATCGGGCCGGACGAAGTGCAGCTCTACAAGGCGCCCGAACAGCACCGGAACTGGCTCGATGCGATTCGCACCGGGGTTCCGGTCAGCGCATCGGCCGAAGTGGGGCATCGCGGCTGTTCGACCTGCCTGCTCCACTGGATCGCGATGAAGACCGGGCGGCGGCTGAAATGGGACCCTGTCGCCGAGCGGTTCATCGGCGACGACGCGGCGAATGCGATGCTGAGCCGGCCGCAGCGCGCGAAATACGCGGTGTAGCGAATCGGGCGGACGAACTCCCCTCGGGGGTTCAGTCGGTCGGGCGTGGCTGGGCCCTGCTTTTTTGATTCGGGGCGTTGCGGGATTGCGCCGCGGCAAAGCCGCGTCGTCAGTCGCAGCTGCTGCGCTGGCCGGGCTTCTCGCAAGTTCGTGATCTAGCGCCGCTCAATCGCGGCGAGAAGCTGGAGCGGGCGAAGGGATTCGAACCCTCGACCCCGACCTTGGCAAGGTCGTGCTCTACCCCTGAGCTACGCCCGCTCTGGCGTCTTGGTGGTCCGTGATTTCGCACGTACCGGGGCAAGGCGGCGGCCACTAGCATCGGTCCCGGTGGGGGGCAACCCCCTGAATCACGGAAAAATCGAAACGGGCAAAAAGGCTTGGCCTCGAAGCGCCGAGACCCCACATAAGCCGCCGTACCGCAGCAACCAGAGAATCGGGAGTTTCCCCCTTGGCCACCGCCGCATTGACCGCCGCCGAACGCGAAGCCGTCGACGCCTTCCGCCGCGACGTCGTCGAGCCTTCGATGACCAATCTCGTGATCCTCGATTTCTGGGCCGAATGGTGCGGGCCGTGCAAACAGCTGACCCCGGTGCTCGAAAAGGTCGCCGCGGATTATGCGTCGAAGGGCGTGGTGCTGGCCAAGATCGACGTCGACAAGAATCAGTTCATCGCCAGCCAGTTTCAGGTGCGCTCGATCCCGACCGTCTATGCGATGTTCCAGGGCCAGCCGATCGCCGATCTGAGCCAGGCGCGGACCGAATCGCAGATCAAGGCGATGCTCGACCAGATGCTGCGCCAGTTACCGGTGCAGAGCGAGGACACTGCGCTGGAAGCCGAAGTGGAGCCGCTGCTGGAAATGGCCGAGCAGATTCTGGCCGATGGCGACGCCGAGCGCGCGCTGGCCGTGTTCGACCAGATCGGCGAGATGGCGCCGGCGCATCCAGGCGTG
This sequence comes from Sphingomonas sp. G-3-2-10, assembly GCF_012927115.1. Classification (NCBI taxonomy): domain Bacteria; kingdom Pseudomonadati; phylum Pseudomonadota; class Alphaproteobacteria; order Sphingomonadales; family Sphingomonadaceae; genus Sphingomonas; species Sphingomonas sp. G-3-2-10. The sequence goes on along the minus strand of NZ_JABBFY010000002.1, from coordinate 573,664 downwards.
GCTGCGGGCCGCGCGCGGTCGCTGCTGGCGCTCGACCGGCTGGGCGAAGCGGAGATCGCGCTGGCCGACCTGCCCGAGGAGGTTTCGAAATCGCCCGAGGTGGAGCGCGCCCGCGCCGCGATCACGCTGGCCAAGGAAGCGACTCCGGTCGAGGATATTTCGGGTCTCGCCGCTCATGCCGCGGCCAACCCCGAGGATATGGACGCCCGGCTGGAACTGGCCGGTGGCCAGATGGCGGCCGGCGACCGCGACGGTGCTGCCGAGACGCTGCTGCGCATGATCGCCGACGATCGCGAGTGGAACGAAGGCGCGGCGCGCCAGCGGCTGCTCAAGCTGTTCGAAGTGGTCGGCCTTGAGGATCCCTGGGTTTCGGCGCAACGGCGGAAGCTGTCGGCCATCCTGTTCGGATGACCGCAACCCGGCTCTCGATCTTTCCGCTGGCGGGGGCCTTGCTGTTCCCGGGGATGCACCTGCCGCTCCACATCTTCGAGCCGCGCTACAAGGCGATGGTCAACGACGCGCTGGCGCGCGACCGGCGGATCGGGATGATCCAGCCGCGCGGCGAAGGCGAACCGGTGCCGCTGTTCGACATGGGATGCGTCGGGCGGATCGCCGATGTCGAGGCGCTGGAGGATGGGCGGTTCAACCTTGTGCTCGAAGGGCTGGCGCGCTTCACCATCCTGCGCGAACTCGACGTGACCACCCCGTTCCGGCAGGTCGAAGCCGAGCTGGAAGCCGTGCGCGAGGACGAGACGCTGTCGCTGGGCGAGCGCGCATCGCTGGAGATCGAGTCGCGGCGCTTTGCCGATGCGCAGGGCTATGCGGTCGATTGGGAAGCGGTGACGCGGCTCGACGATTCGTCGCTGGTCAACGGCATCGCCCAGATCGCGCCGTTCGACGCGGCGTCCAAACAGGCGCTGCTGGAAGCCGATTCGCTATCGGGCCGGGCGGACCTGATCGTGCAGCTGATGCAGTTCTTCGGACGGCATGGCGACGAGGGCATCGTCACGCTGCAATAGACGTCATTGTTTAACGGTCCCGGCCCGCTCCCCCGCCCGGCACCGCAGCCGGTTCAGCTCCGCTGAATCCGGGTCAGCGGCGGTAGACCCCGGAGAAACTGACGTTCAGGCCGCCGCAATTGCCATTGTCCGTCGCCAGCAAATAGGTGCCGAGCAGGCGCAGCGAGACCGTGCATAATTCGTCCGAGAAGAGGATGCGATCGCCCGATGGCTGCGCCTCGCCGTCGAAACTCCCGAAATTGATCGCTCCGCGCGCGACGCGATCCTTGTCGTGCATCCCGTAGGTCGCTTCGCCGCTGGCCTTGAGCACGCCCCGACGCGCACCCCGGGCGATTGCGATGTCGGCGTACCAGCCCGTCCAGTCGCCGATCCATGAAGCAGGTGTCGCTCGAGGCAGCGAGACTCTGGTGAGCGCCGCGCTTTCGATCCAGCCGGTGGTGTGGCGCCCGCCGCCTGCCGGGACGAAGGTGACCAGACGATATTTGCCGCGCACTTCGCCCGCGACGAGGCGGTCGCCGGCGACGACATAGGCAGCGCGGACCTTGCCGGGGCCATCATATTGATCGCCGTTGAAGTGCCGCTTCGGGCCGGGGCGGACCTGCACCAGTTCGGCGTCGTCACCCACGACCTGTGCCTGCGCCGGGACCGCGAGCAGCACGAACAGGCCGGCAAGGCGAGCGATCATTGCGCGACGCCCCAGGGCGGCGGAGGCGCGGCGACCGGTTCGGTCAGGTCGAACTCGACGCGGAAATGGCGGTTCGCGCGGCGGAGTTCATAGGCAAAGACGGTGGGCGAGGCTTCGACGGCCCAGACATTGGTGACCGAGGCGGTGAGATTATTCGCGCGGAACATCGCGATCGATTCGGCATCGACCGGAAATTCCTGCCGCGTGGCCGATCCGGACGCCGCGGTGTCGCCGCCATACATGCTGGTCTTGTCGGGCTGGCCGTCCTCGTGGCGATGATCGTGCTTGAGGCGCAGGCCGGTGGCGGTGCGGGTGATAACCCAAGTGCGCGAGCGATCCTCCCCGACATGGAAGGGGATGCGGACGCCATCGGCAGTGCAGGTGCGGACATGCATCACCAGCGGCTTATCCGCGAAGCTGGCGTCGGCCGCGTCGGTGCTGACGACCTTTCCGGCGAACGCCTTGCCGCACAGCGACTGGAGCCGGCCCATGAAGGCGTCCTGCGGGGGCGGTGCGGCAGCGGTGAGCGCCAGCGGGGCGAGGAACAGCAGCGGTTTCATAGCGCGGGCAGCTCCCAGTCGATCGGCTTGCGGCCATGCGATTCGAGGAAGGCATTGGCTTTCGAGAAGTGATGATTGCCGAAGAAGCCGGCATGGGCGGAGAGTGGCGAGGGGTGCGGCGATTTGAGGACGAGATGCCGCCCGCCGCGATCGATCGAATCGACGAACGCCGCTTTCTTCTGCGCGTGGCTGCCCCACAGCAGGAACACGGTGGGGTTCGGGCTGGCGTTGACGAGGCGGATCACCGCGTCGGTGAACTTCTCCCAGCCCTTGCCCTGATGCGAGGCGGCGTTGCCCATCTGCACCGTGAGCACCGCATTGAGCAGCAGCACGCCCTGTTGCGCCCAATGTTCGAGGAAGCCGTGGCGCGCCGGGGCGATGCCGAGATCGGCCTGCATCTCCTTGTAGATATTGACCAGGCTGGGCGGTGTGCGGACGCCGGGCTGGACCGAGAAGCACAGGCCGTGTGCCTGCCCCTCGCCATGATAGGGGTCCTGGCCGAGGATCACGACGCGAACCTCCTCCAGCGGGGTCAGGTCGAGGGCGCGGAACCAGTTGCTGCCGGCGGGGAAGATGCGCTTGCCCGCGGCCTTTTCGGCGACGAGGAACTCGCGGAGCGCCGCCATATAGGGGCTGGCGAATTCCTCACGCAGCGGTTCGAGCCAGCTTGGGTGCAGTTTGATCTCGGCCATGCCGAGGGGATGGGGCAGGCGCGGCGCTTACGTCAATCGGGCGCGGCAGTCGGCGGCGAGCGGGCAGGCCGCGCAATCGGGCGTTTCGGGGCGGCAGATGCGCTGGCCGAGGCGATTGGCGCCGATATGAAAACGCAGGAAATCGTCGCCCGACCAGTCCGGCATCGCGGCGGTCACGACTTCGCTGGCGTCGCGCGCCCCGGCATCGGCCGCAACCAGCCCGAGACGGCACAGCACGCGCTGGACATGACCGTCGACGATCAGCATCGGGCGGTTGAGCGTGCTGGCGTTGAGGGTCGACGCCGCAACCTTGCGGCCGACGCCGGGCAGGCGCTCGAGCCAGACCAGCGCCTGATCGAGCGGGAGTTCGCCGAGAAAGTCGAGCCGGTAATCGGGCCGTTCGCGCCCGATCCGTCGCAGCGCGCCGACCAGCCATTTCGCCTTGGATTCGGGAAAGGTGACGTCGGCGATGGTGTTTTCGATCTCCTGGGGCTTCGCCGCGGCGATACGGGCGGCGGCGCCATAGCGTTCGCGCAACCGGCGATAGGCACGCAGAGATACCGGATCGCGGGTGCGGCCGCTGATCATCGATTTGACCAGCTGGCCGATGGGCTTGCGCCGGGGCAGCTGGTCCGCGCCCGCGACCAGCGGCGACAGCGCGGCACTCCACCGGGCGATCTCGTCATGCCCGCAAAAGCCGAATTGCACCTGCATCGATTGCGATATAGAACATATCGGGAACTTAAGCAAAGGAGAGTCGGATGCCGGTGACCGGAAGCTGCCATTGCGGCGCGATCGCCTATACGCTGGACGAGGAGGCGCCGGCAGGGGCGATGGCGTGCAATTGCTCGATCTGCCGACGGAAGGGCTATCTGCTGCACTTCACTTCGCCGGAGAAGTTCACGTTGCTCCGCGGCGAGGATGCGAGCACCGAGTATCGTTTCAAGTCGGAGGTGATCGGGCACCGTTTCTGCGCGACCTGCGGCTGCTCGCCCTATGGCGGCGGGACCGGGCCGGACGGCAAGGAAGTGGTGGTGATCAACCTGCGCTGCGCCGACGGGATCGATGTGGAGGCGCTGGCGGTGCAGAATTTCGACGGGGCGAGTTTATAGTTTCGTCACCCGGACCCGTTCGGCGTTTATCCCTTTCGACCAGGTAACCGTGCTCCGGCGAAGGCCGGAGTGCTGGCAACATCCTCCTCTACCTCCAACGCTCCGGCCTTCGCCGGGGCACGAAAACGCCCGTTTGGTCGAAAGGGATATGCCCCGAACAGATCCGGGGTGATGGTGTGGATGGCGCGCCTGAGTCGCACTCACACATGCTCGGGTTTGCCCTTGCGCTTCGTGTGGGCGAATTCCTCGAGCTGCTTCTCGGTCATCGATTCGACCATCTGCTTCGATGCACCCTTGAGCTTGGACTTGGGCGTGTCGCCGCGTTTCGCGGACAGGGCGGCGCCGGCGGCTTTTTGCTGGGCGGCGGACTTTGCGGGCATCGGGCTTGCTCCTATGGGGTGCAGCATCAACCGGGAGCGCGAGCGTGCGTTCCGCGCGGAGCGACAAGATGCACATGACTCACGATGCGGCGGCGCCCGCGGCCGAGACGATCGACTTCGGCCAGTTTCTCGCGGTCGATATTCGCGTGGGGACGATTTTGGAGGCGCTGCCGTTCCCCGAGGCGCGCAAGCCGGCGTACAAGCTGCTGATCGATTTCGGCCCGGCGATCGGGAAGAAGCGCTCCTCGGCGCAGATCACCGAACATTACACGCTGGAGGAACTTCCCGGCACGCAGGTGGCGGCGGTCGTCAATTTCCCGCCGCGCCAGATCGGCAAGATGATGTCCGAAGTACTGACGCTCGGCTTTCCAGATGCGGAGGGCAAGGTCGTGCTGTTTCGTCCGACCGTTACGGTGCCGGACGGCGGGCGGCTGTTCTGAATTCCATTCTATCGGTAGCGCTAACATTTTCGATTGATCGGCGCGCGATCTCGCCATAGCCTCTGCGCAAAAGCACAAGAGGGGAGGCATATATGAAAATGCGTATTGCGCTGGCGCTTGCCGCGCTGGCGGTTCCGGGAGCGATGGTGGCGGGGCCGCTGATCGCGCAGACCGCGGTCGATCCGGACATTCTCAACAATCCGAATCCCGATGCGTTGCAGGTCTATGGCCTGGCGGGCGGCGGAAAGCCCAAGCCGATCAAGGACGAGAAGGTCCAGTTCGGCAAGGCGATCCGGATCGACCTTCCGGGCGGCGGCAACCCGTGGAGCGTGGGCGTCAATTCGCCGCTGCTCAAGCCGGTGAAGAAGGGCGACAAGATCACCGTCGCTTTCTACGCGCGGCTGGAGAAGGGGGCGGACGGCGCCACCACCGGGCGGATCCACGCGGTCCAGCTCCAGCTGAGCGCGGCGCCCTATACGGCGCTGTTCAGCAAGCAGAATCTCGACATCGACGGCACGTGGAAATTCTTCCACGTCACCGGCAAGGCCGATCGCGACTATGCCAAGGGCGAATTGTCGGCGGCGCTGCACGTCAACACCGCGAAGCAGACGATCGATATCGGCGCGGTCGCGGTGATGAATTACGGACAGGTGCAGTAAGGCGCTCATCCTCCCCGGGGGTGCGGGGGAGGATCGGACTCGTCAGGCGCGGACGGCGGTCACCAGATAGTCGAGGCTGGTATCCTCGCGCAGCACGAAGCCGCGCGCGGGGGAGAAGCCGAGGCCCTGGACGTCGGTGACCTTCAGGCCCGACACTGCGAGCGCTTCGGTCAGTTCGTCGGGGGTGAGGAACTGGTTCCAGTCGTGCGTGCCCTTGGGCACCGCGCCGGTGCCTTCGCCGATGGTGATCATCGCCAAGTGCGACAGCAAGGTGCGGTTGGGGGTGGAGAGGACCATCAGCCCGCCGGGCGCGAGCGCGGCTTCGAGACCGGCGATAAAGGCGGGCACGTCGGCGACATGCTCGATCACTTCCATCGAGACGACGAGGTCGAACGTGCGGCCGCCGAGCGCCTGGATTTCGCCGGCGAGATATTCGACGTCGAGGCCCGAGGCTTCGGCATGGGCGCGCGCGGCGCCGATATTCTCGGGCGCGGCGTCGAGGCCGGTCGCCCTTGCGCCGAGGCGTGCGAGCGGTTCGGTGAGCAGACCCGCACCGCAGCCGACATCGATCGCGGTCTTGCCCGCCAATGGCGCGAAGCCGGCGGTGTCTCCGCTCCAATGGTCGTCGATCGCGTCGCGCAGATAGGCGAGCCGCGCCGGATTGAGCCGGTGGAGCATCGCCGAGGAGCCCTTCGGATTCCACCAGTCCGCCGCGAGCTTGCCGAAATGCTCAGCTTCACGCGGGTCAATGGTTGCTATCATTGCCTTTGCCATGACCGGCTCCTATCAGCCCGTCCTCTCTATCCCAAGGCCCGGAAGCAAGACCAAAGCCATGGCACGTATCGTGATGAAGTTCGGCGGCACCTCGATGGCGGGGATCGAGCGGATTCGCAACGTCGCCGCGCGCGTGAAGCGCGAGCATGACGCGGGCAACGAAGTTGCCGTGGTTGTTTCGGCGATGGCGGGCGAGACCGACCGTCTGGTGGGCTTTTGCCGCGAAGCCAGCTCGCTCTACGATCCCAAGGAATATGACGTCGTCGTCTCGGCCGGCGAGCAGATCACCAGCGGGCTGCTGGCGATCGCGCTGCAGGCGATCGGCGTGCAGGCGCGCAGCTGGATGGGCTGGCAGCTGCCGATCCGCACCTCTGACGGCCATGCCTCGGCGCGCATCGCCGATATCGACACGACCGCGCTGAACGCGAGCCTTGCCGCGGGCGAAGTCGCGGTGATTCCGGGCTTCCAGGGGCTGGCGGCGGGCGAGCGCGTGACGACCTTGGGCCGCGGCGGCTCGGATACGTCGGCGGTCGCGATGGCGGCGGCGATGAAGGCCGACCGTTGCGACATCTACACCGATGTGGACGGGGTCTATACCACCGATCCGCGCATCGTCCCCAGGGCGCGCAAGCTGAAGCGCGTGACCTATGAAGAAATGCTCGAGCTTGCCAGCGTCGGGGCAAAGGTGCTCCAGACGCGTTCGGTGGGCCTTGCGATGAAGGAAAATGTCCGCGTCCAGGTGCTGTCCTCGTTCGTCGATGCCGATGGCGAGAGCGAACCCGGCACGCTGATCGTGGGTGAAGAGGAAATCGACGACATGGAACGCCAGCTCATCACCGGCATCGCGCACGACAAGAACGAAGCCAAGATCACCCTGACCGCAGTCCCGGATCGCCCCGGCGCCGTTGCGTCGATCTTCACGCCGCTGGCCGAGGCGAACATCAATGTCGATATGATCGTGCAGAATATCGCGCATTCTACGGGTTCGACCGACGTGACCTTCACCGTGCCGCAGGCCGAGCTGGCCCGCGTGCTCGACGTGTTCGAGAGGCAGCACGAAGCGATCGGTTATGGCGAGCTGCTCCACGATACCCGCGTGTCGAAGGTGTCGGTGGTCGGCGTGGGCATGCGCAGCCATGCGGGCGTCGCGGCGACCATGTTCAAGACGCTGGGCGATCGCGGCATCAACGTGCAGGCGATCACGACCAGCGAGATCAAGGTCTCGGTGCTGATTCACGAGGACGAGACCGAACTGGCCGTTCGCGTGCTGCACACTGCCTATGGGCTGGATGCCGAGGACGCCGCCGCCTAAAGGGCGGGCGTGACCGAGACCCAACTGCCGATCCGCGTCGCCGCGCTGTACCAGTTCGCGCGGTTTGACGATCTGCCTGCGATCCAGCGCGAGCTGGCCGCGCTCTGTTGTGGGCAGGGCGTGAAGGGCACGTTGTTGCTGGCGCGCGAGGGGATCAACGGGACCATCGCGGGCAGCGACGACGCGATCGCGGCGGTGCTGGCGCACGTCCGCGCGCTGCCGGGATGTGCCGATATCGACGTGAAGGAATCGCGCGCGGCGGCGATGCCGTTCCACCGGATGAAGGTGCGGCTGAAGCGCGAGATCGTGACGATGGGCGAGCCGGACGTGGATCCGCTCGACACCGGCCATTATGTCATGCCCGAGGATTGGAACGCGCTGATCGCCGAGCCGGGTACGATCCTGATCGATACGCGTAACGATTACGAAGTCGCGATCGGCACCTTCGCCGGCGCGACCGATCCCAAAACGAAGAGTTTTCGCGAATTTCCGGACTGGTTTCGCGCAAATCGGGAGCGTTTCGATGTTGCGCCGAAGGTCGCGATGTTCTGCACCGGCGGCATCCGCTGCGAGAAATCGACCGCGTTCCTCAAGGCCGAGGGGATCGACCAGGTCTATCACCTGAAAGGTGGCATCCTCGCCTATCTGGAGAAGGTGCCCGAAGCCGAGAGCCGCTGGGAAGGCGATTGCTTCGTGTTCGACGAGCGGGTGAGCGTTCGCCACCGACTCGAACAGGGCGACTATGACCTGTGCCGCGCGTGCCGGATGCCGGTGGGACCGGAGGAGCGCGCTTCGCCGCACTACGAGGAAGGCGTGTCGTGCCCGGCGTGCCATGCGGAGCGGACCGACGAGCAGCGCGCGCGTTATGCCGAGCGGCATCGTCAGGCGAAGCTGGCCGAAGCGCGCGGCGAAGCGCATGTCGGCAAGGTCTTCCCCACGGACGACGGTGCTGACTGAGCCGATCCTCTACAGCTTTCGCCGCTGCCCCTATGCGATGCGGGCGCGGATGGCGCTGCTGGCCAGCGGGACCGCGTGCGAGATCCGCGAAGTGAAGCTGCGCGAGAAGCCCGCCGAGATGCTCGCTGCCTCCCCCAAGGGCACCGTGCCGGTGCTGGTGCTGGCGGACGGCGCGGTGATAGCCGAGAGCATCGACATCATGCGTTGGGCGCTGGCGCGGAACGATCCCGAGGGCTGGCAGGCTGGCGACGACGTGGCGCTGATCGCGGCCAATGACGAGCGTTTCAAGCATCATCTCGACCGCTACAAATATCCCGATCGGCATGGCTCCGATCCGGTGGCGCATCGTGACGAGGGACTGGTGATGCTCGGCGAGCTGGAGCGGCGGCTGGCCGGGCAATCGCATCTGAGCGGAGACCGGTGGATGCTGGCCGATGCGGCGATCCTGCCCTTCGTGCGCCAGTTCGCGGCGGTCGACCTGGACTGGTTCGCGGCGCAGCCGGTGCCTGCGGTGCGGCGCTGGCTGGCGGAAGGTGTGGCTTCGGCCTTGTTCGAACGAGTCATGGTCAACCGCCCGCAATGGCGTGCCGGTGACCTGCCCGTGCACCTCGGCTGAAGCACTCGGCGCTTGCCCCGTCCCCCATGCGGGCGCTAGGTCCGCGCGCAAATCACGGAAAGATCATTACGAAGATGACTGTCGGCCAAGAAAGACTCGCCCGCCGGATGGCGCGGGGCATCGAATTCCTCGGTAGCGAAGTCGCCATCATGTGCGGCGCGATGTCGTGGGTGAGCGAGCGCAACCTTGTCGCGGCGATGTCGAACGCCGGCGGTTTCGGCCTGATCGCGTGCGGGGCGATGACGCCCGAGCTGCTCGACGCCGAGATTGCCGGAACCAAGGCGCTGACGAACAAGCCGTTCGGGGTGAACCTGATCACGATGCACCCGCAGCTGATGGACCTGATCGAGGTCTGCCGGAAGCACGAGGTGAGCCATATCGTGCTGGCCGGCGGCCTGCCGCCCGCGGGGTCGCTGGATGCGATCAAGGCCAATGGCGCAAAGCTGATCTGCTTCGCGCCGGCGCTGAGCCTGGCGAAGAAGCTGGTGCGCAGCGGCGTCGATGCGCTGGTGGTCGAGGGAATGGAAGCCGGCGGGCATATCGGCCCGGTTTCGACCAGCGTGCTGGCGCAGGAGATCCTGCCCGAAATGTCCGAGCAGGTGCCGGTGTTCGTGGCGGGCGGGATCGGCCGGGGCGAAGCGATTGCGGGCTATCTCGATCAGGGCGCGGCGGGCGTGCAGCTGGGCACCCGCTTCGTCTGCGCGACCGAGAGCATCGCGCATCCGAACTTCAAGAAGGCGTTCATCCGCGCTTCGGCCCGCGATGCGGTGGCCAGCGTGCAGATCGATCCGCGCTTGCCCGTCATTCCGGTGCGCGCGCTGAAGAATGCCTCGACCGAGAGCTTCACCGCCAAGCAGCGCGAAGTTGCGCAGCTGCTCGACGAGGGCAAGGTGGAGATGATGGAGGCGCAGCTTCAGATCGAGCATTACTGGGCGGGTGCGCTGCGCAAGGGCGTGATCGACGGCGATGTCGACAATGGATCGCTGATGGCGGGCCAGTCGGTCGGCATGGTCAAGGCCGAGGAGCCGATCGCGGACATCATCGCGACGCTGATGGCCGAAGCCGCACATGCGTTGGAGAAGCGGGCGGCCTGAGAGCTGCTTGCTAAACCGTCACCCCGGATTGGTTTGGTACCTACGTCCTTGCAACGAACAGTCGTGCTCCGGCGAAGGCCGGAGCGTTGGTTGTATGAAGATCCGGTGATTGCCAGGGCTCCGGCCTTCGCCGGAGCACAGCATTATTCACCCAACTCATCTTACCGGATCGTGCAGAATAAGTCGGAGCTGACGAAGTGGAGGAGGAGCCTCTCCTGTTCCGGTCAACCCCGGCGCATTCGCCAGAGCTTCCACAGATCGGTGAGCCACTGGATCGTCCAGATCGCGGCGATGGCGATCAGGCCGATATGGAGCGCCATGTCGAGGCTCTCCTGTGTCTTCGCCAGCTTGACCGGTTCCATTTCGGTCGAGACGATCGTGACCAGACGGCCCGCGTGATAGAGTGCCGCCAGTGTCGCCAGCGCAGCGGCAGTGGTGGCGGTGGCAAGCAGGGCCTGCAGCGCGCGCCAGCGGGGGCGGATCAGCTGGATCAGGTTGAGCAGCAGCCGGCCCGCGACGATTCCGAAGATCGGCCACCATAGCTGGGTCCAGATAGGCGCGAATTCCACCGCCATGCCGGGCCGCATCGAGTTGGGCAGCTGGATCACTCCGGCCCACCACAGGAGGAAGGCGAGGCTCATCGCCGCTTCGAAACAGCTTTCCCAGACGCTCTTGGGCTTGAGGCGGAAATCGCGGACGTCCGGCAATTGCTCGGGCTTCCATTGCTGGAGATGCTTGGTCAGCCAGCCGGTGCGTTCGAGAACGGCGAAGATCAGGGTGACCAGCGCGGCGCAGCTCAGCAGGCTCCACCAGATTCCGTCGACGCTCTGGACGAAGGCCTGAACTGTCGAGCGATCGGCGAGAACCGTGCGGACCAAGCCCGTGGCGAGCAGCAGCGCGCCGCTGATCGCGAGCGCGACCTTGAGCGAGAAGAAATAGAAGGGGAAAATCTCCGGCCCGATCAGCGATTGCTGATTGCCGTAGCGCGAGGCAACGACCAGCGGATGGCCGAATTCGCGGAGCAAAGTGCTGGTTTCGGCGCGGGTCAGCGGCCGGTCGAGCATTTCCTCGCGGTCCTCGATCCGGCTGGCGATCAGGTCGCGCAGCTCGGCGACGATGTCGTCGGCTTTTCCGCCCGGCAGGTTCCAACGGATGGCGTTCAGATAGCGGTCGATAAGGTCCATCACTTTTCCCTTTCGGTCAGGCGCAGGATCGATTCGGAGATCGCGTTCCATTCGGCGAGCAACTGGCCGAGGGTTTCGACGCCCTCGGGGCTGAGGCGGTAGAAGCGCTTGTTGCGCTTTGCCTCTTCGCGCCATTCGCTGGTCAGCAGGCCCTGGCTCTCGAGCCGGCGCAGCAGCGGATAGAGTGCGCTTTCCTCGATCGGCAGGCCGGCCTGCTCGAGGCTCTGGCGCAGCGTGTAGCCATAGCGTTCCTCGCGCAGCGCCCCGAGCACGGCGATCACCAGCGATCCCCGGCGCAGCTCGACGCGCAATTTCTCGAACAGGTCTTCTTCGATCGGCACGGGCTGTGTCTCGCATCGTGTATGACACACACTGTATGTCACATAGTATAAAGCTGCGCAATGGGGCATGAATGCGAAGCTGATTGCGGAGGGGCGTTGGCGAGAGGGGGGATGATCTGATAGCGCTGGCATATGGCCCTTGGCGCAATCGCTTCCGCTCGCGAGATTCTTACCCGTCTTCACGACGTGATGGCGAAGCGCCTGCCCGCGCAATCCAAGCTCAACTCGGTGGTGAACATCATCGGCGAGGCGCTCGATAGCGAGGTCTGCTCGATCTATCTGCTGCGCGAAGGCGTGCTGGAATTGTTCGCGACGCGCGGTCTGGCGCAGGAAGCGGTCCACGTCACGACGCTGGCGATGGGCGAGGGTCTGGTCGGCACGATCGCGGCCAATGTCGAGACGCTGAACCTCGACGAAGCGGCGAGCCATCCCGACTTCGCCTATCGTCCGGAAACGGGCGAAGAGAAATATCACAGCTTTGCCGGCGTCCCGATCATCCGGCGCGAGCGGGCAGTGGGTGTGCTGGCGGTGCAGCATGCCGCCGCGCGCAAATATGCCGATGTCGAGATCGAGGCGTTGCAGACCGTGGCGATGGTGCTTTCCGAGCTGATCGCCAATGCCGATCTGATCGACGCCAGCGCGGGTGGTGCGATCCGCCCGCAATCGACCGCGGCGGTGCGCGTGTCGGGGTTCAAGATCGTCGAGGGTATGGCAGCGGGAGTCGCGGTCTATCACCAGCCGCGCATCACCATCGAGCATACGGTCGCCGAGGATACCGATGCCGAGCGGCACCGCGTCTATGCCGCGTTCGACAAGATGCGCGAGCAGATCGACCGCATGGCGAACCAGGCCGAATTCGGCGGCGGCGGCGAGCATGACGAAGTCTTGGCCATGTACAAGATGTTCGCCTACGACGAAGGCTGGTCGCGGCGGATCAACGAAGCGATCGACAGCGGCCTGACTGCCGAAGCGGCGATCGAACGCGTGCAGCAGCGTACCCGGATGCGGATGCGCGAGATCGACGACCCCCTTCTCAGGGACCGGATGCACGATCTGGAGGATCTGTCGAACCGGCTGATCCGCATCGTCTCCGGCCAGCTCGGCACTGCGGCGCAGATGGGCCTGCGGCAGGATTCGATCCTGATCGCCAAGAATCTGGGGCCGGCCGAACTGCTCGAATATGACCGGCGGCGCCTGAAGGGCGTGGTGCTGGAGGAAGGCTCGCTGACCGCGCACGTCACCATCGTGGCGCGGGCGATGGGCGTGCCGATCCTCGGCCGGGTCAAGGATGTGCGCAAACTGATCGCGGAAGGCGATCCGATGCTGCTCGACGTCACCGAGGAAAGCCTGTTCATCCGCCCGACCACGGCGATGGAGGAAGCGTTCGAGGCCAAGCTGGCGCTGAGCCAGAAGCGCCGCGCCGCCTTCGCCAGCCTGAAGGGCGAATTGCCGGTGACCGCCGACGGGCACCGCGTGACGGTGATGGTCAATGCCGGGCTGCGCGACGATATCGCCGCGCTCGACCTGACCGGCGCGGACGGGATCGGTCTGTTCCGCACCGAGTTCCAGTTCCTCGTCTCGGCCACCATGCCCCAGCGCGAAGCCCAAAGGCGTCTCTACAAGGACGTGCTCGACGCCGCGAACGATCGCCCGGTTACGTTCCGCACAGTGGATATCGGCGGCGACAAGGCGCTGCCCTATCTCAACCATGACGATGCCGGGGAGGAAGAGAATCCGGCGATGGGCTGGCGCGCGCTGCGGCTGGCGCTGGAGCGCGAAGGGCTGATGAAGGCGCAGGCGCGCGCGCTGCTCGAAGCGGGCGCGGGGCGGACGCTGAACATCATGTTCCCGATGGTTTCCGAACCCTGGGAGTTCGAAGCGGCGCAGGCGATCTTCGAAGCGCAGCGCAACTGGCTGGCGGCGCGCGGACACAAGCTGCCCAGCGAAGTCCGCTATGGCGCGATGCTCGAAGTGCCGGCGCTGGCCGAGGTGCTCGATATCCTGTTGCCGAAGATCGATTTTCTGTCGATCGGGACCAATGACCTGACCCAGTTCCTGTTCGCCGCCGACCGCGCGCATCCCAAGCTGGCGCTGCGCTACGACTGGCTGAGTCCGTCGATCCTGCGTTTCCTGAAGCGCGTGACCGCACAGGCGCAGGCGGCGGGCGTGCAGGTGGCGGTGTGCGGCGAGATGGGCGGGCGGCCTCTCGAAGCGATGGCGCTGATCGGGCTGGGGATCGACCGGCTTTCGATCACCCCGGCGGCGGTCGGCCCGATCAAGGCGATGGTCCGTTCGCTGAACCGCGAGAAGCTGGTCGCGCATATGAGCGAGGCGCTGGCGCATCCGACCGGATCACTGCGCGAGTCGCTGAGCGGCTGGGCGTCGGAACATTCCGTCGAACTGGCCTGAACCGGCGTTGGATTTGCTGAACGCGGCGTTGACAGCCGCACCTGCTCAGGCGACACCGCCCGTCATGGGCGGCCCCGTAAACCCTGCCGCCGGAGAGTAGAATGGAAGGCGAGCCCGAACCCGAGGCGACCTTGTTCCCGGCCACCGTCGGGGAGAAGCTGCGCGCTGCGCGCGAGGCGCAGGGGGTCGACCTTGCCGAGGTCGCGGCGAACACCCGTATCCCGCAGCGACATCTCGAAGCGATCGAGAAGTCGAACTATGCGTCGCTGCCCTCGTCGACCTACGCACTGGGTTTTGCCAAGGCCTATGCCCGCGCGGTGGGAGCCGACGAAGTGGCGATCGCGCGCGAACTGCGCGGCGAGCTGGGCGGCACCTATGAGCGTGCCCCGCCGCCGCCATCGTACGAGTTCGAGGAGAATGACCGCGGCGCGCCGGGCGGGCTGATCTGGGCGAGCGTGGTGGTCGCGGTGCTGGCGCTGATCGGCGTCGGCCTGTTCTATGGCACCAGCCTGTTCCGTGGCAGTCCGGCTGCGCCCGAGACGCTGGAGATCCCGGTCGAATCGAATTCCTCTGCCGATGGCAATGAAGCCGTCGCGGCTCCGGTCGGCGGCGGCCAGGTCGCGCTGATCGCGATCGATACGGTGTGGCTGAGCGTCACCGACGGCGCCGGCAAGGTGCTGTTCCAGAAGCAGATGGCGCCGGGCGAACGTTATGACGTGCCCGCCGACGCCGATCATCCGCGCGCGCGCACGGCTCGCCCGGATCTGATCCAGGTGACGCTGAACGGATCGAACGTCGCACCGCTGGCCGATGGCGCGCAGACGGTAGACGTTGAAGTGAGCGCCGATGCGCTGCGCACGCGCGGCCAGCCCGGCGCGACGCCATCGCCGGCCGCGAGCGGAACCCCGGCGGCAGCGGCCCCGCGTCCGATCGCGACCCGGCCGGCGGCGACGCCGACGCCTCGGCCGCGTCCGACCGCGGCGACCGCCGCGCCTGCACCGGCCCAGCCCGTACTATCCCCGGCTGGCAATGCGACGACCACGCCGTAAAGGCGGGAGTCAGGTGATGCGTGCCAGTCAATTTGTTCAATTCTATCCAGCACCGGGGGGTGTGACGATGCGTATTCTGGTTGCAGTCGCGGTGATGATCGCCGCTCTTGGCTATACCGTTCCGGCGCAGGCGCAAAGCGCGCTGGAGATGCGCGTCGACCGGCTGGAGCGCGAGATGCGCGCGGTGCAGCGCAAGATCTTTCCCGGCGGGGCCGGTGCGACCTTCGAGCCCGAAATCACCGCCGAGACCGCCAATGGCGTACCGGGCGCTCCGGCGAGCAGCCCGATCGCCGATCTGACGCAGCGCGTCGCCGCGCTCGAATCGCAGATCGCAACGCTGACCGGTCAGGTCGAGCAGGCGCAGAACCGCATCCGGTTGCTGGAAGACGCATTCGCTGCGTACAAGCGCTCGACCGATGCGCGGATCAAGGCGCTGGAAGACACTGCCAGCTCGGTTCCGACGCGGGAAGCCGAACAGCCGGTGATCGAGGAGCCGGCGCGTACGCCGACCCGGCCGACCCCGCGTCCGACGCCTCCGGCCACCAGCGGCGGCACCACGACGACCACGACGCCGGCGGGGCCCAAGCCCTCCGCCGATGCTTCGCGCGCCGAGCGACTGGCCGCCGTACAGAAGCCGGCCGGCACCGATCCAGCCGAGAACGGCTATGTTTATGGCTTCCGCTTGTGGGAGGGGAAATTCTACCCCGAAGCCCGCAAGGAGCTGGAACAGGTCGTCGCCAAATATCCGAACCATCGCCGCGCCAGCTATGCCGCGAACCTGCTGGGCCGCGCCTATCTGGACGGCGGCGCACCGAGCCTGGCGGCCAAGACCTTCTTCGACAATTACACGAAGAACCCCAATGGCGAGCGTGCGGCCGACAGCCTCTATTATCTGGCGCAGGCGCTGGAGCAGCTGAAGAAACCGTCGAGCGAGATCTGCCGCGTCTATAATGAGCTCGACAAGGGCTATGGCGCGACGCTCTCGGCCGAGATGCGCGCCGGGATGATCGCGGGGCGCGCCAAGCACAAGTGCAAGTAATGCAATGGATCGTTCCGACTCCGAACTGATCGAACGGTTTCGGAACGATCTGGAAGCGATCACCGGCGAAGCGCCTTCGCCCGAGCGCCTGCTCGGGGTGGCGGTTTCCGGCGGGCCGGACAGCATGGCGCTGCTGGTGCTGGCGGCAGCGGCCTATCCCGTCGCGGTGCGCGCGGCGACGGTCGATCACGGGCTGCGGCCCGAAGGGGCGGGCGAGGCAGCGATGGTCGCCGCGCTGTGCGAAGGGCTCGGCGTGCCCCATACGACGCTGGCCCTGCCGGCAGACTGGCGCGGCCCGGGCAATCTTCAGGATCAGGCGCGGACCGCGCGCTATCGCGCGCTCGCCGAATGGGCCGGAGCGGATATGCCGTGGGTCGCGACGGCGCATCAGCGCGACGATGTCGCCGAAACCTTCCTGATGCGGGCGCGGCGCGGCGCGGGCGTGGGCGGCCTTGCGGCGATGCGGCCGGCGCGGAAACTGGCGGAGCGCGTGGAACTGGTGCGGCCGCTGCTCGGCTGGGCGCGATGCGAACTGGCGCTGGTCGTGCGCCGGACGGGCGTGACCTGCGCCGAGGATGCATCGAACCAGGATCCGAGATTCGACCGCAGCCGGATGCGCGCGCTGATCGCGGCGACGCCCGATCTGCTGGCGCAGCGGCTGGCACATGCGGCGAGCAATTTGCGCGATGCCGAGGCGGCGCTGGCCTGGGCGGCCGATCGCGAGGCCGGGGCGCGGCTGCGGTTCGAGGGCGCGGAAGCGTGGCTCGACGCCGCAGGCCTGCCGCATGAACTGGCGCGGCGGCTGACCCATCGCGCGGTCTCGCATGTCCGGACGGCCAGCGGATCGCCGGGCCCGTGGCGCGATCAGGGACTCGAGCGGCTGATGGCGTCGCTGGCCGGCGGAAGCGGGGGCACGATCGCCCATGTGCAAGCGCGGCCGGTTCGCGGAGAATGGCATTTCCGGGCGGCTCCACCTCGCCGGACACACTGATTGGCCCAAAGATCGGGGCTGTTCCATTGCCATTAACCGCCCGGTGCCTATCTAGTGCGGTGAGGAAAGGTACCGAATCCGAATGAACGAGAACGACAAGCAGAATGGCGACGGCAATCCGGGGGGCAGCCCCTGGATGAAGAGCCTGCTGATCTGGGTGGGAATCCTGGCCGCACTCGCGCTGTTTCTCAGCCTGTTCAACAATCCCGGCGCGCAGAGCGCGGGGACGGGGATCAGCTATTCGGCGTTCATCGCGAAGGTCGAGGCTGGCGAGGTCAAGGACGTCAACATCGCCGAGAAGACGATCAGCGGTACCCTGACCAATGACACCAAGTTCCGCACCAACAGCCCGGGGGACGACCAATTGGTCGACCGCCTGCTGGCGAAGAACGTCCAGATCACCGCGCGTCCCGAGGAGACGCCGTCGATCTGGGTCTATCTGCTGTACCAGTCGCTGCCGTTCCTGCTGTTCCTCGGCATCGCCTTCTTCGTGCTGCGCCAGATGCAGAAGAATTCGGGATCGGGTGCGATGGGCTTCGGCAAGAGCCGTGCGCGTCTGCTGACCCAGAAGGAAGGCAAGGTCACTTTCGAGGACGTCGCCGGTATCGACGAAGCTCGTGAGGAGCTGCAGGAGATCGTCGAATTCCTGCGCGATCCGACCAAGTTCGCGCGCCTCGGCGGCAAGATTCCGAAGGGCGCGCTGCTGGTCGGCTCGCCCGGCACCGGCAAGACGCTGCTCGCTCGCGCGATCGCGGGCGAGGCCGGCGTGCCGTTCTTCACCATTTCGGGTTCCGACTTCGTCGAGATGTTCGTCGGCGTCGGCGCAAGCCGTGTGCGCGACATGTTCGAGCAAGCCAAGAAGAGCGCGCCGTGCATCGTCTTCATCGACGAAATCGACGCGGTCGGCCGTTCGCGCGGCGGCGGCATCGGCAACCAGAATGACGAGCGCGAGCAAACGCTGAACCAGCTGCTGGTCGAGATGGACGGGTTCGAAGCGAACGAAGGCATCATCATCGTCGCGGCGACCAACCGCCCCGACGTGCTCGATCCCGCGCTGTTGCGTCCGGGCCGCTTCGATCGTCAGGTGGTCGTTCCGACCCCCGATATCGATGGCCGCGTGAAGATCCTGCAGGTCCATATGAAGAAGGTCCCGCTGGCGCCCGACGTCGATCCGCGTGTCATCGCGCGCGGCACGCCGGGCTTCTCGGGCGCGGATCTGGCCAATCTGGTCAACGAAGCCGCGCTGCTCGCCGCGCGCCGGGGCAAGCGCCTCGTCGCGATGAGCGAGTTCGAGGAAGCCAAGGACAAGGTGATGATGGGCGCCGAGCGCCGATCGATGGTGATGACCGACGATGAGAAGCGGATGACCGCCTATCACGAAGCCGGTCATGCCGTTGTTGCGCTCCACGAGCCGGCGAGCGATCCGATCCACAAGGCGACGATCATCCCGCGTGGCCGCGCACTGGGCATGGTGATGCGCCTGCCCGAGCGCGACAGCTATTCGCTGCACCGCGACAAGATGCACGCGCATCTTTCGATCGCGATGGGCGGCCGCGTCGCCGAGGAAATGATCTTCGGCTATGACAAGGTGTCGAGCGGCGCGAGCGGCGACATCCAGAGCGCGACGCGTCTGGCGCGCTCGATGGTGACGATGTGGGGCATGTCCGACAAGGTCGGTCCGATCGAGCACACCTATGCCGACGACAGCTATCTGGGGCAGGGCGGGCTGCGCAACGCTCCGATGTCGAGCGACACGTCGAAGCTGATCGACAGCGAGATCAAGAAGCTGGTCGAGGACGGCCTCGCCCGCGCACGGCAGGTGCTGACCGATTATAACGATCAGCTTCACGCGGTGGCCAATGCGCTGCTCGAATATGAAACGCTGACCGGCGAGGAGATCAAGCGGATCCTGGCGGGTGAGGATATCGGCCGCGAGGACCCTGCGGGCATCCATGCCCAGATCCCGACAGGCGGGACGTCGATCCCCAAGATCCGCCGGCCCAAGGGTCCGTTCGGCAATCCGACGCCGCAAGGCGCCTGACTTCAGCCATAGTTGCGCGAAACAACCCTTCCCGAGACGATCGGGGAGGGGTTTTCGCATGAAGCGACTGGTTGCCGCCGCCATTCTGCTTTGCGTGACCGCCGTTCCGGCCAGCGCGATGACCGTGGCCGAATTCCTCGACAAGGTGCACGCGCTCAGGGCGCGCGGAATATTGGCGATCGGATCGCCCGATATCGCGCTGCTGCGGGGTGAAGTAGCGAATATTCGCGCGGGCTATCGCGCCGATCTGGCGGCGGCGCAGAAGGCGGGCCGCAAGCCGCATAGCTGCCCGCCGCCGGCCGACAAACCGATGAGCCAGGACGAGTTCATCACTGAGCTGGAACGCATTCCCGCCGCGCAGCGCGGCATGAGCATGCGCACGGCCTTCTACGCGATCATGAAGCGGCGTTATCCGTGCCGGTGAGCAGGCGACTCAGCCTAGCGAGCCCATCACGACCAGCAGGGTGAGGAAGATCGAGACGATGATGGTGATGAAGAAGAGCATCACGATCGTTCGCAGCGTCGCCGACAACCAGCGGAGCGAATAGGCCTGCTGCATCTGCCGGAGCAAATGAAGCGGGGGCAGGATCAGGCTTGCCGCGACGATCCAGCCTTCCGACACGCCGATGGCGCTCGCCAGCGTGATGACGATGAACAGCAGCGACATGAAGGCGATCGAATAGGTGATGAACACCGTGTGATCGTAGAGATGGTACTGCCGCTTCCAGAAGAACAGCAGCCATACGAACGGCAGCGATAGCGGGATCAGCAGCCACGAGAATTTATAGACGCTGGTCTGCAGCTTGTAGAGCATCAGCGACGGGTTCTTCTGCCATTTCTCGAACCCGTGATCGAGCGCGTACCAGCCGCTCTGAATGTGGGTGACGCGAGCGCGGCCGTTGATTGCGCTCTTGGGGATCGAATCGAGCTGGCGGATCGTGGCCTCGGCGTCGGCGATTCGTTTCTCGTAGCGCGCGCGCTTCGGATCGTCGGCCTTGCGCTCATCGCGTTCCTTGATGGAGTCGGCGCGGCGATCGACCGCTTCTTGGCGCATCTCGGCGATCATCTCGGTGGTGCCGAGACCGGTGTTGATGTCGCTCGGAGGTTGCAAGCCGACGATCTGGAACACCGCGAACATCGTGAAGATCGAGAAGAGGAAGATCGCCATCGGCGAGACGAAGCGCGCGCGCTCGCCCTCGACATAGCGGCGGGTCAGTTCGCCGGGACGCCAGGCGAGCAGCGGCAGGGTGCGCCACAATTTGCCTTCGAAATGGGCGACGCCGTGGAGGATCTCGTGCCCGATCGCGCCCAGGGAGCGATGGACATGCCCGGACTGACCGCACTGGTGGCAATTCGGGCCGATCAAGGCGGTGCCGCAATTGAGGCAGAGCGCGCCGGGTCCGTGCGCCTCGCCGCCATGCTCGCCGGCGCGCGGTTCCAGCGCGCGGCCGATCAGGCCTCCGGTGACGATCCCGCCTGCTGCTTCGAATTCCCCCGACATGGGGCTCCGGTAGCAAAGCGGGCGAAAGCGCGCGAGAGGCAACGTTGTCGAAACCGGCCTTAGCTGAGCTTGGCGGGCGACAATTTCATATCCTGCGCCGGGGCAGGTGACGGCTGCGCGGTCGCGATGCTAAGCGCGGGGCGATGACGCAGGATTCAGTTTCGTTGATGGCAGGTCTCGCCGCGCGCGCGCGCGTGGCCGCCTTGCGCCTTGCCGCGACCGGCACCGCAACCCGCCGCGATGCACTGCTGGCGGCGGCGGCGGCGATCCGCGCGGACCGCGAAGCGATCGTCGCGGCCAATGCCGAGGACATGGCGGCGGGCGAAGCCAATGGCCTGAGCGGCGCTTTGCTCGACCGGCTGAAGCTGGATGCCGGGCGTGTCGAATCGATGGCGGCGGGAGTCGAGGCCGTCGCTCGGCTCGACGATCCGGTCGGGCAGGTGATCGACCGCGCCGAGCGGCCCAACGGCATGGTGCTGACCCGCGTGCGGGTGCCGATCGGAGTGATCGGCATCATCTATGAGAGCCGCCCCAACGTGACCGCAGATGCGGGGGCGCTCGCCTTCATGTCGGGCAATGCGGCGATCCTCCGCGGCGGATCCGAGGCGATCCGCAGCAACCGGGCGATTCATGCCAGTCTGGCGCGCGGGCTGGGCGATCTGGCCGATGCGATCCAGTTGGTCGGGACGACCGACCGCGCGGCGGTGGGCGCGATGCTTCAGGCCGAGGGCGCGATTGATCTGGTGGTGCCGCGCGGGGGCAAGAGCCTGGTCGCGCGGGTGCAGGCCGAAGCCAAGGTGCCGGTGCTCGCGCATCTCGACGGGATCAACCACAGCTATATCGATGCCGCCGCCGACCCCGAGATGGCCCGCGCCATCGCGCTGAACGCCAAGATGCGCCGGACGGGGGTCTGCGGGGCGACCGAGACGCTGCTGATCGACCGCAGCTTCGCCGATCCCGCGCCGGTGCTTGCCGGGCTGGCCGATGCCGGCTGCGAACTGCGCGGCGACGAGCAAATCCGCGCGATCGAACCGCGCGCGGTGGCGGCCTCGGATGCGGACTGGGATACCGAATATCTCGATTCGATCCTGTCGGTGAAGCTGGTCGACGGCGTGGATGCCGCGATCGCGCATATCGCTGCGCACGGATCGCATCATACCGACGCGATCGTGACCGACGACGCGGCGGTGGCCGAGCATTTCCTCAACGCCGTGGATAGCGCGATCGTGATGTGGAACGCATCGACCCAGTTCGCCGATGGCGGCGAATTCGGGCTGGGCGCCGAGATCGGGATTTCGACCGGGCGACTCCATGCCCGCGGGCCGGTCGCGCTCGAAGGGCTGACCACCTACAAATGGATCGTGCGGGGCACGGGCCAGACCCGGCCTTGAAGAAGGTCGGGCTTCTCGGCGGCTCGTTCAATCCGGCGCATCGCGGCCATCGGCGGCTTTCGATCCATGCGATTCGCGCGCTGGGGCTGGACGAAGTGTGGTGGATGGTCTCGCCGGGCAATCCACTGAAGCCGCAAAAGGGTATGGCGCCGTTCGAGGCGCGGATGGCGTCGGCGCGAGCGATGGCGCGTCATGCGCCGATTCGCCCCACTGCCATCGAGAAAAGGCTGAAGACGCGCTACACCGTCGATACGCTGACGAAGCTGCCGCGAAGCTATCCGAAACATCGCTTCATCTGGCTGATGGGCGCGGACAATCTGGCGCAGTTCCACGCATGGAAGAACTGGCGCAGGATCGCCCGGCAGGTTCCGATTGCGGTAATCGCCCGTCCGGGGTATGAGAGAGGTGCTCACGCAAGTCCTGCGATGAGTTGGCTGCGGCGCTCTGTGCGGCCCGCAGGCCAGGCGAAGAACTGGACTCGATGGAGATTGCCGGCACTCGTGCTGTTGCGCTTCCGCCCTGATCCGACTTCGGCGACGAGCCTTCGGGCCGCCGACCCCGCCTGGCATCGGCGTTATTTGTCGCCGCCTCCATCACGAAACGGCACAGACGCGTCTTGTCCCTAGGAGTCCTCTTGGCCACTCAACCCCATGTGCAGCGTTCGCCCGAAGCCGATCCCGGCGTCGAGGCGCTGCACCAGCTCGTGCTTTCCTCGCTGGACGACGATCAGGCGGTCGAGATCGTTTCGATCCCGCTCGCCGGAAAGAGCAGCATCGCCGACTATATGGTCGTGGCAAGCGGCCGATCGACGCGTCAGGTCGCGTCGATGGCCAACAAGCTGGCCGAGAAGATCAAGACCGATTTCGGCCGCTCCTCGCGCGTCGAGGGTTTGCCCACGGCGGACTGGGTGCTGATCGATGCGGGCGACGTGATCGTCCATCTGTTCCGCCCCGAAGTGCGCAGCTTCTACAATCTCGAGCGCATGTGGGGCTTCGGCGACGCAGGTCAGGCGTAAGCGATTCCGATGTCCGCCGATGCCAGAAAGTCGCTGACGGCATGGGGCTATTCGATCCTCGTCGTCACGCTTTTCTGCATCGGGCTCTATTTCCTGCCCGATCGGGACGGTGTCCCGCTCTGGATCCGGTCGATCCTATTAGCGTTGCTTCTTGTCACGCTGGGTTCAAATCCGATCCGAAAGATTCGGCTGGTCCGGAGCCGGCGTGACGCCGGAATTCACGGCTAGGCCTGCCCAATGCTGCTCCATATCGTTGCAAGGGGACGGATCGGGCGTAGTCCCGAAGCCGAACTGGTGGATCGCTATCTGAAGCGAATCACCTGGCCGACGCGCGTCAGCGAATTGCCTGACACGGGCGGGAAGATCCCGGCCATCGAAGGCGCGACGCGCGTCGTGATGCTCGACGAGACCGGCGAGAATCTCTCGTCGCGGGTGATCGCCGAGCGGCTGGGCGCGTGGCGCGACGATGGGATTCGCGAGACGCGGTTCATGATCGGTGCGGCGGACGGCTTTGGCGACGAGGAGCGCGCGAAGGCCG
This sequence comes from Sphingomonas sp. G-3-2-10, assembly GCF_012927115.1. Taxonomy (NCBI): domain Bacteria; kingdom Pseudomonadati; phylum Pseudomonadota; class Alphaproteobacteria; order Sphingomonadales; family Sphingomonadaceae; genus Sphingomonas; species Sphingomonas sp. G-3-2-10. The sequence goes on along the minus strand of NZ_JABBFY010000002.1, from coordinate 549,865 downwards.
ATCTGCTGCTGTCGTTCGGGCGCGCGACCTGGCCACACATGATGGCGCGGGCGATGCTCGCCGAGCAGCTGTGGCGATCGGTGTCGATCCTTGCCAACCATCCCTATCACCGCGAAGGATAGGTCCTGATGGGACCGTTGCGTGGCCTTGGCCTGACCGTGGCGCTGGTGGCGATGCTTGCCAGCGGCTCGCTGTTGCGTGCGCAGGCGCCTTCGCTGGAGGAACAGAAGGGCCGGCTGGCGACCGCCGACGCCGCGTCGAAAGCGGCGCAGGCGCGGTCCGAAGCGCTGGAAAAGCAGGCGGCGGGCGAACTCGACCGGGCCGCGCAGGCGCGGGCGCGCGAGGCGGCGGCGGTCGAGCGGATCAAGGCCGCGGAAGCCGATATCCAGGCTGCCCGCGCGCGCATCGCGATCGTCGATCGCCAGCTGGCCGATCAGCGCACGCGTGTCGCCGAGCGGCAGGGGCCGATCATGCGGCTGATCGCCGCGTTGCAATCCATGTCGCGGCGTCCGCCCGCGCTGGCGCTGGTCCAGCCCGGATCGACCGAGGATATGGTGCATGTCCGCGCGGTGCTGGGCACCGTCATGCCGGTGGTCGAGAAGCGTACCGCCGATGTCCGCGCCGAGCTGAACCGCATCCGCAATCTGCGCGCCGAAGCCGTGGCGGCGGTGGGCAGCCTGCGCGAGGGACGCAACCGCGTCGAGGCGGAGCGGATCGCGCTGGTGCGGCTGGAAGCCGAGCACCGGCTGCGCTCGTCCGAGCTGGGTAAGAGCGCGCTGGTCGAATCCGACCGCGCGATCGCGCTGGGCGAGCAGGCGCGAGACATTGTCGACCAGATGGAAAGCGCAGGCGAGGCCGCCGAGCTGCAGACCGACTTGCAGATGCTGCCGGGGCCGCTGCCGCGCCCGCCCCAGCCCGGCGAGACGCCGGTGCCGGGCAAGCGGGCGCAGGCGCCGCCGTATCGCCTGCCGATCGGCGGGCAGATCGTCACGGGCTTCGGTGAGCTGTCGGCGACCGGCGTGCGCGCGCGCGGACTGACGCTGGCGCCTGCGCCGAACAGCGAAGCGTTCGCGCCAGCCGCGGGCAAGATCGTCTATGCCTCGGGCTTTCGCGATTATGGCGGGATCGTCATCATCGATCACGGCAATGGCTGGACGTCGCTGATCACCGGCATGGCGCAGGTGGGAGTGCGAAAGGGCGAGGCGGTGGCGCAGGGGGCGGCGATCGGCCGGGTCGGCGCGGACTCGCCGCGGCTGACCGTGGAGCTCCGCCGTCGCGGCCAGCCCATGGACCTGTCTCGCCTGCTCGATTGAGGGACATTCCTGCCTTTGCTCCGCCCCGCAAAAGCCGCTATCCTCGGCTAACACAGTTCATGCGTTTCTCTCCGAAAGTCGCCTTATGATCCGTCCGCTTCTTCAGGTCACCGCCGCCGTCGCTGCTCTTGCGATCGTGCCCATCGCCAGCAGCGCGATGGCCGAAGTCGACAGCAGCAGCTACCGCGAGCTCGAAGTCTTCATGGAAGTCTTCAACCGGGTGAAGGGCGAGTATGTCGAGAAGGTTGACGACAAGACCCTGGTCAACGGCGCGATTCAGGGGATGTTGTCGGCGCTCGACCCGCACAGCTCGTTCGCGGACGGGCTCGATTTCGACAATCTGAAGATCCAGACCGACGGCAATTACGGCGGCCTGGGCCTCGTCGTGACGATGCAGGACGGCGCGGTGAAGATCGTCGCGCCGACCGAGGATACGCCGGCCGCCCGCGCCGGGCTGAAGTCGGGCGACTTCATCACCCATCTCGACGGCAAATATATCGTCGGCGGCAGCCTGGACGAAGCGATCGAGCAGATGCGCGGCAAGCCGGGCACCAAGATCACGCTGACCATCTTCCGCCCCGGCGCCGAAAAGCCGATGACGTTCGAACTGACCCGCGAGACCATCGTGCAGAAGCCGGTGAAGTGGGAAGTCCGCAACGGCGTGGGCTATATCAACATCAATACCTTCACCGCGACCACCACCGCCGACACCCGCGCCGCGATCATCGCGATCGAGAAGCAGCTGGGCAAGAAGCCGATCGGCTATGTGATCGATTTGCGTTCGAACGGCGGCGGCCTGCTGAGCGAAGCGATCGGCGTGTCGGACGTGTTCCTCGAACGTGGCGAGATCGTCTCGCAGCGCGGCCGCGAAAAGACGGATATCGAACGTTATTATGCGGAAAGCATGGTTCCGGGCGACATGGCCAAGGGGCTGCCGGTGATCGTGCTGGTCGATTCGGGCACCGCATCGGCATCCGAGATCGTCGCCGGCGCGCTGCAGGACCACCACCGCGCGGTGATCATGGGCGAGCGCAGCTTCGGCAAGGGTTCGGTCCAGTCGATCCTGCAGATGGGCCCGCGTTCGGCGCTGCGTCTGACCACGGCGCGCTATTACACCCCGTCGGGCCATTCGGTGCAGGAAGGCGGCATCAAGCCGGACCTGCCCGTCCCGCAGATCTCCGATCCGGACTACAAGACGCGGCCGGTGCTGCGCGAAGCCGATCTGCGCCGCCACCTCGTCAACACCGCCAATGTCGACGATTCGGTGCTGGAGGACGATAGCGGCAAGGACGATCCGCGCTTCTCGATGAGCGCCGACGAGCTCAAGAAGAAGGGCATCGAGGACTTCCAGCTCCATTATGCGATCCAGACGATCGTACGCACCGGCGGACGTCCGGCGACTACCGGCGTGGCGGCCAAGAAGTAAGCGACCGCGATGTCGGATTTCGGACGCCGCGACGAGTTGAACACCGCGCGCTGGATCGCGCTGCTGCTGCCGCTGGGCCTGATGGCCGGAGCGCTGGGATCGCAATATATCGGCGGATTATACCCGTGCGAGATGTGTCATTGGCAAAGGTGGCCGCATTATGCGGCGATCCTGGTGGCCGCGCTTGCGTTTGCGATGACGCAGCGGACCGCGCGGCTGCTGCTGGTGCTGATCGCCGCGGTGCTGATCGCGGTCAGCGGCGCGATCGGCGTGTTCCATGCCGGCGTAGAATATCACTGGTGGAACGGCATCACGGCATGCAGCGTGCCAATCGACCCGAACCTGTCGGGCATGGACCTGATCGAGAGCATCCGCCGCAAGCCGCTGACGAGCTGCGACATCCCGCAATGGAAGCTGTTCAACATCTCGCTGGCGGGGTGGAACGCGATCCTTTCGCTGACCGGTGCGATCGCGATCCTCGCGTTCGCGTTCCGCAAGCCGCGCCGATGAGCTGGAAGCCCGGAGACCGGCGCGAGCCGACGCCGATGATGATCCGGGTGGATCAAGCCGGCGAATATGGCGCGACGCGCATCTATGCCGGGCAGCTGGCGGTGATGGGCGATCGTATCCCCGCCGCGCGATCGATCGCCGGCATGGCGGCGCAGGAAGAGCGGCACCGCAAATTCTTCGACGCGCTGGCGGCGAAGCGCGGCGTGCGGCCGACGGCGCTGCAGCCGGTGTGGAACGTGGCGGGTTTCGCTCTGGGCGCGGTGACCGCCGCGATCGGCCCCGAAGCGGCGATGGCGTGCACTGCCGCGGTGGAGACCGAGATCGACCGGCATTACCGCCAGCAGCTCGAGGAGCTCGACGCGAGCGACCCCGAGCTGAGCGAGGCGGTGGCGGAATTCCGTGCGGAGGAACTGGAGCATCTCGACACGGCGATGGCGTCCGGCGCGGAACAGGCCCCGGCCTATCCGCTGCTGTCGGGATTGATCAGGCTGGGGTGCCGGGCAGCGATCGGGCTGTCCAAACGGATATGATGCCGTAAGGTCTGCGTTCAGCTAGACAGCGATACGGCAGGCCATGCGTGGCAGGAGGTGAGTCGATGCTGAAGAAGATGATGATCGCCGGGTTGATCGCCGCGCCGATGCTGTGGGCCGCGCCCGCACTGGCGCAGCGCACGGGCGTGCTGCTGATCTACGGCAACGACAAATGCCCGACCAACGAGAATGGCGACGAGATCGTGGTGTGCCAGCGCCTCGACGAATCCGAGCGGTTCCGCATCCCCAAGAATATCCGCGAAGCCGACGTGCGCCCGCAGGCGACCGAGAGCTGGGCGGTGCGCCAGCAGGACGCGCTGACGACGGGCGGCACGGGCACGAACAGCTGTTCGGCGGTGGGCGCGAACGGTGCGACGGGGTGTTTCGTGCGCCAGGCGACCGAGGCGCGTCAGGAAGCCAAGAAGCGCAAGGAAGAGGCGGAGAATCTGCCGCTTCCGTGATCCTTCTTAGCCCCTCCTCTGAAGGGGAGGGGCTTTAGAAGGTAGAAGCAGGCGCCTCGCGCGTCAGCCATTCCGGCGGGGGTAGCCTCAACGCATCCCAGATCAGCCACAGCATCGCGGCGGCGCGGATCGCGGCGGCGAGGGCGATGTGGCCGGGGGTGACAGTGTAGGGCCAGGCTTGCTCCATCGACGCAAACCACCAGAATTCGGCGAAATAGGCGGCCGTGCCTGCCGCGACGAACAGAGCGACCGGGCGCAGGCGCGGGGCGGTCATCAGCAGCATCGGGTAGAGCCACAGGTCGAACTGGGGCGAATAGACCTTGTTGGTCAGCATGAACCAGGCGAGCAGCGGGGTGAACAATATCCACAGCCGCTCGCGATGCTGGCGCCAGCCAAGGCCGATGATCCCGGCGGCGCCGGCGAGGAAGGCGAGTGCGGCGTAGAGATTGCGGTCTGGCGTGCTGGTGGCCCACCAGCCCTGAACCCCCATGATTTCCCAGAAGGATGCGGCGGTGCCGCTGCGCTCGCTGGAGAAGGTGTAGAATTCGCTCCAGTTGGTGAAGGCGGAGGCCGCGACGGGCAGGTTCGCCAGCGCCCATGCGCCGATCGCAGCGAGCGACAGGAGCGTGGCGAGGCGCAGGCGCTTTAGCCACGGGTCGGACGAGCCGAACAGCACGCCGAGACCGAGCAGGGGCAGCATCAGCACCGGATAGAGTTTCGCGGCGAGGCCGAGGCCGGCGGTGGCCGCGGCTGCAACCGTGCGGCTCGATCGTGCAAGCAGCATCGCGGCGACGGTGAAGGCAATCGCCAGCAGGTCCCAATTATGCCCGACATAAAGGACCAGAGGCGGGGCCAGCGCCCATGCCCAGAGGCGGCGATCCTCCATCCCCGCGCGGCGCAACAGCCACAGAACGAGGCCCGCGAGCAAGGCGTTGAACAGGGTGACGATGAAGAGGAAATGCATCGCATTGGCCGATGCGCCGAACAGAGCTCGGGTGATGCCGCCCTCGACCCAGATCAGCGCGCCGGTGAGCACCGGATATTCGAGCCGCGTCTGGAAATAGGGGATCTCGCCGCCTGCCACGCCGCGTCCGGTCCAGAAGGGAACGGCGTCGCTGTAGCAGCCGGTGCTGTATTGCTCCGAACCGGTCCAGCCGCCGGGCGCGCAATGCGCCTTGAACAGCCAGCCCAGCGCGCAGGTGAGCGCGAGCGCGAGCATCAGGCGTCTGATCTGGCGGTCCCACCCCATGTGGCGGGACCTATCGGTTGCGGTGGGCGGCGTCCACTGGCGCGCGTATCCATATTCGGCGCCGGGTAGGCAGCTACCTCTCTTAGGGAGCGAGACCGGGGTGACGCTGCGCTTGTGACATGCGCCGGGCGTCGATAGCCTGCGCCACATGAAGCTGCTGCTCGCTCTGTTCGCTCTGCTGGGTCTGGCCCAGCCTGCGCCCGTTTTGCCTGCGGGACCCTATGCCGTTGGGCAGGTATGGGAATATCGCACGCTGCCGCGTGACGAAGGATCGCTGCTGAAGATCCAGGCGATCGAGACCGATCCACGCGGGCAGCCCATCCATCATATCAGCGTGACCGGCCTGAAGATCGAAGCGGGCGGCGGGATGCTGCAGGAGATCGGGCATCTGCCGGTTTCGAAGGAGACGCTCGACGCCAGCGTCACGCGGCTTTCGACTCGGCAGGCCAGCTTTCCGGATGCGAAAGACGGCATCGCCCAGTGGCGCGCGGCGAATGGCGGGGTGTTCGCGATTTCGATGGCAGAGATCGTCGGTGTGATCGAGCAGGGTATTCGGTAGAATAGCTAAGAGGCGCGGCGCATCGGGAAGGGGCGAGTCAGGTTTCTCGCGAAGAAGGGAACAAGATTTGTTCGCGCGGAGGCGCGGAGGAATGGCTTTGTCACCGCGCGGTTGTTCTGCGGCGCCCGTTAGGACGATAGGCTGTGGTTCGGCGAAGGCCGGAGCCTTGGCAATCACCGGATCGCCATACGGCCACCGCTCCGGCCTTCGCCGGAGCACAGCTATTTGTCGAAACGGATAAGCATTTTGGGATGGCGGCTCGTTCGGTGAGTCGATGGAGACGCTGAGAGTCGTTCGCATCGGAAACCTCGGCGGGGTTCGCAGGTTCGGTTTTGGAATCAGGAGGGTTTCATGGCCGACGCACGCATTTTCGAAGACCTGAAGGCCGATCACGACCGGCATCGCGAGATGCTGAAAAGGCTGGCGGACAAGAAGACCGAGGACCGCGAAGCGCTGTTCGAGGCTCTGCGGATCGAAGTGACCGCCCATGCCGCGGCCGAGGAGGAATCGCTCTACGCCACGATGCTTGCCAATCCCGAGCTGCGCGACGAGGCGCGGCATTCGGTGTCCGAGCATAAGGAGATCGACGATTATTTCGGCGAACTGATCGACCTGAAGTTCGGCAGCGACGCTTGGGAAAAGAAGTTCAAGGAGCTGCGCCACCGCTACGAGCATCATATCGATGAGGAGGAGGAAGAGATGTTCCCGGCCGCGTCGAAGGAATTGAGCGCGGAGCAGGAAGATCGGCTGGCGGCGATTTTCGAGAAGCGCAAGCCGAAGGAGCTGGCGCTGGCGGAAGAGGCGACGCCGGGGGACGAGCGGGAATAAGTGTGTCGATCCTCCCCGAGCTTGTCTCGGGGAGGGGGCCGCCCGCAAAGCGGGCGGTGGAGGAGCGGCGGTGCAACCGCCGTCTGCGCGGCGGCCCCTCCGTCAGCGCTGCGCGCTGCCACCTCCCCAGCGAGCTGGGGGAGGAATCATGCCGCCAACTTACACCCCTGTTAATTCGTCCCGGCATCGTTAAGCTCCCCGAAAAAGCCGGGAGAGAGTGATGCTTAGATTTGCCGCCGCGATTGCCGCCGTGACGCTGATCGCCGTGCCTGCCGTGGCGCGGGATATCGTGGTCGAGGCTGGGCCGAATGCGCAGGAGCGGTTGCAGGCGGCGCTGATCGAAGCCGAGCCGGGCGATGTGGTGAAGATCGGCGCGGGGCGGTTCGAACTGACCGATGGCCTCAGCCTCGATGTGGATCGGGTGACGATTGTGGGTGCCGGGACTGGCAAGACGGTGCTCAGCTTCAAGGGGCAGATGGGTGCGGGCGAAGGCTTGCTGGTGACCTCCGACGATGTGGTGCTGCGCGGCTTTGCGGTGGAGGATACGCGCGGCGACGGGATCAAGTCGAAGGGCGCGGACCGGATCGTTTATAAGGACATTCGCGTCGAATGGACCGGCGGGCCCAAGGCGACCAATGGCGCCTATGGCGTCTATCCGGTGGAGAGCAGCAATATCCTGGTCGATGGCGTGACCGTGATCGGCGCGTCGGATGCGGGCATCTATGTCGGCCAGTCCGATACGATCATCGTGCGCAACTCGACCGTGACGCACAATGTTGCGGGGATCGAGATCGAGAACAGCCGCAACGCCGATGTCTATGGCAATCTGGCGACGCACAATACCGGCGGGATTCTGGTGTTCGACTTGCCGAGCCTGCCCAAGGGCAATGGCGGCGATGTGCGGGTGTACAGGAACAAGGTGGTCGACAACGACACGCCGAACTTCGCGCCGCCGGGGAATATCGTGGCGACGGTGCGGACGGGTACGGGCGTGCTGATCATGGCCAACGACCATGTCTGGGTGTTCGACAACGACCTGTCGGGCAATGCGACGAGCAATGTGATGGTGATCGCCTATCGCGACAGCTTCACCGACACGAAATACGATCCCTATCCGCGCCAGATCATCGTTTCGGGCAACCGGCACGGCAGAGCCGGCTTTGCGCCGCAGCTGCCGGGCGGGGACCAGCTGGCCGCAGCGTTTGGCGGGAGCATTCCGCCGGTGATGTGGGACGGGACGGGCAAGGATCTGGGACTGCGGGTAAGTGACGGCGTGCCGGTGCTCGGCATGGGGCTGGCGCTGGGCGAGGGGCCGGAAAAGGCCAAGCCGGCACCGGTGACGCTGGACGGGCCGGACGTGCCGCAGCGCGCGGCGGTGGTGCTGCCGGCGGCGATGGAGGCGGCGGCCAAATGAAGCTGCTGGCGGCGGCGCTGCTGCTGTTCGGGGCGGTGACGCTGGGGCGGCCCGGCGGGGTCAACGATGCGGCGATCACCGGAGCGGGCTATCCGGCGAAACTGTCCGACTATGGGTTTTTCAGCGACCTGAAGGCGCGGACGCCGGTGGCGCGGGTGATCGGGTACGATCTCGAGACGGCGTTGTTCTCCGACTATGCCGAGAAGCAGCGGTTCATCTATGTGCCGGGCGGCGCTGTCGCGAAATATGATGCCGAGGGCGTGTTCGACTTTCCGGTGGGGTCGGCGCTGATCAAGACCTTTGGGTATCGGCAGGGTGGCGCGTTCAAGGCGGTCGAGACGCGGTTGCTGCTGCGCCGGGCCGGGGGCTGGGTGGCGATCCCCTATGTGTGGAATGCCGAGGGCAGCGATGCCGAGCTGAAGCGCGCGGGGACGCGGGTGCCGGTGACGTTTACCGATCCTTCGGGCGCGGTGCGATCGATCAGCTATGCGGTGCCGAACCAGAACCAGTGCAAGGATTGCCATGCGCTGGGCGGTACGATCACGCCGATCGGGCCCAAGGCGCGCTATCTGAATCATGGAGGCCAATTGCAGCGGCTGGTGGCGGGCGGGTTGCTCGACCAGGCGCCGAAGGATGCGCCGCGGGTGGCGCGGTGGAACGATGCCAAGGCGCCGATCGACGCGCGAGCGCGGGCGTATCTGGAGATCAACTGCGCGCATTGTCATAATCCCAAGGGCGCGGCTTCCAATTCGGGGCTGTTTCTGGAGCTGTGGCGGACGGATGCCAATGCAATCGGACTGCGCAAGCGGCCGGTGGCGGCGGGGCGCGGGAGCGGGGGGCATGAGTTCGCGATTGCGCCGGGGCAGGCGGACAAGTCGATCCTGATCTATCGGCTGGAAAGCACCGATCCGGGCATCGCTATGCCCGAACTGGGCCGCGCCACGGTGCATGCCGAAGGGGCGGCGTTGTTGCGCGAGTGGATCGACGGGATGCCCGCCAGCTAGTCCTTCAGGCGCTCGGCGATGGCGCGGACCTGCTCGACGCGGCCGGGAGCGAAGCGTTCGACCATCGCCTTGTACTGCGCGAGGGTTTCCGGGCTGGCGCGTTCGGGGGAGCCGCTGTCGAAGGGCGGGGCCGGATCATATTCGAGGCTGAGCTGGACGAACTTCGCGTGCGCTTCGCCACGGATCGCGGCGGTGAGGGCGAGCGCGAAATCGATGCCGGCGGTGACGCCGCCGCCCGAGACGCGATTGCGGTCGAAAACGACTCGTTCGGCGACCGGCTCGACGCCGAAAAAGGCGAGCTGCTCGCGTGAGGCCCAGTGGCAGGCGGACTTGTAGCCTTTGAGCAGCCCGGCGGCGGCGAGGAGGAGCGAGCCGGTGCAGACGCTGGTGACCCAGGTCGCGTCCGCGCCGACCCGTCGCAGCCAGGCGAGGGTTTCGGGATCCTCCATCGCGGGCACGACGCCGAAGCCGCCGGGGACGCAGAGGATGTCGGTGTGCGGGACATCGGCGAAGGTCGCGGTGGGCAGGAGCTGGAACTGAGCGTCGGTATCGACCGGATCGCGGGTCTTCGCGACGAGATCGAGCCTGGCGTTGCCGAGGCGGGAAAGGACCTGCGCCGGGCCGGTCAGATCGAGCTGGGTGACGTTGGGGAACAGCAGGAATGCGATGTGGAGCGGCTGGGGTTCGGGCATGCGGGACTCCTCGGTTGCGAGAGATGCCCAGGCGATGCGGCGTCGGCCCCGCGCTCCCCGATGGTGCTCCATCTCAGTCGCCAGTCACGCGGTTGGCGCGATCATAGCGTATCGCGCATCGCTGCGCATCGGCTTTTTGACAAGCAAGTAACCGGTGTCATACGATAGCGCTAACAAACGCAGTGACGAGTATCAGGGAGAGGCATGTGAGCGAACTGACGCGGCGCGAGGCTTTGGCGGGACTGGCGGCGCCGGCGCTGACGATCCCGGCTTTGGCGGTCCCCGGGGTAGCCGAGGCTGCTCCGGCGGCAACGGCGCCCGACTGGAAGCGCGGGTTCGACAATCAGCGCATCGCCGATCTGGGCAACGGCAAGTTCCTCAATCCGCTGATGGCCGGGGACCATCCCGATCCGACGATCCTGAAGGATGGCGCGGATTATTACATGACCTTCTCGACCTTCGATTCCTACCCGGGTCTGGTGATCTGGCATTCCCGCGATCTGGTGAACTGGACGCCGGTGACCGCGGCGCTGACGAAGAATATCGGATCGGTCTGGGCGCCCGAGCTCTGCAAGGTCGGCAGCCGTTATTATCTCTACGTGCCGGTGAAGGCCTCGCCCAATACCAGCTATGTGCTGTGGGCGGACAGGATCGAGGGGCCGTGGAGCGAGCCGATCGATCTGGTGCTGCCGAACCATATCGATCCGGGCCATGCAGTGGGCGAGGACGGGTCGCGCTGGCTGTTCCTGTCGGGCGGCGACCGGATCCGGCTTTCCGACGATGGCCTCAAGACCGTTGGCGAAGTCGAGCATGTCTATGATCCGTGGCGCTATCCGAGCGACTGGATCGTGGAAGGGTTCAGCCCCGAAGGGCCGAAGATCCTGCGGCATGGCGGCTATTTCTACCTGATCACGGCGGTGGGCGGGACCGCCGGGCCGCCGACCGGGCATATGGTGATCGCGGCGCGATCGAAATCGATCCACGGACCGTGGGAGGATTGCCCCGCCAACCCGATCGTGAGGACGACCGATATTCGCGAGAAATGGTGGTCGCGCGGGCATGCGACGTTGGTCGAGGGGCCGGACGGGAGCTGGTGGTCGGTCTATCACGGCTTCGAGAACGGATATTGGACACTGGGGCGGCAGGCGCTGCTCGATCCGGTCGAGTGGACCAAGGATGGCTGGTTCCGGATGAAGGGCGGCGACCTGTCCAAGCCCATCGCCAAGCCCAAGGGTGGGACGGCGGTGACCCACGGGATGAAGCTGTCCGACGATTTCGCGACGCTGGATCTGGGGCGGAAGTGGAATTTTTTCCAGCCGCGGCCTGATGAGGCCAAACGCGCGCGGGTGGAGAGCAACACGCTGATCCTCGAAGCGAGCGGCAAGGCGCCGGTCGATTCATCGCCGCTGCTGCTGATCGCAGGGGACCAGGCGTACCGGTTCGAATGCGACATCGAGATCGAGGAAGGCGGCGTCGCTGGGCTGGTGCTGTTCTACGACAAGCAGCTTTATTGCGGGCTGGGGTTCGATGCGAAGCGCTTCGTGACGCACCAGTACGGCATCGAGCGCGGGCGACCGGCCAATCCGCATGGGAAACAGATGCGGATGCGGGTGACCAACGATCGGCACATCGTGACTTACGATACGTCGAGCGATGGGGGGGCGACGTGGCGGCGGTTCGACCGGGGGATGGAAGTCTCCGGCTATCACCACAATGTGCGTGGCGGGTTCCTGATGCTGCGGCCGGGGCTGTATTCGGCGGGGACGGGGAAGGCGCGGTTCCGGAATTTCAGCTTTCGGGCGCTTTAGGCGCGACGGCGCCGAAGAGACTTTCGCGCAGAGGCGCAGAGGACGCAGAGGAACAAGCTGTGCACCGGTCTTCGCCGGAGCACAGCCAAATGCCGCGCGGGTAGAAGTATCGATTGCATCCGGGGCGATGAGTTCGGGAAAAGTGCGCCGCCAAGCGAACCGGGACGCCCGCATCGCGGATGGTGACTTGAGGGACGCAGCGACCTAGCCTGATCGCCTGAGGAGGATCGCATGGCGTTGGCGCACAGGTTGGTCGGCAAGGCGGCGCGGGCGTGGTGGTTTGTCACGCGGCCGCGAACGCTGGGCGTGCGGGCGATGGTGCTGGATGCGCAGGGGCGCGTGGCGCTGGTGCGGCATACCTTCGCGGCGGGATGGGCCTTTCCCGGCGGAGGCGTGAAGAAGGGCGAGGGGTTCGAAGCCGCGCTGGCGCGCGAACTGCGCGAGGAAGTGGCGATCGAGACCTTCGCGGTCGAGCGGGTGCTGGGCGTCTATCACAGCCGGCGCGAATATAAGGACGATCACATCGTGATCTTCGTCGTGCGCCTGGCCGAGGGTGGCGAAGCGGCGCTGGCGAAGGCCGACGCGCTGGAGATCGCCGAAGTGGGCTGGTTCGCGCTGGATGCACTGCCCGAGGGGGTTTCGCCCGCGACCGGGCGACGGATCGCAGAGTATCGCGCGGGCGCAACGGGCGGCGGGATTTGGTAACTTAACCAGATCGGTGATTTTAACTTGACATCGTAACGCTGATCTGGCACATATCGCGCGTTTATGTAGTTTACAAACCCATCCGGATGATGCATATAGAGAGCATCAACGGAGCGTTTCACCATGTCGGTTCTTTCTTCCCCGCACTTCCACGACGAAGCCAAGGCTTTCGCTTTTCTTGAGAGCGTTGTCTGGGCCGGTGGGGTGACGTGCCCGCATTGTGGCGTGGTCGGTGGCCGGGTCTATGATCTAGGCGGCGTCCGTTCGAAGCCGAGCAAGAAGAACCCGGAAGGCGCTGTCCGTCACGGCCTCAAGAAGTGCGGCGAGTGCCGCGCGCAGTTCACCGTGAAGGTGGGCACCGTGTTCGAGCATGCCCGCATGCCGCTGCACAAGATGCTTCAGGCCGTTCACCTCATGGTGAGCAGCAAGAAGGGCATTTCCGCTCACCAGCTAAGCCGCGTTCTGGAGGTCCAGTACAAGTCGGCGTGGTTCCTCGCTCACCGCATCCGTGAGGCGATGCGCTCCGGCGATCTGGATATCCCGTTCGGTTCGGGCGGTGGCGCTGTGGAAGTGGACGAAACCTATTTCGGCCTGCGCCACGGCGTCCAGAAGGCCCGCGCTGGCACGGCTCACAAGATGGGCGTCCTCGCCCTCGTGGACCGCGAAACCCGCACCATGAAGACCTTCACGTTCGACCGCTTCCGCGCCGATGAGGTCCACCCGATCGTGCTGCAGAACATCAGCCGCGAGGCCCGCCTCATGACGGACGAAGCCCGCATGTATCAGCGCATCGGCAAGTCGTTCGCTGAGCATGGCACCACGCTTCACGGCGCGCGCCAGTACGTCGATTACAGCGACCGCACGATCCACACGAACACCGTTGAAGGCGCGTTTTCGATTTTCAAGCGCGGCATGAAAGGCGTGTATCAGCATTGCGGCGAGCAGCACCTTCACCGCTATCTGGCTGAGTTCGAGTTCCGCTATAACAACCGGATCGCCAACGGCGTTGATGATCGCCAGCGGGCGCGCAACGCTCTGGCGCCGCTCAAGCCGCTCGCTGAGGGCAGGCAGTACCTCATGGATTTTATGCGTCAGAAGCGTTGACTTCTGACGCATAACGAATCATCTATATCCCAATCCGGTTCGACCGGAGGCACAAGCCAGCATGCTTGGACGGCTCCTGAATCAGGGGCCGTTTAGCGTTTTAGGGTCGGTCGCCATATCCGGCCATAGCCATCTGGCTTCCCCTCTTTGCTCCGATAGAACTTATAATTTTCCAAAATTGGAGCGATCTGCCGCGCGAACGCTGTTAGGTCGCTTGTGTCGTTCGCATAGACGGCTCGGCAATGCGCAAAGGCGGGTCGCGCGATCAAATCCGCGAATTGCAGGCCGGGATAACCCGCGCTTTTTGGCTCGATATTGATTTCTTTTGACGTAAAAACCGCCTGCAATTTATCGGCCGAAATGTGCTCGGACCCGTTCTCGATCACCGCCCGGAATCGTGTCTTGATCGCCAAGTCAGTGCCAGCATTTTGCGCCTCGACGACAACGTCGCCTGTACCGTTGGCACGCAAAAAATAGAAATATCGCTCGACTGCATTCTGGATTAGCGTTTGGTACACATCCAGCGTGGCTTTCGGGTGGTGGTAGTAGAAGGCCACCTTATCCAAACAAACAGTCACAACGGTGTAGGCGGCGCGGGTCATCATATCGAGGCAGGCCCTATCCCAGGCATCGCGCTTCGCTTGATCTCTCAGGCACGCGAACGGCCCCAACTGGGGTGGAGAAATCATCTTGCGCCGATGAAGAATGACGGGCGTTCCATCCTCATTTTCGCCGAAGTGCCTTTTCACAATGGTCTGGAAGCTCGGCTCAAATGTCTTCTCAAGATACGTTCGGTCAATGATGACACCGGTGATGCTGGCATATCTATTTTGCGCATCATTCGTTGTGCTGTTTGTCACATCGCCGGTATCGTCGATAAACATGCTATATTGAGGTCGTGCCATGACTGACAAAAAGACAGACCAGATGGAACAGAGTCAACTCGACAAGTTCAAGCAGGCCGCCCGCGAGCTTGAGACTGACGACGACCCGGAGCGCTTCAAGGAGCGGTTGGCGAAGATCGCGAAGCAAAAGCCGGTGGAGAAGCCCGCAGATGCAACCGAGTAGATGGGCGTCGCTCTATATCAGTGCGCCATTGCGATGATCATGGTCGTTTCCAGAATCGTGGCTCCGCAAGCGCTGTTAACAGTCGCTCTCGTTCTCACCGCGTTCACCGCGATCAATGTTTTCTGGCCACCTCTTATAGTTTTCCAGCTGGCCGTGATTTGGGGCGCATTCGCCCTTCTCAGGAAGCGGACGGTAACCTGATTCAGCAAGAAGGCCCGAGTATCCCCGAGCCTTCCGGCGTTCTCAAGCGCGGGGCGAATTTACTGCCGCGCGTTTTGGACTCGCAATGTAGGATTTGCTCCGCTTTGGATGGAGCGTGAAGCGTCCTCGCATTGAACCGCTGGAATACTGGCTACTCACGGCGCTTTTGGTAGGGTCTTTCGCGTGCGGGCTTTGGGGCGCGGTGGCGGTGCTGCTGTATGAGTGATGATCTCGCAACGAATCAAGATGAAGCCTAGGTCGCTGATATTTTCGATCTCGCCCAACGCTTCGATTTCGTCACCTCTTGCAAGCGCCTCAATCACGTCATGCTGAGAGACGAACCAAAGGGTGGCTTGTTCGGATAGCCATTGTCTCGCGGGCTTGGTCCTATCAGGGTCAAGCGCAACGTAGGCTTCCCCCTCCGCCAAGCCTGTTTTGGAAACGGTCCCTTAACCCGAAGCCATTTGCCCACGTAGGTGCTCAGTATCTTGTCGGCCTGAGCGCCTGTTAGCTCGGTACGTAGCTTGGCCATGAACTCGATGGTCACGCTGCCGGGCAAATAGACGCGCTCAGGCGACGGAATTTGAGTCGTTGCGCGGGCTGATAATGCTGGGGTCGGCGTCGGTTCATGGACCGGGGGATGCTTCGCCTCTCGGCTTATCGCGCGTTCCAGATAGGTGATGTCTTCTCGAAGGCGGGCAATGATGCCGTTATACCGCCAGTCCATCGCTTTCCAGATTGCGAAGCAGGCAACGAACATCGCCACAAGGAAGGGCATCCAGACCGACTGGATGGCGTTCAACTGCGCGAAGAACCTGTCGAGCAAATCCATGCCCGCGATATATGCGCGGATGCTTGGGTGTGTAAACTACACATACGCCTCGTCGAAGCGATGATCGCCGAGTATGGCGGCACGCGGCTGGGGCGGCAGGAGCTGGACGGCGAAATGATCGACGATGTTGCGGGCGCGCTATGGACCCGCGAGACGATCGAGGCGTGCCGGGTGGCGGCGCCGCCCGAGCTGGTGCGCGTCGTGATCGGAGTCGATCCGCCGGTTAGCGCCGATGGCGATGCGTGCGGGATCGTGGCGGTTGGGCTGGGCCGTGACGAGCGCGGCTATGTGATCGAGGACGCCAGCGTGCGGGGGATGACGCCCGAAGGCTGGGCGAGGGCGGTGGCGGCATGCGCCGCCAGGCATGGCGCGGACCGGGTGGTGGCCGAGAAGAACCAGGGCGGCGACATGGTGGCTTCGACGCTGCGCGCGGCGGATGCGGGTTTGCCGGTGAAGCTGGTGAGCGCGACCCGGGGCAAGAGCGTGCGGGCCGAGCCTGTCTCCCTGCTCTACGAAGCGGGCCGCGTGAAGCATGTCGGCGCATGGTCCGAGCTGGAGGACGAACTGTGCGGGCTGGTGATGGGCGGCGGCTATGAAGGACCGGGGCGGTCGCCCGATCGGGCGGATGCGCTGGTATGGGCGCTGAGCGCGCTGATGGTCGGGAAGAAGACCCGCGCGGCGGTGAGGGCGTTGTGAGCGCGCGTCATGTCTGCGGCGTGCAGGCGCCGTAGAAGAGTTATTGCTGATCGGGGGCGGCGCGGCTGACGATCATCGGATAGCGGGTGGTGCCGGCTTTGGGTTTGTCCGCGATCGAGAGGACGTCGCCGCTGTTCAGCCCGAGCTTGGTCGAGCCGGTGCCGAAGCTGCCGCCGTCCCAGTAATAGCGGACTTCGATCGTCTCGCTGGCGAGCGGGTCTTTCGTATCCTTGCCGATGAACATCCGGTTGGTGGTGAAATCGACGCGGAAGCGGGCGGCATTGTCGCTGACCTCGCAATCGCCGGGACCGTTGCAGATGCGCAGATGGGTTGCCCAGCAATCCCAGCGTGGAGCGATGTCCCATGCCGCGCCCGTCGTGGTCTGGAGGAGCAGGGGCGAGGCGAGTGCGAGGAGGAGCTTCATGGCGCGAGCCTAGCATGGGAAGCGGCGACGGGTGTAGGGGCGTGCGGAAGAGGAGCAGCCGATGACCCCGCGCGAACTGATCGATACCGCCGACGTGCCGGGCGGCGAGCCGCTGCGGCTGTTTCGCCGCGGGAGCGATCACATGATCGTGCTCGAGCGCAACGAGCTTATGAACAGCCGGATGAGCGGTTCGGAGGAAGCGCTGGCGGTGATGACGATCGAGCGGCTGGGCGAGAAGGCGCCGCATCTGCTGATCGGCGGTTACGGGATGGGCTTTACCCTGCGCGCGGCGCTGGGGGTGCTGGGCAAGGATGCGCGGGTGACCGTGGCAGAGCTGGTGCCCAAGATCATCGAATGGGCCAAGGGGCCGATGGTCGAACTGACAGCGGGGTGCCTCGACGATCCTCGCGTCGCGGTGGACATCGACGATGTCGGTGCGGTGATCCGGCGCGGACGGGCGAGCTATGACGCAATCCTGCTCGACGTGGACAATGGGCCGGATGGCCTCACCCGGCCGGGCAATGACGGGCTGTACGGGATGCGCGGGCTGGAAGCGGCGCGGATGGCGCTGACGCCGGGCGGGATCCTGGCGGTGTGGTCTGCCGCGCCCGATGCGAAGTTCGCGCGGCGGATGAAGGATGCCGACTTCGCGGTGGAGGAAGTCGGCGTGCGGGCGCGGAGCAACGGCAAGGGGCCGCGGCACGTGATCTGGTTTGGGGTGAAGCGTTAGCGGCCGGAGCCGCAGCGCTGGATCACCGGTCCGGCTTCGACGCGGGTGCCGGTGGCGCTGATGAAGCGGGTTTCGGAGCGGATCTTCGTGCCGCTGTTCACATAGTCCCAGACCTTGCCGTTGAAACAGGCCCAGAGGTGGAACAGGCTGGGACCGGGCGCGCTGAGCTCGCTGCGCGGATTGATGCGCAGATCGGCGTCGAAGGTGAAGACATAGACGCCGGCTTCGAAGCGGGAATAGCGCAGCGTCCAGCCACTCGGGAGGTTGCGGCCCTTGAAGGCGTCGACGACCAGTTGAGGGGTGAAGCCGCTCGCCGGCCGTGGCGCGGGCGCCGGGGTGGGTATCGGCGTTGGGCTTGGCGTGGGTACAGGGACTGGCCGGAGGCCGCCGCAGATCTGGGCGAGGCGGCGCATCGTGGTGGCCAGTTCGCTGCCGCGGCCGCCGCCGTAGAGCGACGCTGTCGGTTTGGAGAGATTCGAGGCGACGATCTGAACGCTGGTGGCGTCGCGCAGGCTGCGCACTTCGGTGACCTTGCCCCAGGCGATGTCGTACGGGAAGAACATGGCGGGATAGAGGGCGCCGTTGCGCGTGTTGGTGGGCTCGGCGATTTCGATCAGGGTCTGGCAATCGCTGCCGTTGACATGAAACGTCAGCGTGAAACCGGGCATGACGTTCGGACCGTTGTACATCGGCGCGCGGATGCCTTCGAGGATCGACTTGATGCGGGCCTGGAGCGTGGCCTGCTCGCTTTGCGCATGAGCTGCGACGGGCGTGAGCAAGCTGGCCGCGAGTGCGGCGGTGACGAGACGCATGTGTGAACTCCCTTCCCGGACGTGCAGGAACTTCACGATCTTATTTCTGCGGCGCAAGGGCGAGGGCGGCTTAGCTGGGACGGCACTCGCTGTAGTAGAGACGCTGGCCGTCGAGGCCGGAGCGAGTGACGATGCCGTCATAGACCGGGTCGTCGGGGGACCCCGTGCTGGTTTCGGCGCGGGGGCGGGCGGCGATGGTCAGCGTGTCGCCGGTGCCGAGCGAGATCTTGCTGGCGGGGGGGGAGGATCGACGTCGCCTGGAAATGGCGGGCGACGATCGCTTCGTCGAAGCGCGAGACGGTGGCGGAGACGCCGAATTTCGCGGCGGGGAAGTCGATCCAGAAGACCGCCTGACCGGGGTGCAGGATGCACTCGCCGGCAAAGCCTTCGCACATGCGCCACTGGGTCGCGGTGCAGGTCCAGCGATCGGCGATCTCCCACGCGGGACGGTCGGCGGTCTGGGTGAGCAGGGCGAGCGCGAGCAGCGTCTTCATATTCGAGGAGCTTAGGCATGAAATGGTTCGGTCGGAAGGCCGGGCGCGAGGGATCGCGTCCGGCGCTGTCGCGTCAGGGGACGGTGACGGCATTTGGCGACTGGCCGCGCAACTATGAAGCGCAGGTCAGGGATGCCTATTTGGTAAATCCTGTGGCGCAACGTGCGGTAAAACTGGTTAGTGAAGGCGCGGGAAGCGCACCACTGAACGCAAGCGATCCGGCGCTGGTGGCGCTGGTGGCGGCGCGGAACGGCGGACAGGGGCTGATCGGGACGGTGGCCGCGCAGTTGCTGTTGCACGGCAATGCCTATGTCCAGTTGCTGAGCGACAGCGAGGGGCGGGTGACCGAGCTGTTCGCACTGCGGCCCGAGCGAGTGACGGTGGAGCCCGATGCGGGCGGCTGGCCGGTGGCGTACCGCTATCGCGTGGGCGAGCATGTGATGCGGCTGGCGGCGGAGGATCCGGGCGGGCGGCCGGCGGTGGTCCACCTCAAGGCGTTCAATCCCGTGGACGACCATTATGGCCTAGGCTGCCTGGGCGCGGCGGCGGGCGCGGTGGCGATCCACAACAGCGCGACGCGATGGAACAAGGCGCTGCTCGACAATGCGGCGCGGCCGAGCGGGGCTTTGGTGTTCGATCCGGGCGACGGTTCGGCGATGGCACCCGACCAGTTCGCGCGGGTGCGGGCGGAGATGGAGGCGGGCTTTGCCGGGGCGGCCAATGCGGGCCGGCCGATGCTGCTGGAAGGCGGGCTGAAATGGCAGGCGATGAGCCTGACCCCGGCGGACATGGACTTTGTCGGGCTGAAAGCGGCGGCGGCGCGCGAGATCGCGCTGGCCTTTGGTGTGCCGCCGATGCTGATCGGGCTGCCGGGGGACAATAGCTATGCGAATTATCGCGAAGCGAACCGGGCGCTGTGGCGGCTGGCGATCCTGCCGCTGGCGGAGACGATCCTGACGGGCCTCGCACAGGGGCTGAGCGGCTGGTTTCCGGACGCGATGCTGGCGATCGACCTCGACCGGGTGCCCGCGCTGGCCGAGGATCGCGAGCGGCTGTGGCGGCAGGTGAGCGCGGCGGATTTCCTCAGTCCCGAGGAAAAGCGGGCGATGGTGGGGCCATCGGGAGTGCGGTCGTGAGCGAGGGGGCGATCCTGGCGCAACTGATCGGGCAGGCTGCAAGCGAAGGGGCGGAGATCGCCACCTTGCGCGCGATCGCCGAGGAAGCGGGGGAGTTGGGCGCGCAGCGAGCGCTGGCCCGGCTGGGGCTGGAGGATGTCGGCGCGGGCAAGGACATGGCCGAGCTGCGCGAGCTGCTGGCGGCGTGGCGCGATGCGAAGCGATCCGTGGCGAAGGAAGTGCTCGCCTGGGGTTTGAGGCTGGGGCTGGCGCTGGTGCTGGTCGGGCTCGCGGCGCGGCTGGGGTTCTGGGGATGGATGAGATGAGCGTGCGGTTCGCGGGCTATGCTTCGGTATTCGATGTGCCTGATCGCGGGGGCGACGTGGTGCGGCGCGGGGCGTTCCGCGCGGCGCGGGGCGTGCCGCTGCTGTGGCAGCATGGCGGCAAGCCGGTGGGCGAGATCGAATGGATCGGCGAGGACACGCGCGGGCTGCGCGTGATCGGATCGGTGCGCGAGCCGGAGCTGGCCGGGCTGGTGGCGGCAGGCGCGGTCAACGGGCTGTCGTTCGGCTATCGCGTGCGGCAGGCCAGGGGCGGGCGGCATCGCGAATTGCTGGCGCTCGACCTGATGGAAGTGAGCCTTGTCGCATCGCCGATGAACCCGCTGGCGCGGGTCCATGCGGTGGATGCGGCCGGGATGGCGCCGGACGAGGAAAGTAGCTAGTTTCGATAACGAAACGACAGGGGTGGGGACAATGGCGACGGGCGTGGTGAAATGGTTCAATGACAGCAAGGGCTTTGGCTTCATCACGCCGGATGACGGCGGCGAGGATCTGTTCGCGCATTATTCGGCGATCAACATGGGCGGATTCAAGACGCTGCAGGAAGGCCAGCGGGTCGCGTTCGAAGTGACGACCGGGCCGAAGGGCAAGCAGGCTTCGAACATCACCGCTGCGGAGTGAGGTGTTGGTGACTCGCGGATCCGGTGGCCATAACGCCGAAATCGGCTAGGCTGCCCGTGGGAGGGGTTCGATGCTGGCAGCGATATCACTGGCAATAATGCTGGCGGCGGACCCGCAGGTTTCGACGGATCTGGTCTGCGACGGCAGCCAGTCCGCCAGCGGTTCCCGGATCGTGCTTGGTGAGGGATTCAAGCGCTTCCGCGCCGATCTTCGCTGTCAGCGTCATGGCGCCGCATGATCGGCTCCCCTGCCGGGCATGTCCGGGGCAGGGAAAATGCGGTTGCAACGGCGTTCGAGCTCGAGCGGCGGCAGGATCCCGGCGGCGTTGCGCATTTGCGGCTCAAATGGCGGAACGATGACGGATCGGTTCGTGAAGGCGGATCGGCGCTTGCATCACCGTTGCTGACCGTGGGGCGTTTCAACCTATCCTGCTCGGGCGGACGGTTTGAGTTGAGCAACGTAACGGTTGATTGAGGCCGAACTCGCTTACCGCGAACTTCAGGTGGAATCGGCGCGGCCAGCTGCGCGCGTAGCTCTCCGCGCATAGGGTCGGACGGCCGCCGGCCCGCGAGCCTCGTGGAGGCTGCGATCTTCGGAAACTGACAGAGACGATGGGTGCCGCTTGTGGCGGGGCCCCTTCCACCATCCTTCGGATGGCCCCTCCCCGAGGCGATCTCAGGGAGGTTTTTCGTGTGTGGGGAGAATGACATGATCGAAGTGAAGGCGGATGCGCTCGAGGGCAGCTTCGAGGCGGTGGAAAAGGCGGGCGTGCCGGCGGCGCGGCCGATGCTGGCGGGTGGCGAGCCCTCGGCGAGCGGGTTCGAGATGTTCCTGCGCAGCGGGGGCGGCGGCGTGGAGATGAAGGCGTTCACTGGCGCCAGCGACGGTGCGGGCGGTCTGGCGGTGCCGCGTGAGCTGGATGCGATGATCGACCGGACGCTGAAGGCGATCTCGCCGATCCGCAGTATCGCCAATGTGGTGCAGGTGGGATCGGCCGGATATCGCAAGCTGGTGACGAGCGGCGGGGCGACGCCTTCGGGCTGGGCGGCGGAGACCGGCGCCCGGGCCGAGACGGATACACCGGTGTTCCACGAAGTCGCGCCGCCGACGGGCGAGCTGTTCGCCAATCCGGCGGCGAGCCAGGCGATGCTCGACGATGCCTCGTTCGATGTCGAGGAATGGCTGTCGGGCGAGATCGCGCATGAATTCGCGGCAGCGGAGGGATCGGCGTTCGTCAACGGCAACGGGACGAACAAGCCCAAGGGCTTCCTGCAGGCGGCGACGGCTTCGACCGGGGATGCGGCGCGCGCGTTCGGGACGCTGCAATATGTGGCGAGCGGATCGGCGGGCGCGTTTTCGGCGAACCCCGAGGAGAAGCTGATCGATCTGGTCCAGACGCTGCGCGCGCCGTACCGGCAGGGGGCGAGCTGGGTGATGAATTCAGCGACGCTGGCGCGGATCCGCAAGTTCAAGACGAGCGCGGGTGAGTTCCTGTGGGCGCCGTCGCTCAGTGGCGGGTACCCGAATCGGCTGGCGCCGCGCGGCGCTGCTGCTGAGCATCGACGAGGGCGCGCGCTGGACGCCGCTGGGAACGACGGCGTTGCCGGCAGTGCTGGGCGAAATCGTCGTGCCCCCGGGCACGGGCCCGGCGACGCTGACCGACCGGATCAACAGCATCGAGATCGAGCTGGCTCATGCCGGGATGGTGCTGAACGATGCCGATAGGGCGGCGATGGACGCCGGGGCGAATCTGGCGATGGCGGGCGAGGAGTTGATCCAGTTCGCGCGGGCCGAGCCACTGGGCGCGGACCGCTGGCGGCTGAGCGGCTTGTGGCGCGGGCGGCGCGGGACGGAAGCTGCGGCGGGGATGCAGGCGGTGGGCGATCCGTTCGTGCTGATCACGGCCGCGACGCTGGCGATGACCGATCTGCCCGGCGAGACGATCGGCGCGGTTGCGCGCATCCTGGCCGAAGGACCGGGGGACGACGAAGCGGCGGAGGCGCAGGCGGCGATCAGCGGCGTTTCGATCGTGCCGCCCAGTCCGGTGCACCTTTCGATGCATCCGGCGGCAGAGGGCGCGAGCGAAGTGCGTTGGGTGCGGCGCAGCCGGGCCGGGTGGCGCTGGATCGACGGGATCGACGCGCCGCTGGGCGAGGAGAGCGAGCGCTATCGAGTGACGATCTCGCCCGAGGACGGTCCGATGCGGATCGTGGAGGTTTCGGCTCCCGCCGTGCTGGTGAGCGAAGCTGAGCGGGCGGCGGGCGTGCTGGTGACGGTGCACCACATCGGCTCGCACGGTCTCTCCGCTCCCGCCGCCATGCTTTTGCCGGCGCTTGTTTAATTCGGGGAGAGAATCATGACCGCCCTGCCGACTCCGCGTTTCGAATTGCCGCTGCTCCAGCCCGGGCAGGCGCAGAAGGAAATGTATCATAATGAAGCGCTGATCCGGCTGGATCTGGCCGTTCAGGCCACTGTCCTAGCCGCCGGCGCAAATATTCCGCCGGTCGATCCCGAGCCCGGACAGGCCTGGATCGTCGGGACCGCGCCGACCGGCGATTGGGCTGGTCACGCACGATCGGTGGCGGGGTGGACCGCGGCCGGCTGGCGCTTTCTGGCCCCGCCGGAGGGGATGCGCGCATGGGTCGCCGACAGCGAGGGATTCGCGCTGTTCACGGAGGGGGATTGGCTGATCGGCGTCTCTCACGGGCGGCTGATCGTCGAAGGCGAACAGGTCGTCGGGCCGCGCGCCGGGGCGATCGAGGACCCCGATGGCGGAACGACCGTGGACAGCGAAGCGCGGAGCGCAATCGCGGCGATTCTCCTTGCGCTCCGGGAACATGGACTGGTCGATACGCCCTGAACTGTGATGTTCCGGCAACAGTGCCCTTATTTGTGCGCTTGCGTGGAAACCTTCGTTTCGGTAGTGAGTTTGCGCTGTCCGTAGTGACAACTCAGAAAGGGGATTATGATGCGGAAGCTTGCCGTCACTCTGGCACTTGCGACCACCGCGCTTAGCACGCCTGCTCTCGCCCGCGACGATGCGTGGTATGTGGGTGTCGAAGGTGGCGCGATGCTTGTCGAAGATGTCAACTTCGATATCGGCGCCGTGCCGCGCGCCGCGACCGCCGACCAGCGCGCTGGTTGGGATGCCGACGCGACCGTCGGTTACGACTTTGGCGGTTTCCGTCTGGAAGCTGAAGTCGGCTACCGTCAGTCGAACGTCACTGGATGGCGCTCGACGGTCACCACGCCGGTCGTCAACCCGAACCCGCCCGGCCAGCTGCAGAACGCTGCTCCCGGCACCTACAACGGCGCTGGCGGCACGACCTCGGCGCTGAGCTTCATGGTCAACGGCCTGCTCGACTTCGGCGACGATGACTCGCTGAGCGGCTTTGTCGGCGGCGGCGTGGGCGTTGCCCGTGTCGACACCAACATCGGCCTGAACACCCGTCGTGACTTCCTCGACGATTCGGACACGGTCTTCGCCTGGCAGGCCGTTGCGGGTATCCGCGCTCCGCTGACCGACTCGATCGACGTCACGCTGAAGTATCGCTTCTTCAACGCCGACGACGTTCGCCTGGTGGACATCACCGGCCGCAACTACGAAGGCCGTTTCCGGTCGCACTCGATCCTGGGTGGTCTGACCTTCAACTTCGGTGGCCCGGCTGAGCCGGCTCCGACTCCGACGCCGGAGCCGGTTCCCACCCCGACCCCGACCTGGACGCCTCCGCCCGAGCCGACCCCGACTGCTCCGGCAGTGGTCTGCACCCCGGGACCGTACATCGTGTTCTTCGACTGGGATAAGTCGGACATCACGCCGGAAGCCGCTGGCATCCTGGATAACGCGATCAGCAACTACCAGAACTGCGGCAACGCATCGGTCATGCTGGCCGGCCACGCCGACCGTTCGGGTGCTGCCAGCTACAACGTTGGTCTCTCGCAGCGTCGTGCAGATGCGGTGAAGGGCTATCTGTCGAGCCGCGGCATCCCCGGTGGCGTGATCGGTACGGAAGCGTTCGGTGAAAGCCAGCCCCGTGTCGCCACCGCCGACGGTGTTCGCGAACTGCAGAACCGTCGCGTGGAAGTCACCTACGGTCCGGGTTCGGGCAACTAAGCCCTACCGGTTCCGCAGAGGGACTGAACAGAATTGGGGAGGTCGGGAAACCGGCCTCCCTTTTTCTGTTTTGGCGTTGTCTCCGTCAGGCAAATCATCCGTCAGACATCGCGCCTCACCGACGACGGGCCGGGGCTACTGGAGAGGCCGATATGACGGAGCGCGGTGCTCGCAGCGATGCTCCTCGCACGGACACGGTCTTGCCGTTTGCCCGCAGGGGCTGAATGCGCTCGAGAACGGCATTCTCCTGCGTTGCGACCTGCACAGTCTGTTCGACGCCGCCGAGATGGCCATAGACCCGCGGACGATGAAGGTTTGCTTCTCCGAGCGCGCCCGGCTGGGCTATGCCGATCTGCACGGTGCGAGCATCGTGATCCCTGCAGGCGGAACTCCGCCATTCGCCTTCCAAGCGAGATGGGACGTATTCTGCAATCAGGCCTGATCCGTGGACGGACGCGTGTCCGGACCGGTCGTTGCTTCCTTACTCCGGCAGGACGAAGCCGATCCGCACTTCGATGTCGCGGCCGACCACGGGGTCGCCCTTCTTGCTGAGGGGGGCGAGGCGGATGCCATCAAGGACCTGATAGGTGGCCAGTTCGAACTGGCGCGTGAGGTCCGGAGTCAGTTTCGGATCGGAAGCGGTCGGTTCGGCATTTCGGCAGAAGAGCTTGCGATCGGCGCCGATGCGGCAAAGCGCCTTCATCCGCACCTCGACATTCTCCTTGAGCGCCTGTGCCGGATAATAGGCGTTGAGCAACGCCGCGTCAGGCCGCTCGTCCATTTCCATATCATTCGACCCGATCACACCGACCGGGGCGCCGGGCTGGCGCACATCGGTGGCGCTGACGGTTTCGGTGAACAGCATCGGCGTGAGGGTGACGGTCTTGGCGGCCGGATCCGCCGCGGCTTCGGTCGGGCGGACTCGAGTGAAGTGGATCCGGGCAAGCGCGACGCGCGCTGCGGGGCCGAGGGTCTGCGCGGTCAGCCGGCGATCATATTCGCTGCGGCGAAGCGCGGGCTGGGCCGTGCCGTCGAGCAGCAGGCAGCTTTGCGGTGTGCCCGTTCCGGCTTCGACCAGGCACTGGAAGCGCAGCGTCACCGGGGTCGCGGGCAAGCCGGTCTCGGCAGCGGCGGTGGCGGATTCGAGCGAGCGCGAAGGCGCGTAGAGAATCGTTGCCGTATCCGCCGCGACCGGCGCGGCGAGTTTGTCGGCGTCCTGAACGGCGATGGCGAGCAGCAGCGGCAGGATGATCGGCATGGTGGAAGCCCCTCTCTTTCCCCAGCGACTAGCATAATCGCGAGGCCTCGCCAGTGAGTCTTTCGTGCCACACCCCCATCCCTTGCGCCTGTGGATAACTTTTTGACTCAATATCTGGAGGGTGCCGAAATGTTCTGCCCGGTTAACGATTTAGCCAGCATTTTCGTTAACTAAAGTTCGCTTGACGAGACGCTGCAACCGACGCGAAACCGGGGGTTCCGGGCAAGGGGAACAGTTAATCATGGGCGTAATGGAGAAGGTCGGCACGCGCGGCCGCAAGGCGATCGCGCCGGTCGTGGAAGCAAAGGAGCTGCCGCTCGACTCGATCCTGATGCAGGATTGCATCGAAGCGATGCGCTCGCTTCCGGCCAAGTCGATCGACTGCATCTTCGCCGATCCGCCCTACAACCTCCAGCTCGGTGGCGATCTCGCCCGGCCCGACGGCAGCCATGTCGATGCGGTGACCAACGACTGGGACAAGTTCGACAGCCTGGCGGTGTACGACAAGTTCACCCGCGAATGGCTGGCCGAGGCGCGCCGCATCCTGAAGGACAATGGCACGATCTGGGTGATCGGCAGCTATCACAACATCTTCAAGGTCGGTTCGGCGATCCAGGACCTGGGCTTCTGGATCCTCAACGACATTATCTGGCGCAAGGCCAACCCGATGCCCAATTTCAAGGGCACTCGCTTCACCAACGCGCACGAGACGATGATCTGGGCGTCGATGGGCGAGAAGGCGCGCTACACCTTCAACTATCGCACGATGAAGACGCTCAACGACGAACTGCAGATGCGTTCGGACTGGGAGTTCCCGATCTGCGGCGGGCCGGAGCGACTGAAGCAGAACGGCGTGAAGGTGCATCCGACGCAGAAGCCGGAAGCCCTGCTGTACCGTGTGCTGCTGGCCAGTACCCAGCCCGGCGACGTCGTGCTCGATCCCTTTTTCGGCACCGGCACCACCGGTGCGGTCGCCAAGCGTCTCGGCCGCCGCTGGATCGGCATCGAGCGCGAGCAGGGCTATTGCGACGCGGCGTGGGAGCGGATCAACGCCGCGCTGCCGCTCGACGAATCGGCGCTGCGCACGATGCAGGCGCCCAAGGCCGCGCCGCGCGTGGCGTTCGGCGCACTTGTCGAGAATGGCTATATCGATCCGGGCACGGTGCTGACCGATTCGAAGCGGAAGTACAGCGTCGTGGTCGGTGCCGATGGCTCGCTGAGCTGCGACGGGACGACCGGTTCGATCCACAAGCTGGGCGCGACGCTGCAGGGCGCCCCGTCGTGCAATGGCTGGACCTTCTGGCATTACGAAGCCGCCGACGGGCTCAAGCCGATCGACGATATCCGCCAGACCTATTTGCTGGCGACGCAGCCCTGATTCCTCAAAGTCCCTCTCCTTCCGGGGAGGGGGGCGGGGTGGGGCCGTCATTGCCCCGCAGAGGCCGTCGCCCGGAATATATCCTCCACCCCAACCCCTCCTCTGAAGAGGAGGGGCTTGATATGAGGCGACTATGGATCTCCTCTCTCCCTCCGCCAGACTTTACCTGCGTCCCACGCAGTTCGCCGACACGCCGATCGGGCGCGACGGCGAAGTGGCGCGGCTGGCGGGTGGGTTGCAGTGGTTTGCCGCCTATGAGCTGATCGCGGTCGAGGGCGGCAAGCGGTTCCTTCAGCGTACCATCCCGGTCGGCGAACTCCCCGATGACGCACGATTGCAGGCGATCGCGGCGCGGATCAGTGCGCCGCGCGCGGCACTGACGCTGGGCGAGCGGGTGCTGCGGATGGACCAGCCGCTGGTGATGGGCATCCTCAACATGACGCCCGACAGCTTCTCCGACGGCGGGGCGCATCTCGGCAATGCCGAAGGCGCGGCAGGGGCGGGCGTCGATATGGGCGTGGCTGGCGCGGCGATCGTCGATGTCGGCGGCGAATCGACGCGGCCGGGCGCCGAGACCGTGTGGGAAGGCGACGAGATCAAGCGCGTGGTGCCGGTGATCGAGCGGCTGGCGCGCAGCGGTGCTGCAGTTTCAATCGACACGCGCAAGGCCGGAGTGATGGAAGCCGCGCTGGCGGCAGGCGCGCATATCGTCAACGATGTCGCGGCTTTGCTGTGGGACGACCGCGCGCTCGAGGTGGTGGTTAAGGCCGGATGCCCGGTGGTGCTGATGCATTCGCCCGATCCCAAGAAGGGCGCGCATGGCGGCGTGATGGGCGGCGCCTATGGCGACGTGCTGACCGAGACCTATGACTGGCTGGAGGCGCGCGTCGAAGCCGTGGTCGCGGCGGGTGTGGACCGGGCGAAGATCCTGATCGATCCGGGCATTGGCTTCGGAAAGTCGCTGTCGGACAATCTCGCGCTGCTCAATGGGCTCGCGCTGTTCCACGGGCTCGGTTGCCCAATCGTGCTGGGCGCCAGCCGCAAGCGGATCGTCGGGGCGCTGTCGAACGAAGCGAAAGCCGCGGACCGGCTGGGCGGATCGCTGGCGCTGGCATTGAAGGGCGCGGAGCTGGGCGCTCAGATCGTGCGGGTGCACGATGTGTTCGAGACCGCGCAGGCGCTGAGGGTGTGGCGCGGGATGCGCGATCAGGCCTTGGTCGGGCGTTGAGGAAGACCGGGATGCAGCGTCGCGGCTTATTGCAACTGATTGGGGGTCTGTTTGCCGCACGGCTCGGTTTCGGTGCGGCTTCGGCGATGCCGCTGCGGGCGGCCGGCATCCCCTATCCGCGCATCGAAACGACTGGCGCGAATGCGCTGGCGGAATGGGAGCGGCTGCGGCGCGCCGGAAACGGCTGGCCGGTGATCGTCGGCGGCGACGAGGCGCTCGCGCTGATCGGCGAGCAGTTCGAAGCGGAAGGCAATGCCGTCGCCGTGGATGTGATACTGGCCGCGTCGCGCAAGATCCGCGTGCCGGAGGATCTGTTCGCCCGCCTCGACGCCGAGCGGCTCTCCGAGGAGGACAAGGCCGCGCTGGCCGGGGACTGGCCCGAGAGCCCGCCGCCTGAGACCGGGCTTACCGTGGCAAGCGACATCCTGACCGGAAAGCCGCACGACCGCGTCCATATCCTGTTGATCCCGACTTCGGATGGCGCGGAGGTTCCGGCCTATCTGCGCTGGGGCGGATGGAATGAATGCCCCGCACCCGAGATGCATGTCGCGGTGCTGCGCGACTGGCATGCGCGTTATGGCGCCGAGCTGGTCGGGCTGAGCGGGGACATATTGAACCTGCGCGCGAAACGCCGGCCCGAGACGCGCGAAGCGGCGCTGACGCTGGCGACGGAGCAGTTCTTCTACTGCACCGATATCGTCGAGCAGGGTGTGGGGTCGACCTCGGCGCTGGCGGCGACGCTGATGAGCAGCGACTGGTGGTTTTTCTGGTGGGACTGAGCGGCAGGAACCCGAAATAGCGGATGGACGTTCGTCGGAGGAATTCCGAGGAGTTGCCCATGCGTTATTCTGTCCTGACCGCCCTGCTCGCCGCGCCTGCGCTGATTTCCGCCGCGCCGGTCCAGTCGGTCGGCAGTCCGGCGGCGGCGAAGCAGACAGTCGAACGCTATTATGCCGCGATCGACCGGGGCGATTTCCGTGCGGCCTATCTGGCGTGGGGCGATGGCGGCCGGGCGAGCGGGAAGAGTTTCGACCGGTTCCGTCAAGGCTTTGCCGCGACCGCGCGCAGCCGGGTGGTGGCGGGGGCTCCCTATGGCGCCGATGCCGGGATGAGCCAGCGCTGGATCCAGGTGCCGGTGGACGTCTTCGCGACGCTCAAGAACGGCGAGCGCCAGCATTTCCGGGGGAGCTATACGCTGCACCGCGTGGCCGAGGGTGTCGGCGCGCCGGCGAGCAAGACTCGCTGGCACATTGCTTCGACAAAACTGGTCGCGGTGCGTTAAGCCGCGCTCTGGTCGATCCCCAGCTCACCCAGCTTGCGGTAAAGCGTCGAGCGGCCGATGCCGAGGCGGCGGGCGACTTCGGTCATGCGGCCGCGATAATGGCCGATGGCGAGGCGGATCACGTCTGCTTCGATCTCGTCGAGCGCGCGCAGATTGCCGTCTGGGCGAAACAGGGTGACGCCGGCATTGCCCGAGGATTGCGAACCGGCGCTCTGGCCGGCGGGCTTGCCGAGCGCGAGTTGGGCGATCTGCGGGAAGTCGGCGCGAGTCAGGCCGTCGCCGTCGCACAGCACCGCCGCGCGGAACAGTGCATTCTGAAGCTGGCGTACATTGCCGGGCCAGTCATAGGTGCCGAGCAGGGCCAGCGCGTCGTCGGTGATGCCGAGCGGGCGCAGGCCGGGCTGTTCCGCGATGCGGCCGAGCAGGTGGCGGGCGAGGCCTGGAATGTCGCCGGTGCGCTCGCGCAACGGCGGGATCGTCACCTGAACGACGTTGAGGCGGTAATAAAGGTCTTCGCGGAAGCGGCCGGCCTCGACTTCGGCGAGCAACGTCTTGTTGGTCGCCGCGATAACGCGGACATCGACCTCCTTGGGATGGCGCGCGCCGATCGGCTGGATCTCGCCCGACTGGAGCACCCGGAGCAGCTTCACCTGCGCCTCGAGCGGCATTTCGCCGACTTCGTCGAGGAACAGGGTGCCGCCATCGGCTTCGGCGAAGCGGCCGATCTTGCGTTCGAAGGCGCCGGTGAAGGCGCCCTTCTCATGCCCGAACAGTTCGGATTCGACGAGGTTGGCGGGGATCGCGCCGCAATTGACCGCGACGATATCCTTGCGGCTGCGCGGGGAAGCGGCGTGAATCGCCTCGGCGACGACTTCCTTGCCGACGCCCGATTCGCCTTCGATCAGCACGGGCACGCGCGCACGCGCGGCCTTGGCGGCGATGGCGAGGGCGGCGCGGAACTGCGGCGCGGCGCCGACGATTTCGTCGAACGCGAGCGGAGCGGAGAGCTTCTCGGTGAGCGGGCGGAGTTCGCCCGAGGTCTTGCCGCCGACCGCGGCTTCGAGCGCGGCGAGCAGACGCTCGGAAGCGAGCGGCTTGACCAGGAAATCGGTGGCGCCGGCGCGCATCGCGGCGACGGCGGCGGCGACCGAGCCATTGGCGGTGAGCATCAGGATCGGCAGCGAGGGACGGCGCAGGCGCAGTTCGGCGATCAGCGCCGAGGCGTCGGCATCGGGCGACGAATGATCGAGGATCACGGCGTCGAGCGCCATGCCGTCGGGCGTGCCGAGCGTAGCGATGGCGATCTCGCCTTCGGTGGCGAAGATGGTGCGCCAGCCGCGGCGCGCAGCGATCGCCGCGACAAGACGGCGCTGCGCCGGCTCGTCGTCGATCAGCATCAGTAGGCGTTGCCCGTTCCGCGTCATCGCGCCTTTTCCGTCCCCACTGTCTCGTTTCAGCGCATCAGGGATAATCAGAATGGGTAAAGTTCAGCTTAAGCGCGAATTAGCCCGGCGGACTTGAGACAAGCGGCGCGCCCCGTTAGGGAAGTTTCAAACAATCACTAGGGGACGATCACATGGCCGACGACAACAACGCGACGCATGAGATCAAGCAGCACGCGCAGACCTTTGCCGGCTTCGTGTCGATGATGACCTGGGGGACCGTGGCGTGCTTCGCGGTCGGGGCGCTCGTCGTTTTCCTGATCGCCAAGTAAGTGAAGATCGCCGTCCTGAAGGAGGGCGCCGCGGGCGAGCGGCGAGTCTCGGCTACGGCCGAGACGGTCAAGAAGTTCATCGCGCTGGGCGCGGAAGTCGCGGTCGAGAAGGGCGCCGGCGATGCCGCGTCGTTCGATGACGCTGGCTATGCCGCGGCGGGCGCGACGATCGGCACACGCGCGGCGGTCCTGAAGGATGCGGACATCATCCTTGGCGTGCAGGGTCCCGACCCGAAGAGTCTCAAGGGGCTGAAGGCCGGGGCGTGGATCGTCGCGGGGCTCAACCCGTTCGGGGAGCGCGCTCGCGTCGATGAGTATGCGGCGCTGGGCGCCGAAGCGCTGGCGATGGAATTCATGCCGCGCATCACGCGCGCGCAGTCGATGGACATCCTGTCCTCTCAGTCGAACCTGGCCGGATACAAGTCTGTGCTCGACGCCGCCGCCGAATATGGCCGCGCTTTCCCGATGATGATGACCGCGGCGGGTACCGTTTCCGCCGCCAAGGTCTTCGTGATGGGCGTCGGTGTGGCGGGGCTGCAGGCGATCGCCACCGCACGCCGCCTGGGCGCGCAGGTCTCGGCGACCGACGTGCGTTCGGCCACCAAGGAGCAGATCCAGTCGCTCGGCGCCAAGCCGATCTTCGTCGAGAATGTCGCTGGCATCGAAGGCGAAGGTTCGGGCGGATACGCCACCGAGATGAGCGAGGAGTATCAGAAGGCGCAGGCCGAACTGGTGTCTTCGCATATCGCCAAGCAGGACATCGTGATCACCACCGCGCTGATCCCGGGGCGCCCCGCGCCGCGGCTGATCAGCGACGCGCAGATCGCGACGATGCGGCCGGGCTCGGTGATCGTCGATCTGGCGGTCGAAAGCGGCGGCAATGTCGAAGGCGCGGTCGCGGGCGAGATCGTCGAGAAGCATGGTGTGAAGATCGTCGGTCACAAGAATGTCGCCGGGCGGCTGGCGGCAGACGCTTCGGCACTGTTCTCGCGCAACCTGTTCAATTTCCTGAGCGCCTTCTGGGACAAGGAAGCGGGCAAGGTGGTGCTCGACGAAGAGATTGGCGACGCGGTCCGGCTGACGCAGGGCGGCAAGGTCGTGAGCGCAAGGCTGCTCGGGTGAAAATGCGCGCAGCCGCCATCAGGCTCGCGCTCGCTGGCCTGTGCGGGATCGGATCAGCCGGCGGCGTTGCGGCAATGGCTCATGCGAGTGGCCCTGACCGCGAACCCGTTGCGCAGAACCGTGCGGACAGCGACGCGGCATTTCGGGTGGATGCGCGGCTGGTCTATCGGGCGCTTCACCCGGTTTGCCCGCCAACGGGGAAGCCCGAACTGCTGGTTCAGTACGCACCGCTGCTGCGCCAGTTGTCGCGGGTCGAGCGGCGTGCCGCGGGCGCGCCCTATGCCGCGATCCTGAATGCGGAGCGCAAGGCGAACAGCGATCTCGCGGCAGTCGTCGATTGCGCGAGGCCCGATGGCCCCGGGGTCACGCGGGAAAGCATCGCCGCCACGCTGGATCCGGTCGCGCCAGCGCTCAACCGTATGCACCGCATTATCTCGATTTATACGCCACGGAGGCGCTGACTCATGGACTTCATTTCGATCCTGTCGATCTTCGTACTGGCCTGCTTCGTGGGCTATTACGTTGTCTGGTCGGTCACGCCGGCGCTGCACACGCCGCTGATGGCGGTGACCAACGCGATCTCCTCGGTGATCATCGTCGGGGCGCTGATCGCGTCGGCGGCGGGCGGCAGCGCGAGCTCGAAATGGCTCGGCCTCGTCGCGGTGGTCTTCGCCAGCATCAACATTTTCGGCGGCTTCGCCGTGACCGAGCGGATGCTCGCCATGTACAAGAAGAAGGGCTGAGCCGATGCATGAGGTGAACCCCTGGGTCGCGCTCGCCTATCTGGTTTCGGGCGTCTGCTTCATCCTGGCGCTACGCGGGCTTTCGAGCCCGGCGTCGAGCCGCCGCGGCAATCGCTACGGCATGGCGGGCATGCTGATCGCGGTCGTCACCACGCTGGTGACGCACGAGATCGCCAGCCTGCCCGAGATCGTCGGCGCGATCGTGATCGGCGGCGCGATCGGCTTCGTCATCGCACGCAAGATCGCGATGACCGACATGCCGCAGCTGGTGGCGGCGTTCCACTCGCTGGTGGGCATGGCGGCCGTGCTCGTCGCGGCGGCGGCGTTCCTCAACCCGCAAGCCTTCGGCATCACTGGCCCCGACGGGCTGATCCATCAGGTCAGCCGGATCGAAATGGGGCTGGGCGTGGCGATCGGCGCGATCACCTTTTCCGGATCGGTAATCGCCTTCCTCAAGCTCAACGGAAACATGAGCGGCAAGCCGATCATGCTGCCGGCCCGCCATGTCATCAATCTGGGCACGCTGGCCGCGATCCTCGGGCTGATCGGCTATTTCGTGACCGACCAGAGCCCGTGGGTGTTCTGGACCGTCACGGCGCTCAGCTTCCTGATCGGCTTCCTGCTGATCATCCCGATCGGCGGCGCGGACATGCCGGTCGTGGTGTCGATGCTCAACAGCTATTCGGGCTGGGCGGCGGCGGCGATGGGCTTCACGCTGCACAACACCGCGATGATCGTCACCGGCGCGCTGGTCGGCTCGTCGGGCGCGATCCTCAGCTACATCATGTGCCGCGCGATGAACCGCAGCTTCATCAGCGTGATCGCGGGCGGCTTCGGCGGCGATGCGGCAGCCGGCGGCGGCGAAGCCAAGGAGCAGCGCCCGTGGAAGCGTGGCTCGGCCGAGGATGCTGCGTTCCTGATGCAGCAGGCCGAGCAGGTCATCATCGTTCCGGGCTACGGCATGGCCGTGGCGCAGGCGCAGCACGCCCTTCGCGAGATGGGCGACAAGCTGAAGGAACATGGCGTCCGCGTGAAATATGCGATCCATCCCGTCGCCGGGCGTATGCCGGGGCATATGAACGTGCTGCTGGCCGAAGCGAACGTGCCCTATGACGAAGTGTTCGAACTGGAGGACATCAACTCCGAATTCGCGCAGACCGACGTGGCATTCGTGATCGGCGCGAACGACGTGACCAACCCGGCGGCGAAGACCGACAAGGCCTCGCCCATCTATGGGATGCCGGTGCTCGATGTGGAGAAGGCCAAGACCGTGCTCTTCATCAAGCGTTCGATGGGCGGCGTGGGCTATGCGGGCGTCGACAACGACGTATTCTACATGGACAATACCATGATGCTGCTCGCCGACGCGAAGAAGATGGTGGAAGAGATCGTCAAGTCTCTGGACTAAGGACGGCTTTTCCGGCCACTATCCCTCAAGGGCATAAGAGGGGGATGAGATGGCGACGATTGGTTCCATCGTTGGCGGCACGTTTGGATTGATTCGCGAGCGGCCGGCGGCCGTTGCGATCTGGGGACTAACCTATCTGTTGGGTTCGGTCGCGATCCTGGGGATCATGGCGCTCGTCGCTGGCGGCGCGATGATGCCGGGCCAGCCGGTCGATCCGCAATCGATCGGCGGCGGCTTCGTCCTCACGATGCTGTTCGTCTATTTCCTCTACATCCTGCTCTCGATCGTCCTGATCAACGCGGTGTATCGGGCGATCCTGCGGCCGCATGACAGCGCGTTCGCGTCGCTGCGGGTCGGCGGCGACGAGTTCCGGATGCTGGGGCTGACGATCCTGTTCGTCATCGGCATGATCGTGATCTATTTCATCAGCTGGCTGGGAATGATGCTGCTGGGCCTGATCGTCGCGCTGATCGCGCGCGACGTGCCGATGCTCGGCGGAGCGATGATGCTGCTGCTCGGGCTCGGTTTCATGCTCGGCTGGATCTGGTTCTGCGTGCGGGTGTCGCTGATCTTCCCGATGACCTTCCATCGCCGCCGCATGGCGATCGACGAAGGCTGGTCGCTGGGCAAGGGGCGGTTCTGGACGCTGTTCGGTTCCTATTTCCTCGTCTGGGTGATTGTCGCTGTGCTGGCGGTGATCGTGTTCTGGTCGAGCTTCGCAGGCATGGCCGACGTGATGCGCGCAGGGAACGAACCGGGCGCGCGAGAGGCTGCGATGGAGCGGATGGCGGCGCAGCAGGCGTTCGGCACGGCGCGGATGATCTATGCGACCGTCACCTTCTCGATCTTCTCGCTGGTCAGCTTCGTGCTGGGCTATGGCGTGGTGGGCAGCGCGGCGCGCGAGCTTCTCGCGGAGCAGGGCGATGTCACCGAGGACGATGCGTATCGCACCGCCGAAATCTTCGAATAATCCGGAACGGAGCATTCTCACCAACCGCCGCGAGCGGGTCGCCTCATAACCTCCGAAACGGAGGAACTCGAACTCAACCGCTCCGGAGCCTCGCGGCATCCGGGGCAGAAGGCGAACTGAGAGTTGATGGCGACTGTGCAGACGACCGGAGCCGGTGGCTCCCATTATGGCAACGACGAGCCCGTCGCGCTGGTGATTGCCGGTGACGAGGAGGGGCTGCGGCTGTCGCGTGAAGCGCTGGCGCTTTCGGGCATTCGCGCGGGCGGGGAAGTGCGGTTCGAGGCAGCCGCGACCGGGCTGGCCGATCATGGCGCGATCGACCTGATCCTGATCGATGCGATCGGGGCGCCGGAGGAACTGCTCGACGCGGTGCTGGCGCGTGCCGACGCGGTGGCGCGCGAACGCGGCCGCGCGGTGGTGGCGGCGATCCGGGCCGAGCAGATCGACGTGGCTGCGGTGCATCTGATGGGTGGCCATGCGCAACTGCTCTGCGCGCCCGACCTGGCCGAACGCGTCGGCGCGCTGAGCGTGGCGCGGGTGCGCGGCGGCGCGCAGCTTCACGAAGGGCATCGCGAAGCCGAAGCAGCGCGGCTCCGGCGTCTGAACGACGAAGTCGCGCGGATCGCGGATACGCTGGCGCGGCTGACGCGCGAGGAGCAGGAAGTATCGCGCCGCAGCGGGGTGCGTGACAAGGGCAACGAGTATCGCGGCCCCGACGGCGGAGAGCCGGCCGATGCGAGCGCGCAGGAAATTCGCGCGACGATCCGGTCGCGGCGGCTGCGTGCGCAATATTTCGACAGCGAATTGTTCGCCGATCCCGCCTGGGACATGCTGCTCGATCTCTACGCGGCCGAGCTGGAGAAACGGCAGGTTTCGGTGTCGAGCCTGTGCATCGCGGCGGCCGTGCCGCCGACCACGGCGCTACGCTGGATCGGGACGCTGCACGACGCCGGCCTGTTCGATCGCCATGCCGATCCGAGCGACCGGCGCCGCGCCTATGTCCGCCTGAGCGCCAAGGGGATCGAAGGGATGCGCGGCTATATCGCCGCGGCAAAGCGGCTGGGCCTCGCAATTATCTGAAACGGCGCTTGCCCCGATGCCGGACGTTTGGCATCGGGGAATTTCAGTGTCGCATTGCGGAACGCGAAAACACACGTTTCGCGCAACGCGCCACGGGCGCTTAGCTCAGTTGGTAGAGCATCTCGTTTACACCGAGAGGGTCGGCGGTTCGAGCCCGTCAGCGCCCACCATCATCCCGCAAGGCCGGAGCCCGGCGTTCAGTTCGCGGTGAAGGTCGGTGCCCCGGCCGCGCTGACCTTGATCGTGACATAGGCCGCGTCGCACACGTTGATGTTGGTCCACACCAGCGTCGTATCGTCGGCGAAGGTCGCGCGCAGATCGTATTTGCAGCCCGCGCCCTTGTCGAAATGGATCGTGGTGCGGCCGCCGGCCTTGGTCTCGGACTCGCGCTGAATCTCGGGATCGACCTTGTTGTCCGCCCATGAGCCGCCGCCGGCCGGCGAAATCTCGAACTTCTTGATGGCCTTGCCCGTCGAGTTGGTGAGGATGAAATCCCAGTCCTCGGCAAGCGCGGGAGCAGCCGCGAGAAACGCAGCGGCTGCAAAAGCGGCGATCTGGTAGCGCATCAGTTACCCCTCCTGATTTGTCGCAATCGAATGCGCCTGTTTGCGCGTTCGGGCAAGCGTCTAAAGTGGGCGGACAAGCCGTATGGCGCAGGCGATCCACGCCGGATCGTTGACCACCTGCTGGCGGGTGCCGGCGCCAAGCGGGAGCAGATGGAGCTTGCCGCCATTCTCCCCGCCCTCGCGGCCGATCAGACGCCCGAACAGGAAGCGCCCGGCCGGGCGGGGCACGAGGACGTCGCGGTTCATCGCGTTCGCAAAGGCATCCGGGGCCAGCCGTTCGCACCAGATCTCGTCGCCCGCGCGATAGTCGCCGATGCCGCCTGCGACGGTCACCGCCACCAGGCCGGGCGCGGCGCGCGGCGGCGCGACATTGGCTTCGCGGCGCGGGGCCTGCGCCCCGCCCCCGTCGAGCAGCGCGGCGACGGGAATCTCCGGGCGCTCAGGCAGCTTCACCAGATCGGCGGCATCAACGCCAAGCGCGTCGGCGATACGATTGAGCCAGCCGACCGAAACGGTCCGCGTACCGGTCTCGAGCCGGCCGATGGTCTGGGCCGTGGTGGGCGGGTCGCAGCGCCGGGCGACGTCTTCGAGCGTCAGGCCCTTGGCGCGCCGGACTTCACGGATGGCAGTGATCATCGCGGATCATTCCTAACCTTTTTGGTTTTTCATCTGTCCTACAAAATATCCGGTGTGGCAAGCCGTTCGCGACTCGGAAGCGATGGAGAGTGAGATGCGCGAACTGGCGGAACGAGCGATCGAGGGCGAACGGCTGGCATCGGAGCATGGACAGCGCGGCCGGCGGAGCGTGACGGTAAACCTCGCCGAATCGCCGCTCGGCTGGCTGCGGGCGCGGGGCTATGTCGATGCGCGCCAGTTCGAGGCGGGGGAACGGCTTCGAACCGACTATGAGACCGCTTCGCTCGGCCCGCGGGTAACGATGCGGTGGGACGCCAGCCCCAATGGCGGCGGACGGCGCGGCTCGCCGCAGGGACTCGATCCGACACTGGCGCAGATCGCTGCCAAGCGGCGCTTCGACGCGGCGATCGCGGCGGCGGGGCCGGGGCTGGCGGACATATTGTGGCGCGTTGTCTGCGCTTGCGAGGGGCTGCCGCTCGCCGAGAAGGGGCTGGGATGGCCGGCTCGCGCGGGCAAGCTGGTGCTGGGCTTCGCGCTCGACCGGCTGGCGGATCACTATGGGCTGCGCTGATCAGCTCGCCGCTTCGGCGCCCTTGCCGACGAACTTGCCATAGGCCCAGCCGATCGCGATCAGCGCGATGCCCAGTCCGAGGAACGACAGGATGCGCAAGATGCCGTCGAGCGCGGCGGCATCGATCAGGAAGACCTTCAGCGTCACCACGGTAAGCAGCGAGAGCCCGGCGATCCGGAGCGTGCGCTGCGTGGTGGCGATGCCGCGCCACAGCCAGATCAGCGACAGGATCAGGAAGGCCGCGGAATAGGCGCCATTCTCGCCGGTGGTGACCGGGCCGGTCATGATCGCGCCGTGGAAGAACTGGCGCACCGCGGCGGCGAGCGCGACCAGCGTGACTGCGAGCGCGGCGAGATCGGTGCGGCGGATGGATGTCGGTGGCAGGCGATACAGCCACAGGGCGGTCAGCGCCGTGTGGATCACCGCCGCGTTGAGC
The DNA here is from genome assembly GCF_012927115.1 of Sphingomonas sp. G-3-2-10. NCBI lineage: Bacteria > Pseudomonadati > Pseudomonadota > Alphaproteobacteria > Sphingomonadales > Sphingomonadaceae > Sphingomonas > Sphingomonas sp. G-3-2-10. The sequence continues at coordinate 510,422 of NZ_JABBFY010000002.1, read as the reverse complement.
AAAGGCCAGGACCCGACCCACTGATCGACCAGCGCCGGATCGAGCAGCAGCAGATCGAACCAGACGAAACGGGCGAGCCCCAGTCCGAACAGGATCGTGCCGAGCGTCGCGTGCGAGGTGCGGCGGAGCAGGACCCAGCCCCCGGCGAGGCAGGCCTGGGTGAGGATCGCGCGCTCGACGAAGATCCAGGCGGTAAAGGCCTGTGGCGTGTCGATCGCGAGCAGTTGCTTGGCGAGGAGCCATGCGAGCAGCAGTCCCAGCGTGATTGCTGCCGCTTCGGCGCCCCTGCGCAATCGGCCGAAAAGCGCCTTGTCCGCCACCAGCAGCGCGATCGCGGCGGCGAGCGGGATGGCGAATGCGCGCAACGTGGCCGGGACCGGGGGAAGCGCCGCGTAATACAGGTTCGCTTCGAGCGAGAGCCGGATTGCATGGAGCAGGTCGGCGAGCAGCGGCGCGCCCGCGATCAGCACGGCGGAAAGGGGGAGCGCCGGCGTCTCGAACAAGGCCGGTGCGCGGACGAAGCGGGCCCAGCCCGCCAGTGCCAGCGCCACAAGCGTCAGGGGAATGGCGAGCCAATCGTTCGGGAAGAACTGGGCAAGGCCGATCGCGGCCAGCAGCGCGGCGGCCAACGTCGCGGCGGGGAGGATCGGGCGATCGGCTTCGCCGCGTAGCCGCCACGCCAGACTTGCCGTGGCCGCTGCGGCCAGCAGTTCGAGCGCGCCCCAGCCGAAATCGGTCATCAGGCTTTGCGCAAAGATATGCGCCACGAGCAGCGGTCCGCCGGCCGCGCCGAGCGCGAGCCCGGCCCAGCCCGGATGGCGGCGCGCAAGCGCTTGGCCGGGAAGCGCGAAGATCAGGGCCGCGGCGATCGCTGCGACCGGAGTCACGCGCAGCTCGGGCTGGGCCAGCGCAAGCGCTTCGAGCAGCAGGAGCAAGATGAGCGCGGCGATCGCGCCTGGCAGGTAAACGGCGTCGCGCCATGCGAGGAACAGCGTCGCCGCGCTCAGCGCCAGATAGAAGCTCCACGACAGCGCATCGAAATCGAGCGCGGGCGCCAGCGCGATCAGCTGGATCAGCCCGGCCACCAGCGGAGCCATGCGCAGCCAGGTCGCGCGGATACCGGTGGCGGGCAGCGCGGCGCTCGCTCCGGCGGCGAGGACGACCACGAAGCCGCCGACCAGCGCGAGATCGCCTCCCTGCAGCATCACCAGCAGGAAATTGATCCAGGCAAAGCCCGCGCCGGTCGCCGCCAATGCCAGCCAGCCCCAGCCGCGATGGACCGCGAGGCCGAACAGCGCGGCGGTGAACAGGCCGATATAGATCAGCAGCGGACCGATCCCGGCTGCGTCCCATCCGGCGACCAGCGGCGCGATGAAGCCGCCGGCCAGCGCCATCGCCGCGGTCGGCGGGCCGTGCCGCAGCGACAGTGCGAGGGCGAGGCCGGTGATGCCGAGCATCAGCACGAACGCGGTGAGCGGCGACACCAGATGGTAGATCGAAGCCGCCATATAGAGCGTGGCGTAAAGGCTGGCGGTGCCCGCGCCGGCCAGCGCCTGCGCCACCCGGGGATCGTCGCGCGTGGCGGGCAGGCGACGCGTGATTTCGCTGCCGATGACCAGCGCGACGGCGAAGATCGCGGCGAGGACGGTCCGCGCCCCCGGGCCGAGCAGGCCATGCTCGATCGAATAGCGGACGAGGAAGAAACCGGCGAGGACCAGCGCGACGCCGCCGATCCAGATCGGCAGCTTGCCGCCGATGATCGATTCGAGCGTGAGCGGCGGACGCGGCGCGGGCGGCGGCGGTGCGGGAGCCACGGGCCCAGGCTCGGGATCGGAAGCCGTGGCGGGCTCCGGCTCGATGACGACCAGGGTTTCCACTATGGCCACCGCTGGCGTCACGACGAGCGGCGAGGGTGCCTCGGCTATCGGCGCGGAGGCCGGCCTTGCCTCCAGCGTCGCCAGCCGGACCTCGAGATGATGAATGTCCGCTTCGGCATCGCGCAGCCGCTTGCGAAGGCCGCTGAGCATCACGCCGAATATGACGGTCAGGATGAGGACCAGCAGAAACACGCGTGCAGCCTTGCACAGCGGGAAGCGCTTGTCGCGCTAAACACAGTTGCTCAATGAAACTGATATGCTAGGATCGCATCGCATAACCTGAGAGGATGCGGCCATGATCGTCTTCGGATCGACTTTATCTCCCTATGTTCGCAAAGTGATGGTGTTCGGCGCCGAAAAGGGGCTGACGATGGACCTGCAGCCGGCCGGACTCGGACGCGGCGGGCCGGAATTCGCGGTGGCGAGCCCTTTCGGCAAGATGCCCGGTTTCCAGGACGGTGACTTCTCGATCTCGGATTCCTCGGCGATCGTCACCTATCTCGAAGCGAAATATCCCGAACCCAATCTGATCCCGGCCGAAGCGCAGGCGCGGGCGCGAACGATCTGGTTCGACGAACTGGCGGATACGATCATGATGGCGGCGGGCTCGGCGATCTTCGGCAACCGCTTCGTACGGCCGCGCGTGATGAAGGCGCCCGCGGATCATGCCGCCGCGGATGCCGCCGAGCGCGACCTGCTGCCGCCGATCTTCGACTATCTCGAGGCGCAGATCCCGGCTTCGGGCTTTCTGGTCGAGGGCCGGCTGACGCTCGCCGACATCGCCGTCGCCAGCCCATTCGCCACGCTGGGCTGCATCGATTGCAAGCCCGATCCGTCGCGCTGGCCCAAGACGGTTGCCTATGTCGCGGCGATCCATGCCCGGCCGAGCTTCGCCGGAATCATCGCGCAGGATCAGGCGATGGTAAGCGCGATGGGCGGCCCGGTGATGGAAATGGTCATCGCGGAATAGCAAAAGTCGCGTGGCGCCCCTAAGTGGGCGCCATGCGCTTCGCCTTCGTCAAATGCCACGGATCGGGGAACGACTTCCCGCTGATCGATGCCCGCGATTTCGCTTTGTCCGATGCGGACTGGGCGATGGTGGCGCGCGCGCTGGCGGATCGCGACGGGCCGGTCGGCGGCGACGGGCTGCTGCTGCTGACCAGGGGCGATGAAGATCACGCGTTCGGAATGCGGATGTTCAATTCCGACGGCTCCGAAGCGGAGACTTGCCTGAACGGACTGCGCTGCGTGGCGCGGGCCGGGTTCGAAGCGCTGGGCCTCGATTCCGCGCGGGTGAAGCTCAAGACCAGCAGCGCCGATGTCGCGCGCGAAGCCGAAATCGCGCCGGGCGTCGTGACGGTGCGCACCGTGGCGGCAGCGACGACCCGCCTTGCCGATGTCGGGCTGACCGGGCCGCTCTCCGGCCTGCCGAGCGATCGCAGCTTCACCCCGGTGGCGATCCCCAATCCGCATCTGGTGACCTTTGTCGATCGGATCGACGAAGCCGAGCTCGTCGCGCTGGGCGAATGGTGCGAAGCGGGACCCGCACTGGTCCCGGGGCGAGCGAACGTGTCGTTCGTCGAGCCGCGCGGGCAGGATCTCTATGTGCGCACGTTCGAGCGCGGAGTCGGGCTGACCGACAGCTGCGGATCGGCGATGGCGTCGTCGGTGTTCGCGGCGGGGCTGACTGGGCGTGTGCCGTTCGGTGCGGCGACGACGGTGTTCAACAAGGGCGGACTGGTGCGCGGATCGGCGAGCGCCGAGGGCGTGGTGACCATCTCCGGCAATGCCACCTTCCTCTACGACGCGACCGTCGAGATCGAGGATGGCCGCGCCTTGCCCCCGGTGGTCCATGCGCGCCGCGAAGAAGAAGCCCGCGCATGGGACGAGGCGCTCGCGGCACTCCTGTAAGTTACGGAAACGTCACGGGTTTATTTTACGTCGCGTGGAGCGGCGCGGCATCCCGCACGTTTGGCACACATCCCGAAACGGGCGCGGCGGAGACCTTTCCGGCGCAACACACAGGAGTGGATGATGGCCGACAACAATCAGAACCAGACCCCCGGCGGACAGCAGCAGCAGGACCGCCAGCAGGGCGTGGACCAGCAGCAGAACCAGCAGAACCGCCAGCAGGATGGCGGCCAGCGCGATGAGATGCGCGACGACGACGATCAGGACAATTCGGGCGGCCAGGGCAACCAGGCCGGCGGCGGCGGGAACGACCAGAGCCGCTGACCCCCGCTCACTTGTCACGCGGAGAGGGCCGTCCCGTTCGGGGCGGCCCTTTTTCGTCTCCATCGAATCTGCACAATTTCAGCACGGGCATCGCCGCCGCGTCTCGATCCGCGCCTGACACAAGGCGCGCGATACACAGGGAGACGCGCATGACCATCCGACGCAATACGCGCCCGGCCAGCTTCACTGCCAAGCTGGTCGTGGCACTGGCCCTTGCCGCCTTGGCCGACTGGCTGTTCTACCGGCAATATTCGGGCGCGACGATCGGAGCGTTCGCGCTCGCCTGGGCGGTCGGACTGTTCATCGTGGTTCGCCCCATGCGCCGCCGCTGGGGCGCTTTCGTTGCGATCCTGGCCGCGATCTTCTTCGCCTTTACCCTGATCGACTATCCGGGGCTGCTCGGCTGGAGCCTGTTCTGGACCGCGATTTCCAGCGCCGCGTTGCTTACGCGGCACCGGTTCGACGATGCGCTGCGCTGGGTCCAGCGGCTGCTGATGCATGTCTCGTTCGGCTTGCTCCGCCCGCTGGGCGATCTGCATCGCCGCTTGCGAGTGCGCGGGCCGGACGGGATGCCCAGCATCGGGCGGCTTGTGTCGATCCTCGCGCTGCCGGTGATCGGCGGGGCGGTGTTCGTCGCTCTGTTCGCCGGGGCCAATCCGCTCATCGCCGACCTGTTCGCGCGAGTGCAGATCGATTCGCCGGTCTCCGCGATCCCCCATCTGGTAATGGTCGCACTCGCCTTCCTGGCGATCTGGCCCAGCTTCCGCCCGCATCCCCGCGCTACCGGCATGCCGATCGGGGCCGCATCGCTCGGAGGGTTGGCGCTGCGCATACCGGTGGCGTCGGTGGCACTCTCGCTGATCACCTTCAATGCGATCTTCGCCGCGCAGAATGCGATGGACGCGCTGTTCCTGTGGAGCGGTGCGCCGCTGCCGGGCACGATCACAATGGCCGATTATGCGCATCGCGGCGCCTATTCGCTGATCGCGACCGCGCTGCTGGCCGGCCTGTTCGTGCTGACCGTGCTGCGGCCGGGCAGCGAGAGCGCGAAGCGTCCCGCGATCCGGCTGCTGGTCGTGCTGTGGGTGGCGCAGAACCTGATGCTGGTCGCCTCCAGCATCCTGCGCACGCTCGATTATGTCGACTCCTACTCGCTGACCGGGTTCCGCATCGCGGCGCTGGCGTGGATGGGACTGGTTGGCGTCGGGCTGGTGCTGATTCTGTGGCGGTTGCTGCGGGGCAAGTCGGCGGCCTGGCTGATCAACGGCAATGCGTTGATGGCCGGGCTGGTGCTCGCGGCTTCCTGCGCCATCGATTTCGGCGCGACCGCCGCGCACTGGAACGTGCGCCATGCCCGCGAAGTGGGCGGGCGCGGGGTGGAGATCGACCTCTGCTATCTGCGCGAGCAGGGGCCGGCGGCGCTGGTGCCGCTGATCGAGCTGGAGGGACGGGTCGCCGATCAGCCGCTGCTGCTCGACCGCGTCCGCGCCCTTCGCGAGCAGGTGCTGGCCGACATATTGCTCGCCCAGTCCGACTGGCGCAGCTGGACCTGGCGCAATGCCCGGCGGCTGGAAGTCGCGCTGCCGATGCTGGGTCCGAACCCCGCTGCCGCCAGCCCCGCCCCCTATGGACGCGCCTGTGACGGCACGCCCTACGCGCCGCCGCCCGAAGCCGAAGCGGCGACGGTCGAGGCACCGGTCGCGGCCCCGTTGACCTCGGAGCCGCGATGATGATGAGTAGCGCAATGCCCCGCACAATCCTGGTCGTCGACGACGATCCGCACATCCGGCAGTTGCTGGTCTTCGCCTTCGCCAAGGCGGGACTGGAATCGATCGAGGCCGGGGACGGCGAGGAAGCGCTGGCGCTGGCCGCGTCGCATTCGCCCGATCTGGTGGTGCTCGACATCAACATGCCCAAGATGGATGGCCTGGAAGTTTGCCGGCGGCTGCGCGCGGAGGGTGACTTGCCGATCCTGTTCCTGTCCTCGCGCGATGACGAGATCGACCGGGTGCTGGGGATCGAGCTGGGCGCCGACGATTATGTGGTGAAGCCCTTTTCCCCGCGCGAAGTGGTGGCGCGGGTGATGGCGATCCTGCGCCGCGCCGCCGCGCGCAATCCGGAAAGCGAGAAGGCCGCGCCGGCGATCCGCCACGCGCAGCTGTCGCTCGATCTCGACGGCTGGCGCGCCGAATGGGGCGGGACCGAAGTGCCGCTGACGGTCACCGAATTCTCGATCCTGCGCGTCCTGGCAGCAACCCCGGCCAAGGTGTTCAGCCGCGACGCGATCATCGACCGGCTGCACGGACCGAGCTTCGCGGTGACCGACCGGACGATCGACAGCCATATCCGCAATCTGCGCGGGAAGTTCGCCAGCGTGGGGGGCAATGACGTGGTCGAGACGCGCGCGGGCGTGGGCTATCGGCTGGGACCGTGCACCGGGTGATCGCGGCCCTCAAGAACCGGATCAAGCGCCACTGGCCGTCGCTCCGGCTGCGCACGATCCTGTTCGCGACATTGTTCTTCGTTGCCGCGCTGCCGGGGGTCGGGGCGGTGTTCCTGCGGGTCTATGAGAATACTTTGGTCCGCCAGACCGAGTCCGAACTGATCGCGCAGGGGGCTGCGCTGACCGCGACGGCCCGTGCGATGTGGCCCGGTGCGACGCTGGCCGATCCGCCGCCGACGGTGTTCCACCCCGAAACGCCGCGGATCGACCTCAATTCGACACCGGTCCTGCCCGAACGCCCCCGGCCGGACGGGCCGCCGATGCCGGTCGAGCCCGCCGCGCTGGAAGCCTGGACGAAGTTGCACCCGGTGATGGGCGTCACGCGCCAGACCACGCTCGCTTCGATCATCCTGCTCGACCGCACCGGGCGGATCACCAGCGACGGGACCAGCTATGCGAACCTGCCCGAAGTGAAGGCCGCGCTGGCCGGGCGGCCGGAAACGGTGCTGCGCCGCAACGGCGACTATCGCCCGGTCTATGCGCTCGAATGGCTGTCGCGCGCGGCGGCGATCCGGGTGCATCATGCGCGGCCGGTGATCGTCGACGGCAAGGTGGTCGGCGTGCTGCTCTTCTCGCGATCGGCGCGGACGCTGTTCAAGGGGATGTACGACGATCGCGGCAAGATCGCCGTTGGCGTCCTCGCGATCTTCGCGCTGCTGGTGCTGCTCAGCGGGCTGCTCTCGCGCGGCATCGCCCGGCCGATCGAGGCGCTGAGCGCGGCGACGCGGCAGATGGCGGCGGGCCGGGGCAGCGCGCCACAGGTCTCGCCGACCGCAGCGATCGAGATCCAGGGCCTGTATCGCGACTTCGGCCTGATGTCGGCGGCGATCGACCGGCGCTCCCGCTATCTGCGCGATTTCGCCCATGCCGTGAGCCATGAGTTCAAGACGCCGCTTGCGGGCATCCGCGGCGCGATCGAACTGCTCGAGGATCACGAATCGACCATGACCGAGGCCGACCGGCGGCGCTTCCTCGCCAATGCCGGAGCGGATGCGGCGCGGCTCTCGGCGCTGGTGACCAGGCTGCTCGAACTGGCGCGGGCAGACATGACGCCGCACGACATGGCGTCGGCGACCGCGCTGGCGCCGGTGCTGGTGCGCGTCGCCGATGCGATGCGCGGCGACGGCTTCGGGATCGCGCTGGAATTGCCCGAGGGCCTGCCTGCGGTCTCGGTGCCCGAAGGCACGCTGGAAACGATCCTGACCACGATGATCGGCAACAGCCGTCAGGCAGGCGCGTCGCTGGTGACGGTCACCGCCGCCGCCGGCCCGGAGCAGGTGGCGCTGACGATCGGCGACGACGGATCGGGGATTTCGCTGGCGGATCGCGACCGAATCTTCGAGCCCTTCTTCACCACGCGGCGTGCCGAGGGCGGGACTGGCCTCGGCCTCTCGATCGTCGCGTCGCTGCTCGAAGCCGCAGGCGGCGCGATCCGGCTGGAAGCGGCGGAGGGATCAGGAACCTGCTTCACGCTCGATTTGCCGATCGCGGGCGCGGGGCGCATGGTCCCATGATGCGCGCGGCATTCCTGCTCCTCCCGCCCTGCTGCTGGCGTCTCCGGCGTCGGCGCAAGGCATGCGGCATTGGGCGCTGGGCAAGCCGCTGTTCGAAACCGTCTTCAACCCCGAACGCAATTTCCCCGATCTGGCGAAGGGCGGCGACGATCAGCTGATCCTGACCGTCCAGACCAGCGCGCGCGACGACATGGCGCCGGCGATCAGCCTGGCCATCGCCTATCGCTGCCCCTCGATTTCGCCCACCACCTGCCAGCCGACCTACACCGCGCGGATGCTGCGCACCGGGCGCGAGGACACCCAGTTCGAAGCGAGCGTGTCGCTGCTCCGGCGGCTGGCGAAAACCGGAAACGACCGCGAAGCTCGCGCGGCGCTCGACGCCAGCAACCTGGAATGGGTCGAGGCCGATCTGCTGAAATGCGAGGGCGGGCTGGACGCGTTCGAAGCGGTGCGCAGGGCCGACTGGTCGCCCGACCTGCATTTCCGGCTGCGCGCCGAACCCGAGATCGTCATGCACCCGGCGCTGATCCGGGTGACGATGACGGGGGACACGACCAGCACCAGCTATCGCGGCTGGGCGCTGGCGGGCGGGGTTCCGGCGGCGGCGCGCGCGCTGATCGCGGTGCTCGACAAATGCTGGATGCCGTCGCAGGCGGCCAAGCCTTGGGCGAGCGGTCCGGTCATTCGCTGATCTTCACTGTCTCCCCCTGCTTCGCCGCGGCGATTTCGGCGGGAGTGAAGGGCAGGCGGATCCATTTCTTCGCTGCATAGGCGCGGGTGCCGTCGTCGTACCAGGGCGAGTCCGGATTGGTCGATTGCGAGTAGCTCAGCATCGATTCCGCCACCGGCCCCTTGTCGCCGAAGCTGACGACCTGGACGTAGCTGGTGCCATGCGCCGGAGTCAGGACGAACGGCTTGCCCGCGGCGCTGGGATTGCTGCCCATTGCGTTGAGGATTCCGATCTGGCCCGGGCCGCCATGTACCGGGATGCGCTCGCCCTTGCGCTCGACATATTGGACGCTGCCCCATGCGGCATCGAGCGGGACGTCGCGATCGCGCAACTGCTTGGTAGCGCTCTCCAGCGCGGTCAGGATCGCGGGCGCGGCGGCCGGGTTGATCGTGTTGGGCGTTGTCGCCGGATGCGCGGCGTCGAACGGCACAGCGAACAGGTTCGGGATGCGCGCCGCCTGCTGCCAGAAGGCGAAGAACAGCCATGCGCCCTTGCTGTCGGCATTGGCGGTGCGATCCCATGCATACAGCGCCGCGCAGGTCTCGGCCAGTTCCGCCCTGGTCGCGCAGATCTTGAGGATGTCGGACAGGAATTCGGCGGCGTACACCGCATTGGCCATCGCCAGCGCCTTCGCCTTGTCCGGGTCGATCGGCCCGGCGGCGCGGGCGCGCTCCAGTTCGGCGATGCCCGAGCGTGTGCGGAGACTCTGGCGCGCGCCCCACGGCCCCAGCACCGGCGAAAGCTGGGCATAGGGCGCGTTCGGATGGGCGAGCCAATAGCTGTCGTTGGAATTCTGGACATAGTCGCGGCGGATCACCACCGCCTGATTGGCGACCGGCATCAGCCCGGGCGCGGGCGTCGAGGGATCGACATCCCAGTCGCAGGCCGCGCGGGCGCCATCGAGCAGGGTGATCCCCGCCCCGCGCGCCAGCGGCGTCTTGCCCGAAGGCGCGGCGCATTGCTTCAGCTTGTCGGCCGAGACATTGGGCACCGCCGTCACATCGGCATACATCGCATTACCCTGCGCATCGGCGGCGATGGTGTTGACCCAGGGGATGCCCAGCGTCTCACCGATCGCGTCGCGAATCTCGCCGACATTGCGCGCGCGGGCGATGCGCAGCCAGGCGTCGCCCGATCGGAAATTGGCCTGATTGGCGTCGCGCAACGTGTAGGCGGTGGTCGCGGTCCAGCCGAAACCGACACTGGGCATCGCGGCGATCGGGCCATAGCGCGTGGCATAGAGGGTGCGGGTGACCGGCGCCCCGTCCTTTACCGCGATCGTCACCTCGCGCCGGGTCATCGCCTCGGGCTTGCCGTCGATCAGATACCGGGTCGGATCGGCGGGATCGAGCTGGAGTTCGAACAGGCTGAAATGCGTCGCGGTGGTGACGGTGTGCGTCCAGGCGATCGACTTGTTGAAGCCGATCCCGACGGTGGGCATGAACACCAGCCCGCCGCCCATCACGTCGAACTTGCCGGGAATGGTGAGGTGGAGGCGGCGGAAACGGTTGGGGCCGCTCCACGGGAAATGCGGATTGCCCACGATCATGCCGCGCTTGTTCGCGGTCGCGTCGCCGCCGAATGCCCAGCCATTGCTGCCCAGGCCGATATGCTTCGCCGCGTCGGGAAAGCCGGTATCGTTGGCGGCGGTCTTTGCGCCCGGCGGGGCGGCATCGGCGATCTGCTTCACCAGCGGCGCGGAGCTGATCAGCGTCATGGCGGCGTTGACCATCAGCAGCATGTCGTCGCCGCTCATCGGCCGCAGCCAGGCCGAGCCCCGGCACTCGGCAGCGAAGCCCTCCGGATGATCGCGCAGATAGCGGTTATAGCCGATGCGGAAGCCTTCGATGATCGCACGATTGTCGGCGCTCGTCTTCGCCTGCGCGGCGCGAAGCCCGGGCAGATCGGAAATGGCGCTGTGATAGAGATCGCTTTCGAGGTTGGTCACCTCGGAAAAGCCGACATTGACGGTCGCGTCCTTGCCGAGGAATTTCGAACGCTCGGCGCGGACGGTCAGCAGCGTGTCGGCGATGACGCAGCCATTGTCCTGCGCGGCGGCATAGCCCGATCCATAGCCGAGCCCCGCCATGTCCTTCGCCACGATATGGGGAATGCCCTGTTCGGTGCGGGTGATCGTCGCGCTGTGGCGCTGCGCCAGTGCGGGCGTGGCGGCGCTGCTCGCGGCGAGCGTGGCGAGCAACAAATGGCGCGGCTTCATCCGGTATTCCTCCCCTTGGTATGGCGGGGAAGGTAGCGGGCGGGCGCTGCCTGTCTAGGTCCCGCGGCCGCGCGCGGTGATGGTCCAGCAGTCGACTACCCGATCGCCTTCGACGACACGGTATGCATCGTGGAGGTTCACCGTCGGATCGCAATGCGGCGGCTGCAGTGTGACGCGCTCGCCGAGCTTTGGCAGGCTGTCGGCGATCAGCGCGCCGTGTTCGTCGCCGGTGAAGCGATAGGTCGCGCCGGGCCGGATCGGGCGCGGCGGGCCGGCATCGGTCGCCATCGCCTTCAGTCCGGCATCGAGCGTGACATGCGTTGCGTGATTGGCGCTGATCACGGTGGCATCGAGGAACAGCGCCCGCTCGAACACCGGCGCGCCGCCGCCGGTCAGCTCGCAATCCTCATATTCGCGGTCGAGGAAGATGTACGATCCGCATTGCAGCTCGGTCAGCACGCCGAGTTCCGCGTCGATCGCGAAGGTCCCGGTGCCCGCGCCGGTGACGATGGGGATGGCGTGTCCGGCGGTTTTCAGCATGTCGAGGACGCTGGCCAGATAGGCGGTGAGGCGCTCGACCGCGGCGAAGCGGTCGGCCCGGCTCTCGATATGCTGCTGCGAGCCGCAATAATATTGGACGCCGCCGAGGCGAAGGTTCGGCTCGGCGGCGATTGCATCGGCCAGCGCCAGTGCGGCTTCGGGACTGGCGACGCCGGTGCGGTGTGCGCCGGGATCGACATCGATGAAGACGGTAAGCGGCCGGGTCGCGGCGCGGGCGAGCGCGGCGACATTCTCCGGATGATCGGCAACCAGCGACAGCGCGATCCTGCCGTTCAGCGCGACCAGCCGGGCGATGGCGTCGGGACGCACGACCGGCGAGGTCAGATGGATGTCGGTAATCCCCTCGGCCGCCAGCGCTTCGGCTTCGGCGAGTTTCGCGCAGCAGATGCCGGCGGCGCCCGCCGAGATCTGACGCCGGGCAATTTCGGCGCTCTTGTGGGTCTTGGCATGCGGGCGCAGCGCGAGGCCGCGTGCCGCCGCGAAGCCTGCCATCGCCGCGATGTTCCGGTCCATCGCCGCGCGGTCGAGGATCAGGACCGGAGTGGGCAGATCGGCGCGGTCCATCAGGCGGGTTGCGTGACTGCGCCGAAGCCGCGCGCGATCAGCGTGCGGCTGGCGATCCGCGCTTCGAGGCGGCCGGCGATCAGGTCGAGCGCGGCATCCACGTCGTTGGCGCGGCCGCACATGAAGATGTCGATCGCGGCATAGCCATGTTCGGGCCAGGTGTGGATCGAGATATGCGATTCCGCCAACAGCGCGACGCCGGTGACGCCTTGTCCGGGGCCGAAATGGTGGAGCCGCACGTCGAGTATCGTCGCGCCCGCCGCCGTGGCGCCGTCGCGCAATGCGGCTTCGATGACGTCCGCGTCGGAGAGATGCGCCGCGTCGTGCAGTTCGGCGATCAGGTGGCGGCCGTCATAGGGAGGAGCGGAAGTCACAACAGGCTTTCATGGGTGTGGCCGAGCTGCGCCATCGCGGCTTCGGCGGCGCGGACGCCATGATAATGCGCTTCCTCGAACAGCGACAGGCCGGAAAGGTCGCTATGCGCCAGATAGAGCGGCGCGGCGGGCGGCGGCGCATCGGCGCGATCGAGAAAACCCGGCGTCGGCCGAATCATCGCATGGCCCCAGCGCCACAGATCGATGCGGCGGACCGCACCGTCCAGCTCGGGGTTCATCGCGAGCAGGTCGTCGCGGACGATGCGCTTCCATTCGTCCGCCGGACGCTCGACCAGCAGCTTGCGCGCCTGCGCCGGAGGCATGTCCGACAGCGGCATGTACCAGGTCAGCACCGTGCCCTGGGGCATCGCATCCGGCCCCTGATGAGTCGCGACGACATAGCCGAGCGAGTTGCTGGTGCTCGACACATTGTCCCACGCCAGCGGCACGCCGCGCCCTTCGGGCAATCGGTCGACGGTGACATTGGCGACCAGCCACGGCGCGTAGCTGTACGCCTTCGCCGAACCGAGCTCGGGCGCGATCCGTGTGGCGACGAAATGCGGCATGGCCAGGATCGCGGCGCGAGCGGAGATGCGCGTCGTGATTTTGGAACCGGCATCGTAGCTGTCGATCAATACCCGATCGCCTTCGCGCACGACGCGATGGACGATGCGCCCGCGCTCGATCCTGTTGGGAAAGCGGCCAGCCATCAGTTTCGCGAGGCGCGCATTGCCTTCGGGCCAGGTCAGTTCGTTCTGGCCCGCGCCATCGGCCGCCCAACCGCGCCGGCTCGCGAAATAATGGATGCCCGCCCATGCCGAGACTTCGCCCGGCTCGGTCCCGTAATCGTCGCGCATGGCGTAGCGGACATGCGCGCGCAGCACCGGCGAATGCCAGCCCTGGCCGTCGAGCCATTTCGAGAAAGACAGGGTGTCGAGTGTGCGAATGCCGGGATCGCGAGAACTGTATGCCATCGGCAGCGCGAAGGCGGGCTTGCCGTCCTTACCCACCTGCCCGGTGAAATCGTGCATCGCCTTTTCGAAGGCAGCGAGATCGGCCTTGTCGCGGGTGCTCAGGCCGGTGCGGGGGATCAGGCCCTCGTGCCACTTGCCCTGCCAGAAGATCCGCTCCTGCAGATCGGCGCATAGCTGCTCGGGATCGTAGACCGGCGCCCCCTCGCGGTCGCCGGTGATCATGCCGAGTTGGCGTAGCAGGTGCTGAAGCGCCTTCGCTTCCTTGTTGGCCACGGGCAGATAATGCGCGCCGAGCGGATAGGCCGAGACGGCGTTCCTGCCGCTGCGCGCATTGCCGCCGATTTCGTCTTCCAGCTCGAGCAAGCGGAAACCGGTGAACCCGGCATCGGCCAGCCGCCAGCCCGCCGACAGGCCGGCGATGCCGCCCCCGGCGATGACGATATCGGCTTGCTCGGTCTTGCTCGGCGGCGGGAAGCCCGCATCGCGCAGCCGGTGCCCGCGCGCCATGTCCGCGCCGTCGAGTTCCCCTTCGGGCAGCTTCTCGCCGCCAAAGCCATAAGCGATGCCCGCGCCCGCCGCGACCGCAACGCCCGCGCCGATGCCCAGCGCGGCGCGTCTATCGACCTTCAACGGGATCAACCTTCATAGCGGCTCCACGCATCCGCGAATTCGCGGACCAGCGCCTGGTTGTCGAGCCGGTTCACCGGGGTCGGGCGCCGCGCCATGTCGGGCGGGAAATCGAACATCCGCTCGGCGATCTCGGGCGTCAGGAAGCGACCGGTGGGAATGGCTGCCTTGTCGGGAATCGCGCCATTGGCGGCGAGGATGAAGCCCCATTCGCCGAAGCTCGGGACATAGACATGATAGGGCCGGGTCTGCATCCCCGATGCTTCCATCGTCGTCGCGACGGTCCAGAAGGCGGCGGGGGCGACGAGCGGCGAGGTGCTTTGCACCACCATCATCCCGCCCGGCGCGAGCAGTTGCCGCGCGGCGCGATAGAAGGTCTCGGTATAGAGCTTGCCCACCGAGTAATCGACCGGATCGGGGAAATCGACGATGATCGCGTCGTATCGACCTGGCCGTGTCCGGCTCTCGTCGCGTGCCCAGCGGAAGCCATCGGCGTTGATCACCGTCATCTTGGCATTGGTCAGCGATCCGCCGTTGAGCCGGGTCAGCATCGCGGTCTTCGCGAAGAGATCGGTCATCTCGCCGTCGAGATCGACCAGGGTCAGCCGCTCGACCGCCTTGTTCTTCAGCACCTCGCGCGCCGCCAGTCCGTCGCCGCCGCCGAGGATCAGCACGTTGCGGGGATGGGCCACGCGGCCGAGCGCCGGATGCACCAGCGCTTCGTGATAGCGATACTCGTCGCGCGACGAGAATTGCAGATTGCCGTTGAGATACAGCCGCAGATCGTCGTTGCGGCGCGTGAGCACGATCCGCTGGTGCTTGGTCGAGACCGCATAGATCACCGGCTCGCCATAGCTCGCCACTTCGGCCCAGCGCTGGAGCCGGTCCGACGCGACGAAGCCCGCCGCAAGCCCGATCAGGATCAGCACCGACGCGAATTTTTCCAGCCGGAAGCTGCTCGTCTTCGGCAGGGTGAACAACAGCGCCAGCGCGACTGCGGCGTTGAAGAAGCCGAACAGGAAGCCCGTCCGGATCATGCCCAGATGCGGCATCAGGATCAGCGGGAAGAGCAGGCTGGCCGCCAGCGCGCCGACATAGTCGAAGGTCAGCACGTTGGAGACGACTTCGCGGAAGTCATAGCCGCGCAGGATGCGGATCAGCAGCGGGATTTCGAGCCCGACGAGGAAGCCGATGGCGAGGACGATGCCGTACAGCGCGACCCGGAAGTGATCGATCACCGGAAACAGCAGGAACAGGCCTGCCGCCGAACAGCCGCCGATCACCGCGATCAGCAATTCGGTACGAACGAACAGCCGCAGCTCGTTCTTTTTTACATAACGCGAAAACCAGCTGCCCACGCCCATCGCGAACAGATAGCTGCCGATCACGGTCGAGAATTGGGTAACGCTGTCGCCGAGCAGGTAACTGGCCAGCGTGCTCGCCAGCAGCTCGTAGATCAGGCCGCAGGTGGCAACGACGAAGGCAGAGGCAAGCAACGCCACCGCGGGAGCGGAGGCGGCAAATCCCGGTTTACTGGGCTCCGCCTCAGCCATGAATCGCGGCGGCGACGATGATGGCGAGACCGATCGCCACCGCGCCCGCGAAGATCGCTACGGCATTGTTCTGCTTCTTCTCGATCTCGTCCCACAGCTTGCCGGGAGTCAGCAGGTCGAGAATGACGAAGCCGACGACGAACACGACGATGCCGATCGCGGAGTAGAGCAGCGTGGCGAGCACCTGCGGAAGGGTCGTGACCATATCGTATTCCCCTTATTTGTGAGTGGGACCGTAGATGCCGCCGCGCACGGCCGAACGGCCGCCGTCCGCGAAGGGCGAATAGGAAAACATGCCGGAGACGAGGAACAGCCCGACGGCCGCCATGCACCACAGCGCGTAGAGGAAGACCTTCGTACTCATCAATCGTCATCCTCATCATCGTCGCCGAGCGCGCCGAGCCCGGTTGGCGCGAAATCGCTCTCGGCCTGCCGCGCCTGCTCGAAATGGACATGGCGGAAGAATACCCAGATCAGCGGAATCACGATCAGGATCAGCGCGATCAGGAAGTTGGAGAAGAACAGCGCGCCCTGCGACACCCGGATCGTGACGGCTGTCGAACCGCCGACCCAGCTATTCTCGCCGCTGTCCGAAAAGGTCGATGGCTCGCTCGCGCCGGTCCAGCGATTGCCCTTATATTCGACCACCACGTCATAGGTGCCGGCAGGCACGCTGGCGACCGAGACGTTGTTGGCGCCCGACCCTTCGCTCCATCGGCCATCGGAATCGACGCCCGAATATTGCTCCGCCGCGCCATAGGCGTCGTAGCTTTGCTGCGTGGCGCGATTGACCAGGCTGTAGTCCAGATCGACCCAGCCGTTCGACAGGCCGGGCACATCGGCCTTGATCTCGACCTTCTGATAGGGGCGATACAGCGTGATCGGGCCGATCGTGGCGCTCGCCTCGCGACCGTCGCGCGGGATTTCCAGCGTCTGCTCGACCAGCGTGCTGCTGCCGCCGAACACGATCGACACGCCGATCAGGAAGACGAGCGCGGCGAGCGCGACTTTCCAGCCGATGCTCAGCCACGCGCCATGCGGCGAAGGCTGGTGCGGCAGCGGCGGCCACGGCGCAGGGTTCGACGCGACTCCGAAACCGCTGCGGATTTCGCGCGGCGACAGGAGCTCGGAAACGGTCCAGCTCACTTCATGCGCATTGGCTTCGCGGGACAGCATGAAGCCCGGGCGGACCCAGTCGTCGGTCGAGACGGTCTCGCCCGCCGTGACGCGCCAGTAGAATTCGCCCGCGACATAATCGACCTGCGCGCTGCCATTGGCGAAGAAAGGTTTGTACCCCGCGCCATCGATCGAAAGCTCGCCGAATTGCCATGTCGGCCATTCGGTGCGCGTCTCGCCCAGGCTCCAGCCGCCGCGATTGTAGATCAGCCAGCGATAGCCGTGATAGGGATTGAAGAGGAGGAATTCCTCCCAGCCATAAGTGCCGTTCTCCGATCGCGCGAGATAGCCGATCGTTTCCCATTCCACCCCGCGCAGCGTGCCGCGCGTGCCCAGCGGGATCGCGATCTCGCGCGCGGCGCGGTGGTTCTCTGTGATCAGCTTCACGATGGGATCGGATACGTCGAGGACGCTGGCGCAATATTGGCAGACCACCGTCACCGAATAGCCGGCCGCGCGCACCGTCACGCCGCCGCCGCACGACGGACAGGCAAGCGTCTTCGCCGCCGGCACCGGCTGGAGCTGAGGCAGCGCCTCGCTTTCGGGAGCGGGTGCGTCAGGCAGCATAATCGGGCTTCGCCCAGCCTTCGAAGCTGCACAGGCCGCGCGGCTCAAGCTCGGCCAGCGTCACGTAACGGCCGGAATAGAAGGTCGTCGAAACTTCGTCGCGCTGCAGGCTGGCGCATTCGCCGCCCGGTGCGCGCAGGTCGACGCTGTACAGCCGCCAGCCGGGCGTGGGCGTGAAGGGCAGTTCGCCTTCGGCCGACAGGCAGATCACATGGCGGGCATCGACGATGCTCATCTTCAGATTGTCGAGCTGGACTTCGGTGCCCGGGATCGCTTCCCGGCCATCGGCGATCGCCCTCAGCGTGCGGGTCCGTACCGATTCGAAGTCGCGCTCGTGCAGCAGCATGAACTGGCCCATCGCATCGCCCAGCCAGGCGACCGCGCCGTCATGGAACAGCACGAGCCATTCGTTCCACGATCCATCGGTCCAGCCCCAGCGGATGCGCCCGATCACTTCGAACGCGTGGCCCTTGATCCGCCCGCGCACGCCCAGCTGGATCGGGCTGACGTCGAACGGCAGGGGCGATGACTTGCCGACCACCGCCACGCCGGCGTCGCTGCGCACGAGCAGCGACTGGCAATAGCCGCACACGCGCGACGGCAAGGCCGCCGAGCGGAACACGACTTCCGCGCCGCAATTGGGACAGGGAACGGTCAGGCTCATGCGGTCAGCGGATACGGCCCATCAGCTCGGCCTTCTTCGCATCGAATTCGGCCTGGGTGATCGCGCCGACGGTCAGCAGCTTGTGCAGCTTCTCGATCTGCGCGAACGCATCCTCGCCCGCCGGGGCCGCTGCTGCGGAAGCCCCGCCGCCGATACCGCCCGACATGCTCTGGCCGATCGCCATGCCCGCCGCGGCGCCAGCGCCGATCCCGGCGATGCCGCCCGACTGGGCGGCCGCCGTCTCGATCGCCTCCGCGCTCTGGAAGCGCACGAACCGGTCGAGATCGCCGACCACGCGCATCGAGCTGGCCTTGTCGAGCATCGCCTGCACTTCCTCGGGCAGCGAGATGCTCTCGACGAAGAAGCTGGTGCATTCCAGGCCCCACAGCTCGAACGCCGGCTGGACCGCGGCCATCAGCCGCGCCGACAGCGCCGCCTGATCGGCCGCGAGATCGATGAAGGCGACTTCGCCGCCGCCAAGGCCGGTGGCCAGCGCCGTCGCGATCGCGCCGCGCAGCTGCGGTTCGATATCGGCGACCTCGAGCTTGTCGAGCGTGCCCATCATCTTCACCGCGAAGGTGGGGATGTCCTCGATCCGGAAGGAATAGCTGCCGAAGGCGCGGACGCGCAGCGGCCCGAATTCCTTGTCGCGCACCGTGATCGGCTGCTGGGTGCCCCATTTGAGGCCCGCCTGTTCCTTGTGCGTGTAGAAATAGATGTCCGACTTGAACGGCGAGGCGAAGCCCTTGTCCCAGTTGCGCAGCGAGGTGAGCAGGGGCAAGTTCGCCGTGTTCAGCGTGTACTGGCCGGGATGGAAGACATCGGCCATCACCCCTTCATTGTAGAAGAAGGCGATCTGGCCCGCGCGCACCGTCAGCTCCGCGCCGTTCTGGATCTCGCGATCCTCCATCGGATAGCGATAGCCGAGGTCGCCCGGCTCCTCGACCCAGTCGATGACGTCGACGAACTGCTTCTTGAGAAAATCGAGAATGCCCATGTCGTGCTCCTGTTGGCGCGCAGGATATCGAGTTCCTCGCGCTTCAGAAACAGGAAACGGACAGGGGCTTTCCGATTATGCCGTGGCCCAGCCTCCGCCCAGCGCCTTGGTGAGCGCGACATAGGCGAGAAAGACGCCGGTCCGGGCATCGCTGGCGGCGCGATCGGCGGCGTTGAAGCGCGTCTGGGCGTCGAGCAGAGTCAGCCGGTCGTCCTCCCCGGCGCGGAAGCGCTGGCGGGACAGGTCGAGCGCGGTCGCCGCCTGTGCGCGGGCAGCTTCGAGTTCGCGCACCGCCAGTTGCGCCGAAGCGTAGCGGTTCAGCGCGGTCTCGCTGTCCGACAAGGCGCCGAGCACCGCGCGCTCATAATCGATCGCGGCGGAATCGGCGCGGGCCTCGGCACCGCGGATCTGCGCGCGAACACGTCCCATCGAGAAGATCGGCCAGCGCAGCGAGGGACCGAACTGGAAGCGGGTGCTGTCGGTCGAGAACAGGTCGCCCGGCTCGCGCGCCTGCTGGCCGATGCTGCCGAGCAGCGAGAAGCGCGGGAAGAGATTGGCGGTCTCGGTCCCGACATCCGAAGTCGCGGCGGCGAGCTTCGCTTCGGCGGCGGCCACGTCGGGGCGGCGGCGGAGAATGTCCGAGCGCACCGAATCCACCGCCAGCGCGGGCGGGATGGGCAGCGGCGCGGTGGCGCTCAGCCGGTCGAGCCAGGCTTCGGGCGGGCGGCCGGTCAGCAGGGCGAGGCGATAGGTCGCAGCGCGGATATCGGCTTCGAAGCCGGGGATGGCGGCTTCGGCGGTGCGCGCCGCGGCATCGGCGCGGGCATCGTCGAGCCGCGCGGCTTCGCCCGACTGGTAGCGCTGGCGGATCAGCCCGGCGATCGCACGCTGGGACTCGGCATCGCTGCGCACGATCGCCAGCTGGGCCTGTGCGCCGCGCAACTCGCCATAGGTGCGCGCGATCTCCGCCACGACTTGCAGCCGGACTTCGTTGCGCTGCGCTTCGGCAGCCTGGGCGCGGCGGCCGGCGGCTTCGACCGCGCGGCGATTGCCGCCCCACAGGTCGATTTCCCACGACGCATCGAAGCCTGCGTCGAACAGGTTGAACTCGGGGCTGAGGCCAGGGATCTGGCCGACCGGAAGCTGGCCATTCTCGCTCAGCCGGTTGGTGGTGGCGGAGCCGGTGGCGTTGACCTGCGGCCCCGTCCCGCCGCGCACCGCGTCGCGCCCGGCACGGGCTTCGCGCAGACGCGCCTCGGCCTGCCGCACGTCGAGATTGGCTGCCGCGCCGGTCTCGATCAGCTCGATCAGGACGGAATCGTTCATCCGCCGCCACGGCTCGAGATCGACCGGCCCCACGGGCACCACGCCGATCCAGTTGCCGGTATCGCCCGAAACGACGGGGCGCTGATAGTCCGGCCCGACGGTGCAGGCGGCCAGCGGAAGCAGGAGGAGAAAGGGGAGGGTGCGCATAGGGGTTACTCCATCCGCGAACGGAACAGCATCGACGCGGCGGCGATGCTCACGCCGGCGATGATGACGAGAGGCCAGGTGTTGGCGAGGATCGCCGAGGCGGGCATCGCCTTCAGGAACACGCCTTCGGAAATGTTGAGGAACCAGGTCGGCGGGTTCGCATAGGCGATGATCCGCAGCCAGTCGGGCATATTGTCGACCGGGCTGGCATAGCCCGACAGGATGATCAGCGGCACGGTGGCGAGGAACATGCCGAGAAACGCCTGTTGCTGGGTCTGAGACAGCGTCGAGATCAGCATCCCGATCCCGGTCAGCGCCAGCAGGTAGAAGAGCAGGGCGATATAGAAGAGGAGCAGCGATCCGGTCAGCGGCACGCCGAACACGGTCGGGATCAGGAGCACGAACAGGGTGACGTTGGCGAGGCCGATCACCACCGGCGGCACCATCTTGCCGATCAAAATCTCGTAAGTGCGCAGCGGGGAGACCATCAACTGGTCGAATGTGCCCAGCTCGCGCTCGCGCGCCACCGATTGCGACACGACCGACAGCGCCGACACCGCAGCGATGATGACGATCAGCGCGGGCATGACGAACCAGAGATAGGTGAGGTTGGGGTTGAACCAGTGCGTCACGATCGACTGGCCGACCACCGGCGGCGCGCGCGCCGAGACGCTGGCGCCGACTTCGCCCGCGATCCGCTCGATATAGCCCGACACGATCTGCGCGGCATTGGAGCGGCGGCCGTCATAGATGGCGCCCAGCGTTGCGCCACGCCCGGCCGCGATGTCGGCGGAGAAAGTGGCGTCGAAGCGCACGGCGGCGATCACCTGTTGCCGGTCGATCGCCTGCCGCAATTCGGCGTCGGATCGCAACGCGACGATCCGCGCCACATTGGGGCTGCCCGCGATCCGCTGGATCACTTCGCGGCTGTACGCGCCATTGTCCATGTTGAGCACGCCGACGCGGATGCTCGACACTTCCAGCGTCGAGGCAAAGCCGAACAGGAACAGCTGGAGCAAGGGCGGCACGACGAGCGTGATCCGCGCCTTGGGATCCCGCAGGATCGCCCAAAGCTCCTTGACGATGATCGCCCGCAGGCGCGCGCCGATCATGCGATCCTCCGCCGCGTGACGCGCACGCACATCGCGAACAGCACCGCGCCGAAGACCGCGAGGATCGCGAGATTGGGCAGGAACAGTCCCCAATCATCTCCCGCGATGAACACCGTCTGGAGCTGGGGGATCAGATAGCGCGCGGGCACGAGATAGGTCAGCGCCTGGATCGGCTTCGGCATCGACGAAATCTCGAACAGGAAGCCCGACAGCAGCATCGTCGGCAGGAAGGCGGTGAGCAGCGCCACCTGACTGGCGACGAACTGGTTCTTCACCCCTGCCGAGATCAGCAGCCCCTGTCCCAGCGACGGGATCAGATAGACCGACGAGATCACCAGCAGCGCCAGCGGACTTCCCCGGAACGGCACGCCGAAGATGGTGATCGCCAGCACCGTGCAAAGCGTCATCGAGCCGAGGCCGAGCACGAAATAGGGAATGACCTTGGTCAGGATGAACTCGCCCATCCCGATCGGGGTGGCCATCAGCGCCTCCAGCGTCCCGCGCTCCCATTCGCGCGCGATCACCAATGCGGTCAGCAGCGATCCGATCATCGTCATGACCACCGCGATCGATCCGGGGACGAGGAAGTAGCGGCTCGCCAGTTCGGGATTGAACCAGAAGCGCGACGCGACGCTGATCGGCGGCGCGCGCAGCTTCGCCGCATCGCTGGCGCGCGCCGCCGCCCATGTCGCGCGAACGCCTTCGGAATAGGCGGCGATGAAGGCGGCGGTGTTGGGCAGCGAACCGTCGGTCACCACCTGGATCGTGCCTCCGCCGCGCGCGACGTCGCGGCCGAAGTCCTGCGGGATGACGACGATGCCACGGATGCGATCGGCGATCAGCTCGTCGCGCAGCTTCTTCATCCCGCCCACCTCGACCACGTCGAAATAGCGGGAATTCTGGAAGGTGCCGGCAAGGCTGGCGGCCGCCGCGCTGTCGTCCTGCACCGCGATGCCGATGCGGGTGCGCGAGGAATCGAGGTTCACGCCATAGCCGAACAGGAACAGCAGCAGCAGCGGCAGGACCAGTGCGATCAGGAAGGTCGAAGGATCGCGCACGATCTGGTGCGTTTCCTTGAGCAGCATCGCCCGGAACCGGCGCGTATCGAACGGCCGGTTCATGCCGCTTCCCGCTCGCGGTCGGAGGCTTCGATCAGCGCGATGAAGGCATCTTCCATCGTCGCATCGGGCCTGCCGACCTGCGCCTTGAGCTCATCGGGCGTGCCGGTCGCGATCTGTTCGGAGCGATAGATCAGCGCGATCCGGTCGCAATATTCGGCTTCCTCCATGAAGTGCGTCGTGACCAGCACCGTCACGCCCTTCTCGACCAGCCCGTTGATATGGGTCCAGAATTCGCGCCGCACGATGGGATCGACGCCCGATGTCGGCTCGTCGAGGAACAGCACCGGCGGTTCGTGCAGCACCGCGCAGGCCAACGCGAGCCGCTGCTTGTACCCGAGCGGCAGACCCCCGCTATTGTCCTTCAGATACCGTTCGAGGTGGAAGATTTCGGTCGCCCGCTCGATCGCTTGCCGCGCGTCGCTGCCCGACAGGCCATAGGCTCCGGCGAAGAAATCGAGATTCTGGCGGACGCTCAGATCGCCATAGAGCGAGAATTTCTGCGCCATATAGCCGAGCGACTGGCGCGCATCGGCGCTGGCGGTGCGCAAATCGTTGCCCGCGACCGATCCGGTGCCTTCGCTTGGCGTCAGCAAGCCGCACAGCATCTTGAAGGTGGTCGATTTGCCCGCGCCATTGGGGCCGAGCAACCCGAACACCTGCCCGCGCCCGACGCTGAAATTCACGTCGCGCGCCGCGGTGAAGTCGCCGAAGCGCTTGGTCAGCCCCTTGGCTTCGATCGCCGCTGCGCCCGTTTCGGGGATCACCGGATAATGTTCGGCCAGTTCCGACGTGCCCTTGGGACCGCCACCGAGCAGGTCGATAAACGCATCCTCGAAGCGCGGCTCGGCCTTCTTCAATTTCTTGCCCGCATCGCCGCCGATCGCCTGTGCATCGGGCGCCTTCATATCGGGCCGCAGCATCAGCCGGATCGCATCGCCCTGCACCGTACCGTCTTCGATCGCCGGATGGTCGAGCGCCTTGCGCAGCGTCGCGCGGCGAGCGCTGGCGGGGACGTCGAGCCGGACGATCCGCTCCTTCATCGTCGCGGTCAGTTCGCGCGGCGGGCCGCTGTGGAGCAGCTTGCCTTCGCTCAACAGGAACACCGTGTCGCATTGTTCGGCTTCGTCGAGATAGGCGGTCGACCACAGCACGCCGATCCCGTCGCCCGCCAGATCGCGGACCATCGCCCACAATTCGCGGCGCGACACGGGATCGACGCCGACACCCGGTTCGTCGAGCAGCAACAGTTTCGGCGCGCGAACCAGCGCGCAGGCCAGGCCCAGCTTCTGCTTCATGCCGCCCGACAGCTTGCCTGCCAGCCGCTGCTGGAACCGCTTGAGATCGGTGAAGTCGAGCAACTGCCCGAACCGTTCCTCGCGCTCGTCATGCCCCAGCCCGCGCAGCTCGGCATAGAGATCCAGATTCTCGCGGACGGTCAGGTCTTCGTACAGGCCGAAACGCTGCGGCATGTAACCGAGCTGGCTGCGATCGGCATCGAGCGCGGGACGCCCGCCGACGCGGACCTCGCCCGCTTCGGGTACGATCAGCCCGGCAAGGATGCGGATCAGCGTCGTCTTGCCCGCGCCGTCCGGTCCGACCAGCCCGGTCATCTTGCCCGGCAAAATCTCGATCGCCACGCCATCGAGCGCGGGCGGCGCATCGGGCGCGAAGCGCTTGACCACGCCGGTCGCAGTGGCGGCGGCTTCGCTCACCTTATTGCTTCGCCGGGCGAGCGCCGGGAACCGAGACCGACACCGGCTGACCCTGCCGCAGCGCGTCGTCGGGATCGTCGACGAGGATACGGACGCGATAAACAAGGGCGGTGCGCAGGTCTTCGGTCTGGACGGTCTTCGGCGTGAATTCGGCGGTCGGTGAAATGAAGGCGATGCGGCCCTTATAGGTCTTTGCGTTGCCATCCGCGGTGACGTTCACCGCCATGCCCGGCGACACGCGGGACAGGTCGTTTTCGGAGATATAGGCACGCACCCGCATCGGCCGGTCGATGGTCAGCGTCAGCACCGTTTCGCCCGGCTGGACGATCGCGCCGGGCTCGCGGGCGCGGGTCAGCAGCACCCCGGCATTGGGCGCGCGCAGCACGGCGTCGGACAGATCGGTCGAAGCGCGGTCGCGCTGGGCGCGCGCCGAATCGCGTGAAGCGACGGCGGCAAGAATATCCTCGCGCCGTGCCCCCGCGCGTTGCAGCGACAGCGCCTGCTCCGCCGCACGAACCTGCGCCTGCGCCGCGCGATACTTGGCCTGCGACGCTTCGAACAATGCCTGGCTGACCGCGCCGGTCTTCACCAGTTCGCCGCGCCGCTCATATTCCTCGCGGGTCTGGGCGAGATTGGCGTTCGCTTCGGCGAGCTTCGCTTCGGCCTGCGCGATCTCCTGCGGACGATTGCCCCCGGCGCGCTTGCGCAGTTCGGCATTGGCCACTTCGACCTGTGCGTTCGCCTGCGCCAGCGCATCGCCGAGCGGGCGCGTCTCCAGTTCGGCAAGCACCGCGCCGGCCTCTACTCGCGTGCCTTCCTCGAACGGCATGTTGGCGATGCGGCCGGGCACGCGGAAGGCGAGGTCGACCTGGCGGATGTCCACATTGCCGGACAGGCTCAGTGCGCCGTCGTTCCTGCCGCCGACAAGGCCGAAGCCGCGCGTCGCGAGCGCGGCGATGACGAGCGCCGCGATGACGGCGATGATGACGATACGGCGGTTCACGCGGGTTCTCCCGTGGCGAGGCGATCGAGGATCGCATCGAGATTGTCGCCGGCGATGCGCCGGATTTCGCTCTGTTCGGCCGGGCCGATCGCGTCCCAGCCCATGCCGCGCAGCACGGTGGCGCGGCACACGCGGAACATCAGGATCTGTCCGATCAGCATCAGCGTGCGCAGCCGCGCTTCGGCCTGCGTGATCCGCTTGCCCGCGGCGCAATGGACCAGCGCGCAGACGCGGTCGCTCGCCGGGCCCATCACGCCGTCATAAAGAATAGTGAAGGCTTCGGTCGGATCGGCCTGTTCGCGCACGATGAAGCGGGCAAATGCTTCGGTCTCCTCGCGCGTCATGATGACGATCGCCGCGCCGAGAATGCCGTGCAGCGCGGCGCGGGCCGCTTGCGGATCGCCATCCTCCGCGCAGATCTCGTGCGAGCGGGCCAGCGCCGGGGCGAGCCAGCCGCCAAGCTGATTCGCGATATGCTCGGCGGCGGCGAGGTACAGCCCCTCCTTGCCCCCGAAATGATAGGTGATCGCCGACAGCGGCTTGCCCGCCGCGCCCGCAATGTCGCGCGTGCTCGCGCCTTCCAGTCCCGCCCGGCCGAACCGGTCGATCGCGATCGTCAGCAGATGATCGGTCGTGGAGACGCGAGGTTGAGTCGTTCCGGCCATGACGGCGCACTAATTCGTTCGAACGAACGAATCAACGGTCAAATGCATGGAAGTGCAACTTGCAATGTTGGGTTCCGGCTGCTTGCTTCGATTGGCGAAGGCGCCCCCGCTCTTTGAAATTGTCGGAAGCAACCTGTTTTTGCCGGGAACCGGTTTTTCGCAATATGGGCGTCAACCGTGTCAACCAATGCCGGTTCAAAGCCTTGTTTTTGAAGGAATCACACGATTCCGGCGCGCTCCCGCGAAAGCGCGGAACGCCGAACCCGAATCACTGCGAGATTGGGAAAATCGGGATCAGAACAACAGGGTCAGATAGTAGAACAGCGCACCCACCGCCGCCGAAGCCGGGATGGTGATGATCCACGCCACACCGACATGGCCCGCAACGCCCCAGCGCACCGCAGAGGCGCGGCGCGCCGTGCCCGCGCCGATGATGCAGCCGGTGATGGTGTGGGTGGTCGAGACCGGAATGCCCATCAGCGACGCGGCGAACACCATGATCGATCCGCCCAGCGAGGCGCTGAAGCCCTGATGCTGCGAGAGCTTGGTGATGCGCGATCCCATCGTCTCGATGATCTTCCACCCTCCGGTCAGCGTGCCCAGCGCGATCGCGACGTAGCAGGCGATCGCCACCCAGTGCGGCACTTCGAAATCGCCGTGGAGATAGCCGGTGGAATAGAGCAGGACGGTGATGATCCCCATCGTCTTCTGCGCGTCGTTCAGGCCGTGGCTGACCGAATAGGCGGCGGACGAGATCAGGTGGAGGACGCGCAGCGTCTTCTCCGCCGCGCGCGACGCGAGGCCTTTCAGCGCCCAGCTCGACACCAGCATGATGAACATCGACAGGATCATGCCGAGCGTCGGCGACAGCACGATTGCGATGAGGGTCTTGTTCAGCCCGCTCCACTGGATGCCGCTGATTCCGGCATGAGCCACGCCCGCGCCGATCAGCCCGCCGACCAGCGCATGGCTGCTCGACGAGGGAATGCCCTTGAGCCAGGTCACCACATTCCAGAACATCGCGCCGACCAGCGCGCCGAACACCACGGCCGGCGTCACCAGATCCTTCTCGATCAGCCCCTTGCCGATCGTCTCGGCCACCTTGTGCAATTCGGGAAAGGCGATGGTGAGGAAATAGGCGGCGAAGTTGAACGTCGCGGCGAACAGCACGGCATGGACCGGCTTGAGCAGCCGCGTCGCCACCACGGTCGCGATCGAATTGGCGGCGTCGTGGAGCCCGTTGAGAAAGTCGAACGCAAGCGCGACCAGGATCAGGCCGACGAGCAACGGAAATGCGAGTTCATGCATCGCAGGGCCCTCAGGCGTGGTCGATCACGATGCCGTCGATCTCGTTCGCGACATCTTCGAACGCGTCGACGATGCGCTCGAGATGCTTATAGACTTCGCGTGAGACGATGAAGCGCAGCGTGTCGCTTTCGCCATGTTCCTTGAAGGCGCGCTTGACGCCCGCGGTGTGGATCTCGTCGGCATGGCCTTCCATCCGCACCAGCCGCTCGGTCAGCTCGTGCAGTCGCGCGCCGTTGCGGGCGACGTCGCGCAGCAGCGGCATGGCTTCGGCGGTCAGGCGCGCAGCATCGACGATGATCGCCGCCATGTCGGTCATTTCCTGATCGAACTCGCGGACTTCGTACAGGTCGATCGCCTGCACCGCGGCCTGCATCTCGTCGATCGCATCGTCCATCGAACCGATCAGCGAAGTGATCGCGCTGCGGTCGAACGGGGTCAGGAAGGTCTTGCGGACAGTCTGGAGCATTTCGCGGATGATGTTGTCGGCGTCATGCTCGCGCTCGATCACTTCGCGGATATGGTCCTGCGACGCCGGGCCGCCCTGCAGCAGCCGCGCCATCGCGTCAGCGGCGGCGACCACGGTGGTGGCGTGCGCTTCGAACATCTCGAAGAAGTTTCCGGTCTTGGGCAGCAGCCGCTGGAACCAGGCGAACATGGGGGTAATCCTCGATTTGGTGGCGACGGCGCTGAGTACGCCGCCGCGTCGTGTGGCTGCCTTGAATTCGGCCGGGCCGAAGGAACGGATCAGGTCGCGCAGGTCATGCTCGTCCACCGCATCGGCGGCTTCGGGAAGCGTGAACCAGCGGCGTTCGCGCTGCGACTGTTCCTTCCAGTTGGGGAACTCCTGGTTCACCGCCAGCGGAAAGACATCGACGTCGAACATCAGCGACGCGCCATTGTTGCGCCGCTTGCGATAGCGATAGGAGCCAAGCGGGATCGGACAGACGAGGCCGGACACGCCGGCTTCCTCCTCCGCTTCCAGCGCGGCGGCGGCATGCGGCGTCAGGCCCGGCGCGGGATTCCCCTTGGGGATCACCCAGCGTCCCGATTCGCGCGACGTGACCAGCATGACCCGCACCGAAGGACCTTCGGTGCGATAGGGCAGGGCGGCGATCTGACGGATGGCTCCTACTCCCCTTGTCCGACGCGTTGGCGGGTTTGCCGGCGCGGCCTGTAACAGAAGTGTAAACGATCCGTCACGCGGGGATTTGTACGGTTCCGGTGCTGGAGGTCAGGGGTGTTCCAGCAGGTGGACAACGTTCCCGTCGACCAGCACCGCGGCGCGATAGTCCGCGCCCGCCGCCGTCAGGTCGCTCAGCGCCGCGTCGACCAGCGCGACGCGCAGGCGGCCGTGGAGCTGCGTGACGCCGGCGATATTGGCCGGCCCGCCCAGCGCCGCGACGATCGCGGCGGGCAGTTCGACTCCGGTTGCGCTGGCGGCGGCCGTCGCGGCCACAGCCGTCGCGTCGTTACCAGCCACCGCGCGCATCTCCATCGCCACGGCATCGGCGATCGGGCCGAGTACGACCTGCACCGCCTTGGCCGAGGGTTTCAGCACGCCACGCGCGCCGAGCGCGGCCAGCGCGGGCTCGTCGATTTTCGACTGATCCGCCACGATCAGGCGCAGTCGCGTGGTACAGGCATCGACCGACTGGAGGTTCGCCGCGCCGCCCAGCGCCGCGACGAACGCTTCGCCGCGCGGCAGTTTGGCTCCGCCCGCCGCCGGTTGCGCTGCTGCGGGTTCGACTTCGCGGCCCGGCGTCTTGAGGTCGAGCTTGCGGATCACGAAGCGGAACAGCGAGTAATAGATCAGGGCATAGACCGCACCGACCGGCAGCAGCAGCAGCGGATTGGTCGCCTTGCCGTAGTTCAGCACATAGTCGAACAGACCGGCCGAGAAGCCGAAGCCGAGATGCACGTCGAGCGCCTGCATCAGCGCCATCGAAATGCCGGTCAGCACCGCATGGATCGCGTAGAGCACGGGCGCGAGGAACATGAAGCTGAACTCGATCGGCTCGGTCACGCCGGTCAGGAAGCTGGTCAGCGCAAGGCTGAACAACAGACCGCCCACGGCCTTGCGCCGGTCGCTGCGCGCCTCATGGTACATGGCGAGGCACGCGGCGGGCAGGCCGAACATCATGACGGGGAAGAAGCCCGACATGAACGCGCCCGCGCTCGGGTCGCCCGCGAAGAAGCGGCGCAGATCGCCCGTCGTGCCTTCGAAATCGCCGACCACGAACCATGCGACATTGTTGATGATGTGATGCAGGCCCGTGACCAGCAGCAGCCGGTTCAGCACGCCGAACGCGAACAGCCCGATCCCGCCGGCATCGACGATCGCACGGCTCGCGCCGTCGACGCCCGCGTTGATATATTCGAAACTGAAGCCGAGCACGGCTGCGATGGCGAGGCCGGTGACGCCCGCCGCGATCGGCACGAAGCGGCGTCCGCTGAAGAAAGCGAGATATTCGGGAAACGCGACGGTCGCGAAGCGATTGTAGAACTTCCCGCCGATCAGGCCGGACAGGATGCCGATCGGCACTTCCAGCTTGGCGACCGCCGCCTGCTTGTACGCATTGGACGCCATCGCGACGGCATCGCCGGTGACGTTCTTGAGAGCATCGGGCGGCACATCGATAAAGATGCGCATGCCCTGCCCGATGACGAGGAAGCAGACCACGCCGGCCAGCGCTGCCGCGCCATTGCCGTCGCGGGCGAAGCCCGTCGCGACGCCTACCGCGAACAACAGGCCGAGATGCGCGAAGATCGCATCGCCCGCCGCGCTGACGAATGCGATGTCGAGCAGATCGGGCTGGCCCAGCCGCAGCAGCAGCGCCGCCACCGGCAGCACCGCGATCGGCAGCATGAGGGCGCGGCCCAGCGGCTGCAGCGCTTCGATGGCATTGCGCATCAGGCGATCTCCCCCATGAACGCGCGGACGAGCGCGCGGATTTCCGATGCCGATCCCAGATTGAGGGCTTCACCGGCGAGCGCGCGGCACCGCGCGATGTCGAGCCGGCGGACCAGCGCCTTGGCTTCGGGAACATAGGCGGGTGTCGTCGAAAGCTCGGTCGCGCCCAGGCCGATCAGCAGCGGGATACCGAGCGGATCGGACGCGAGGCCGCCGCACACGCCCACCGTCTTGCCGTGGCGCGCGCCGCCGTCGCAGCTATGCCCGATCAGGCGCAGCACCGCCGGATGCAGCGCGTCGATGCCCGATGCGATCGCCGAATTCTCGCGGTCCATCGCCAGCGTATATTGGGTCAGGTCGTTGGTGCCGATCGACAGGAAATCGGCTTCGGCGGCGATCAGGTCCGCGGTCGCGGCCGCTGCCGGGGTCTCGATCATCACGCCGACCTGCGTCGATGCGCCGCCCGCGCGGGCGACGGCGGCGCGGACCGCGCGCAGCTCGTCGAGGCTGGCGATCATCGGCGCCATGATCCGGCACTGACCGGCGGGCTGCACGCCCAGGATCGCGCGGATCTGCGTATCGAGCAATGCCGGATTGGCCAGCGTCGCCCGGATGCCGCGCACGCCGAGCATCGGGTTCTTCTCCGGCGCGATCGGCAGCCACGGCGCGGGTTTGTCGCCGCCAATGTCGAGCAGGCGAACGATGACCGGGCGCTCGTCCATCGCTTCGGCGATTGCCTGATAGCTTGCGCGCTGCTCGTCTTCGCCGGGCGCGGTGGCGCGATCCATGAACAGGAATTCGGTGCGCAACAGGCCCGATCCCTCGGCCCCGCGCGATACGGCGAGCGTGGCGTCGTCGACCGATCCGAGATTGGCGAACAATTCGATGCGGGTGCCGTCGGCGGTGCGGCATGGCTCCTGCGCGGCGGCGAGAGCGGCTGCCTTGCGCGACTGAAGCTGCGCCAGCCGGTCGTAATGGCTGGTCAGCGTATCGGCGGACGGATCGAGGTGCAGCAGCCCGGCATCGGCGTCGAGCACCAGCGTCTCGCCCTGGGCGACCGCAGTCAGCGGCATGCCGGTGGCGACCAGCATCGGCAGCCCCATCGACGCGACGAGGATCGCGACATGCGAGGTCGCGCCGCCCCGGACCAGCGCGACGCCCGCAATCGCGCCGGGCTCGAGTCCGATCAGTTGCGAGGGCAGCAGTTCGTCGGCGAGCAGGATCGATCCGGGCGCGAAGCCCTGTCCCGCCAGATCGCGCCCGGCCAGCGCGAGCAGCACTTGCCGCTGGAGATCCTCGAGATCGTCGGCGCGCTCGGCGAAGCGGGCATTGCCCGATCCGCGCAGCGTCGCGGTCTGCTCGGCGATCGCTTCGCTCCACGCAAAGCCCGCGGTGTGGCCGATGCCGATATAGTGCAGCGCGGTGACGATCAGGCTTTCGTCGGCGAGGAAGGCGAGGTGTGCTTCGAGGATTTGCCGCTGGACCACGCTCCCCCGCGCCGCCGCTGCTTCGATATGTGCGCGCACGCTCTCTATCGCCGCTTCGAACGCGCGGCGCTCGGCGGCGGGATCGGTGGCGTGGCGGGTGATTTCGGGCAGGTCGGACTTGAGCCACGCCGCCGGCCCGATCGCGAGTCCGGGCGCCGCCGCAACACCCGCCAGCGCGCCGGGAGGCGCTTCGGCGAGCGGACGCTCGACTGCCGGGGCCGGAGCCGGGGCAAGCGTGGTGCTGGTCTCGCCCATGCCGCTGGCGATCAGGTCGCCGACGGCCTGCACCGCCGCGCGGGCGTCGGTACCCCGGGCTTCGATGACAACCTCGTCGCCCTGTTTCAGGGCGAGGCCCATCAGCGCGACCGCGCTGCGGACGTTTGCGCGCCGTTCGCCGTGGACGATCTCGACTTCGGCTTCGAACCCCCGCGCGCATTCGCCGATGCGCGCCGCCGGGCGGGCATGGATGCCGTGCACCAGCGGAACGGCGATCGTG
This sequence comes from Sphingomonas sp. G-3-2-10, assembly GCF_012927115.1. Lineage (NCBI taxonomy): Bacteria > Pseudomonadati > Pseudomonadota > Alphaproteobacteria > Sphingomonadales > Sphingomonadaceae > Sphingomonas > Sphingomonas sp. G-3-2-10. The sequence goes on along the minus strand of NZ_JABBFY010000002.1, from coordinate 478,000 downwards.
CGGCGATGCGCTTCGCCATCGCCCGCCGCCCAGTCGCGCGCTTCGGCGGCGATCGGCGCGAGCGTCATCAGCGCTTCGCCCACGCCGACCATCTTGCCGGTGGTGCGCCGCTCGATGCGGAATGCGTCGGAATTGATGACGACCACCGGGGTGATCAGGCTGGTCGCGGCTTGACCGACTACATCGATGTCGAACTCGATCAGCGGATCGCCGCGCGACACGCTCGCACCGTCGCCAGCCAGCGCACGGAATCCCTTGCCGCCCAATGCAACGGTTTCGAGGCCGGTATGGACGAGAATCTCCGCGCCCGCTTCGTTGCGGATCGTCACCGCATGGCCAGCGGCGTGCAGCGCGACGATCACCCCGTCGCAGGGCGCATGGATCGTCGATCCCGTCGGATGGATCGCCACGCCGTCGCCCATCATCCGATCCGCGAAGACGGGATCGGGAACCTCCTCGAGCGGCGCCGCCCAGCCCTTTACCGGAGCGGTGATGATCAGATCGGCCACGCCGCTTCCCCCAAATATTGCCGTCTATGCGTTCGCCGCGGCTATTCCCTTGACCGTCCCGGCCTGATGTTCGCCCCCGATCCACGTGCCGCGCGGCCGCAGATCGCGGTCAAGCACCACCCAGTCGGCGCGTTTGCCCTTGCCCAGCGTGCCGTGCGTCGCCGAAAGGCCGAGGAACGCCGCCGGCGCTTCGCTCGACATCCGCACGACATCGGCCGGCGCCAGTCCGGTGATCTCCACGGTGTTGCGGAACGCCGTCGCCATGTCGAGATCGGATCCTGCCAGCGTGCCGTCCTCATAGGTGCACACGCCGTGATGCACTTCGATCCGCTTGCCCTGCAGCACGAAGCTGGACGCATCGGTGCCGACGCTCGGCATCGCATCGGTCACCAGCATAATCCGGTCCGGACCCTTGGCGGCGATGGCGATGCGCACCGTTGCGGGATGGAGATGCGCATTGTCGACGATCAGCCCGGCCCAGCATCCTGGCGCATCGAGCGCGGCGCCCGCGGCGCCCGGCGCGCGATGCGTCAGTGGCGACATCGCGTTGAAAAGGTGCGTGAAGCCGGTCAGCCCCGCATCGATCGCCGCATTGACTTCGTCATAGGTCGCGTTGGTGTGCCCCGCGCACACGATCACGCCGTGCGACACGAGCGCGCGGATATGGGCGAGGCCGACGCGCTCGGGGGCGATCGTCAGCACCACGCGTCCGATGCGCGGGCGCGAAAGCAGCTCGATCAGCGCGGGGTCGAGCTGGCGGATGCGGTCCGCCTCATGGATGCCGCGCTTGGCCGGATTGATGAACGGTCCTTCGATGTGCACGCCGGCCACGCCCGGTACGCCAGCTTCGATCGCGGCATCGGTTGCGTCGAGCGCGGCTGCGATATGCTCGGGCGAATCGCTGATCAGCGTCGGCAGGAACGCGGTGGTGCCGAACCGGGCATGCGCCGCGCCGATCGCCGCGATTCCCTCGACGCTGATGTCGTCGTTGAACAGCACCCCGCCGCCGCCATTGACCTGTGTGTCGATGAAGCCCGGCACCAGCCAGCCGCCATCGAGGTCGATGTGTGGGCTGCCGGTGATTGCGGGATCGATCGCGGCGATCCGGCCATCGGCCACGTCGATCGTCGCCGCACCGAACACCGTCCGGCCGACCAATATCCCCCCATTGGCGACGCGCAGCTTCATGTGGTCCGGGTCACCTTGTTCAGGAAAGGCGGCCGGTCGGGATCGAAACCGCGGGCGCGCGAGAGTTTCTCGGCGAGCGCGTAGAAGCTCTGGATCATCAGGATCGGCTCGATCGCGGGATGATCGGCCAGCGCCGGCAGATTGCCCGCGCCCTTCGCATCGGCCAGCGACACCAGCGCGCCGCGCGATTCGAACAGGGTGGCGGTTTCGCGTACATCGTCGCCCGCCGCGTCGCTTCCCGCGAAGGCGATGACCGGGAAGCCGTCGCTCACGATCGCCATCGGACCATGCTTCACTTCGGCCGAGCTGAAACTCTCGGCATGGAGGCCGCAGGTTTCCTTCAGCTTGAGCGCCGCTTCCTGCGCCACGCCATAGCCATAACCCCGGCCGATCACGAACAGGTTGGTCGCGCCGGTCAGCGACGGCATCGCCGCCGACCAGTCGAGCGCGAAGGCCGTGGGCAGTTGCGCGGGCAGGCGGTCGATCGCCGCCGTCAGCGCATCGTCCTGTGTCCATGCCGCGACCAGCGAGACGAGGCCGGCCAGTGAGACGATATAGGATTTGGTCGCGGCGACCGAGAGTTCGGGACCGGCCTCGAGCGCCAGCACTTCATCGGCAATGCCGGCCAGCGGCGAGTCCGCGACATTGACCAGCGCGACGACGAAGGCGCCATGCGCCCGCTGCGCCTCGACGGCGGCGAGCAGATCCGGGCTGCGGCCCGATTGCGAGATGGCGATGCACAACCGGCTGGGCCGCGACTCCGCCGGCGCGCGCGGCGCGGGATAGACCGACGAGGTCGAAAGCGCCGCCGATGCGGTGGTGACGCCGGTCAGCGTCTCGATCAGATATTTGCCATAGGTCGCGGCATGATCGGAGGATCCGCGCGCGCAGGTCACGACCACTTCGGGCGGCTGGTCGCGCAGCCGCTCGCCGATCCGCGCCAGCCCTGTGCGGTTCGCCGCGAGGAACCGTGCAACCGCGGCGCCCGCTTCCGCGGCTTCCGCGCGCATCAGCGTCGTGCCCGGCACGCCGGCGTCCTCTGGTCGTGTTTCGATCTCGGCCATCACGTCCGCCGGAACTCCTTGAAACGGCGATCTTGTCCACCGCGATATTCCCCCAATGCTATATGGAGGCTGCCATCGGGAGACAATAGGTATTTTAAAGGTACTATTGGTATTGCTGGTTGGAGCTATCAATCCGCGAGCATGATGAAAGCGGGGCCGAGGTCGAATGTGTGCGCGGCGGCGCCCAGCGAAAGCGCGGCGTTGGCGGTGCCCGCCGGGTAATCCGCGTTGGCGATCCCGCGCACATGGACCAGCTTCCATTCGCCGCCGATCTCCACCTGTCCGCTGACGATCGCCGTATAGGGCGCGCTGTTCTGCTGGATGTTTGCCGCGAGCAGGCTCTTGCCGTCGGTGCCCCCCGAGACGAGTCGCGCCCAGAAGGCGAAGATCAGCTTGTCGCCCTTGCGGATCGGTTTGGTGATGGTGGTCGACGCGCCGATGTCCCAGATATTCGCCGGCCTGGCGGGGATGGTGACGCGCATCGCACCGCCGCCCTGCACGGCGGGGTCCTTGCGCGCCTTGTGCGTCTGGCCGGGGCCATAGACGCTCCAGTTGATCGAGGGCTCGTTGAGCATCTTGTCGCCGCCGCTTTGCGAGAGGGCGGGCGCGGCCGCGACGGGTGCGATGATCGCCGCGAAGGCGAGCAGGATATGCTTCATCTTCCTCTCCTCAAATCTTCACGATCCACCGCTTGCGGCGGAGATATTCGACGAAAGTCCAGAGCAGCCCGATATAGAGCAGCACCGGGACGAAGGACGCGAGGCCATCGCCGATCGAGCCGCGCAGCCACTCGAACGGCACAAGCATGATCTGCCATGTGGGCCAGCCTGCGGAGAGCTGGTGGGCGACATAGGCGGCGATCGCATTGATGCCGAACGCGCTGCCGAACAGCGTGAACGCTCGGGTCGCGGCGCCGGGTTCGCCCGGCCGGTCCAGCCATGCGTGAAGCCCCGCCAGCGCCAGCGTGGTGATGCCGCAGGTGACCAGCACGAAGCTGCTCGACCAGATGTCCTTGATCACCGGGAATATGAAGCCCCAGGCGATTCCCGCAGCCAGCATCGCCGCGCCCGCAAGCGCCAGGTTTCGCACCGAATTGGCCGGCCGCTTCAGCAGATATTCGCCGATCGCCACGCCGATCAGGCCATGTGCGATGGCGGTCAGCGTGCCCAAAATCCCCTCGGGATCATAGCCTTCGGGGCCCTTCACATAGAGATGCTCGCCCAGCAGCGCGCGGTCGAGCCATGCCACGAAATTATGCCCGCGCACCCAGATGTCGGTCGCAAGGCCGTCGGGCGCGGGCGCCAGCGACAGCGGCCAGTAAAGGATCAGGATCGCGGCGATGATTCCCAGCCGGATGCGCGGGCCAAAGGTGAGGAACAGCAAGGCGCAGGCGCCATAGGCCAGCCCGATTCGCTGGAGCACGCCGAACAGCCGCCAGTCGCCGCTGGTCATGTCGGCGAACCAGTAGATGTTGGAGAGCAGGAATCCGACAAGGAACAGGCGTGCGGTGCGTGTGGCGATCGGGCCGCCGTGCCCGCCTTCGCTAGCCTTGGCGAAGGCCAGCGGGATTGCGACGCCGACCATCATCAGGAAGCCGGGAAAGACCAGATCGGCGAGCATCAGCCCGTCCCAATGCGCATGGAGCAGCAGCGGATAGACTTCCGCCTGCGCGCCATATTTCATTCCGGCCATCGAGTTGACGAGGATCATCCCCACCACCGTCAGGCCGCGCAGCACGTCCAGCGATACCAGCCTTCCCCCTGAAGTTTCCGCCACGCCATGTACCTCCCGGCTTGTCCTCTTCGTTACGCGTATAACGCATTTCGTCTGGACTCTGTAACTAATTTGTAGTCTATTGGTATTGCACCAACGCCAGAATTGGTATTATCGACGCAGCAGGAACGGCTGTCGACACAGGGGGAATTGGGACATGAAACGCACCGGCCATACTCCATCCATCTTCGCGAAGAAGCTGCTGGCGACCGTGGGATTTGCCGCGCTTTGCGCCGGCGCCGCCGCTCCCGCCTGGGCGCAGGAAGCGCAGGAGCCCGAAGAAGACGCGATCATCGTCACGGGCCAGCGCGCGAATCTCGATTCGGCGCAGAACCGCAAGCGCAACGCCGATACGGTCGTCGATTCGATCAGCGCCGAGGATATCGGCTCTTTCCCCGACAAGTCGGTCGCCGAGGCGCTTCAGCGCGTCCCGGGCGTCACCGTGGTCCGCTTTGCCGGCACCGACGACACGTCCCACTTCTCGGCCGAACCTTCGGGCGTCATCGTTCGCGGCCTTCCGCAGGTCCGTTCGGAATTCAACGGCCGCGACACCTTCTCGGCCAACAGCTCGCGCGGCCTGAGCTGGCAGGACATCTCGCCCGAACTGCTGTCGGGCGTCGACACCTACAAGAACCAGACTGCCGACATGATCGAGGGCGGCATCGCCGGCACGGTCAATCTGCGCACGCGTCTGCCGTTCGATTCGGCAAAGGACGTTATCTCGATCGGCGTCATGGGCAACTATGGCGACATCGCGAAGGAAACGACTCCCGAAGTCTCGGGCGTGATCACCAAGCGCTGGTCGACCGGCGCGGGCGAATTCGGCGTGATGATCAACGGCGCCTACAGCCAGGTGAAGACCGGCAGCCAGGGCGTCCAGCTCGATCGCTATGCGATCTTCGCCGCCGGCACCTACGGGCCCACCAAGTCCTACATGCCCAGCGGCGTGTGGATGCGCGACAACATCTATGACCGCAAGCGCATCGGCGTCGCGGGTGCGCTGCAGTGGCGCTCGAACGACGGCTCGATGGAAGCCTCGCTGCAATATACGCGCTCGCAGTACGACAATAGCTGGCGCGAACGTTCGATCTATTCGTCGGGCGCAGGCAGCCTCGAGATCTACGGCCGCCCGACTGACACCGTGTTCACCGACCCGAGCCTTGTTCAGCCCGGCTTCGGCAAGCCTGCCTTCACGTTCGACGGCGACGGAAACTTCACGTCCGGCTGGTGGTCGGCGATGCGTCCCTATGTCGGCGATTTCCCCGGCGACGAAAATGGTCTGGGCCTCAACGCCGCGGGCCAGCCCTTCTATATCCGTTGCTATTCGTGGGAGGGCTGCGCCAACCAGCGCCGCGGCGCGCAGCTCGACACCGCGTCGAACGCGCTGCGCAACAAGCAGTACACCCAGGACTTCACGGCCAACTTCAAATGGTCGCCGACCGATCGCGTCCACCTGAATTTCGACGCGCAATATGTCGATTCCGCGGTGCATAACTACAACGCCTCGGCGACCGCGCGCAGCTATACGAACACCTTCCTCGACATGCGGGGCAAGTATCCGACGCTGACGTTCGAGCCCAATGCCGCCGACAATATCAACCTGTCGCCGGGCGGCCTCAGCAACGCCAACAACTATCATTATTACGCGATCACCGATCACACCGAGGACAGCGATGGCCACGAGCTGGCCCTGCGCGCGGACGTCGAATATGAATTCGATACGCCGTGGCTCAACTCGCTGAAGCTCGGCGCGCGTTATGCCGATCGCGACCAGACGGTGCGCTGGGGCGCGTATAACTGGGCGAACATCTCGAACACCTGGACCTACACCCAGGCACCCTATTTCAACATGGACAAGCCGATCTACGGCGCTGGTTCGAACGAGCAGTTCACCTTCGGGTCGGACTTCTTCGCCGGTAACCAGATGAACCACCGCACCTTCCCGTTCTTCAACATGGACATGCTGGAAAACCGGGATCAGCTGGCAAAGGCGCTCGGCCGTCCCAGCATCGGCGTGGGCGACTATTACGGCGTCTGCTCGAACGCGGGCTATCGCGCCGGCGAGACGGTGAAGGGCGAATTCGGTTGCTATCTGCCGAATGAAATCCTGCGCCTGAGCGAGATGACCACCGCGGGCTATGCGATGCTCAAGTTCGGCGGGCCCGATGCGCGGATCGGCCGGGTCGGGGTGTCCGGCAATATCGGCGGCCGTTTGATCTTCACGGTCAACGAGACCCAGGGCGCGCTGACCTATCCCACGGCCTTCACGCCGACGCAGCTGATCTGCAACTATAGCCCGGATCCTCGTGATCCTACGCCCCTGACGCCGTCGATGCCGCTTGTTCCCAGCGCGGGTTGCGTGACGACGGCTGCGGAGATCGCCTTCAACAACGGCAGTTACGTCCCGAACACTGCGCGTCAGGACCATGTCCACTTCCTGCCCAGCTTCAACGTGAAGTTCGACTGGACCGACAAGCTCGTGACGCGCGTCGCCTATTCGCGGGCGATTTCGCGGCCTGACGTGGGCCTGCTGCGCAACTACATGACGATCACGCGGCTCTCGCCCAGCCTGACCGACCCTTCGAACCCGGACAGCATCCGGAATTCGGCGGGTGCGATCGTGGGGTACAACTGGCGGTACCGCGCCCAGTCGGGCAATCCGAGCCTGAAGCCCATCGTGGCCGATCAGTTCGACGTGACGCTCGAATATTATTTCGGCCGCGCCAGCTCGTTCACTGCCACCGGCTTCTACAAGAAGTTCAACAACTACATCCAGGCCGGAACCTACAACACTACGCTGGTCAACAACGGCGTGACGCGGAACGTGCTGGTCACGGCGCCGCTGAACGGCGACGGCGCGTCGATCTATGGTGGCGAAGTCGCGTTCCAGACCTTCTTCGACTTCCTGCCCGGCTGGCTCAGCGGGTTCGGCGTCCAGGCCAACTATACCTACGTCAAGAACAACGGCATCGAGACGGTCAACCTGACCAACGAGACCGCAGGCGGCACGGCCGGCGGCGGCGTCAGCTACGATACCACCGCGGTGAAGGCCAATGCGCTCGAGGGCATATCGGAGCACAGCTTCAATCTGGTCGGCATGTACGAAAAGGGTCCGGTCTCGCTCCGCGTCGCCTATAACTGGCGCTCGGAATATCTCGTGACCGCGATCGATTGCTGCGTCGGTCTGCCGATCTGGCAGGAAGCGACGGGCTATCTCGATGCGTCGATCCGCCTGCGCTTCGCGCGCCGGTTCGAGCTGATCGTGCAGGGCAGCAACTTGCTCGGGACGGATACGGTGCTGCGCCAGCAGGTCGACAATACCGGCCTGACCAAGCCGAATGCCTGGTTCAAGAACGACCGGCGCATTCAGGCGGGTATCCGCTTCACCATGTAACTCCCCTCAGCCGGGGGCCCATTCGCACTGGCCCCCGGCGCTTCTTTTGTTAGGGTACTGCGATGACGGTGCCTTTCCGGATCGTAATTGTGGGCGGGGGCACCGCCGGCTGGATGTGCGCCGCGGCGTGCTCGGCCAAGCTCGATCTGTCGCGCTACGATGTCCGTTTGATCGAATCCGACGAAATCGGAACCGTCGGCGTGGGCGAAGCCACGCTGCCGCAGATGAAGGATTTCAACGACTATCTCGGCATCGACGAGCCTGAATTCATGGCCGCGACGCAAGCCAGCTTCAAGCTGGGGATCGAGTTCGTCGACTGGGGCAGCATCGGCAGCCGCTATATCCATCCCTTCGGCGCGTTCGGACGGCCGATCGGGGAAGCCGAATTCTTCCATTACTGGCTCCGCGCCCGCGAAACCGCCGGCCCGCTGTCCGGCTATTGCCTGCCAATCGTTGCCGCGCAGCAGAACCGGTTCGATTTTCCGGCAAAGGATGCCGCCGATCCCAAATCGGCTTTCTCCTACGCCTATCATTTCGATGCCTTCCTCTATGCCCGCTATCTGCGCGGCTGGTCCGAAGCGCGCGGAATCAAGCGAGTCGAGGGGCGCATCGTCGATGTCGCGCAGCATCCCGAACGCGGCGATATCGCCAGCGTCACGCTGGCCTCGGGCGAGGCGATCGCGGCGGATTTGTTCATCGATTGCTCGGGCTTTCGCGGCCTGCTGATCGAGCAGACGCTGGAGACCGGGATCGAGGACTGGTCGCACTGGCTGCCCTGCGATCGGGCGATGGCGGTGCCGTGCGATTCCGCGGGGGAACTGACGCCCTATACTCGCTCGACCGCGCGCGAGGCGGGCTGGCAATGGCGCATCCCGCTCCAGCATCGCACCGGCAACGGCTATGTCTATGCCAGCCATTTCCTGTCGGACGACGAAGCCGCTTCGCTGCTGCTCTCGCGGCTTGACGGTGCGGCCCAGGCCGAACCGCGCGGGCTTCGCTTCAAGGCGTGCAAGCGGCGCAAGGCGTGGAACCGCAACGTCATCGCGATGGGTCTGGCGGGCGGTTTCCTCGAGCCGCTGGAATCGACCAGCATCTATCTGGTGCAGATGGCCGTCGCGTTCCTGCTCACGCTGATGCCTGGCGATCCGGAAATCGATCCCGCGCTGGCCCGCGAATATAATCGCGTGATGGATGTGGAGTATGACCGCATCCGCGATTTCCTGATCCTTCATTATCGCGCCACCGAGCGCGACGATGCCGAAATCTGGCGCTACGTCCGCGCGATGGCGATTCCGGACAGCCTGACGGACAAGATCGAGCGCTTTCGCCATCGCGGCCATATCCGCGAATATCGCGACGGGCTGTTCGGGCCCGCGAGCTGGCAGGCGGTATTCATCGGTCAGGGCATCGAGCCGGTCGCGCAGGATGCAATGGCCGATCTGATGCCCGAAGCGGCGCTTTCGGAACGGCTGGCGAAGCTGCGTTCGCTGATCGCCGAGACTGCGGTGGGCATGCCCAAACATGCTGACACGATCGCCCGTTTCTGTCCGGCCGGAGGAAGCGCATGACGCTGCGTCGCGTCGTCGTGATCGGGCATGGCGAAGCGCCTGCGATGGCCGCGATTGCGCTGCGCCGGGCATTCGGACGCGCGGACCTCGACGTCGAATGGATCGAGACGCCAGGCGCGATATCGCCGCACCACGTGCTGGCGGGCCTTCCCAATCTCCAGTCGTTCCACCGGCTGCTCGGCGTGGATCCCGGCGCGCTGCTGCGCTCGACGCGCGGCGTCTTCTCGCTCGGCCGGCAATATGTCGGCTTCGCGGACGGCGAGGGCGAGTTCCTCCACAGCTTCGGCCCGACGGGGCGCCCGATCGCCGGGCTGCCCTTCATGCAATTCTGGCTCAAGGCGCGCGCCGCCGGACTGCCGGCCGGTTTCTCCGATTTCGCGCGCGAAGCGGTCGCGGCGCGCAACGGTCGCCTGCGCATCGCCGATGCGAACGGGCTGGCGGCGACCGCGCAAGGCTATCATTTCGACGCGCGCAGCTATGCCGCGGCGATGCGCAAGCTCGCGCCGATCCACGGCGTGACGGTGACTGCCGACGCCGCACCGGTCGCGATCGCCGAGGCAGGGCGCGTCACCGTGCTGCGCCTGTCGGACGGCCGCGAGATCAGGGCGGACCTGTTTGTGGACGCGACGCCGGGGGCGACGATCCGCTCGGCGCTGGGCGACGGTGCGCCCGAGGATGCCGCCGTCTCGAGTTGCAACCGCCTGCTACTGGGATCGGCGCGACCGCTGCGTCCGCTGCCGCTCTACAGCCGCGTCGCCGCACACCGCGCAGGCTGGTCGGCGCTTTATCCGCTGCAGGATCGCACGGGAATCGCGATCGCCTATGACGATGCGGTAATCGGCGATGCCGAAGCCGCGTCGCTTGCGCCGGTGCCGCTGGAAGAGGCACCGGAGATCGTGCGGCTCGCTCCGTTCCAGCACGCGCGCCCCTGGATCGGCAATGTCGTCGCGATCGGCGAAGCGGCGGGGCAAGCCGAGCCGCTTTCCGCAAGCTGGCTCCACCGCATTCAGATCGCGGTCACCCATCTCGTTTCGCTGTTCCCAGTCCGGGCCGATGCGATGCCCGAGGCGGGGATCTACAATGAGGAACTGGCCGAATGGCATGCGCGGCTGCGCGATTTCGACTCGGCCTTTTACAGGCTCAACCGCCGCACAGGCGAAACCTTCTGGGATGCGGCGCGGGTTCGGCCGGTTTCGGATGCGCTCGATGCGCGGATCAGCCTGTTCGGCGCGCGCGGCATGGTCGCACAATATAATCAGGACAGTTTCGCCGAAGAGGAATGGCAGGCCTGCTTCCTCGGCCTCGGTCTCGTCCCCCGTGCATGGGATCCGCAGGTCGATCGGGTCGACGATCAACTGGTGATGGCCGATTTCCGCGAACAGCTCGCCGGAATCCGCGGCGACGTGACTGCGATGGAAACGCATGAGGCGGCGCTTGCCCGGGCGACTGCGCGATGAGCGGCAAGCCGATCCACAATATCGTGATCGTCGGCGGCGGCACCGCCGGCTGGATGTGCGCAGCGGCGCTCAGCAAGGTGCTCGGGTCCGCCGGGCATCGCATCACGCTGATCGAATCCGATGCGATCGGCATCGTCGGCGTGGGCGAAGCGACGGTGCCGTCGATCCGCGAGTTCAACCGTCTGCTCCAGATCGACGAGGATGCCTTCCTCCGTGCCACGAAGGGCACGATCAAGCTGGGCATCGAGTTTGCCGACTGGGGCGGCGCCGGACAGCGTTACTTCCACCCGTTCGGCTATTTCGGCATCGATATGAGCGGAGTGAGCTTTCACCACTATTGGCTCCGCAATCTGGCCGCTGGGGGTGATGCCGATCCTTGGCACTACAATCTCGAAGCACAGGCTGCGGCGACCGGGCGTTTCGCGCGCGACATGCGGCATGGTCCGGTCAACCATGCCTTCCACTTCGACGCCGGCCTGTATGCCCGTTTCCTGCGCGGCGAAGCCGAGGGACGCGGTGTCGTCCGCGTCGAAGGCGAGATCGTCGATGTCGCGCAGCATGGCGAGACCGGCCATGTCACCGGCGTCACGCTGCGATCCGGCGAGCAGGTCGAAGGCGATTTCTTCGTCGATTGCTCGGGCTTTCGCGGGCTGCTGATCGAGCAGACGCTGAAGACCGGTTATGTCGACTGGTCGCACTGGCTTCCTTGCGATCGCGCGGTCGCGATGCCCTGCGCGCGGGTCGATGGCCCGGTCATGCCTTACACCCGGTCCACCGCGCGCGAGGCCGGATGGCAATGGCGCATCCCGCTCCAGCACCGCACGGGCAACGGCTATGTCTATTGCAGCCGCCATCTCGACGATGACCGCGCGGTCGAACTGCTCGCCTCGCGGCTCGATGGCGCGCAGCTTGCCGACGCCAATCGCCTGCGCTTCACCGCCGGGCATCGTCGCAAATGCTGGAACGGCAACGTCGTCGCGCTGGGGCTGGCGAGCGGTTTCCTCGAGCCGCTCGAATCGACGTCGATCCATCTGATCCAGACTGGCATCATCCGCTTGCTCGGCCTGTTGCCCCGCAACGGGATCGATCCTGCCGTGGTCGACCGGTTCAACGCCGATACGGTCCATGAATATGCGCTGCTGCGCGATTTCGTGCTGGCGCATTATGCCGTGTCCTCCGGCGTCGATACGCCCTTCTGGCGCGAAGTGCGGGAAGCGCCGCTGCCGGACAGTCTCGCCGCGCGGATCGAGGCGTTCCGCACCAGCGGCAACATCCTCAACGAGCCGACCGAGCTGTTCGGCCCGACCAACTGGTTCGCGATCCTGTGGGGGCAGGGGGTGCGCCCGGGCGACTATCACCCGATCGCCGATGCGCTTCCGCGTGCGGAGCTCGACCGCCGGCTCGCCTTGCTGTGCCAGCGCAATGCCGAGGGCCTGTCCGATCTGCCGCCGCACGAAGCCTTTCTCGCGCGGCATGGGGCGTGACGATCAGCGGCTGTTGAGTTCCGCCACCAGATCGTACGCGTCGCCGCGATAGTAGCTCTGGGTGAATTCGGCGGTGCGGCCGTCCACCAGAAAGCCGCGGCGCTCTATAAACAATCCGGCGTCGCCCGCGGCCACGCCCAGCGGCTCTGCCTGCTCGGCGGTGAAGTTCACCGCGCGCAGCCGCTGCAAGGCACGCACCGGCAGATGGCCCGCCTGATCCAGCGCCTCGTACAACGACGCGCCGACCGCATCGACCGAGGCGAGGCAATATCCCGGCACGGTCGAGAATTCGAGCGCCATCGGCAGATCGTCGGCAAAGCGGATGCGGTGGAACCGATAGACCGACGTGCCCGGCGACACGCCGAGCGACATTGCTTCCTCCGGCGTGACCGCGCCTTCGGTCTTGCTGACCCATGCGCTGTGCGGACGCCTTCCGCGCGATACCATGTCTTCTGAGAAGGAGGTCAGCCGCGAGAAATTCTTCTCGACGCGCGGCGCCGTCACGAAGGTTCCCGCACCCCGCCGGCGCGACAGCAAGCCTTCGCTGACCAGCCCGTCGACGGCCTTGCGGACGGTGATGCGCGAGATATCGAATTCTTCTGAGAGTTCGCGCTCCGTGGGGATGGCGGCGTCGGCCTGGACCACGCGATTTTCGATCGCGTTTCGCAGGCCTTTCTGCAGCTGGAGGTAGAGCGGTGTGGGATCGTCCTTCTGCAGACGCCCGACGCTCTCGATCAATGACACAGTCGCTTGTTCCCCGTTTGCGTCCGATGGTGTTCTACCCGCCGGAGCTAGTCAATTCGATGACGCGTACAAGACCCCGGATATCACGCTGCCCAGCTGCTGGTCATCGGTATCCTGCGTCATTTCCCATACCATTACACCGCCTGCACGTGCCTTGGCCAATGCGGACTTGCGGCGCAGCGTTTCGGGCGCGTTGAAGGTGACGTAATCGCACCCCGCACAGGCGTTTCCGATCAGATCCGCGTTCAGCACCGCCTTGCCGAAGGTGGCGAGCAAGGTGCGGAAATCATAGCCCGGCGCATATTTGCCGAAGCCGTAGCCGTAAAAGGGCACGCCGAGCACCAGCCGCTCGCGCGGCACGCCCCGGTCGAGCCACAGGGCGATGTCTCGCGCCGCCTGCGCCTCGGTCGAATGTTCGCTGCCCGCCTGACCCCAGCTCGGCCCGATCGCGTCGTACGACATCGGCATGACCAGATCGAAATAGCGGACCGAGGATCGGGGGATCATCCCGCCCTCGTAGGAAGCGGTGGCGACCGTCAGCAGCTTGCCCTTCGCCTTCAGATCGGCCGAGAGCATCGCGATGAAGGGGGTGTAGTTGCCCTCGCGGTCGATCGCGGTCAGCAATGCGCCTTCGATATCGATATCGATCCCTTCGAGTCCTGCTGCATCGACGATTGCCAGCAATTCGCGCTTCACCGTCTCGCGCTTGTCCGGGCGGAGCAAGGCTGACCAGTCGCCCGAGCAGCCCGGGATGACGCCGCCCGCGACCGAAAGCAGCACCTTCGCACCCTTGCGGCGCAGCTTCGCCACCGCGTCGCGCAGTTCGGTAAGGCTGACGTTGCCCGCCGCGCCGCCGGACATGCAGGTCATCGCGCCATCGCGGGCCAGCAGGCCGTTAGCGTCGGGATTGGCGAAGGCGAGGTTGATATGGGTGTAGTGATCGATCGGCGTGGTCGCGATCCGCGCCAGCCCCTTGAACGCGGGGAAATAGCCGACCATCACCGGCTTGCTCGTCGCATGGGCCGGAAGCGAAGTGCCGAGAGATAGGACCAAAAAGATACCAATCCGGAGCGCGATCTGACGTATCATGCAGGTTCTGCCTCTCTCATTGGCGGATGTGGCGGCATCGGAGCACCGCTTGACCCGTCCGATTTGTCATGACAACAATAGTATCAACTAAAGTCCAAATCGCGCAAGGGAGACGTGAACCATGCCTCTGACCCGGAGCCGGCGCCTCGCGCTGCTGTTCGCCGCCGCCCTGCTGCCCGCCGCACTCCCGGCGATGACCAGCGATCCGGCCGCGACGGTGTCCGCGCAGGCTGACTACGATGCGCTCGCCCGCGAGATGGGCGTGCGGTACGAGGTGGTCGACAATCATCCCGAGAAATGCCCGACCGGCGCCGATGGCTGTTTCCTCAGCACGATCAGCTTCACCATGCCCGCGCGGCTGCCCGCGAACCTCAATGCCAGCGATTTCGCGATCTACTTCAGCTTCGTGAACCGCCTGCCGGTGGTCGAAAGCGACGTGTTCCAGAACAATCTGGTCAATGGCGACCTCAACCGGCTGACGCTCAAGCCCGGGGCGGCGATCGAGGCCGGCAAGACCTATGTCGTGAAGCTGTGGGGGCAGGGCGCGCACCATTCCGCTGCCTTCGCCATGCCCAACATCTATCTGGTGGCGAAAGGCGTCACCGCGCGCGTGATCGAAGCGACCCGGCCGGGACATGATCGCGAGACCGGGTTCGAGACGCTGCCGTTCGTCACGCCGCTGACCGATGAAGCGAAGCTCGCTTCGCGCGGCGGCGAGGACAAGACGGTGTGGCAGACGCCCGAGCGGGCCTATGCCGCGTTCGCCGAGCGCGGCGCTGCGGTCTCGCCCGATATCGCGATCCTGCCGACACCGCTCGACGCGAAGCTGCTGCCGGGCAAGCCGCTCGATCTTCGCAAGGGCGTGGCGGTGATGCTGGAAGGCGTCACGCGCGACCGGATCGACATGTCGTTGAACGGCCTCGGCGTGCCGCTGAACGGGGGCATTCCGCTCGAGATCAGCATCGACGCCGATGCCGGTATCGCGGCCGAAGGCTATCGCATCAATTCGGGCGCCGGGGGCATCGTGATCGTCGCGGCCGATGCGGCGGGCGCGAACCATGGCCTGCGCTCGCTCGCCCAGCAGATCGCATTCGACAAGGGCCTGTTGCGTCCGCTGTCGGTGAGCGACGCGCCGCGCTACCCGTTCCGCGGGCTGCACATCGATCTGGCGCGCAACTTCCACAGCAAGGAGGAAGTGCTCAAGCTGATCGAAGCGATGGCGGCGTACAAGTTCAACAAGCTGCACCTCCACCTCGCCGACGACGAAGGCTGGCGGCTGGAAATCAAGGCGCTGCCCGAACTGACCGAAGTGGGATCGAAGCGCTGCCACGATCCGTCGGAGCAGGTCTGCCTGTTGCCCCAGCTCGGCGCCGGGCCGGAAGGCACCGGCGGGGTCAACGGCTATCTGACCCAGGCCGATTATATCGAGATCCTCAAGGCGGCCACCGCGCGCGGGATCGAAGTGATCCCCTCGCTCGACATGCCGGGCCATTCGCGCGCGGCGATCAAGTCGATGGAAGTGCGCTACAACCGGCTGAAGGCAGCGGGCAATCTGGCCGGGGCCGAGGAATATCGCCTCGTCGAACCGGCGGACACGACCAAATATCGCAGCATCCAGAATTACGACGACAACACGCTGAACGTCTGTATCGACCAGACCTATCGCTTCCTCGACACGTCGGTCGGCGAGATCGCTGCCCTCCACAAGGCAGCCGGCGCGCCACTCCAGACCTTCCATATCGGCGCGGACGAGACCGCCGGCGCATGGGGCGAAAGCCCGGCGTGCAAGGGGCTGATGGCCAAGACCGGCCGCGATGCGAAGGGGCTGGGCGCCTATTTCATCGAGCGCGTTTCGAAGGATCTGGAAGCCAAGGGGCTGAAAGTCGCCGGCTGGAGCGACGGCATGGGTCATACCGATCCGAAAAACATGCCCCAGTCGGTTCAGACCAATATCTGGGCGACGCTCTTCACCGGCGGCATCACTGAAGCGCATGTCCAGGCCAATCATGGCTGGGACGTGGTGCTTTCGGTCCCCGATATCGGCTATCTCGACATGCCCTATGTGCCTCACGGCCAGGAAGGCGGTTACGACTGGGCGTCGCGCAGCGTCGATACGTTGCAGGTCTTCGGCTTCATGACCGACAATCTGCCCGCCAACGGCGCGCTGATCCGCGACACCTATTCGCGGCCGCAGACGATCGAAGACAAGACGCCGCGCCAGCAGGGCCTGGGGATCAAGGGGCTGCAGGCGCAGCTGTGGAGCGAGACGACGCGCACCGATGCGGGCGTGGACTATCAATTCTTCCCGCGCCTGATCGCCTTTGCCGAGCGTGCGTGGCGCCGCCCGGCATGGGAGCCGGCCTATGTGCCCGGCGCCAGTTATGCCTATGGCGATGCGCGGGTCGATCGCGCCGCGATCCTCGCCGACTGGCGCGGTTTCGCCGGGCGGATGCCGAATCAGTTCGCGCTGCTCGACCGGATCGGCGTCGCCTATCGCATCACCCCTCCGGGTGCGCGGATCGTCGGCGGCAAGCTCGAAGCCAACAGCGAATATCCGGGGATGCGGATCGAATATCGCACCGGCAAGGGCGCGTGGAAGCCCTATGCGAAGCCGGTCGCAGTCAAGGGTCCGGTGGACCTGCGGACCCGCTCGGCCGACGGCAAGCGCGCCAGCCGCATCGTGACGGTTCGCTGATGCGGGGATTCGTTGCCGCCGCGCTGACCCTGGTCCTCGCCACCCCGGCGGTGGCGCAGGACAAGCCAGGCTATGAACTCGTCTGGGCCGATGAGTTCGACAAGGATGGCGCACCCGATCCGGCGCACTGGGTGTTCGATACCCATGCCAACAAGACCGGCTGGTACAATAAAGAGCTGCAATATTACTCGGCAGACCGTGCTGAGAATGCGCGGATCGAAGGCGGGCGGCTGATCATCGAAGCGCGCAAGGAAATGCTTTCCGACCGCGCCGATCATGGCGGGCAGCGCTACAGCTCGGCGCGGCTGATCTCGAAGGGCAAGGCCGAATGGACCTATGGCCTGTTCGAAGTCCGCGCCAGGCTGCCCTGCGGCAAGGGGTCGTGGCCCGCGATCTGGATGCTCGGCGCGACGGCGGGCTGGCCCGATGGCGGCGAGATCGACATCATGGAGCATGTGGGCAAGACGCCGGGCGACGTGTTCGGCACGATCCACAACCGGTCGACTGCCGGCACCTTCGGCAAGGGCGGGCAGATCAGGGTGCCCGACGCGTGCGAGGCGTTCCACGATTACCAGATGCTGTGGACGCCCGACGCGATCAGCTTCGCGGTCGATGGCAAGCCGTATCACCGCTACGTCAACGAGAAGAGCGGCGCCGCGCAATGGCCGTTCGACAAGCCGCAATATCTGCTGCTGAACCTCGCGATCGGCGGCGCGATGGGCGGCGATGTCGACGATGCGATCTTCCCGATCCGCTTCGAGATCGAGCATGTCCGGGTCTATCAGCTGAAGCGCTGATCAGCCGCGCACATCCTCCGCGGCGAGTTCTCCCATCCGCGCCAGCCAGCGCTGGCGATGCTCGGGCTCGCCCTCGACATTGCCGACGATCGAATGCGTCACCGGCTTGATCCCCACGAATTTGAGGATGTTGCGCTCGAAGCTCTTGAGGCTGTGGGCGCGGTAGAAGAAGCGGTAGAACAAAGCCGGCATCCCCATCGTCACGACGATGCGCGCCGATTTTCCCTTGAGCAATGCCGCCGGCATCGCCCCGGTGCCGAGCGCGAAGCCCGGCCGGGCGACTTGTTCGAGGAACCCCTTGAGCAGGGCGGGCATGTCGCCGAGCCAGAGCGGGTAGAGGAAGACGATATGGCCGGCCCACAATATGTCCTGCTGGGCAGCGGCGATCTCGGGCGAAGGCGTTTCCTCCTCCCACTGGCTGCGGCTGTCGAGCAGGTCGAATTTCAGCCCGGCCAGATCGATCCGCCGCACGTCGCCGCCCGCGTCGCGCACGCCCGCGGCATAGCTGTCCGCCAGTGCATGGACGAACCGCTCCGGACAGGGATCCGGATGCGCGTCGACGATCAGGACATTGCGGGCGGTCATGCGGATCAATGCACCAGGAACAGCGGGACGCCCGACCGTTCCAGCATGCTCCGCGTCACGCCGCCGAACAGCTCCTCGAGCAGGCGGCCGCGCCCGAACCCGCCCATCACCATATAGCTCGCGCCGAGGAAGCGCGTCTCGGCCAGCAGCACGTCGGCGACCGGCGCGCCGCGCGAATCGACCGAACGGACGGTTGCATGGATGCCGTGGCGCGAGAGGTAGGTCGCCGCTTCGGTCGCCGAATCGCCCTCCGCGCGGTCGCGGACTTCGAGCAGGGTCACCCGGCTCGCGCCGTTCAGCAGCGGCACGGCGTTGCGCAGCGCGGCTTCGGCTTCGGGCGATCCGTCCCACGCGACGATCGCATGGCCCGGCAGGTCGACTCCCCGCCCATCCTGCGGCACGGCGAACACCGGCTTGCCGCTCTGGACGATGATGTCGCGGATCAGGTGGCGCATCCCCGGATCGAACACGTCGTCGAGGCTGCGATTGAGCACGACCAGATCGGCCATGAACGCCGCGTCGCGCAGCGCCGAATCGAGGCTGGTGGCGACATCGATCCAGTCGAACGGCACGTCCTCGCGCTCGACACGTTCCCGGACGCGCGCGCCATTCTCGCGCTCGTCGGCGCGCACTTCAGCGAGGATGGCGGCGGCGCCCATGAACATCATGTCGTCGGCCAGCGTCGTGATCGGGTTCACGTCGACGCAGCGCAGATGGCCGCCCAGCGCGCGAGTCAGGTCGAGCGCGGCCTGCAGCCGGGCTTCCTGACCGGCGTCGTCGTGGATCAGTACGAGGACATTCTTCATGGCAACCTCCATCGGGGCATTGGCCGGTGCGGATGACGGAAAATCTCCCCTCCCGGACGTGTGCGCCTTGATCGCCGTCAAACCGCCCCGGCTCAGGCGGCGAGGCGAGTCAGCTCGCCCGGCCGCTCGACGGTGAAGCTGCGCAGGCTCGGCAGGCCGATCACGCCGCTGCGCGCGAAGAGGTGCATCTTGCGGCTGACGGTCTCGATGGTCAGGCCCAGTACATCGGCCATCTGCTGGCGCGACAGGGGCAGCGGCACGCGTTCGCCCGGCCCCGCGCCATTGGCCTGCGCGGTTTCGAGCAGCAGGCTGGCGACGCGCTCGTCGGCGGACTTGCGGCCAAGCAGCAGCATCCAGCGCCGGGCACGGTCGAGATCCTTGAAGATACGGGTGAGCAGCGCCTGCTGGAGATTGGGCTGTTCGCTGGCCAGCGCTTCGAACCGGGCGCGGCTGAAGGTGCAGACGGTGCTGTCGGCGATCGCCGTGACGCTGTGCTCGACTTCGGATGCGAAGGGACGGCCGACGAAATCGCCGGGGAAAGCGAGGCCCAGCGTCTGCTCGCGACCATCCTCCAGCGAGGCGGTCAGCTTGAGCAGGCCGGTACGGACGATGCCGACCACATCGGCGGCTTCGCTTTCCCACAGCAGCGAGCTGCCGGCGCGCAGCCTTTCGGTGTGTGACATCGCGTTGAGCTTGCGCAGCACGTCGTTGTCGACCTGACCGCACAGCGCGACGCGGCGCACTTCGCAATCGGCGCAGCGTTCGGGCATCGCCTGCATGTCCACCGTTTCGCACGTCATTCCCGAAATCCTTCCGTCACGGCGCGCCCTTCGCGGCATCGCCACGCGGATCACTACGGAGGGGACGAAAATCGCGATTTGACCGCGATCAAAGAAACGCATTCCGCTCGCGTCCAATCCGCCCCCGTATTTCGACGAGGCGGAACATGGACGACATCGTAACAAGGGCGGTCCTGCTGGCGATCGTGGCGGCAGCGTGCTTCATGGGCGCGGCAGCGGGGGTGGACTGGGGCTTCAGCGTCCATCTGATGATCTTCGGCGCGGCGGCGACCATCGCCGCTTTCGTATCGATGAACCAGATCGGCAAGCCCGAGCCATCGAACGCATCGCTGGCGGGGCGCTATTATGACGAAGTGATCCGCTGGGGCGTGATCGCCACGGTCTTCTGGGCGATCATCGGGTTCCTGGTCGGGATCGTGATCGCGTCGCAGCTCGCCTTCCCGGCGCTGAACCTCAGTTCGGAATTCACCACCTTCGGGCGGCTGCGGCCGCTGCACACTTCGGCGGTGATCTTCGCGTTCGGCGGTAACGCACTGATCGCGACGAGCTTCTACGTGGTGCAGCGCACCTGCCGCGCCCGCCTGTTCGCACCCGGCCTCGCCCGCTTCGTCTTCTGGGGATACCAGCTCTTCATCGTGCTGGCCGCGACCGGCTATGTCATGGGCATCACTGAAGGCCGCGAATATGCCGAGCCCGAATGGTATGTCGACATCTGGCTGACCATCGTCTGGGTCGCCTATCTAGTCGTCTTCGGCGGCACGATCGTGAAGCGGTCCGAACCGCATATCTACGTCGCCAACTGGTTCTACCTCGGCTTCATCATCACCGTGGCGATGCTCCATCTGGTGAACAATCTGTCGCTGCCGGTGTCGCTGGTCGGGTCCAAATCCTATTCGGCCTTTGCCGGGGTGCAGGATGCGCTGACCCAGTGGTGGTACGGCCACAACGCAGTCGGCTTCTTCCTGACCGCGGGCTTTCTCGGCATGATGTACTATTTCGTGCCCAAGCAGGCCGAGCGGCCGATCTACAGCTATCGCTTGTCGATCATCCACTTCTGGTCGCTGATCTTCCTCTACATCTGGGCGGGTCCGCACCATCTTCACTACACCGCGCTGCCCGACTGGGCGCAGACGCTGGGCATGGTCTTCTCGATCATGCTGTGGATGCCGAGCTGGGGCGGGATGATCAACGGCCTGATGACCCTCAACGGGGCATGGGACAAGATCCGCACCGATCCGATCATCCGCATGATGGTCTTCGCGCTCGCCTTCTACGGCATGAGCACCTTCGAAGGCCCGATGATGTCGATCAAGAGCGTCAACTCGCTCAGCCATTACACCGACTGGACGATCGGCCACGTCCATAGTGGCGCGCTGGGCTGGAACGGGATGATCACCTTCGGCGCGATCTACTTCCTCGCGCCGCGCCTGTGGGGCCGCACCCGGCTCTATTCGCTGCGGATGGTCAACTGGCACTTCTGGTGCGCGACGCTGGGGATCGTCCTCTACGCCGCCGCCATGTGGGTCGCGGGCATCATGCAGGGCCTGATGTGGCGTGAGTACGGCGCCGATGGCTACCTGGTCTATGCCTTCAGCGAAGTCGTCGCGGCGATGCACCCCTATTACCTGATCCGCACCGCGGGGGGGCTGCTCTACTTCCTCGGCGCGATCTTCATGGCCTGGAACATCTGGATGACGATCCGCGGCAAGCTGCGGGACGAAGCGCCGATGAGCGCGCCCGTCTTCGACGCCGCGCGCGACCATCCGCTCGCCCCCGCCCTCGAAACCGCCAAGTAAGGACGCAGGAAATGGGTTTTCTCAGCGGTCACAAGAAGATCGAGCGCAACGTCACCCTGCTCGGGGTGCTCGCGCTGGTCACCGTGGCGATCGGCGGCATCGTCGAGATCGCGCCGCTCTTCTGGATCGATTCCACGGTGAAGCGGGTCGAGGGCGTCCGGCCCTACACCCCGCTCGAGCTGGCCGGGCGCAATATCTATATCCGCGAAGGCTGCTATGGCTGCCACAGCCAGATGATCCGCCCGTTCCGCGACGAAGTGGAGCGCTACGGTCACTACAGCCTCGCCGCCGAGAGCATGTTCGATCACCCGTTCCAATGGGGGTCGAAGCGCACCGGACCCGATCTGGCGCGCGTCGGCGGCCGCTATTCGGACGAATGGCATTCGCAGCATCTGAAGGATCCGCGCGCCGTGGTGCCGGAATCGATCATGCCCGGCTACGCCTTCCTGTCCGAACGCAAGCTCGAAATGCCCGATGCGGGCAAGCATCTGCGGACCCAGCGCGCGGTGGGCGTGCCCTATACCGACGAGGACATCGCCAAGGCCGATGCCGATCTGCTCACTCAGGCCGGCCAGGGCGATGGCGATCAGGCCGATCTCGCCCGGCGCTATCCCAAGGCCCAGTCGCGCGATTTCGACGGCGATCCTTCGCGCCTGACCGAGATGGATGCGCTGATCGCCTATCTCCAGGGTCTCGGTACTCAAGTCGATTTCGAGAAGGTCAAGGCACAGGAGCAGGCGAAGTGAACTACGACGTGCTGCGCCACTTCGCCGACAGCTGGGGACTGGTCATCATGACCGTGATGTTCCTCAGCTTCGTCGGCTGGACCTTCCGCCCCAATGCGCGCCGCGATCATCGCCGCGCCGCGCACAGCATCTTCGAAGACGGGAACCGCAACGATGGCTGACGACAAGCGCATCGACGAAGCGACGGGCACGCGCTTCGTGGGCCATGAATGGGACGGGATCGAGGAACTCGATACGCCGATGCCGCGCTGGTGGCTGTGGACCTTCTACGCCTCGATCGTGTTCGCGATCGGCTATTGCATCGCCTATCCGGCATGGCCGCTGATGGAGCGCGCGACCGCGGGTGTGCTCGGCTGGACCAGCGAAGGCGAGCTGGAAGCCGAGATGGCGCGCGAGCGTACGCGCAGCGCCGGCGTGCTGGCCGAGATCGCGCGGACACCGGCGGAGAAAATCTTGTCCAACCCGCGCCTGCTGCGCGTCGCCGAGGAAGGCGGGCGTTCGGCGTTCAAGATGCATTGCGTCCAGTGCCACGGTTCGGGCGCGGCGGGCAGCTCGGGCTATCCCAACCTCAACGACGACGACTGGCTGTGGGGCGGCGACGTCGCGACGATCGAGCGCACCATCCAGCACGGCATCCGCCAGCCCGGCGACGACGGCACGCGCATGTCGATGATGCCCGCCTTCGGCAAGGACGGGATCCTGACCGCCGCAAACATCGACGATGTGGTGTCGCACGTGCGGGTGATTTCCGGACAGGAGCGGCCGAGCGCCGCCTCGCGCCGCGGAGTCGCGCTGTTCTCGGCCAATTGCGCTGCGTGTCACGGCGACGGCGGACAGGGCAATCGCAGCTTCGGCGCGCCCAGCCTGACCGATCCGATCTGGCTCTATGGCGGCGATCGCGATGCGATCACGCGCACCGTGACCAATGCGCGCTATGGGATCATGCCGGCATGGGTCGGGCGCCTCGATCCGGCGACGATCCGGATGCTGGCCGTCTATGTCCACTCGCTCGGCGGGGGCGAAGCGACGCCCGCGCCCACCCCCACTCCCTCTCCGGCGCCGGGCAATGGCCAGCCAAAATGACCCCGACAGCCCGGCGCGGCTGTTCGAGGCGCGGCGGAAGATCTTCCCGCGCAAGATCGACGGGACGTTCCGCCGCCTGAAATGGGCGATCATGATCGTCACGCTGACGATCTACTACGTCACGCCTTGGCTGCGCTGGGATCGCGGCGCATGGGCGCCCGATCAGGCGGTGCTGGTCGATCTCGCCAATCGCCGTTTCTACATGTTCTCGATCGAGATCTGGCCGCACGAATTCTATTATGTCGCCGGCCTGCTGATCATGGCCGGGATCGGGCTGTTCCTCGTCACGTCGGCGGTGGGCCGGGCATGGTGCGGCTATGCCTGCCCGCAGACGGTGTGGACCGACCTGTTCCTGCACGTTGAGCGCGCGATCGAAGGCGACCGCAACGCGCAGGTCCGATTGCAGAACGCGCCCTGGGGCCCCGCGAAGATCGCGAAGCGCGGGGCGAAATGGTCGGTCTGGCTGCTGATCTCGGTGCTGACCGGCGGCGCGTGGATCTTCTACTTCGCCGATGCCCCGGCGCTCGCCCGATCGCTGTTCGACGGGACCGCCCCATTCGTCGCCTATGGCACCATCGCCGTGCTGACCGCGACGACATTCATCCTTGGCGGGTTCATGCGCGAGCAGGTGTGTGTGTATATGTGCCCCTGGCCGCGCATTCAGGGGGCGATGCTCGACGAGAAGTCGCTGGTCGTCACCTATAAGGCATGGCGCGGCGAGCCGCGTTCGCGGGGGCTGAAGCGCGCCGTCGAAGGCGAAGCGGCGCTGGTTCCGGCGGGCGACTGCATCGATTGCAACGCCTGCGTCGCGGTGTGCCCCACCGGGATCGACATTCGCGAAGGACCGCAGATCGGCTGCATCACCTGTGCGCTGTGCATCGATGCCTGCGACCAGATGATGGAGAAGGTCGGCCGCCCGATCCGGCTGATCGGCTATACCACCGATGCCGACGAGAAGCTGGCGCGCAGCGGACAGCCTGCGCTGTCGCCGGTCCGCCGCCTGCTGCGCCCGCGCACCATCCTCTATTTCGCGGTTTGGGCGGCGATCGGCCTCGCCATGCTGTTCGCGCTGGGCAACCGCGCGCGGATCGACCTGAGCGTCCAGCAGAGCCGCAATCCTGTCTGGGTTCGCCTGTCCGACGGCAGCGTCCGCAACAGCTATACGGTCAAGGTCCGCAACATGGAGGCGCGGCCGCGCGAGGTCGAAATCGCCATCGACGGCGCGCCCGGCGTGATCTGGAACGAAGCTGGCACCCGCGAGAGCGCGGGCCGCACGGTGAGGATGCGGGTCGATGCCGATCAGGTCGCCAAGGCGCAATTGTTCGTCGCCGCGCCCGCCGCCGGCGACGCCCGCCAGCCGATCCGCTTCACCGTCCGCGCGCTCGATGGCGATGGCGCCACCGCGGCGGGCGAAAGTTACTTCGAACGTCCGGAGGCAGGACAATGACTCGACGTTTCACCGGCTGGCACATGGCCGGGATCATGGTGAGCTTCTTCGCGGTGGTGATCGCGGTGAATTTCTACATGGCGACGCAGGCCTCGCGGACATTCGGCGGCGTAGTGGTCGAGAACAGCTATGTCGCCAGCCAGCGTTTCAACGGCTGGCTGGCAGACGCGCGGGCGCAGGATGCGCTGGGCTGGCGCGCGACGCCGGCGGTGGACGATGCGGGCCGGGTGACGGTGGTGCTCGCCGACAATGAAGGCGCGATCCGGGGCGCGACGGTGATGGCTACCGCGACGCATCCGGTCGGCCGCCTGTCCGCGCGCAGCTTCGCGCTGCGGGATATGGGCGACGGTCGGTACGGCTCGGCCGAGGCGCTGGCCGCCGGGCGCTGGCAGCTGCGGATCGACGTCCGCGCGCAGGGCCGCGAAGCGCGGTTCGAACAGGATGTGCGGCGGTGAGCGCCCGCTCCGAATTCGCGGTCGAGGGGCTACGCTGCGCCAGTTGCATCGCCAAGCTGGAGACAGGTCTCGCGGGAACTGCGGGGGTCGCCTCGGCGCGCGTCAATTTCACGACGCGGCGCGTGACTGTCGAGCATGACGCCCGGATCGGCGATGCCGATCTGTGCGCGACGATGCGCGGGCTGGGGTTCGAGGCGCACCCCTTCGCCCTGGACGCACCCTCCGCCGCGAAGGGCGAAAGCAAGGCGCTGATGCTCGCGCTGGCCGTCGCCGGGTTCGCGGCGATGAACGTCATGCTGTTGTCGGTGTCGGTCTGGTCCGGAGCGGAAGGTGCGACGCGCGAACTGTTCCACTGGCTCTCCGCGCTGATCGCGATTCCCGCCATCGCCTATTCGGGCCGGACCTTCTTCCAGAGCGCATGGGGCGCGTTGCGGCAGGGGCGAACCAATATGGACGTGCCGATCTCGATCGGCGTCGTGCTGACCACGCTGATGAGCCTGTACGAAACCGCGACCGGCGGTGCGCACGCGTATTTCGACGGCGCGATCATGCTGATCTTCTTCCTGCTGGCGGGGCGCTTCCTCGACAGCGTGATGCGCGCGCGGGCGCAGGATGGCGTTGCGGCATTGCTGCGCCACGTGCCCGACAGCGTGACGGTAGTGATGCCCGACGGTTCGACGCGCCCGGTTGCCGCCGCCGAAGTCGAGCCGGGGATGCGCATCCTCGTCGCGGCGGGCGAGCGGATCGGGGTGGACGGACTGATCGAGCAGGGCGCGAGCGATGTCGATCGCTCGCTGGTAACCGGCGAGAGTGCGCCCGAAGCGGTGGCGGCGGGCGGCAATGTGCTGGCGGGGACGGTCAACCTCACCGCGCCGCTCACCGTGCGCGCCACCGCGGCCGGGCCGGATACGGTCATCGCCGACATTGCCCGGCTGATGGAGACGGCGGGCCAGTCCAAGTCGCGCTATGTCCGCATCGCCGACCGCGCCTCGCGGCTTTACGCGCCCGCAGTCCACAGCCTCGCTGCGCTCAGCTTTCTCGGCTGGTATGTCGCGGGTGCGGGGCTGCACCAGTCGGTGATGATCGCGGTCGCTGTGCTCATTATCACCTGCCCCTGCGCGCTGGGGCTGGCGGTGCCGATCTCGCAGGTGGTCGCGGCAGGTGCGCTGATGCGCGCCGGGGTGCTGATCAAGGACGGCTCTGCGCTCGAGCGGCTGGCCGAGGCGGACAAGGCGTTGCTCGACAAGACCGGCACGGTGACGCTGGGCAGCCTCACCTCGGTTTCCGGCCTGCCCGACGATCCCGGCCTCGCTTCGGCGCTGCTGGCGCTGGCCGGCGCGAGCCGCCATCCGTTGTCGGTCGCCATCGCGCGGCGGCTTCAGAGCGATGGTCTGACCGCCGCTGCGGTATTCGATCTGGCCGAGTTTCCCGGTCTCGGCGTCGAAGGACGCTGGGCGGGGCGCGAGATCCGGCTGGGCCGCGACGATTGGGCGCGGCAGGGTGAAAGCGCGGCCGGGGACAGGGTCGGCTGTACCTTCGCGGTCGAAGCCGGGCCGGACTTCCGCATCTCCTTCGTCGATGGCTTGCGGCCCGATGCCCCGGCAGCGGTGGCGCGGCTGCGCGAACAGGGTCTCGATCCGATGCTCGTCTCCGGGGACTCGTACGAAGTCGTTCGCCAGGTCTCGCGTGCGCTCGGTATCTTCGGCGCGGCCCGCGTATCGCCCGCAGGCAAACATGCCACGATCGAGCGGCTTCAGGCGGCGGGGCATCGTGTGCTGATGCTCGGCGACGGCCTCAACGACGGTCCGGCGCTCAAGGCCGCCTATGTCTCGATGGCGCCCGCCACGGCGTCGGATGTCGGCCAGCTCGCCGCCGATCTCGTTTTCTTCGGCGACAAGCTGGCGCCCGTGCCCGTCGCCGTATCCGCCGCGCGGCGGACGATGGCGGTCGTGCGCCAGAATTTCGTGATCGCCATCGGCTACAATGTCTTCGCGGTGCCGCTCGCCATCGCCGGGCTGGTCACGCCGCTGATCGCCGCGCTGGCCATGTCGGGATCGTCGCTGATTGTGGTGGCGAACGCGCTGCGGCTGCGGAGGGCGGCGCGATGAACGGCGTCGGCGTTCTCATCCCGATCGCGCTGCTGCTGGGACTGATCGGCCTTGCCGCCTTCTTCTGGTCGGCGCGCAGCGGCCAGTTCGAGGATCTCGACGGGGCTGCGCTGCGTATCCTGATCGACGAAGAGGAATAGAAAAGGGGCCGGTCCTCGCGGGCCAGCCCCTCCTCATTCCGGCTCGACTTCAGAAGCGAAAGCCGACGCCCATGCCGATCACCAGCGGATCGAGATTGGCGCGGACCTTCTGCGTTCCGATCGCTGTGGTGCGCAGCGTCACATCGGTATCGATGTCGATATATTTGACGTCGAAATTGACGAACAGGTTGCGGCCCACATCGATATCGACGCCCGCCTGTGCCGCCCAGCCGAAGCTGTCCGACATGCTGACTGTCGTCGGCCCCACCGCGCCGGTCAGGCCGCTGCTCGCCTTCTCGTTCCAGAAGATCGTATAGTTGATCCCGGCTCCCAGATAGGGCCGCACCTTGCCCTTGGGGTTGAAGTGATATTGCGCGGTCAGCGTCGGCGGCAGCACCCAGGTCGAGGCGAGATCGCCGATCGCACCGGTGGTGCCGGTCTTGCCCGAAGCGCTGTGCTTGGTGGTCGATGCGATCAGCTCGAAGCCGATAGTGTCGGTGACCATATAGGTCAGGTCCACTTCGGGCATGATCGCGTTATTGACCGCGACCTTCTCCGCCGGGAAGGTCGGGGTGATGCCGCTCGAGCGTTCGTTGGGCACCACCGCGATCGCGCGTACGCGGACCAGCACGTCCCCGGCCGAGATGCCCTGGCTGTCCTGCGCCAGCGCGGGGCTGGTGCCCGCGGCCGATGCCAGCAACGCGGCGATGAAGATCGACTTGTTCATTGCGTCCTCCTTTTCTGAGGAGCGCGCTAGGCCCGTGGGGCAGCCTCCGCCTTGCGCGGACGCAAATGCCCGTTTGACCGCGATCAAGGGGCGCGGTTTCAGGATCGGGCAGGAAGGCGCCATGTGGCGCTATCATCCCGAACTGCTCGCGACCCCGGTCCCGCGCTATACCAGCTTCCCCACCGCAGCCGAGTTCGGCGACGATGTGAGCGGAATCTATCTCGCACAAGCGCTCGACGCGGTGGGCGAGGATGAAGCCGTCTCGCTCTATCTGCACATCCCCTATTGCCGCGAGCTTTGCTGGTATTGCGGCTGCAACACCGGCGCGGCGAACCGCGTGGGACGCGTAGACGCCTATCTCCACCGGCTGGGCGAGGAGCTCGAGATGGTCGCCGACCGGCTCGGCGGGCGCGGGCGGATCGGCCGGATCGCGATCGGCGGCGGCAGCCCCAATGCGATCGCGCCAGAGCAATTCGAAGCGCTGATGACGCGAGTGCGTCGCACGTTCGAGATCGCCGATCCGGTCATCTCGGTCGAGATTGATCCGCGCGGGTTCGACCGGCGCTGGGCCGAGACGCTGGGCGAGCAGGGCGTGACGCGCGTGAGTCTGGGCGTGCAGACCTTCGCCCCGCCCATTCAGGCGGCGATCGGCCGGGTCCAGCCGCTGGAGGAAATCGCCAACGCGACCGGATGGCTGCGTCAGGCGGGAGTCGATTCGATCAATTTCGACCTGATGTATGGCTTGCCCGGCCAGACCAGCGACGAACTCGACGCGACGCTGACTCAGGCGATCGCGATGATGCCCGAGCGTCTGGCGGTGTTCGGCTATGCCCATGTGCCGCACCTGATCCCGCGCCAGCGCCAGATCGACGCCAGCGCGCTGCCCGGCGCCGAAGAACGCTTCGTTCATGCCGCACTGGCCAGTTCGCGCCTGACCGGCGCGGGCTATGATTCCATCGGCTTCGATCACTTCGCGTTGCCGCACGATGCCATCGCCGCCGCCGCGCGGCGGGGGCAGTTGCGCCGCAATTTTCAGGGCTTCACCGAAGACCCGGCTGAAGTGCTGATCGGGCTTGGCGCATCGGCGATCAGCGCCTTTCCCGACCGGCTGCTGCAGAACGAGAAGAATAGCGGCCGCTATCATCTGCGCATCGCCAATGGCCGGTTCGCGACCGCGCGGGGCGTTCGCCGCAGCGCGCTCGACATGAAGCGGGGCAAGGCGATCGAGCAATTGCTGTGCACCGGGACCGCCGATCTCTCCGGCTTGCCCGACCTGCGCGAAATCCGCGAGCGGCTGATCCCGTTCGAGGCGCGCGGGCTGGTGACGACCGAAGGCGGCATGATCGAGATCGCCGGCGACGCGCTGCCCTATGCCCGCGGCATTGCTGCTACGATCGACCCGTATCGCTCGCACAGTGCGACGCGGTTCAGCAGCGCGATCTGAGCGATGCGGCTGGGCCTGCTTCCGCTGATCGCGCTTGCGATGGGCACCTCCAACGCAGCGGCGCAGGTTTCGCCCGCCGCCAGCATCCTGATCGATACGTGCCTGGGCAGGCAGATTCGCATTCCACTGGAGCATCCGGGAAAGCCAGGCGATCCCGAATGCGCGGTGGCGTGCCATGCGATCTGCAGCCGCCGCACGCATCTGGCGAACCGGGCAGGCTGATGGCGGATCGCTGGACGAAAAAACGGCCGCCCTCCGGGAAGGAAGGGCGGCCTGAGACGCTATGCCGGCAGGAGAGGGTCGCCGGAAAAGCCCGATTCCGCGGCGATCCTTAAGGGGAAGGATTTAAGCCGCCACGGAGGCGTGCCAATTTCCTATCAAATCAGTATGCATTGAGTAGCAAGTTTCGCTATTGCGGCTGAAAGTGTCCGTTGGTCAGCGGACGGGCCGGGTCGTGCCACGGGCGCGGGCGGTTAGCACCGGAACCCTCCACCTACGCAAAAATCTCGCTTGAAAGGCGATAAGACAATCTTGTTACAAAATCCCACTAATATGATGGGATATTGGCGGACCGGCCAGCGATACAATGATAAAAGGGGTCCTTGCATGCGCCATTTCCTGTTCCTGCTGACCAGCGCGGCCTTCCTGCCCATTCCGGCGTTCGCCCAGGACGCGCCTGCGCCGGCCGAAGACCAGTCCGCGTCCGGCGAGATCATCGTCACCGGCACCCGCTTCGCCAACCGTACCGTGACGTCGTCGCCCGTGCCGATCGACGTGCTGAACGCCGAAGCGGTGCGCGGTTCGGGCTATGACGAGACCACCGAGATCCTGCGCCAGCTGGCGCCGTCCTTTGCCTTCGCGACGCCGACCACTCCCGACGGCAACACCCATATCCGCTCCGCGTCGTTGCGCGGCCTTTCGCCCGACGAGACGCTGGTGCTGCTCAACGGCAAGCGCGTCCACACTGCGGCATGGGTCAATACCGGCGGCACGATCGGCAAGGGATCGGTCCCGACCGATCTCAACCAGATCCCTTCGGCCGCGATCGGGCGGGTCGAAATCCTGCGCGACGGCGCATCGGCGCAATATGGATCGGATGCGATCGCCGGCGTGATCAACATCATCCTGCGCGCGGACACCGCGATCCACGGCACCGCGAGCTACGGCACCACCTATGACGGCGGCGGCGATACCTATGCGCTCTCGCTGGGCGGCGGTTTCAAGCTGGGCGACGACGGCTTCGTCAACGCGACCGTCTATTATCGCGATCACAAGGCCGCGAACCGCGCCGAGCCCGATACGCGGCAATTCTATCTGGGCATCTCGCCGACGGGCACGCCGCAGCCGCTATCGGCCCGCTACGGATCGGGCACCGGCCTCAATGCGCCCGGCGGCGTCGCGGGCACGGTCCGCGATCCGCGCGAAGCGACGGTCGACCGCAACGTCTGGCGCTTCTCCGATTCCGGCGACATCGAGGAAGTCACCGGCATCGTGAATTTCGCCAAGCCGCTCGGTTCGGTCGAACTCTATGGTTTCGGCGGCTACCGGGTGAGCGAAGCCCATTCCAACGCGTCGTTCCGCCGCCCCGGGCAGGACGAAAATGTCCGCGCGCTCTACCCTGATGGCTTCCTGCCCTTCATCAACACCCGCAGCACCGATTATTCGGCAGTGGTCGGCGTGCGCGGCGAGATCGGCGGCTGGGACTGGGATCTGTCGAGCGCCTATGGCGGCAACGAGATCGAGTATCGCACCGAGAACACGCTCAACGCCACGCTTGGCACCGCCAGCCCGACGCGCTTCTACAATGGCGAATATGCCAACTCGCAATGGACGACCAACCTTACCGTTTCGAACGGTTATGAGGTCGGCTTCGCGTCGCCGCTCGATGTCGCGTTGGGCGTCGAGTATCGCCGCGACGGGTACCGGATCGGTGCGGGCGAGCCGAACAGCTATGCCTTCGGTCCGGCGCGCATTCTCGACGGGCCCAATGCCGGCGCGGTGCCGACGATCGGGTCGCAGGGCTTTGCCGGGATCCAGCCCGCCGACACCGTCGACACCAGCCGCGACGCGGTCGGCGCGTTCGCCGAACTGGGCGCGGAGCCGGCGCGCGGCTGGCGGATCAACCTCGCGGGCCGCTTCGAGCATTACAGCGACTTCGGCGACAGCTGGAACTGGCAAGGCTCGACCCGGCTCGAACTCGGCGCGGGCTTCGCGCTTCGCGCATCGGCGGGCAGCGGCTTCCACGCCCCCGCGCTGGCCCAGCAATATTTCAGCTCGACCAGCAGCCGGACGATCGTCAACAATTCGACCGGCTTCCCCGAATTCGTGCTGGTGCGCACCGCGCCGGTCGGCTCGCCGCTGGCGCGCGCGCTGGGATCGCAGGATCTGAAGCCCGAAAAGTCGCAGAGCTTCGGCGGCGGCCTCACCTTCGCGCGCGGTGGGCTTACGGCGTCGGTCGATTATTATCATATCGACATCGACGACCGGATCTTCCTGTCGTCCAATTATGTCGACGCATCGGGCAGCCGGCGGTTGCGCGACTATCTGGCGGGGATCGGCATCCCCGGCGTGACGAGCGTGCGCTATTTCACCAACGCCGCCGACACGCGCACGCAGGGCGTCGACGTGACGATCGCCTGGTCGGGCGATGTCGGCGACTGGGGCAGACTGAAGCTGACCGGCGCGTACAACCACAACACCACGCGTCTGCGTCGCGTGTCCGCCACGCCCGGCCAGATCACGTCGCTGGGGATCACCACCCCGCTGTTCGACGTCAACGAGCGTACCCGCGTTCAGTACGGTCAGCCAAGGGACAAGGTTGCGCTGGGCGCGAACCTGAAGGTCGGGATCATCACCATCGATGTCCGCACCACACGTTATGGCAAGGTCGAGCAGGTCGCGCTGACCAACCAGTCGCCCGCGAACGTCGCGCTCGCGGCACAGGGCGCGACGAAGTTCCGTACCCAGCCGACCGAGTCGGGAACCGCTGGCAATCTCGACATCATCCAGCAGCTCGATCCCAAATGGGTGACCGATCTGAGCATCACCGGGCAGGTGACGAGGAATGTCGCGCTGACGATCGGGGCGAACAACCTGTTCAACGTCTATCCGACCGAGAACATCCGCTCGACTGCCGCGCTGACCGGCGGGGACACCAGCGGCGCCTTCCCCTATAGCGAGTTCTCGCCGTTCGGGTTCAGCGGCGGCTATTATTACGTCCGGTTGGGAGTGTCGTTCTGATGGGCGAAGCGCGACTTTCCCGCCGCGAGTGGATCGGCGCGGCGGGGCTGGCGGGTGTGGCGGTCTCGGTTCCCGCCGTGGCGGCGGGGCAGGATCCCGCTCGCCTCTCGCTCAACGAGAATGCCTTCGGCCCTTCTCCGGAGGTGCCCAAGGCCATCGCCCGCGCGACGCCGGGGCTGGAACGCTATGTCGGGCAGGACGAGGCCGATGCGCTCGCCACCCGCATCGCGGCGCTCGAGGGGGTGTCGCCGGATCAGATCGTGATCGGCGAAGTGCTCGAGGCGCTGGGCCTGTTCCTCGCGCGGCGTCGGACGGGCGGGGGCAGCTTCGTCTATTCGACGCCTGGTTATACCGCGCTGATCGACGCCGCCGCGCCGCTAGGCGGGCGGGGCGTCGCAGTGCCGTTGAATGCGAAGCACGAGAATGACCTGCCCGCACTGGCGGCGGCGATCGATGCGAGCACGCTGGCGGTGTCGCTGGTCAATCCGCACAATCCATCGGGCACGGTGAACGACACGGTAGCGTTCGATCGCTTCGTGCTGGATGCCGCACGGCGGAGGCTGGTGGTCGTCGACGAAGCCTATCTCGAATATGACGATTTCGCAGGCCGCAGCGCGATCCGGCATGTCCGCTCGGGCGCGAACGTGCTGGTGTTTCGCACCCTTGCCAAGATCTACGGACTCGCCGGGCTTTCGATCGGCTATGCGGTCGCGCCCGCGCCGCTTGCCCGGGACCTGCGCGCCGCCGGGATCGGTGCGCCGCATTCGCTCAGCCGTCTCGCGCTCGCTGCCGCCGATGCCGCGTTGGGAGATCAGACCCATGTTCGCACGGTGCGCGATGCGACGCTTGGCGAGCGGGTGCGGGTAACGCGCGAACTCGACCGTCTCGGCTATTCGCACAGCGACAGCCGGGCCAATTTCATATTCTTCCGTCCCTCGGGATCGACGGCCGAGCTGCGCGCGAAATTCGATCGCGCGGGCATCCGGATTGCGCGTCCTTTTCCGCCGCTGGAGGACTGGATCCGCATCACCATCGGCCGGCCGGCGGAGAATGACCGGGTGATCGCGGTGCTGCGAGGCTGAATTCAGAGCCGCAAGCCGCCGTCGACCGATATGACCGCGCCGTTGATGTAGCTGCCCGCCTGCGAACGCTGGCGGCGGTGATCGTACGGGTGACCAACGGCCGGATCTCGATTACCATCTCCGATCCCGATCAGACCCAGACTGCGCCGATCACCGTGCGGGTCAATCTGCCCACAGCAGCGTCAATTCGACCCAGCCCTCGGTCTCGGTCAGTCGCACCTCGACCTATGCCGACATCACCTTCTCGCCCGCCGGAATGAAGGGCGCGGGCGGCCGTGCGGTGTTGAACATCTGAAACAGAGCGAAGTGCGCCGTTCCGCGTTCGGACGCGGGCGGCGCACCGCCGCAAAGGCCTTCAGCCACGAGGGCCGGATCAGCGCCTTCGTCCGCCCGGAGCGGACCTGAATCTCGCCGTCCATCCCGCGAATCACCCCTGAAATCGCCGCCGCTCCGGCGGCTTCGGCGCGTCCGGTTTCGGCCGTGGACGGATCGGAAAAGACGCCCCTGCGCATGATTTGACGCGCAAGGATCGCGGAAAATCGCGCATTCTTCATGTCCGGTGTTCGGGCAAGCCTCATCGCATCATATTGATAAGAAGTGGATTTCCAGAGCTGCATAGGCGCGCCCTCTCAACACTATTTCATAATTGACACGTCGTCTCACAGGTGGCACGAATATGTGGCGGCCGGGAAGATCCGGGGTCAAGGAGGGGATATGCGAGACATGAAAATGACGACGCGGATGCGCAGGATGCTGGCTGGAACGGCCGCCTGTTCGGCGATGGCGATGGTTGCGCTGTGGGCGCCCCATGCCGCGGCGCAGACTGCCAAGGACGAGAGCGCGGAAGCCCAGGAAGGCGAGGAAATCGTCGTCACCGGCTATGCCGCCAGCCTCGAGCGCGCGCTGCAGAACAAGCGCAACTCCGACGTGATCAGCGACGGCATCGCCGCCGAGGATATCGGCAAATATCCCGAACAGAATGTCGCGGAATCGCTTCAGCGCGTCACCGGCGTCCAGATCACCCGTACGCTCGGCGAGGGCCAGTTCCTCAGCGTTCGCGGCCTCGATCCCAAATTCACCAACACGCTCTACAACGGCCGCCAGCTGCCTTCGGCTTCGGGCACGCGCGCCTTCGATTTCCAGGTGCTGACCGCGAACTTCGCGAGCCGCGTGGACGTCTATAAGTCGCCTTCGGCCGATCTGATGGAAAGCGGCCTGGCCGCCACCGTCAACATGCAGACGATCGATCCGCTGACCGTGGGCCGCAAGGTCGCGCTCAGCGTCGAAGGCAATTACGACCAGCAGCTCGAGGGCAGCATCGATCCGCACGTCTCGGCGCTGTACAGCGACACGTTCCTCGACGGACGGCTGGGCATCAGCGTCGCGGTCGATTTCAACGACCGCAAGTTCAACAGCCAGACCTACAGCACCGATGGGGTGCTGGCCGACGGCACCTATGCCGGCCCCGGCACGCGCTACCGCGTGTTCGCGGTGCACCAGAACGACCTGATCGGCAGCAACAAGCGCCGCAGCGCGACGGGCACGATCCAGTTCAAGCCGGCCGACAATCTCGAACTGCGGCTCGACGGCATCTATTCGCATTTTGCCCAGAAGTTCGACATGTACCAAGGCAACAACTGGTATGCCGGCGCCGGCGCGCTCGGGCCATCGCCGACGGACTCGACCACGGTCGACGGCAACGGCGTCGAAGTCGCGTGGCGCGGCACCAACGTCTTCGCCTGGGTGCAGGCCAACCGCTACGAGTTCGTGCAGGACATGTACTCGACCGCCTTCTCCGGCGCGCTCGATCTCGGCAAGTGGAAGGTGAGCGGCGAGATTTCGTACGGTCACGCGATCGAGCGCACCACGCAGGCGTTCATCTCATGGGCGACGCGCTCGCCCGGCGCGAGCCTGTGGTACGACACCACCACCGATCCGGGCGGCCCGGCCAGCTTCGGCTTCTACAACGGCTTCGATCCGACCAACAAGAACAACTATTATTTCTTCGGCGTGCAGGGGAATTACCGCCAGCCCACGACCGACGAGATCTGGAACGGCAAGGTCGATGTCTCGCGGACGTTCGACAGCGGCTTCCTGCGCGGCATCCGCGCCGGCATCAATATCCAGGATCGCATCCTGGCGACCACGCCCAACTATATCAGCAACTCGGCTGCGGGCCTGCCCGCCGACATGAGCGGCTATCTCTACGTCCGGCGCAATCCGAACTTCTTCGCGTCCTATGACGGCGGTTCGGAATTCCCGCGCACCTTCCTGACGGTCGATCTGCCTGCGATGTTCGCCGACTATCCGCTCGACAAGCTGGCGACGATCAACCCGCCGATCCAGTCGCTGACCACCACCACGCGGGTGCAGGAAAAGTCGCAGGCCGGCTATATCCGCGCCGACTTCGCGTCGAGCAACGACCTGCTCAAGATCAATGCCGGCGTCCGGCTGGTCCGCACCGAGCAATTGTCGTCGGGCTATGTACCGACGCCGAACGCTACGCTGATTTACGGCCTGTTCGGCGGGTCTAACTCGCTGAGCTACAGCGACGCGGCGATCCAGGCGCAGCGCAACGTCTATACCTATGCGTTGCCGTCGTTCAACGCGCGCTACCAGATCGGCAACGACCTGCTCGTCCGCTTCGCGCTGGCCCGGGTGATGCAGCGTCCGGACATGAACCTGCTGGCCGCGGCGAGCAGCCCGAACGCCTCGTCGGGCCCACCGCCTTCGGGCACGTGGCGCGGTACGCTCAATCGCGGCAATCCGGACCTCAAGCCCTATCTGTCGGATCAGGCCGATCTGTCGCTGGAATGGTATTTCGGGCGCCAGAACATGCTGGGTGCCGCGGTGTTCGTGAAGCGGGTGCAGAACCTCGTCCTCACGAACTATTTCGACCAGACCGTCAATGTGACGCTGAACGGCAGCAACACCGTGTTGCCGATCACGCTGGCGACGGCGCAGCCGGTGAATGCCGAGACCTCGACGATCAAGGGTCTGGAAGTCGGCTATCAGCAGTCGCTCAACTTCCTGCCCGGACCGCTCGGCAAGCTGGGCGTGCGCGCCAACTGGACGCACATCTGGTACGGCACCGTGGTGCTCAATCAGGGGTCGCCCGCGGTGCCGCTGACCGGCATCTCGAAGGACACCTACAATCTCGGCGCCTATTATGACGACGGCACCTTCAGCCTGCACGCCGGCTATAATTACCGCAGCCGCTGGGTGCAGGACCCGCTGAGCTACTTCGGCGACGGCATCTTCACCGAAGGCTATGGCCAGCTCGATTTCGCGGCGAACTATCGCATCACGCAGAACTTCAGCCTGAATGCCTGGGTGATGAACGCCACCCAGTCCGCCCTGCGGCAGACCAACCGCTACGGCATCACGCGCCTCTATGAACTGAGCGGCCGACGCTTCACCATCGGCGCCCGTGCCACCTTCTGAGGCACGGCCCGCGCAAGCGGGATGAACGGCTCCCCCGCGCCGCCGGCAAACCTGCCGGCGGCCAACCGGGGAGCGACACGAGGAGTTGAGGGCGTCCCATGCATCATGTGATCGATCCGGCAGCCGATGACGGCACCACCGGGATCGCCGCGGGCAGCGGCAATCTGTTCTATGTCACGCTGGTCAGTCTGGTTTCTGCGCTCGGCGGGTTCCTGTTCGGCTACGAGACCGTCGTCATCGCGGGCGCATTGTCGCTGGTGAAGGCGCAGTTCGGTTTCGGCGCGGTGATGGAGGGCTGGTTCGTCACGTCCGGCCTGTTCGGCTGTGCGGCGGGCGTGCTGATCGCGGGCCGGTTGTGCGACAGCCTGGGCCGCAAGAATGTGATGCTGATCGGCGGCGTGCTGCTGGGCCTGTGCGCGGTGATCTGCGCCTTCGCGCCGACCGCGGACTGGGTGATCGTCGGGCGTATCGTCGGCGGTCTTGGCGTCGGCGTCGCATCGATCGTGTCGCCGCTCTACATTTCCGAAGTGGCCCCGCCGGATGTGCGCGGGCGGCTGGTCTCGCTGTTCCAGCTGACGATCTGCATCGGCATCGTAACGGCCATGCTCGTCAATGCAGAGCTGCTCAACTTCGCGCTTTCCGCAAACGCCGTGAACGACACGGGGATCTGGCACTGGCTGCTGGTGAGCGAAGCCTGGCGCGGCATGTTCCTGACCCAGCTGGTGCCGTCGCTGCTATTCTTCGGCCTCGCGCTGCTGGTCCCCGAAAGCCCGCGTTGGCTGGCGCTCAAGGGCCGCACCCAAAAGGCGCTGGGCGTGCTGGCGCGGCTGCGCGGCAATACCGAAGCAGCCTCGGCCGAGCTGGCCCAGATCGAGCGTTCGATGCAGACCGAGGAAGCCTCGGTCGGCGCGTGGTGGCGCGGCCCGCTACGCCGTCCGCTGTTCCTCGGCGTGTTCCTCGCGGTCTTCTCGGAGCTCAGCGGCATCACCGTGGTGATGTATTACGGTCCGACCATCCTCGAACGTGCCGGTATCTCGGGCGGCGCTTCGCTCGGCGGCCACGCGGTGATCGGCATCGTGCTGGCGAGCTTCACCGTGTTGTCGCTGTTCGTGGTCGATCGCTTCGGCCGGCGCGCGGTGCTGCTGACCGGCTGTGCCGGCGCGGCGGTGGCGCTGACCGCGACCGGCATCTGCTTCGGAATGGGCATCACCGACGGCGCGGTCATCATCGCCCTGCTGTGCATGTTCGTCGCCTTCTTCGCCTTCTCGCTCGGTCCGATCAAATGGATCGTCATCTCCGAGATCTTCCCGACCAGCGTGCGGGCCCGGGCGATGGGCGTGGCGACGGTGGCGGTATGGATCACCGATATCGTGATCAACCAGGCCTTCCCGGTGGTGCGCGATCTGTTCGGCGTGTCGGCGATGTTCCTGGTCTTCGCAGTGTTCCTCGCGATCCAGTTCGTTGTGGTGCTGACCAAGCTGCCCGAGACCAAGGGCCTGCCGCTCGAGGACATTCTCTCGCTGTGGAACGCCAGGTCGGGAGGCCGCGCATGACCATCGATTTCACCGGCAAGACCGTCATCGTCACCGGCGGCGCGGGCGGACTGGGCAAGGCCTTCTCCCTCGAATTCGCCAGGCTGGGTGCCCAGCTGATCGCCAACGACCGGGACGAGGAAGCGGGCGTGGCGCTGATCGCCGAAGCGCAGGGCCTGCCCGGCACGATCCACTTCGTCGCGGGCAGCATGGGCGAGGAAGCGACCTGCGACCGGCTGGCGGCGAAGGCCGCGGAACTCGGCGGCGTCGACGTGCTGTGCAACAATGTCGGCATCCAGCCGCCAACCAGCTATGTCCCTGCACACGAGCTGGACGATGCGATCTGGGACGCGATCCTGACGGTCAACGTCAAGTCGTTCTTCTGGATGACCAAGCGCTGCGTCCCGCAGATGCTGGCCAGGGGCGGCGGCGTCATCCTCAACACCGGCAGCGTGCAGGGTATCCAGTCGCAAAAGGGCGCGGCCGCCTATGCCGCGTCAAAGGGCGCGGTGCTGTCGCTCACGCGTCAGCTGGCGCTGGAATATGCCGAACAGAATATCCGCGTGCTCTCGATCGCGCCGGGCACCTTCGACACGCCGCTGATGAAGCAGGTCGAAGAGGGAATCGCGGACAAGACCTACATTCCGCGCCTTCGCAATGCCTATCCGATGAAGCGGTTCGGGCGGCCGGAGGAACTGGCGCGCGTGGTCGCCTTCCTCGCCAGCGACGGAGCGTCCTTCATGACCGGCGAATGCGTGACCGTCGACGGCGGGATCATGGCCCAGGGCGGCTGGGCCCAGTGACAAGACTATCAGTGAAGAGGGATTGGCGATGAAACTGACTCGTAAGGACTTTCTGCGCGGCGGGGCCGCCCTTGCGGCGGCTTCCAGCCTGCCCGCGCTTCCGGCGAGCGCAAGCGGATCGGCCGCCGCGCCGGCATCGGGCAAGGGCCCGGCGGTGAAGCCCTCGGCGGCGGGGATCGACAAGCTCAATCCCGTCATCCGCCTCTATCCCGAAAAGTCGGTGTTCCGCAGCGGCAACATCCGCTTCGGCGTGGGCGAACTGGAGATGATGCTGCCGTTCCTCGGCACCGGCGAGATCATCTGGAACTTCAACGTCATTGATCCGGGCCGCTATCGCATCGCGCTTTGCTATTCGACGGTGAAGGAGGGCCAGCCCGTCACGCTCACCGTGAACGGCAAGCAGGACCTGAACTTCTCCGCGCCGGTGACCAAGGGCTATTTCATCCCGCATCCGCAGGGCCCGGTCGACGATCCCGGCGATCCCGATACCGATGGCTTCTGGCGGATGCGCGAATATTATCTGTTCGAACGCAAGCCGGTGGAAGGTGAAGTGGATCTGGTTCGCGGCGTCAATGTCGTGAAGCTCAAGGTCACCGCGCCAAAGGGCAAGGAGGTGTTCCGCCTGCGTTCGGTCGAGCTGACGCCGGTGGCGAAGCTGGCTGAGATCGAGGCTGATTTGGCGCGCCAGCGCGCCAATCGCGCGAACACCGACTGGTTCGCCGATGCCGGTTACGGCTTGTGGTTTCACTTCATCGAACAGACCACGCCGCGTTCTGGCCCGCGCAAGCCGTACAAGGAAGCGGTCGACGCGCTGGACGTGAAGGCGATCGCGAAGACGGTGGCGGATTGCGGCGCCCGGTACCTGATTTGGGCGGTCAATCACGGCAGTCCGCATTGTCCCGCGCCGATCAAGTCGTGGGAACGGCTGCACCCCGGCACGACCACCAAGCGCGACCTGCTCATGGAGCTCGCCGACGAGTTGGCGAAGTACCGGATCGAGCTGATGCTGTATCAGAACTGCCCGGGCACGGGTAAGCTGATCCAGCAACATCAGCGCGCGATCGACACCCCGACCTTCAGCGAAGCCGAATATGCCGCGCAGATCATCGAGGTCTTCGAGGAGTTCGGCGCGCGCTACGGCACCAAGGTGAAGGGCTGGTGGCTAGACAGCTGGTTCCAGACGATGGAGAGCTATCCCAACCTGCCGAACGAAGCGATCGATCGCGCGATCAAGAGCGGCAACAAGGACTGTATGTCCTCGTTCAATGGCTGGGCCTTCCCCAACGAGGTCGAGTGTCAGGACTATTGGTGCGGCGAGATCACCGATCTGCCCGCCAAGCCGTTCGGGTCGCGCTATCTCAAGGATGGCCCTGCCGCGGGAATGCAGGCGCATTCGGCGATCAAGCTCGACGCGCCCTGGTTCCACATCACCGAGAATAAGGAGATGGAGCCGCCACTCTACTCTGCGCGGGAGCTTGCTGACTATATCCGGCTCTGTCAGCGCGACCGTGCGCCGGTGACGCTGGGCGTCGGGATCTTCCAGGACGGCACGATCGGCGAGAAGTCGTACGCGGTGCTCAAGGAACTCAAGAGCCTGATCCGCAAGGACCGGAAGCGCCGCTGATGACTTGCGTGAGTAAGGCGTACCCGTCCGGGGAGGGGATGCGATGACCGACAGGCCGGTCATCGTCCTCTCGCCGGGCGACAATGTGGCGATCTGCCGCCGCAACATCAGCGCCGGTGAGGCGCTGGTGATGGATGGCGATACCGCCGTCGCGCGGTCGGACGTTCCGCTGGGCCACAAGATCGCCCGGCGGTTCATCCCGTCGGGCGGCGAGGTGGTCAAATACGGCATGTCGATCGGATCGGCGACCGCGGACGTGCTCCCCGGCGAGTGGGTCCATCTGCACAATCTCGAGAGCAATTACATCTCGACCCACACACGGGATTCGGAAGCGCGTTCATGATCATCGCCGACGCCTATCTTCGCGCCGATGGTCGCAAGGGCATCCGCAACGTGGTTGCGGTGGTCTATCTTGTCGAGTGCGCCCATCACGTCGCGCGGCGCGTGGTCGACCGCGCCGACGATCCCGACGTGCATCTGCTCGGTTTCCCCGGCTGCTATCCCAACGACTATTCGCTGCGGATGATGAAGGCGCTGACGACGCACCCCAATGTGGGCGGCGCGGTGCTGGTGTCGCTCGGCTGCGAGGGGTTCGACCGCGAGGGGCTCGGGGCGTTCATCTCGAACAGCGGCCGCCCGGTCGAGACTGTCGTCATCCAGGAAGTCGGCGGCACCCGCTCGGGCATCGATGTCGCACTGGAAGCGGTGAAGCGGGTCCAGTCGGTCATGCGCGAGACCGAGATCCGCGTGCCGATGACGATGGCCGAGCTGTCGATCGGCACGATCTGCGGTGGATCGGACGGGACCAGCGGCATCGCCGCCAATCCGGCGGTGGGCCGCGCTTTCGACCGGCTGATCGATGCGGGGGCGACCTGCATCTTCGAGGAAACCGGCGAGATGATAGGCTGCGAAGGCGCGATGAGCGTCCGCGCGGCTTCGCCTGACGTGGCCGAGGCGATCAACGTCTCGATCGCGAACGCCGAAAGCTATTACCGCGCGATGGGCTATGGCAGCTTTTCCCCCGGCAATGCCGAGGGCGGCTTGTCCACGCTCGAGGAGAAGTCGGCGGGCGCCTATGTGAAGTCGGGCAGCCGCCCGATCGACGGGGTGATCCGCCCGGCCGAACAGCCCGACAAGCCCGGCCTGTATCTGCTCGACGTGGTGCCGGCGGAAGCGCCGCGCTTCGGCTTCCCCAACATCGCCGACAATGCCGAGATCGTCGAACTTATCTCG
Organism: Sphingomonas sp. G-3-2-10; assembly: GCF_012927115.1. NCBI lineage: Bacteria > Pseudomonadati > Pseudomonadota > Alphaproteobacteria > Sphingomonadales > Sphingomonadaceae > Sphingomonas > Sphingomonas sp. G-3-2-10. The sequence continues at coordinate 435,143 of NZ_JABBFY010000002.1, read as the reverse complement.
TGCGGCGCGCACCTGACCCTGTTCACCACGGGGCGTGGCTCGGTCGTCGGATCGGTGATCGCGCCGGTGGTGAAGATCACCGGCAATCCCGAAACCTATGCGCGGATGCACGAGGATATGGACGTGGACGCCGGCCGCATCATGCTGGGCGAAGCCACGCTCGACGAAGTGGGCGACGAACTGTTCCAGCTGGTGCTGGCGATCGCGCGGGGCGAGCACAGCAAGTCGGAAGCGCTGGGGCATCGCGAGTTCATCCTGAACTACAAGTCGATCGATGCGATCGGCCCCTCCTGTCATCCGGGAGGCCGCTGATGGGACGGCTGGCGGGCAAGACCGCGATCGTCACCGGCGCGGGCGCGGGCATCGGCCGGACCACGGCCGAATTGTTCGCGGCGGAAGGCGCGACCGTCTGGGCGACGGACCGCAATGCAGCAGTGCTCGAGGGCATTGCCGGCTGCACCCCGGCGGCGCTCGACGTCACCGATGCGGCGGCGGTCGATGCGCTGCGCGACCGGATCGGCGGCGTGGACGTGCTGTTCAATTGCGCGGGTGTAGTCAGCGCCGGCACCGTTCTCGATTGCACCGATGCGGACTGGTCGCTGGCGCTCGACGTCAACGTGACTGCGATGTTCCGCACGATCCGCGCCTTCCTGCCGGAGATGCTGGCGCGCGGCGGCGGATCGATCATCAACATGGCGTCGATCGTCGGCGCGCCGAAGGGGGCGCCCAACCGCTTCGCCTATGGCATGTCCAAGGCAGCGGTGGTCGGGCTGACCAAGTCGGTCGCGGTCGACTACGTCACGCGCGGCATCCGCTGCAACGCGATCTGCCCTGGCACGATCGAGACGCCGTCGCTCCACGACCGGCTGCGCGAGACCGGCGATTTCGAAACCGCGCTGGCCGCGTTCAAGGCGCGCCAGCCGATGGGCAGGCTCGGCCAGCCCGGTGAGATCGCGGCGCTCGCGCTCTACCTCGCGTCCGACGAATCCGCCTTCATGACCGGACAGGCCGTGATGGCCGACGGGGGCTGGTCGATCTGATCCAACCATAATCAACGACAGGAGAGGGGACTGAAATGACACGGACCATCTTTGCCGGCCTATGCGCTGCAATGAGCGCGATGCTGCTGAGCGCGACACCCGTGGCGGCCGCGCCGCGCGATCTGAACGTCCAGACCGATTGCGGCGCGAAGGGCGATGGCGGCGCCGACGATACCGACAAGATCCAGGCCTGTATCAGCCGCGCCGCGGGTAGCGGTCAGGCCGTCTATATCCCGACCGGCGTCTATCGCCTGACCGGCCAGTTGCGGATCGCCAACCACAATACCACCATCTATGGCACCAGCAGCGCGACGACGACTTTGGTCCAGACCAACGGCACCGCGCACATCTTCCACATCTCGAACGACGGCAACCCGATCGATCGCATCCAGATCCGTGATCTGGAGATGTTCTACTCCACGCCGAACCCGACCGGTTTCGGCATCCTGTGCAACAATTGCTGGCGCACCTATTTCCAGCAGCTCAACATCGGCCGCGCCGCGACCAATGCATTCATGAGCACCGGAATCTGGGTGAACGACGGCAACCAGGTGTTCGTGCAGGACAGCGTGATCACCTATGCCAGCAAGCAGAGCCTCTACTTCGCCGAAGTGGGCGACGTGTATCTCTCCGACCTCGAGATCAACCAGTATGACGACAGCACCGGCTCGGTCGGTGCGGTGTTCGATACCGGCGTCGGCGGCATCTATGCGATCAACGTCAACGTCACCGGCGGCCATACCGGCTTCCTGTTCCAGAACAGCCAGAACAAGGTGCCGCCCAATTTCGGCTTCTTCACCAATTGCCTGGCCGACACGCTGAACGGCGTGGGCTGGAATTTCCAGGCGGCCCAGTCGATGCGGTTGACCAACAGCTGGTCGGCGACCGCCGCGGTGCATGGTGTCATCGTGAAGGATGTCGACGGCCTGAGCATCACCGACTCGCGCATCTACAATAATGGCGGCGACGGCATCCTGGTCGAGCCGGGCGCGCGCAACTTGACGATCAAGGATTCGACGATCACCGGCAATTCGCGCGGCGCGCCGCGGCGGCACTACGGCATCAACGTCTCGGCCGGGGTCAGCGATTTCCAGATCCTGGGCAACATGATCGGCACCGCCGACGGCTTCGCGAACACCCAGGCCTATGGAATCTATATCGCTCCCGGTGCGTCGGACAATTACATGATCGTCGCCAACGAGGTGCGCCGGAACCTGTCAGGCGGGCTTCAGAACGGCGCGACCGGCGCGAACAAGGTTGTCGCCAACAACCTGTAACGGGAGGAACCTGGCGGGCATGCACGTCATCGACACGCACGCGCACTTCTGGGACGTCGATACCCTTCACTATCCGTGGATCGAGAAGGGGTCGCCGTTCGACCGGAGCTTTCACCTGAGCGACTATCAGCGGGCATCCGCCGAAGTGCCGGTCCGGCGAATGGTGTTCGTGGAATGCGACGCACATGCCCGCTGCTCGGTAGCGGAAGCCGAATGGGTCGCGGGGCTGGCGCAAGCCGATCCTCGCATCCAGGGCATCGTCGCGCGGGTGTCGTTTCTCGACGACGAGTGGAAGGCTACGCTCGACCGGCTGGCGGCGATGCCGCTGGTGCGGGGCATCCGCGACAATATCCAGGACAAGCCCGCCGGCTTCGCCGTGCAGGACCGGTTCGTCGCGGGCGTGCGCGAAGTCCATGACCGCGGCCTCCATTTCGAATTGTGCCTCAAACATCCCCAGATCGGCGAGACGATCGGACTGGTGCGCGCCTGTCCCGACGGGCAGTTCGTGCTCGATCATTGCGCCAAGCCGGGCATCGCCGCGGCGCTGCGCGAGCCGTGGCACAGCGACATGCGCGAACTCGCGGCCTTCCCCAATGTCGTGTGCAAGATCTCCGGCCTGATCACCGAAGCCGATTGGGAGAAGTGGGTTCCCGACGAGATCCTCTGGTACGCCCGCGCCTGCGCCGAAGCGTTCGGGCCGGAGCGCATCCTGTTCGGCAGCGACTGGCCGGTCAGCGAAGTCGCGGGCGGATTCATGGCGTGGTTCCGGCTGGCGCAGGCGCTGAGCGCCAACTGGAGCGAGGTGGATCGCGAGCGCTTCTTCTGGCGCAATGCCGAGCGGGTCTATCGCCTTACCGGAGACTGACGTCGAATTGATTGCTCTTGCCGCCGCAAGTCGCATAGGTGTTCACGGGGCGCGAAAAACTGCGCAAACGACAAGGCAAGCGAGAGAAATAGGGGATGCCGAAAGAGAAGTCTGCGCAGAAGACTGTGGTCTATCATGCGCCTGCGCTGGAGAAGGGCCTCGATATCCTCGAATTGCTTGCGACCGTGACGCGCCCGATGGGCCTGTCCGAAATCTCCGCAGCGGTGGGCCGGTCGAAGAACGAGATTTTCCGCATGCTTCAGGTGCTGGAGCGGCGCCAGTATCTCGAGCGGCCGCCGGGCACCGACTATTATCAGCTGACCAACCACCTGTTCCTGCTCGGCATGGAGCGGCCGCCGCTCAAGCGCCTGCTCGATATCGCGCTGGTGGTGATGCACGAGCTGTCGGACGAGACCCAGCAATCGTGCCACCTCGTGGTGCCGTCCGAGGAATATATGGTCGTGATCGCGCGGATCGATCCGCCGGCCGATCTCGGGCTGGTGGTGCGCATCGGCCATCGCCGCCCGATCCTCGCCGCGACGTCGGGCCTGGTGCTCACCGCCTTCCAGCTCGATTCGGTGCGGGCGCGCTGGGTCGAGGAATATGGCGCGGACCTGACGAAGAAGGCGCGCGCCGATCTGACGCAGAAGCTCGAGGGGATCGCGGCGGCAGGCTATGCCGCGATCGACAGTACGGTGGTGCCCGGCGTGACCGACATCTCCGCGCCGGTGATCCATAACGGCGTCGCGGTCGCCGCGCTCACCATTCCGTACATGAATCGCGCAGGCGTGCCGGTGTCGCAGGGCGAAGCCGCCGCGCTGATCTGCGCGCGGGCGGAAGCGATCTCGCAAAAGCTTTGATCGATCCCGCCCTGGCGGATTAGCCGGTCACGTCCTGCCGCTGGTCGCCCAGCTTCTCGATGCCGAGTTCGATCACGTCGCCCGCTTTCAGGAACCACGGCTCGGGCTTCTGTCCCATGCCCACGCCCGGCGGGGTGCCGGTGGTGATGATGTCGCCGGGCAGCAGCCGCATGAAGCGCGAGATGTACGAGACGAGGTGCGCCACGCCGAAGATCATCGTCGCGGTGCTGCCAGTCTGGACGCGCATGCCGTTGACGTCGAGCCACATCGACAGCGCCTGCGGATCGCCCACTTCGTCGCCGGTCACCAGCCAGGGGCCGATCGGGCCGAAGGTGGGGCAGCCCTTGCCCTTGTCCCAGGTGCCGCCGCGCTCGAGCTGATATTCGCGCTCGGACAGGTCGTTGACCACGCAATAGCCGGCGACATGATCCAGCGCGTCGGCTTCGGAAACCTGCCACGCGGCGGTGCCGATCACGACGCCCAGTTCGACTTCCCAGTCGGTCTTGGTCGATCCGGGCGGGATCGCGACCGGATCGTTCGGTCCCTGGATGCAGCTCACTGCCTTGGTGAACAGGATCGGTTCGGCGGGCACGGCCATGCCGGCTTCCGCGGCATGATCCGAATAGTTCAGGCCGACCGCGATGAACTGGCGGGTGCCGGTGAAGGGGGCGCCGAAGCGCTCGGGATTTTCCACAACGCGCAGCGTCGAGAGATCGAGCGCGGCCAGTGCCTTTAGCCGCTCGGGTGACAGTTCTTCGGGGCCCAGATCGGCGACGATGCCCGACAGGTCACGCAGCGTGCCTTTCGCGTCCATCACGCCGGGCTTTTCGGCGCCCGCCTTGCCATAGCGGCACAATTTCATGCGTCTCTCTCCTACAGTCTGGATATCGGGTGACAGGATCAGCGCGAGGCTGCGTGGTTCTTCAGGCGGGAAGCGCCGCCGATGCCGGGGTTGAACCGGTTGGCGGGATCGAGCCCGGCATGGAAGGCGACCAGATCGGGCGGCGCCTTGTAAAGATGGCCGAAATTATGCTCGGCCGGATAGCGCGCGCCGCGATCGTCGAGCAGGCGCAGCATCGCATCCTTGATCGGGCCGCAATCGGCGCCCGCCGCGATGACATAATCCTGATGCAGCACATGGCACAGGAAATGGCCGTAATAGATGCGGTGGAGAATCTGCCCGCCGATCTCCGGCGGCAACGTTTCGAACCAGTCACGGTCGTTGCGCCGAAGCGCGATGTCGAGCGCGACGATCCCGGCGACGCTGCGCGGATGCACCGCCTGATAGCGCACCGCCGCGCCCGCGATCACGAAGCGGTGGAGGAATGCCTTGCGCGCTTCCTCCTCGCTGCATTCGAAGAAATCGCCGCCGCCCGCCGACCATCGCCGGAGCAGATCGAGCATCTCGGGCGCGGCGTCCGCCGATACCTTGACCAGCAGGTGATGCGGGAAGCGCGCGCGCCATTCACGCATCCGCCGCGGCAGATGGTTTGGCCAGAGCCGGCTGGCGGCATAGAGCAGGCGATCGATCAGGTTCGCGGGGAGGAACGGCGCGCGCGCCAGTGCCCCGTCGATCCGGCTCTTGAGATCGAAGAAGCGCGGCAGCCGGTCGGTGCCCAGCCAGTCGATCAGCAGGAACTGGTCCTTGCCGTAGCGATCGGCCAGATCGAACGCATCGGCATGGAGATATTCCGCAGCGACGGGCAGCTGGTTGCAACTGCTCAGGATCGTGCGGCGCAGCTCGGCCAGCCGGGCGGGATCGCCGCAGCCGAGATAGAAGGTCCGCGTCGCCGCTTCGCGCGCGAAGGTGTCGAGCCGGACGGCGAACACCATCAGCTTGCCCGCAGAACCTGAGGCTTCGTGGAGGCAGCGCGGATCGGCGTTGAAGCGCGCCGGGCTGTCGGCCTCGATATCGCGGACATGGGCGGCGTAGCGTTCGTCGCTGGCGCGACCCTCGTCCGGCGCGGCGCGATCGAAGTCGCCGCGTTCCAGCCGCCGCAGCATCTCCAGCGGGTCGCTGCCCAGATCGATGCCGAGATGGTTGACCAGCGCGATCCCGCCATCGGGCGTGGAGCGGGCATAGAGGGCATATTCGGTATAGGCGGGTCCGCGCCGCACCAGCGCGCCGCCCGAATTGTTGCACACCCCCCCGATCACCGAGGCGCCGAAGCAGGACGATCCGATCACCGAATGCGGCTCGCGGTCGAGCGGGCGGAGTGTCTGTTCCAGTTCGTGCAGCGTCGATCCGGGCAGGCACACGATTTGCGCGTCGCCGTTGATCGTGAAGCTGCCCTTCAGCCGCATCGTGCTGACGATGACCACCGGCCGGTCATAGCCCTGCGGCGCAGGCGTCGATCCGCCGGTCAGTCCGGTATTGGCGGCCTGGGCGATGATCGCGACATCGGCGCGCACGCAGGCTTCGGTAACTTGCCACAGCTCGACCAGCGTCCCGGGCCGCACCACCGCCAGCGCCTCCCCGCCTTCCGAGCGGAAGCCGAGGCGGTAGCGGCGCGTCTTGCCCGCGCCGGTCAGCAGGTGGCGGCGGCCCACGATCGCGCGCAGGGCGGGCAACAGATCGTGCGGAGGTGCTGACATGCCGGTCACGCCGTGAATCCCCAACAGGTGGCCGGGCTGCCAGCTGCGAGGCGCGGATTATATATGGAACGATATTTTGTCAATGGAACGACGTTTCATGTTGGTGCGCTGCTTATATCGCGGTTCCTGCGAATGAGTAGCGAGGCATCCCTTCAAAGGGAGGCTTCGCGCGCAGGGCGGTCGACTATGCTGCCTGCTGCCGCCCGTGAGAAACGGCTTGCATCATTCATATGATAAATGTTGTAATTTATCCTGCTTCGCGATGCGGGTGTCAGGCGGTGAGAGGAAGGACCGGAGAGGGATGATCCAGCAATTGCGCGTCGTGCCGGCAGCGAGCCTGCCGCGATGAACCGCCGGCAGTTTCTGAACGCGACGATGCTAACCGCCGTGACGGCGGGGGCGGCATTTCCGGCCGCCGTGCGGGCAGGCAAGCGCGCGCATCCCAATATCCTGCTGATCCTGGTCGACGATTTGAAACCGGCGCTGCACGGCTATGGCGACTCGACGGCGATTTCCCCGAACATCGATCGGCTGATGCGGCGCGGCACCGCGTTCGGCGCGGCCTATGCCAATCAGGCGGTGTGCGCGCCGAGCCGGTTCAACCTGATGACCGGATCGCGATCGACCTCCACTGGCATCTATGATTTCGGCGTGAACCTGCGCGACGTGCTGCCCAATGTCGTGACCATGCCGCAGCACTTCCTGGCGGCAGGCTATCGCACCGAGAGCATGGGCAAGGTCTATCACATCGGCCACGGCACGCATGACGACAAGCTCGGCTGGTCGGTGCCGCATCTCCGCGACAAGCTGATCGAATATCACGATCCCGCCAGCACCGGCGGGGTGCCGACGCGCGAGGAGGCGCTGTTCGAGGAAGTGCCGGGCGGGGACGGTGATCCGTTCGTCTATGCGCGGACACTGGCGAAGGGCGCGGCGTGGGAAGCGACCGACCTGCCGGACGACGCCTATGCCGATGGCCGTACGGCGGCTTATGCCTCGGGCCGGCTTGCCGCGCTCAAGGGACAGGCGCAGCCCTTTTTCCTCGCGGTCGGCTTCGCGCGGCCGCACATGCCTTTCTCGGTCCCGCGCAGATATTGGGACCTGTACGATCCCGCCTCGCTGCCGATGCCCGGATTCGAGCAATTGCCCGCCGGTGCGCCCGATTATGCCGGCAAGAAGGGCGGCGAGATCGAAGCCTATCGCGAAGTGCCTGCCGGCGTGCTGGGTGCGGACTTCGATCCCGATCTGAAGCGAAAGCTCGTCCACGGCTATTATGCCAGCGTCAGCTATGTCGACGCGCAGATCGGCAAGGTGCTGGATGCGCTGGAGCGCGAAGGGCTCGCCGAGGATACGATCGTGGTGCTGTGGGGCGATCACGGGTTCCACCTTGGCGATCATGGCTTGTGGACCAAGCACACCAATTTCGAGCAGGCGACGCGCATTCCGCTGATCTTTGCCGGGCTGGGCGTCGGCGCGGGCAAGATGACCGGCCAGCTTGCCGAGACAGTCGACATCTTTCCGACGCTGGCCGCGCTGGCAGGGATCGCGGCGCCCGCCGGGCCGCAGCCGATCGACGGGATCAGCCTTGCGCCCGTGCTGCGCGATCCCGGGAAGCGCGTGCGCGACCATGCCTACCACGCCTATCCGCGCGGCGAGTGGATGGGGCAGGCGATCCGCACCGAACGTTATCGGCTCGTGCGCTGGACCAGCGAGAAGAGCGGTGCGCGGTCGTGGGAATTGTACGACCTGATCGCGGACCCGCTGGAGACGCGGAACATCGCCGATGCCGCGCCCGACACGCGGGCCCATCTCGACGCGATCCTCGATCACCACCCCGCGCCGAAGAAACCGATGCGGAAGGCCGCCTAGCTTCCGGACAGCGCGCGAACGAAGGCCTTGGCATTGGCGAACACGTCGGCGGCGGTCGCGCCGGGCTTGTACAGCGCCGAGCCGAGGCCGAAGCCACTGGCGCCCGCATCGAGCCAGGGCTGCATATTGTCCGGCGCGATCCCGCCCACCGGCAGCACACGCAGCGTCTTGGGCAGCACGGCGCGGAACGCCTTGAGCACGACGGGCGACGCAGCCTCTGCGGGAAACAGCTTGAGCGCGGTGGCACCCGCGTCGAGCGCGGCAAAGGCTTCGGTAGGCGTGGCGACGCCGGGCAGCGAGATCAGTCCGCGTTCGGCCGTGGCGGCGATCACGTCCGGATTGGCGTTGGGCGAGATGATCAGCGTGCCGCCCGCCTCGGCCACGGCGAACACATCGGCGACCTTCAGCACCGTGCCCGCGCCGATCATCGCGCGGCCGTTCGCCGCGCGGGCAAGGCGCGCGATGCTCTCGATCGGATCGGGCGAGTTCAGCGGCACTTCGATCAGGGTGAGACCCGCGTCGATCAGCGCTTCGCCGACCGGCACAATCTCGTCGGGCGTGATCCCACGCAGGATCGCGATCAGCGGGCAGCGGGCGAAGGCGGCGTCGAAACTGGCGAGGTGAGTCATTGCAACTGGCTTTCGATGGCGATGATGCCGGCGATGAAGGCGGCGTGACTGTCGACGAGCATGGCGCTGCGGTCATTGGCTTCGATCGCCGCCGCATAGAGTGCGCCGAGTTCGGGGCCGGAGAGAATATGGGCGACTGCGTGGGGCGAAGCGTCGAGCCGCGCCGCGACGTCGCCGCCGATCAGCAGACCGCTGGCATAGGCGGCGGCGTCGCCATCGTCGCGGGTGCCCAGCATCTTGGCGGCGCGAATCCCGAACAGCGACGCCGCCAGATCGCGGCGCTTCGCTTCTTCCACGCCCGCGAGGAAAGCGGCGTTGGGCGTGACTTCGCCCTGAAGCTGTGCGGCGAGCAGGCCGTGGCTGCGCAGCAGGGCAAAGAGTTCGCCGGTCATCGCCGTGGTGAAGCCCGCGATCCGGCCGTCGATCATCGTCGCCCATTTGCAGTGCGTGCCGGGCTGCACGAGCAAGGCCTGCGCCGGCGCGAGCCCCGTCGCGACCGCGCCGAGCAACTGCACTTCCTCGCCGCGCATGACGTCCGGGCGGTTGCCTGCAAGCGTCGAGACGCCGGGGACGATCGCGGTGCGCGCGTCGATCCGCAATAGGTTCGCCGCCAAGTTGGCGATCCCGGCGGGGGCCGGCACATAGGGGGCCAGCCGCCAGCCGATATTCGATCCGACCATCCCCGCGAGCAGCATGGGCAGATCGCCGAACCGCGCACGGATATCGCCGACCGCGGCGTCGAAATCGGTCACCGCGGTCACGCCCAGATCGTCCCGTTCGGTGCGAACGATCCGGCCTTGTTCGATCAGATACACCCGGCGGTTGGTGGTGCCCCAGTCAACCGCCAGAAACGCGTCGGCCATCGATCACCACCAGGTCGCGTAAAGTGCGATCAGGATCAGGATGACGATCACGCCGGCGATGTTGAAGCCGGTGGTGGTGCCGAACGTGACGCCCTGCATCGTGATCCGGTTGCTGTCCGCTCTGGCCGGCTTCACCAGCGAGACGATCACCGCCAGCGCGAGGCTGATGAAGAACACGATCATCATCCGGTTCATGAACGGCACGGCGTTGAGCGCTTCGATCCCGCCATTTTCCGCGGGGAACCAGAAGAGCAGGCTGAGCACAACCGATGCGACCGCGCCGACCAGCGCGCCCGCTTCCGTCGCGCGCGGCCAGAACAGGCCGAGCAGGAAGATGACTGTAATGCCCGGAGTCACAAAGCCCGAGAATTCCTGGATATACTGGAACGCCTGATCGAAATTGCCGATCAGCGGACGTGCGGTGAAGATCGCGACCAGCGTCGCGGCGACGGCGGCGATGCGGCCGACCAGCACCAGATGGGTTTCGTTTGCCGCTGCCTCGCCGCCCTTGAACTTGGCGTAGAGATCGAGCGTGAAGATGGTCGCGATCGAATTGATCTTGGATGCGGTCGAAGCGATGATCGCCGCCACCAGCGCCGCGAAGACCAGCCCGAGCAGACCAACCGGCAGCAGCGTCATCATCGTCGGATAGGCCTGATCGCCCTTTTCGAGATCCGGCGCGAGCAGCACCGCGGCGATGCCCGGCAGCACGATGATCACGGGCATCAGCAGCTTGAGAAAGGCGGCGAACACCACGCCCTTCTGCGCTTCGGGCAGGCTCTTGGCCGCCAGCGCGCGCTGGATGATATACTGGTTGAAGCCCCAATAGCTGAGGTTCGCGATCCACATGCCGCCGATCAGCACGCTGAGCCCGGGCAGGTCCTTGTAGAAGGGGCTGTCGGGCGCGAGGATCATATCGAACTTCTCGGGCAACTCGGTCGTCAGGCGCGTGAAGCCGCCGAGAATGCCCGCATCGCCGCCGATCTTGCTGAGCGTCAGATACGAGATGACGAGGCCGCCCAGCACCAGCAGGGTGACCTGCACGATATCGGTCAGCGCCACGGCTTTCAGGCCGCCGCGCAGCTGATAGACCAGAGCGAAGGCGCCGAGGCCGAACAGCGCAACGTCCTGATCGACGCCCGCCACCTGCGTGACGGCGATCGAGCCGAGCCACAGGATCGAGGTGAGGTTCACGAACACGTACAGCGCGAGCCAGAACACCGCCATCACGGTGCGGATGGTCGGCCCGAACCGCTGCTCCAGGAACTGCGGCATCGTGTAGATTTCGTTCTTCAGGAAGATCGGCAGGAAATATTTGCCGACGATAAGCAGGGTGAGCGCCGCCATCCACTCATAGGAAGCGATGGCGAGGCCGATCGTGTATCCGGCGCCGGACATGCCGACGATCTGCTCGGCCGAGATGTTCGCCGCGATCAGCGATGCGCCGATCGCCCACCAGGGCAGCGATTTCGACGCCAGGAAATAGTCCGACGTGTCCTTGGTGTGGCCCGCTTTCTCGCGGCTGACCCATTGGGCCAGGCCGAAAATGCCGATCGCGTAGGCGATCACCACGATCAGATCGATTTGCGACAAGCTCGTCACCGCTTCACTCCCCTCCTGCGGCCCACTGTCGGTAGGCCGGCGTCGAAGCACATTTATCGTATAAATTAGTCTTGTCTAGCGACAGGTTCGGCATAAGTGTAAGCGTCGGAAGCGCGTTGCGCGTGAGAGGGAAGGCGAGGAATTGACGACGCTGATGGAGGGGGGGCAGCCCGAGCTGGGGCGCAATCTTACCTATGGTCTGCTCGATAGTCTGGGACGCGCGATCGTGACCGGCCGGTTCGAGCGCGAACCGTTCCCGACCGAAGCCGAACTGGCCAAGCAGCACGGCGTGAGCCGCTCGGTGACGCGCGAAGCGGTCAAGATGCTGACCGCGAAGGGGCTGCTCAGCGCGCGGCCGCGTCAGGGCACCATCGTCCAGCCCACCTCGTCGTGGAACCTGTTCGACACCGATGTGCTGCGCTGGCTGCTCGAGCGGCAATTCTCGGTCGAGCTGCTCAAGCAGTTCAACCAGTTGCGCGTCGCGATCGAGCCGGAAGCCGCCGCGCTGGCCGCACAATTCGCGGGCGAGGAGGATCTGCAGCGGATCAATCGCGGCCTCGAGCGGATGAAGGCGGCGGACAAGGGGCTCGACGACACGCTGGAAGCCGATATCGCCTTTCACGTTGCGATCCTGCGGGCGTCGCGCAATCCCTTCTATGCGCAGTTCCGCGATGTCGTCGGCACCGCGCTGCGCACGTCGATCCGGTTCACCAACAGGGTCAAGGGGCGCACCGCCAGCGTCGCGGATCATGCCGCGGTCCGCAACGCGATCGCCGCGCGCGATGCGGATGCGGCACGCACGGCGATGCGCGCGCTGATCAGCGACGTGCTCGACCTGATCGAGAAGAAGGGCAAGGGGATGTCCGCGGGCCTGTGACCCGCGGAAGCATCGCCTGACCGTGCCGCTTATTTCTTCTTCTTCGCCGGCGCGCCCGAGCTGAGGCGGAAGGTCATCGTGTTGCGATAGGTCTGGCCCGGTTCCAGCCGCGCATTCGGAAAGCCCTTCTGGTTGGGCGCGTCCGGGAAAATCTGCGGCTCGAGCACGATCGTGTCGCCCATGCGATAGACACGCTTCGACTTGCCGTGGCTGGTGCCGTCGAGGAAGTTGCCCGAATAGAATTGAACGCCGGGCTGGTTCGACCACAGCTCGAAGCTGCGGCCCGACACCGGATCCTGCACCCGCGCCATCAGCTGTTCGCCGGCGATCACCTTGCGGCTGATCACCCAATTGTGATCATAGCCCCGGCCGAACACGATCTGCTGGTCGCGCGCATCGCGCACCCGGTCGCCCACTGCGCGGGCGCGGCGGAAATCGAAGACGGTGCCTGCGACCGGGCGGAACTCGCCGGTGGGGATCGCACCGGAATCGGTCGGCAGATAGCTTTGCGCGGGGATCGTCAGCAGATGGCCCATCGCGCCGTTCGGCGAGCCTTCGCCCGACAGGTTCCAATAGGCGTGGTTGGTGATGTTGACGATCGTCGTCTTGTCGGTGGTCGCGGTGTAATCGATCTTCAGATGGTTGCGCTCGTCGAGCGAATAAGTGGCGAGGATGGTCATCGTACCCGGATAGCCCTGGTCGCCATCGGGGCTGACCAACTTCAGCGTGACCGAGGCGGTCGGGCCGTCCTTCACCGACACGATGTCCCACAGCAGCTTGTCGAAGCCGCGGGTGCCGCCGTGCAGCGCGTTCACGCCGTTGTTGACCGGCGTCTGATAGGTCTTGCCGTCGAGCTGGAAGCGGCCGAGCGCGAGGCGATTGGCGAAGCGCCCCACGGCCATCCCGAAATATTGCGGGTTGGCGAGATAGTCGGCCAGATTGTCATAGCCGAGCGCCACGTCGGTGCGCTTGCCGTTGCGATCGGGCATCACCACCGACTGGAGTGTCGCGCCCCAGGCGAGGACCGTGGCCGAAACGCCGCGCCCGTTGCTGAGCGTGACCGCGCCGACGTCGCGCCCGTCGGGCAGCTTGCCGAAGGTCGAACGCTTTGCCGTCGCGGCATCCGCACTGGTCGCCGCGACGCAGGCGATGGCGGAGACCGCCAGAAGAAATACGCTGTTCCGTGCCATTTCCCGAACCTCTCTCTCTTGATCCGATTATCCGCGATACATTTCCGGCGTGCGGCCGCGCTGGCCGGGATCGATCTCGAACAGCGCGCCGCCCAGCGGCTCCTTCACGCCGTCCCCCGCCGAGGTGACGAACATGCGGTCGAGCGCGGGGCCGGCGAAGGCGCAGCTGGTGATCTGGCTGGCGGGCAGGGCGATCGAACGGTCGCGGACGCCTTCGGGCGTGAAGCGCGTGACGCAGCCGCCACCCCAGCAGGCGACCCACAGCCCGCCATCGGCATCGAACGTCATCCCGTCCGGATTGCCCCAGCCGCGTTCGAAGGTGATGAACGGACGCCGCTGGCCGAGACTCCCGTCGTCATGGATGTCGAAGCGGAAGATCGTGGCGAGCGCAGTGTCGGTGTGCAGGAGGAAATGTCCCTCCGGATCGATCGCCGGGCCGTTGGCGATCGTGTAGGGCGCGTCCGCCCGAACGATGATCCCGTCGGGATCGATCCGGTAGAAGGCGCCGCTCGGTTTGTCGCACGCGGCGGGCATGGTGCCTGCCCAGATGCGGCCCTGACGATCGGCCTTGGCGTCGTTGAGCCGGTTGCCGGCGATGCCCTTGTCGACCGATCCAATCGTCTCGCGGGTGTTTGCCGGGAGATCGAGGCGGACGATGTCGAGCCCGATGCCCGCAACCAACCCGCCCGCTTCGCGCTCGATGATCCACGCGGCATAGGCCGGCTGTTCGAAGCTGGTGACGCTGCGGTCGGCGAGCGACAGGCGATTGACGCGGCGGCCGAGGATATCGACCCAGTACAGCGCATTCTCGCGCGCGGACCAGAGCGGACCTTCGCCCAGCCGGTCGCGGCGATCGCGCGCGATGACCGCGACGTCGGACATTAGTGGCTGTCGCGCGGCAGTCCGCGGGTCTGGGCGATACGCTGATATTTGACCGCGGATTCGATCACCGCACCGCCTTCGAACTGGCCGGTAATGTCGCGGTGGATCTCCTGCCACGGCGTCTGGGCCTCGGGCATATAGTCCGGCGTGGCGGGCAGCGCGGCGCGGCGGCGCGCGAGTTCCTGCGGATCGACCAGCATGTCGGCGGTCCGCTTGCCCAGGTCGATGCGGATCCGGTCGCCGGTCTGCACCAGCGCGAGACCGCCGCCGACCACGGCTTCGGGCGCGGCGTTGAGGATCGAGGGGCTGCCGCTGGTGCCAGACTGGCGCCCGTCGCCGACGCAGGGCAGAGCATGGATGCCCGCCTGGATCAGCGCCGAGGGCGGGCGCATGTTCACCACTTCCGCGCCGCCGGGATAACCGATCGGCCCCGCGCCGCGCATGATCAGGACCGATCGCGCATCGGCGTTCAGCGCCGGATCGTCGATCCGGGCATGATAATCCTCCGGCCCGTCGAACACGATCGCGGTCCCTTCGAACGCTTCGGGATCGTCGGGGTTCGAGAGATAGCGGGCACGGAATTCGGGCGAGATCACACTGAGCTTCATCACCGCATTGTCGAACAGATTGCCCGACAGGACGGTGAGCCCGGCGGCGGGCTTGAGCGGATCGGCGAGCGGGCGGATGACGTCGGCATCCCCGGTATCCGCGCTGCCGATGGTCTCGTCGATCGTCTTGCCATTGGCGTTGATCGCGCTGCCGTCGAGCAGGCCCGCGCGCAACAGTTGTCCCATCACCGCGGGCACGCCGCCGGCGCGGTAGAAATCCTCGCCCAGATAGGTTCCGGCGGGTTGGAGATTGACGATCAGCGGCACGTCCGCGCCATGCGATTCCCAATCCTCGAGGCTCAGTTCGACGCCGATATGGCGGGCGATGGCGTTGAGGTGGATCGGCGCGTTGGTCGATCCCCCGATCGCCGAATTGACACGGATCGCGTTGAGGAACGCGGCGCGCGTCAGGATGTCCGACGGCTTCCGGTCAGCGTTGACCATCTCCACGATCTGCAGGCCGGTGCGATAGGCATTCTCGCCGCGATCGCGATACGGCGCGGGGATCGCCGCCGAGCCGGGCAGCGACATGCCCAGCGCTTCGCACAGCGAGTTCATCGTCGTGGCGGTGCCCATCGTGTTGCACCAGCCGGTCGAAGGGGCGGAGGACGCCACCAGCTCGATGAAGCCCTTATAGTCGATCTCGCCGGCCGCAAGCATCTCGCGCGCCTTCCACACGATCGTGCCCGATCCGGTGCGCTCGCCCTTGAACCAGCCGTTGAGCATGGGGCCGACCGACAGGGCGATCGCGGGAATGTTCACCGTCGCCGCTGCCATCAGGCAGGCGGGTGTGGTCTTGTCGCAGCCGATGGTCAGGACGACGCCGTCCATCGGATAGCCGTAGATCGATTCGACTAGGCTCAGATAAGCGAGGTTGCGATCGAGGCCCGCTGTCGGCCGCTTGCCGGTTTCCTGGATAGGGTGGGCGGGAAATTCGATGGCGATGCCGCCCGCGTCGCGAATGCCTTCGCGCACCCGCTTTGCCAGTTCGATATGATGCCGGTTGCACGGGACGAGATCGCTGCCGGTCTGCGCGATCCCGATGATCGGGCGGCCCGACTGCAATTCCTCCAGAGAGATGCCATAGTTCAGGTAACGCTCGACGTAGAGCGCCGTCATGCCCGGATTGTCAGGATTGTCGAACCATGCGCGTGAACGCAGCCCCTGCGGTCCGTTATTGCCCTGCCCCAAGTTCGTCACCTCTCCACTCACGGCCGTCCGGTCCGCAATTTTGTCGCCGGCCGTTCCCACGCCCGCTTGATACAGAGCTTCATGACCGATAGGAAGCATATATATCGTATAAAAGAGCGCATGGGGGACGGGATGAGGATCGGCCTGGTTGGAATCGGCAAGATCGCACGCGATCAGCATCTTCCCGCGCTGGCGGTGGATGCGGGCTTCGAACTGGCCGCCACCGCGAGCCGGCACGGCCGGGTCGACGGAGTCGAGGGATATAATTCGGTCGGCGAAATGCTGGCGGCGCGGCCCGAGATCGAAGCGGTGTCGCTGTGCACGCCGCCCGAGGGGCGATTCGAGCAGGCGCTGGTCGTGCTGCGCGCCGGCAAGCATCTGATGCTCGAAAAGCCCCCTGCGGCGACGGTTTCGGAGATCGAGGCGCTGGCGAAGATGGCGCGCGCCGCCGGCGTGACCCTGTTCACTACCTGGCATTCGCGCGAGGCGGCCGAAGTCGATGCCGCGCGCGACTGGCTGGCGGACAAGCGGATCGAAGCGGTCCGCATCCGCTGGAAGGAGAATATCCGCCAATGGCATCCGGGGCAGGACTGGATCCTGGCGCCGGGCGGCTTCGGCGTGTTCGATCCCGGCATCAACGCGCTGTCGATCGCGACGCGCATCCTGCCCGAGCCGCTGATCGTGGTGAGCGCCCGGCTGGACGTGCCGGCGAACCGCGCCTGTCCCGTCGCGGCTTCGATCGCGCTGCGCACGGGCGAAGCGCCGGCCGATGCCGAGTTCGATTTCCTCCAGACCGGCCAGCAGACCTGGGACATCGAGGTCGACACCGATTGCGGCGCGTTGCGGCTGCGCGATGGCGGCAGCCGGCTGGAACTGCCCGGGGTCGCGCCGATGCGCGGACCCAATGCGGAATATCCGCGGCTCTACCGCCACTTTGCAGGACTGGTCGCGCGCGGCGAAAGCGATGTCGACCTGCGGCCGCTGCAACTGGTGGCGGACGCGTTCCTGGTGGCGGAGCGAGTGACCGTCGAACCCTTCGAGTTCTGACGGCCCGCTCAGGCGTTCAGTCGATCTCGCCAAGCAGCTCGCGCGCGCAGATCGCCTCGAAGCGGCGCTGATCCTGCGCATCCCCGCGGGCGGCTTCATCGACCACGGTGTGCGCGGCGTGCGTGACGCTGCACAGCAGCGCCATGACCTCCGGCTTCCTGGCCTGCTCGAAGCCGCCCTGAGGGATCATCTTCACTTGCGCGAACCGTTGGCTTCGGTGGTCAGGCGCTTGATCAGGTCGACCTCCGCCTTGCGATAGGGCGTGCCGTCGGTGCGCAACACGTCGTGGAACCACACGGTGGGCGGCTGATCGGCATTGTACGGTCGGCGCCAGCTGTCCCACGGAATGCGGGTCTGCGACTTGCCGTCGACGAAGCCCCAATGGATCATCGCCATGTTGTGCTTTTTGCCAAGCGGCAGGATCGTGTCAAACAGCGAACCGTTGCCGCGCGCCATATATTCGGTGACCAGCACCGGACGGCCCCAGGTCATGATCTGGCGCGCGCGTTCCTCGAAATGCTCGGGCCAGCGATAGTCGTGAAAGCTCATCACGTCCGACTGGGTGACCTGGATCTTCTCGACCGCGTCGAGCTTGTCGATCTGGTCCCAGCGCCCGCCGGTCCACAGTCCGCTGGTCAGCGGCTGGGTGGGATCGACGCTGCGCGCCCAGTCGAACACCGGACCGAGCAGCCCCGCGACAAGGGCGGTCTTGTTGGGCGTGAGCGGATAATAGCCCATGCCCCCGCCGCTATTGTTGGGCTCGTTCCACACGTCCCACACCGCGATGCGCTTGTCGTTGGCAAAGCTGCCGACGATGTCCTTCACATAGGCTTCGAGCTTGCCATACTGGCTCTTGTCGGCAAGGCGCGCGGCGCCGGGCGCCTGCATCCAGCCTGAGTTGTGGACGCCGGGGATCGGCGGACGCTGGGGCCCCGATCTGGGGTTGGGATCCCAGCAGCTGTCGAACAGCACGAACATGATGCGGATCTTGTGCTTGTCCGCGATCTGGAGGAATTGCTCCATCCGCTTCTTGAGGCCGGGCGCGTCCTCTTCCCACAGCATATTGTGGAGATAGACGCGCATGATGTTCATGCCCATTCCGGCGGCCCAGCCGAACTCCTGATCGATCTCGGCGGGATTGAACGTATCGGCCTGCCACATCTCGAACTGGTTGATCGCGCTGCGATTATTGTAGTTCGCGCCGACCATCCAGGGTTGCTTGGCGTACCAGCTGTTGGCCTGTTCCTTCGTCCACATATCGCGCGCGTCGGCCGGCAACGCGGCGCAGGCGAAAAGGGCAGTGCCGGCGAGCAGCAGCAAATTCTTCATGTCGGTCTTCCTGATCATTTCGCGATGGTTTCGGGGGGCGCCATGTAAGCGGTGGCGAGACCGCCAAAGTCGATCACCACCGAATCGAGCACCACGCCCGGATCGAGCGCGTAGATGCGCAGGACGTGATCCCCAGCCTTGTCGAAGGTCCAGTCGGTGACCGAAGTGATCGCGTTGCGCTCGACCCCGTCCGACCAGTCGCGCTTGTCGCCATCGACGATGCGGATCGGGCCGCCATCGATCGACACGGCATAGCGCAGCTTGTGATCGGCGCTCAGCGCGAAGCTGGGCAGCAGCGAGACGCGCAGCTTTGCTGAGCCGCTACTGTCGGTGCGGAAGCGGTACTCGGCGTGCGGGGCGCTGGTGGCGTCGGGCAGGCTGGGCAGATCGACGCTGCTGGCGATCGCGGCGCCGGAGCGGCCGAGATCGGGCATGGGCTGCCATCCTTTGCCGCCCACGGGGTGCAGCGCCGAATAGCGGCTGGCGTTGAACGCGACGATGCGATTGTCCTCGACCAACGTACCGCGCGGCGCGGCGACGTTGCGCGCGGTCACCGCGATCGCGCGAGTGGCGCCCGCGCCGCCCACGGTCACGGTGCCGGTCGCGGTCTCGCCGCGCTTCAGCCTGGTCCAGTCGACCGAAACCCACAGGCGCTGGTCGCCGCCCAGCTGGGATTCGCGATCGATCCGAATCCACGGCGAGGATCCGCTCGCGGTGATGTCGATCGTGCCGGCGCCGATGTTGAAGGCGTCGATGAAATAGCGGCGGTCGGTGGCGCGTTCGAACACCGGCAGGCGGTCGTCCGGCGCGTCCTTGGTGTGCCAGCGCTTGACGCGCTGCTTGGTGTCGGCCGCTTCGACGGTGTTGACCGGACGCTGGGTCCAGGCGTCGACCGACCCTTCCACCGCGACGCCCAGTCCCGGCGCGTCGAGCGGCTTCACCCGGCCGACCGGCGGCATGTTGAACACCGACTGGTACCGGGGTTCGTCGTGCATGAACTCCTTCCACTTGCCGCCGCCGATCGCGTTGTACGCATCGGTCGCCTTGCGGATGCCGCGGTACGAAACGGCGGCGCGATCGGCGTAGAGATTGGCGCTGGCGCGGCCCTGATGCGCGTAAAGGAAGCTGCGATCGGCATCGAGGATCTTGCCGTTGAGCAGCGCGCTGCCGCGCACCGGATAGATCACCAGGTGATAGAAGCCGTCGCGCTTCTCCTTCGGCAGGCGCGCGGCGATGGCTTCGGCGCGCTTGTCCAGATCGCGATATTCGGCGGCACGCTGTCCGGCTTCGTCGCCATAGGCGACCGGTGAGAATTCGGTCGGGCGCGGCGCGGTCTCGGCGTCGTTCCAGCCCATATGTTCGGGCTTGCGTGCAAAGCCGAGGCGGTAATAGGCGCGCAACAGATCGGCGATGGCGTCGGCTTCCTGCGGCCCGAACGTGTCCGCCGCCCAGCGCTTCAGCCAGCCCTGCTGGCCCAGCTTCGACGTACCCTCATAGTCATAGGCGAGGTCCATGAAATAGGTCAGGCCCTTCTCGCCGGGCTTGATGTCGCCGACATTGACCACCCACAGGCGGCGGGCATTGGTGGCGTACGCCTTGCCCATCTCCTCGCCGATCAGCGCGGGCGGCGTGCTGTCGAGCCACAGATAGTCGTTCGGCACGCCCCAGTAGGAGATGTGGTAATAGACGCCGGCGCCGCCCGAGCGCTTCTGTTCGGCCGGGGTCGAAAGCTGGCGGATATAGCCGTAATTGTCGTCGACCCAGCCCAGCGTCACGTCGTCGGGCACCTTCATGCCCTTGCGATAGATGTCGAGCACTTCCTTGTAGGGCACGAACACCTGCGGGACGGTTGCGGGATCCTTGCCCACCTCGCGGAACAGGCTGCGCTGGTCGGTTACTACCTGCTCGAGCAGCTTCACGCCGTCGAAGCCACGGTTCATCTCGGCCGGGCTGTCGTGGATGCCGCGCATGCCGACGGTATAGACGTTCTCGTACCGGTGGTTTGCCTGCACGCGGTCGCGCCAATATTGCAGAATCTTCGGACCGTTCTTGCCGTAGTTGAACTCGCCGTTCTGCTCGAAATTCCATTCGGCGACATTGTTGCGCAGCATCGGCTCGGCATGGCTCGCGCCCATGACGATGGCGTAGCGATCGGCCATCTCGGCATTGCCGTCGACCTGATTGAAGGCCGAGGTCACCTTGTGCATCGCCGGCCAGAGATAGTTGGCGCGCAGGCGCAACAGCAGCTCGAAGATATGGGCGTGGGTGGTCGGCCCCATGTCGCCGCTCGGATCGATGGTGCGCGCCGCCCAGGGGCGGATCGACCAGTCCTCGTCATTGATGAAGATGCCGCGATAGCGGACGGAGGGCGACCCCTGCGTGATCGTCTCGCTGCCCAGCGACAGGCTGGCGCGGCGGGTGGGGGCGACATCGGCCCACCAGACCCAGGGCGAGACGCCGATCCGCTCCGAAAGCCGGAAGATGCCGTACGCGGTGCCGCGACGGTCGGTGCCCGCGACGACCAGCGCGCGGCTGACGCCCGGCATCGGGTTCTCGACCACCGCGATGGTATAGGCTTCGGTCTGGTCCTTGAGCGAACCCACCGCGATGCGGTTCTCCGCGACGAGCCGGTCGATCAGCGGCGAGCCGCCGATCGTGCCGACAAGGATGGCCAGACGGCCGCCCGGGTTACCCTGCGACACTTTGGGCTTCACGCCCGAGACGCGCTCGACATCGCCGGCAAAGGCGTTCGCCGCGATCTCAACCACCGGCGCGTCGCCCGCGCTGAAATAGATGGTCGGGGCACTGCCGTCGGCGACCAGATCGAATGCCGTGGCGGCGGCGGGCGCCTGCTGGGCGATCGCTTCGGCCGGGGTCAGGCACGGAATCGCCGCGGCAAGGCTCAGCGCGGCCAGAATACGGGCGAGGGCCATCCTATCCTCCTATGTTTATATGCCGGAACGCGGGCTTATTTCTTCAGGTACGGGCCGTTCTTGTTCCAGCCGACCCGGACGGCGGCGAGGGTCCAGGTCTTGCCGCGGTCGGGATTGCCCTGGAAGAACAGCAGCGACTGGCCGCCATGTTCGAAAATGTCGGGGTGGCCCGATTCCGAATCGTTCCAGCTGCCTGGTCCGCCATCGGCGAGGAAGGGCTGGTCCGACAGGCGGGTCCATTTCACGCCATCGGTGCTGACCGCGACGCCGATCTGCTGCGGCTCGTTATTATAGCCGCCAGCATAGAACATGTAGAGCTTGCCGTTCTTGCGGATGATGCTCGCGGCCTCGATGCACTTGCGCTCCCAGGGGAGCTCGGGCTTCAGGATCGGGCCGTCCTTGCTCAGGTTGGTCCAGTCGCCCGCGCCGAATTTCGAGTTGAGCGGCGCGGAGGCCACGCCGAGCATCTGTACCTTCATGTCGGGATCGCGCGTCGCCCAATAGAGGAGCAGCTTGCCGTCATGGACAAAGGCTTCGGCGTCGATCGCGCGGCCCGCGCTCCACGGCGAGTCGGTCGGGCGGAAGACGGGATTGCCCGGATCGCGCTCGAAGGTCACGCCGTCGCTGGACCAGGCATGGTTGATCGCGTCGCGGCGGCCATTGCCATAGGTCTGGTAGAACAAATGGACCTTGCCGTTGATCACCACTGCGCCCGGCGCGGCGATGCCGTTGCGCTCGACTTCCTGCTTGGGCAGGACTTCGCCGACTTTGGTCCATTTCTTCATGTCGCGGCTTTCGGCGATGCCGATCGCCCATCCGGTGGGGAAGCCGTCGCCGCCCGCCTTGTTGTCCTTCGCCGGCGGCACCGAATAATACATCAGGTAGCGGCCGCCGAAGCGGATGACCGAGGGATCCTTGGCATAGGGCACGCCCATGCGGCTGGTGTCGGAATAGGTCATGACGAGCTTTGCGTCGCGCGGCTTCGCCGGCGTGGCCGCCGGGTCCTCGTGCGACGATGCGGAAAGAGGCGCGGCGATCGCGAAACCCGCCAAAGTCAAAAGCGCCATGCCTCTTGCGGCAGCCATTCCGATCTCTCCCGATTTATGTGGTCAGGCCACTATAGTATGATTTGTCATACCAGTCTATATCGAATCCCGCATGGCGGGCGCACCATCGGCGCCCTCGGAAAAGGGAGAACAGGATGTCGAGATCAACCACCGGAGGCCGCCGGTATCGCTTCGGGGCGATGCTGTGCGGGGTCGCCGCGATCGGTGCGCTGGGCGGCGTCGCCTCCGCGCAGGTGCCGCCCGAAGTGCCGCCGGGCGCGCCGGAGGTGCCCTATGTCGATCCGGCAAGGGCCTATCTCTTCGCGCACATGACGAAGGAGCGGTACGGCGTCCTCTTCTATTCGGTCAGCCTGGACGGGCTGCACTGGCGGCGGCTCAACGGCGGGCGGCCGGTGTCGGAGGATTATCACGGCCACCCGTCGATCACGCGGATGTCCGACGGGCGCTACATCCTTGTCGGCAACAAGAGCGACAGCGATTCGCAGGTCCGCTTCTGGGTCTCGAGCGACCTGATCCGCTGGGCTCCGTTCGGCGCCTATCAGCCCGATCTGTCGAACGTGCGCGGCTTCGCCAATCCGCTGCCCCGGCTGGGCGCGCCGAAGCTGTTCTTCGACAAGGCCTCGAGCAGATATCTGCTCACCTGGCACACCCCGAACGTGCCCCACACGCCGGCCGATCCCGAGCGCTACTGGGCGAGCCAGCGCACGCTCTATGTCACGTCGAAGGACCTCCGGACGTTCGACGGGCCGCCCAAGCTGTTGTTCGACTGGGATATCGCGACGATCGACACGATCATCATGCCGGGCGACGAGGGCAAGGGCTATTGCGCGGTCATCAAGGACGAGCGCTATCCCTCGTACAACTGGACCACGGGCAAGACCGTGCGGATCAGCTGCGCGCCGTCGCTGCTCGGCCCCTATCCGATGCCGGGCCCGGCGATCAGCCCGAACTTCCGCGAAGCGCCGACGATCATCCGTGCGCCCAACGGCCGCGACTGGCTGGCCTATTACGAACAATATGCCGGGCAGAGCTACGGCTTGTCGAAGGCTCCCCGGCTGGAAGGACCCTGGTATCAGGTGCAGGGCAATAGCGGAGTCGCGCGGTGGAACCGCTTCGAGATGCCGGCGGGCACGCGCCACGGCTTCATGATCGAGATCAGCCGCAAGGAATATGACGCGATCGTCGCGGCATATCCGGAAGGGGCGGCGAAGCCCTGACCGCCTCCCTTCCCTTGCAAGGAGAGGAGGCAAAATGGAAAAGGCCGGGGCATCGGACCCCGGCCTTTTTTTGTTTTCACCCCGAAGAGGCAGGGAAGGAAGCATTCACATCTTGAAATAGCGCGCCAGTTCGACGCGCGGGTTCGGCGTATAGGCCGCGCCCCAGACGCGGTTGGCGCGGTACATCAGGTCGTCGATGTCGGTCCGGTTCCGGTCGCTTTCGGGAAAGGGCCAGCTGGCGGTGTTGCCGTGATATTTGGCGATGAAGTCGGACGACTTGCGGATGCCGCGGCCGCCTTCCTCGAGGTTCCACAGGTCGATGTCGACGCAGCTCGCAATCTCCGCGACATTATAGGCCGCGCCCAGCGACGCGATCGAGAAGAACAGGCTGCGCGAGCGGGTGGCTTCCAGCGCCATCGATCCGTCCGCGCCGAAATGGACGGGCAGGCGGCGCTTCGAAAAGTCCTGGACCACCGATTTCACCACGTCCGTCCGGCGGGCGTAGAGCGCGAAATGGGTGATCTGGGAATCATACCACATCGCGTTGATGTTGCGCTGGATGCTTGCGCCCTTGCCGTGCGTCGAATTGCGCAGCCAGTCTACATAGTCGGAGAACCATTTCTCCAGCCCTTTGCCGTCATCGGCGGTGAAGAAACCCGAGGGGCCGATCAGGCCCACGGCGTCGATCACGCGCTGGACGCGCTGCGTTTCGAACACGCCGTCGGGGCGGCCATTCTCGCGGCCGGGTACGGTGTGGGCGAAGTTCATGTTGGGGTTCATCCGGCTCTTCGGATCGAGAAACCAGGTACGCACGATGCTCGCCGCGCGGGTCGCGTAGCGCGGATTTTCGGAGAAATAATAGGCCAGTGCGAGAATCTCGACGTCCGCGCTCATCCGGTCGAGGTCGGCGATGTCGAACTTGTTGGTCATCCGGTCGGGATTGGTGCCCTCGCCCCGAATCCAGGGGCCGTTGGGCTTGGCCGGATCGGGGAAATAATTGGGAACGATGCTGAGATAGTCGTTGCGGCTGCCCGAGGGCGGGATCGTCAGCTTGTCCGCCACGGTGAACAGGGTGCGGCCCATCGCGATATCGGCCTTGCCGATCAGCCCGGCATAGGCGGCCTTGATCGCGGGATCGCTGTCGCGCCCGGCCTTGAGCCGCATCAGCACGTCGGGATGCCACAGGAAGGTGCGGCGGCCGCCGAACGAAGCGGCATAGCCTTCCACGCCCTTGCACACGGGTACCGCGTTGTCTGGGGCCGCGCGCGCCGCGCGGGCGGCGGCCGGCGTTATCGGCGTCAGAGCGGTCGCCGCGACGGCGGCGGCTCCGGCCAGCCGGAAAAGGAATCCCGATCGCCGGGTGGATGAATTGCGCATGTGCCTCTCCAAAAAAAGACGCCGCGCGGAAAGTCTCCGCGCGGCGCCATGTCGTCGTCAGTGCGTCATCGGCCGTGCGGATCAGAACCGGACCCGGACGCCCACGCGGTAGATCGTTTCGAGATAGCGGACCTGAACCGCATAGCCCTGGCCCTTGTCGTTGAACACGCGGCTGGTGCGCTGGGTCGAACCCAGCATGTTCGCGATGTTGAACGTCAGCGTCAGGAAGTCGGTCGGGTTGATCGCACCCGAGAAGTCGAGCTGGCCGCGGCCTTCCTCGACCGTCGGCAGCGTCAGCTGCGGCCGGGTGCAGGTGACCGGCACGCGCAGGCACGGCTCGAACGTCGCGGTCAGCGCATTGTCGGTGACGATGCCATAGGTCTGGAAGCTCGAGCGGTAATTGTACGAGAGGCGCAGCGAGACCGCCTTGCTCTCGTAAAAGATCTGCGCGTTGGCCAGATGGTTCGACACGTTGCTCAGCGGCTGCAGGCCCGGCAGCGTCGCCGCCGCGGTCGGCGAGAGTTCCGATGCGTGGTCGAGATAGGTGTAGTTCGCCAACACGCCGAAATTCTGCATCCACTGGGGCAGCGACGGAATCTTCAGGAAGCTGCGGAAGCCGACCTCGACGCCCTGGATATAGCCCTGCTCGCCATTCTCCGGACGATCGACGCGGATCACGCCGCCGACATCGGGATTGGGCATGAAGGTGGTGGCGTTGTTGATGAACCCGGTCACGTCGCGGCGGAACACCTGCACCGTCGCCGAGCCCGAACGCGAGAAATAATATTCGAGCGACGCGTCGTAATTGTTCGACTCGATCGGCTGCAGGTCCGGATTACCGCCGCTGGCGGTCATCGTGGTGCATACCGTCGGCGCTTCGGGGTCGCAGACCGGGGTGGCGGCCACGTTCACGGTCAGCGTCGGATTGAGCTGGCCGAAGCCCGGCCGGGTGCGCGTCTTGGTGAACGAGGCGCGCGCCTGAAGGTTCGGCGTCAGCTTGATGCGGGCGCTCACATTGGGCAGGAAATCGGTATATTCGTTGGTCTTGCTGTACGGCGTGCCTGCGGCGGCGCCGATCTTCAGCGTGCCCTGGATGTCGTTCGTGGTGCGAACGGCGCGAAGGCCGACCTGGCCATCGATCTCGACCGAGCCGATCCCGAACTTGTAATGGCTCTGCAGATAGCCGGTGTACGACTTCTCGTTCGCCGAATAGACCCAGTCCATGTCCGGGAAGCCGGCCGGACGGCCGACGAGCGAGCGGAGATAGTCGGCATTGTTCCAGATGTCGGCGCGGGTCGGCGTGATCCAGGTCCGCGGATGGACCGTCTCGTCGCCGCGGAAGCCGATCGGCGCATACTGGAACTCGAACGGCAGGTTGATGTACTGGATGCGCGGATCGTTCGCGCCCAGCACCGGGGTGCGGTTCTCCGCCGGATCGTTGTACGAATCGCTGTCGCGGTTACTGAAGCGAACGCCTAGCTGGACCTTGTCGAAGATCCCCAGATTGACCGGAAGATCTGCGTCGAGCCGCGCCTGGAAGCTGCGGCCGTGATTGTCCGCGCCGTTCTCCGCGAAGTTCAGCATGCGGAACGACGAAGCCGAGGCCAGGTCGACATCGGTCACATAGGCCGAAGCGCCGCCGCCGCCCGACTGGTCGTCGAAGTTGAAGACCCGGTTGCCGTTGTTGTTGGTGAAGATGTTGAACTGCATGTTGCGGTTCGAGTTGCGCGAATCCGTCACCGCCACGTCACCCGTGACGCGGCCGCCGCCACCCACCTTCCAGATAAAGCCGCCGCCATATTGATAGGTGTCGGTCTTGTTCTTCTGCGCGATCTGATAGCCGGTGATCCCGTTGGGACCAGCCATCGTCATCTGGCAGACCAGATCGGTGCTGCCGGGGCAGAAGGTGACGTTCGAGATCGCCGAGTTGCTGCTCGTGTCGAAATGGAGCGCGCGCGATTCGCCGCGGGCGCGGAAGCCCTGGAACAGGAAGTCGCCGTAGAATTCGAGCTCCGGGCTCGGGCGCCACTGGATCGCGGCCGCCGCCGAGGGGCGGAAGCGGTTCGAGCTGGGATATTGGAAGCTGACGCGCGAGGGGTAGCGCGCGAGCGGAAAGTTCACCGCATTTGGTGCGCGGATGAGGATCTGCGAATTGTTGTCGCGGTACGAATCGACGAAATTGTTGTCGGTGTACGAACCCTCGACCAGAATGCCGATCTCGCCGATGCCGGTATCCCAGCGATTGCTGATCAGCAGGTTGGCGTCGACGCCGAACTCCTGGCTCTGGCGCCAGTGGAGCCCGGTCAGGCCGCCCGCGATACGCAGTCCCTTGAAGTCGAACGGTTTGCGCGATTTCACGTCGATCTCGCCGGCGATGCCCGCTTCGATGAGGTTGGCCGACGCGGTCTTATAGACATCGAAGCGCGCGATCGACGCCGCCGGGAAGTCCTGCAGCGCGACGCTGCGCCCTTCGGCGGTGAAGATCTCGCGGCCGTTATAGGTGGTGGTCAGATCGGGCAGGCCGCGAACGCGCACGCCGCCGGCTTCGCCGTTCAAGCGATCGACCTGCACGCCCGGAACGCGCGCCAGGGTCTCCGCGCCGGTGCTGTCGGGCAGCTTGCCGATATCCTCGGCGACGATCGAATCGACGATGTCGTTCGATTCGCGCTTCACCGTCTGGGCGGTCTCGAGGCTCTGCCGGTAGCCGCTGACGACGATTTCCTGTTCCACCGCTTCTTCGTCCTGCGACGCAGCGCCGGTGGCACTTTGCGCGAAGGCGATGCCGGGGATCGCTGCCATCAGCGCGAAACCCGAAGCGCCGATCAGAAAGCAAGAGCGCTGAAATCTCATATATTCCTCCCCTGTTGGACCCGCACTTGAAGGGCGGTTTCTATCTTAATTATCATACCACGATTGGCCTGACAATATTCTATTCGTGGCCTGACATCGCTGACAGTGGACGAAGGCGGGTTTACTGCACCCGGCATGTTTCACGCTTGTATCCGGGTGTCCGGCAGCGGATTGAATGCAGTGAAGATCGGTTCTATGTCACTGATCAGATAACTGATTTATCATATCAATAAGGAGGGGTGGAAATGCGCTGGATTGGTAAGGCCGCACTGGTTGCCGCTGCGTTGCTGCTGGCCGGCGCGACATCGCCCGAGAAATGGACGCCCGCCTGGACCGCCAGCATGTGGAAGGCCGGGACCGAGCGGCAGGAAGTGCCGGTCGCGAACGCGACGCTGCGCTTTTCGATTCGCGTCGGCGCGGATGGCGACCGGATCCGGCTGAGGCTCTCCAACGAATATGGCCAGGCGCTGCAGATCGGCGCGGCCAGCGTCCGCGTCGCCGGCGGCAAGGCGGTGGCGGTGACCTTCGGCCGGAAGGAAGCGGCCGAGATTCCGGCCCGCACCGTCATCACCACCGATCCCGCCCGGCTGAAGCTCCGGCAGTTCGACGTCGTCGAAGTGTCGCTCTATCTGCCCGGCTCGATCCGGCTGAACACCGTGCATGGCGCGGGCGGCGACAAGACATTGCTTTCAGTACCCGGCAATTACACTGCGGCGACTTCGTTCGGCGTCGCGGCGCGCTACGACCACCGCCCGCTGCTGGCTGGAGTGGAAGTGCTGGGCGGCAAGCCGCGCCCGGTGATTGTGGCCTTTGGCGATTCGATCACCGACAATACGGGCTGCGCGATGGATGCGGTGCCGCTGTGCCGCTGGGGCGACGTGCTGGCGCGGCGTCTGGCCGCGGCGGGCAGGCCGCATGTCGTGGTGACCCAGGCGATCTCGGGCAATCGCGTGCTTTCGCAGGGCACCGGGCCGAGCGCGGTGGAGCGGTTCGATCGCGACGTGCTGTCGCTGCCCGGAGTCACCCATGTCGTGCTGCTGGAGGGGATCAACGATATCGGCGGATCGGGCCGGGTGCGCGGCGATGGTTCGGTGGCGCCGACGATCACCGCCGAGCAACTGATCGAAGGCTATCGCCAGCTCATCGCCCGGGCCCGTGCGCGCGGGATCAAGGTCATGGGGCTGACCATCCTGCCCTATCAGGGCGCGGGCTATTACAGCGAGGCGGGCGAAGCGATGCGCGTGCGCGTCAACGAATGGATGCGCACGTCCGGCGAGTTCGACGCGGTGTTCGATCTTGAAAAGGTGGTGGCCGATCCGGCCAATCCCCAGCGGCTCGATCCCTCGCTGCACCGGGGCGACTTTCTGCATCCGGACGCGCGCGGCGAGACGAAGATGGGCGAAGCGATCCCGCTCGAGTGGTTCCGGTGAGCGTGGCGCGGTCGCGCGGCATCCGGCGCGCGATCGGGGCGACCGCGCTGGCGCTGGCATTGGCGGCGCCGTTCGGGGCCGGCCCGATCTCCGCGAAGCCGCCCGAGCCCGTGGTCCGTCCGGCGGCGAAGCAGCCGAACATCCTGTTCATCCTCGTCGACGATATGGGCTTCGGCGATCTCTCCCTGACCGGCAACCGGCTGGTCGCCACACCCAATATCGACGCGCTGGCGGGCGACGGGATGGTGATGTCGCAATTCTATGATGCGGCGCCGATCTGCTCGCCGTCGCGCGCGGCGTTCATGACCGGCCAGTTCCCGGCCGAGCTGGGCTTCACCACCTATATCGGGCCACGCAAGCGCAACCGCGATTATGGCCAGGTCGACTGGCTCGATCCGCGCATCCCCACGTTGCCGCGCGCGCTGCACGGCGTGGGCTATGCCACCGGCCATTTCGGCAAATGGCATCTGGGCGGCGGGCGCGATGTCGGCGATGCGCCGCTGCCCGCGGCCTATGGCTTCGACGAGAGCGTCACCCAGTTCGAGGGGCTGGGGCCGAGATTGCTGGAGAATGCGCCGGTCACCGATCTGGCGAAGCGGAGCGCGGCGCTGGGCGGCGGCCCGATCGAATGGATGCCGCGATCGCAGATTTCCGGCCGCTTCATCGACAAGGCGCTCGATTTCGTCGCCCGCCACAAGGATCGCCCCTGGTATGTCCAGCTCTGGCTGGAGGATGTGCACACGCCGTGGGAGCCGAGCCCCGAGCAGCTGGCGGCAGTGAAGGGGAAGGGGCGCAATCCGACCGAGGACCGCTATCTGGCGGTGCTGGTGGCGATGGACGCCGGGATCGGGCGGATGATCGGCGCGCTGCGCGAGGCGGGCGAGCTGGACGATACGCTGATTGTCTTCACCTCGGACAATGGGCCGACGCGCGGCGACAAGACGCCCGGTTTGGCGGGGCCGTGGCGCGGCCGCAAATCGAGCCTGTACGAAGGTGGGGTGCGCCAGCCGCTGATCCTGCGCTGGCCGGGACATATCCGGCCGGGCAGCAGCGATGCGGCCAGCATCGCTCACGCGACCGATCTGTTTCCCACGCTCGCGCGGATCGGCGGGGCGGCGCGCCCTTCCGGAGTCGACGGGATCGACATCGCCGCCGCGTGGCGCGGCAGCCCGGTCCGCGCGCGGCCGGATATCTACACCCATATCGGCAGGCCGCGTTCGGAACGCGAGATCGGGCCGCTCTATTCGATCCGGTCTGGGTCGTGGAAGCTGATGATGGATCGCGATGGCAGCGGGGTCGAGCTCTACAACCTCACCGTCGATCCCGGCGAGCTGCACAATCTCGCCGCGCGCGAAACGGCGGTGACCCGGCAGCTGTCGGCACGGCTGGCGCGGTGGATTGCCGGCTTGCCGCAGCCGGGGCCGGAGGTGGGGCGCTAAGGGCCCGTTCCGGAAAACGCACCCTCTCCCGTCGCGGGAGAGGGTGCGGATCAGCGTGCCGGCGCTGCCTCCAGCCGGCGGTAATGGATGATGAAGGCTTCGCGGCTGCGCGGAGTCTCATAGGTCGTGTCGCTGCGAGTCAGGCCCTGACCGCGCAGCGTGTCGCCGGCGGTGGCGCGTTCCAGCGCGTCCCACACCGGCGCCATCGTTCCGGTCGCTTCGTCTTCCTTGCCCGCACCCTTCACCTGGCAGACGGTCGTCTTGCAATCGATCCACAGCAGGTCGCCCTGATCGATATAGTCGATATGGCGCAGCACGCCCCGGATCGCCGCTTCGCTGCGGCTGGCCCAGGCGGGATCGCGCTTCTCCGTCGCGAAGAGATTGCCGCTTTCCAGCGCCAGCTCGGCATTGCGCTGGGCGGCGTCGAGCGGCTTGCCGGTGTCCGCGATCATGGCGTTACCTGCCGCCGCCGGTGCGGGCGGCGGTGCCGCGTCCGCGATCATGATCTGGCCATTGCCGGTGGCCACATGATCCTCGGGCAGTGCGAACCAGGCCAGTGCGAGAATGCCGGCCAGGACGATCGCCGCCCCCCACGCCCAGATCTTGGTCATGTGCTTTCCTGTTCTCCCGGAGTGTCAGGTGCGAAAAGGGACCGGCGCCCCGCCACGGGGACGCCGGTCGCGTTTCCGCGGTGGCTCAGCTGGTCGGGCCGCTGCCGAAATACAGCTTGCAGACGCCGCCCTCGAGGCGGGTAGTGAGCTGAACCAGCGTGGCGCCGCCCGAAATCCACTGCAGGCCGGGCGAGAAACCCTCGCAATTGTTGCTGGCGGTGGGATTGGGCAGCGGCACCGGCGCGTCGATCATCGTCCAGGGGCCGTTCGGATTGCCCGACGCGCTCTTGTAGATCACCGTGCCGTCGAAGCCCGAGGGGTTCCCGTTGGCGACCTTGAGCACCTGGCCGAGCCACAGGATCGAGCCGTCGGGCAGCACCTTGTTGACCGGCGTATGCGCGAAGAAACGCTGGAGCGAATCCTCCATCCGCGTGCCCGGCGTGTTGACCGCGCCATAGTTCCAGCCGTCGGTGGAGGTCTTGTAATAGGTCGAGCAACTATAGGCCGCGCCCGGTCCGCAAATCTCGTAGGTCATGAACCGCGTGCCGTTGGCCAGGTTCGACACGACCGACATGCCGGGGCGCAGCGAATAGTTCGGGCCATTGATATTGGTATCGAGCGCCACCGTGTTGGTGTGATCGACCCAGTTGATCCCGTCATAGGTGCGGCGGCGGACCAGCTTCTGGCTGCAGCAGTCGCTGCTTTCGTCGGCGTAATGCATCACGATCGCACCGTCGGTGCCCATCGAGAAATCGGGCTCCCACAGCCCGCCGGCATTGGCCGATCGGACCGCGACCGACAGGAAGGCCCAGGTCCGGCCGTCGTCGGTGCTCCGGTAGATGTTGATCTTGGTACGGCGATTGGTGTTGGTCGGATGCGTGTCCACCGCGATCCCCAGGATCAGGTCGCCCGCGTTGAGCGATCCGACGGTCTGCGGCACGCGGAACAGGCTGGGGCTGCTCGACTTCAGCGTCTGGAATTCCGGATCGGCGATCGTGCCGACCTGGGTGAAGCTGACGCCGTTGTTGACGCTGGAAAAGATCTTGACGTGATCGTCGCCCTGATAGGACAGGACCGACGCAATCAGTTCGCCGCTGGGGAGCAGCCGGATGCGCGGATAGCGGGCATCGCTGGCCAGCAGGGTCTGGGCCTGTGCGGCGATATTGGTCATGCCCATGACAGTCATTCCCGCAAGCAGCATCGCGCGGCCGGCCATGCGCCGGCCGGTCCATCGGATCGTCGATCGTCTCGTCATCTCGCTCTCCTATCCCCGCTGTTGATGTCCTGCGCCGGGCGCGGGATGCGTCAGGCGCGGGACCTGGCGTCTGATCTGAAGACGGATGAGACGATGCATTCCTCAATGATAATATAAATCTTTTTTGCTATATTTATATGTTGACAGTTTCGGTGCGCCGGGGCCTCCTTCGACACGATCAGGAGGGGAGAGGGATGGCCGGTGCCGATCGCCCGTCATGCATGCCTGACGAAGATGCCGGCGTCGTGCGGGATCAGCGGGGCGAGCGTCTCCCGGAGCTTTACGGGCGGCTGGCCGCCGCGATCCGCGTCCGATGGCGCGGGGCGGATGCGGAGGATGTCGTGCAGGACGCCTTCCTTCGCCTTTCGCTGGCGGAGACCAGAGCCGAAGTGCTCGATCCGGGGGCTTTCCTGTACGTAACCGCGCTCAACCTGATCCGCGACCGCGCCCGCGCCGAGGTGACGCGCGGCATGTTGCTCGTCGATACCAGAGCCCTCGAACAAATCGTCTCCGACGATCCTTCCACCGATCAGATCCTCGCCGCCCGCGAGCAATTGGCGATTGTCGATGCAGCCATCGCCGAACTGCCCTTTAGTGCCCGGACGGCGTTCGTGATGCACCGGCTCGAAAACCTGCCGCAGGCTGAGATCGCCGAAGCGCTCAGCATTTCGGTTTCGATGGTCGAAAAGCATGTCCGCCGGGCCCTTACTCATTGCCGGGACCGGCTGGCCGAAGCGGACGGCACAGCGGTCCACAGGGGCCGGCAGCGCTCCGATTGACGCGGAGTGCCGCCATGCCGTCGCGCGACTCGTAAATACTTCTCGAAAAGCGGTTTTTCCGGATTGCGGAGGAACCCTTTACCCCCTTGGCAGGTTGCGCAGTCGACCCGGGATTGCCGGACAGCCTCGGAGAGGAAGCGAGCCGCCATGCCGCAATATTTTCTGCGTATTCATGGTTCGGGCGCGCCGTCGCATCTGGGCAGCCGGGATTATCCCGATCTCGCATCCGCAATGGCGCGCGGCAATCGCGTCGTATCCGGGATGCTCGCGGCGCAGGGCGGCGACGCGCTGCTACTCAAGGCTTGCCTCGACATCGAAGACGACCGCTCCGAGATCGTCGCGCGCATCCTGTTCGCCGACGTCGCGGCGCGGACCGGCAAAAGCCTTCCCGCCTGAAACACGATGCCCTCCCCGGGACCGGGGGAACGAGTCCGGCTGCGCTGTGTTGAATCGGCTCCGCAACGACGGAGGACAGGATGGCCGCACGAGCCTATTGGCAGGGACAGATCAGGCTGGCGCTGGTCTCGATCCCGGTCGAAATCTACGCCGCTACGAAATCGGGTGCGCAGATCGCCTTTCACCAGGTGCATGAGCCTTCCGGCAAGCGCGTGAAGTATGAGAAGGTCGTGCCGGGCCTTGGCGCGATCGATACCGACGAGATCGTCAAGGGCTATCCGGTGGACAAGGACCACTACGTCCTGCTCGATCAGGCCGAAATCGATGCGGTGAAGCTGGATTCAAAGAAGACGCTGGAGCTGACGCAGTTCGTCGACGCGGACGAGATCGACGTTCTCTACTATGAGCGGCCCTATTTCGTCGTGCCGGCGGACGATCTGGCGGAGGAGGCATTCATCGTTCTCCGCGAGGCGCTCCGCCAATCGAAGAAGGTGGGATTGGGCCAACTCGCGATGCGCGGGCGAGAATATGTCGTCAGCCTCAAGCCCTGCGGGCGGGGGATGGTATTGGAAACGCTGCGCTATGCCGATGAGGTCAACAAGGCCCAGAGTTATTTTCGCGACATCCCCGACGACAAGCCCGATGCCGATCTGCTCGATCTCGCCACCACGCTGATCGAGAAGAAGACGCACCGGTTCGACCCCGCCCAGTTTCACGATCGTTATGTCGACGCGTTGCGCGACCTGATTGCGCGCAAGCAGAAGTCGAAATCGGGCCGCAAGATCATCGAGGACAAGGATGACGGCCGCGCCCGGTCTGGCTCGAACGTGGTCGATCTGATGGCGGCGCTGAAGAAATCGGTCGAGAAGCCCGCGGCGGGGACCCCGGCGAAGAAGAAACCGGCCAGGGCGGCCGCGAAACCCCCGGCGAAAAAGCGTGCGTGATGGTGCGCGCCGATCCCCTCGCCACCTATAATTCCAAGCGGGATTTCGCGAAGACCCGCGAGCCTCAGGGCATTCTTGCGCCGGGCAAGGGCAACCGGTTCATGGTGCAGAAGCATGATGCGACCCGGCTGCATTGGGATCTGCGGCTGGAAGTGGACGGAGTGATGAAAAGCTGGGCCGTCACGCGCGGCCCCAGCCTCGATCCGGCCGACAAGCGGCTCGCGGTGCAGACCGAGGACCATCCGCTCAGCTATGCCGATTTCGAAGGCACGATTCCGGCGAAGGAATATGGCGGCGGTACGGTCATGCTGTGGGACGATGGTAGCTGGGCGCCGCTGCCCGGCAAGTCGGCCGCCGATCTTGAGAAGGGGCATTTGCACTTCGTACTCGATGGCGAACGGATGAAGGGCGAATGGCTGCTCGTGCGCCTGAAGCCGCGCGGCAAGGAACGCAATACCAACTGGCTGCTGCGCAAGGTGGCGGATGATTTCGCCGGCGGCTCCGACGATCTGGTCGAAGGTGCGCTGACCAGCGTGAAGACCGGACGGACGATGCAGCAGATCGCCGAGGGGAAAGCTGCCCGGACGCTGCCGGGGTGGCGCAAGGCCGCACCGTCGAAACGCCCGGCCCCGCCTGCCGGCAAGGCAAGGATGCCGGCGTTCCGCGCCCTGCAGCTCTGTACGCTGGTCGACAGCGTGCCCGCCGGATCCGGGTGGATCCATGAAGTGAAGTATGACGGCTATCGCGCCTTGGTCGCCGTCGCTGGCGGGCGGGCAAAGGTGTTTACCCGCACCGGTCTCGACTGGAGCGACAAGTTCCCGGGCATCGTCGAGGCGGCCGCGACGCTTCCGGTGGGATCGGCGTTGATCGACGGAGAGATTGTGGCCTTCGATCAGGGCCGGCCCGATTTCTCCCGGTTGAAGGATGCCATCTCGAACGGCGGAGAGATGACGCTTTTCGCGTTCGACCTGCTCGAGCTCGATGGCAGGAAGCTCGAGAAACAGGGTAACGTCGTGCGCAAGGAGCAATTGCGCGGCGTGCTCGACGGCGCTGATGCGCGGCTGCAATTCGCCGAACATATCGTTGGATCGGGCGAAAAGCTGTTCGAGACGATGTGCCGCGAAGGCTATGAGGGGATTGTCTCGAAACGTGCCGATGCGCCCTATGCGGGCAGGCGTTCCAGCAACTGGCTGAAGATCAAATGCCTTCATCGGCAGGAGTTCGTCATCATCGGCTGGCTGGGCAGCGAAAAGCGGCGCGGCTTCCGCTCGTTGCTGCTCGGCGTGCGCGACGGGGACAAGCTGCGCTACGCCGGCAAGGTCGGGACCGGCTTTTCGCAGGAGACGATCGCTGCGATCGGCGAGAAGCTGGAGCGGCTGGCGCGCAAGACGCCGACCGTCGATGCGCCCAGAGCCGCGACGCGCGGCGCGCACTGGGTGACGCCAAAACTGGTCGCCGAAGTCGCCTATGCCGAAGTGACGCCCGATGGCGTGCTGCGCCATTCGAGCTTCATCGGCCTGCGCGGCGACAAGGAGGCTGCGGAGGTGACTCTGGAGCAGCCCGGCGCAGCTCCGGCTTCGTCGCGGACCACGATAAGGATCACCAACCCCGACCGGCAATTGTTCGATCAGTCCACGGTCACCAAGGGCGACTTGGCCGCCTTCTACGAAACGATGGCGCCCTTGATCCTGCCGTTCGCCGCGAACCGCCCGATCAGTCTGGTGCGCTGTCCTCAGGGCCGCGCCCGGCATTGCTTCTTTCAGAAGCATGACGCGGGTTCGTTCGGCGATCATGTCCATCACGTCGACATCCGGGAAAAGGACGGATCGACGGAGCCCTATCTGTATGTCACCGATACCGATGGGCTGGTCGCCTGTGTCCAGATGGGGACGATCGAATTCCACGGCTGGGGCTCGTCGATCCGCACGCTGGAAAAGCCCGACAGGATGGTGTTCGATCTCGATCCCGACGAAGGCCTGGGCTTCGACCAGGTGAAGAAGGCGGCGGTCGACCTGAAGCAACATCTCGCCGATATCGGCCTTGTCAGCTTCGCGATGCTTTCGGGCGGCAAGGGCGTGCACGTCGTCGTGCCGCTGATCCCCGGCGCAGAATGGCCGGTCGTGAAGGATTTCGCCGACCGTTTCAGCCGCGCGCTTGCGCAAGCCGAACCCGATCGCTTCACCGCGACCATGTCAAAGGCCAAGCGCAAGGGCCGGATCTTCATCGACTGGCTGCGCAACCAGCGCGGCGCGACCGCGGTGATGCCCTATACGGTGCGCGCGAGGGCGGGCGCACCGGTAGCCGCACCGGTGACATGGGCGGAACTCGACGGCATCGAGACCCCGGCAAACTGGCAGGTGGCGGACGCAGCGGAATTGCTGGAGCGCGCGTCCGGCCCCGATCTCGCCGGCTGGGGCGTGGCGCACCAGGGCTTGCCGGATTTGTAGCGGTTTGGCTGGCGATGTCCGTGCCGCCCGGATCAGCGACGGCGCCGGATTGGATGGCTGGATCGGCAAATGGCGGAGCGGGAGGGATTCGAACCCTCGATACGCTTTTGGCGTATACTCACTTTCCAGGCGAGCGCCTTCGACCACTCGGCCACCGCTCCGCATGCTCTGGAAGGCGGGTGACCTAGCTGCTCATCGCGGGCTAGGCAAGCGGCACGGAGCATGTCAGGTTTCGCGTCATGCTGAAGCCCCTGATCGCGCTGCTTGCGCTCTCCGCCGCCCTTCCTGCCATTGCCCAGACCGCCGCGCTTTCCGGGAGGCCCGCACAGGCCACGCCTGCCTCGGCAGACGCGCTGCCCGAGGATTGGAAACCCATTCCCGACAACGAGATCCTCGTGGTCACGCTGAAGGGCGGGAACCAGATCTTCATCCGTCTCGCCCCGCGCTACGCACCGGCCCATGTCGCCAATATCCGCAAGCTCGCCGAGGCGCACTGGTGGGACGGGACCAGCGTGTATCGCGTGCAGGACAATTATGTCGCGCAATGGGGCGGCGGCACGGTCAAGACCCAGCTGCCCGGCCTCGTCATCCCCAATCCGCCGCCCGAATATGAGTGGAGCAGCTGGGATGGCGTCACGGCGTTGACGAAGACCGATCCCTATACCGCGAAGACCGGGCACAGCGCCGATGGCTGGCCGCTGGCGACCGACGGCAAGAAAACCTGGCTGACCCATTGCTATGGCATGGTCGGCGTGGCGCGCGACCTGGCGCCGAGCACGGGCAGCGGATCGGAGCTGTACGCCGTGATCGGCCACGCCCCGCGCCATCTGGACCGCAACATCGCGATCGCCGGGCGCGTGATCGAGGGGATGCGCTGGCTTTCCAGCCTGCCGCGCGGCACCGGCGGCGGGCTTGGTCTGTACGAGGATCCCGCGCAATATGTGGGGATCGCATCGGTGCGGCTGGCCAGCCAGCTGCCCGAGGATGAGCGCCCGCGCTTCCAGTATCGCGCGACCGACAACGAACGGTTCGCGGCATGGATCAAGCTGCGCGAGAACCGCCAGCCGCCCTTCTTCACCGTGCCCGCGGGCGGAGCGGACATCTGTAACGCCGAAGCGCCGGTGCGCCGGGCGCAATAGCGAGAAGTTCGGGAAGGATCGTTTGAAAACAGGCACTTCGGGCAGTGCTGGTTGACACGGTTGACACCAATATCGCGAAAAACCGGCTTGCCGCGAAATTGGTGGGTTCTGACGGGTTCAAGGAGCGGCGGGGGCTTCCCCGCGCGATCAGCCAAGCAGGCGAAATCCTACATTACAAGCATATCCCTTTCGACCGAATGGGCATTCTCGTGCTCCGGCCTTCACCGGAGCACGGTTACGTGTTCGAGAGGGATAGGCGCTCAACATTGCAAGTGAGGCCGGCCGCTCCCCCGAAGGGGGAGCCGGCTGTTACTTCCCGACCCAGTCGGAGACCTGCTCGGCGACCCGGTTGGCGGCCTGATTGAGCCCCACGCCGACCGGGCCGGGTTCGATCGCGGTAACGGGCACGCGCGCTTCGAAGCGGCGCTTCTCGAACACGCCGGCATCGCCGCGGTTGAG
Source organism: Sphingomonas sp. G-3-2-10 (assembly GCF_012927115.1). NCBI lineage: Bacteria > Pseudomonadati > Pseudomonadota > Alphaproteobacteria > Sphingomonadales > Sphingomonadaceae > Sphingomonas > Sphingomonas sp. G-3-2-10. The sequence continues at coordinate 396,076 of NZ_JABBFY010000002.1, read as the reverse complement.
CGTGGCGTCGAAGATGACGATCGCTTCGTTGGTCCCCGCATCGACGCCGAACATGCGCAGCTCGCCGGTCAGCTGCGCGCCCGGATCGGCTTGCGACTGGCGGTTGCTCAGCACGACGCGGCCGGTGCGCACGGTCAGCGTATCGGCCAGCAGGCGCGCGAACAGGCGCGAGGGCTGCTCGACCCACACCGCATCCTTCACATAGGCGATGGTCGTGCCGTTCGAACGGACCGGCACGCGCGCGGTGGCGAGTTCCTGCGGCACGGCAGGCACGCCGATCGTGATCGTCGGGCTGGTGCTCGAATTCTGGACCTGATCGGTCGGGATCGCCGCATCGTGCTGAAGCGTCAGCAGCGAGGGCGGCGGCTTGGCCCCGAACGAGATGCAGGCGGACAGCCCCAGCGCGAGGGGGAGGGCGAGCAGGGCGTGTTTGTTCATCCCGAAGTCCTCACTTCTTGTAATCGGGCAGCTTGGGCGCGCCGATCAGCCCGCCGGCACCGCCCTGATCGAGCTTCTCGGCGACCGAGGTCAGCGCGAGCGCCATCTGGCGCAGATCCTGGATCAGCTGGCCGATCTCCGGCACGGTCTTCTTGGAAAAGGCCTGAAGGCCCGGCCGCGCGTCGCCGATCGTGGCGTCGAGCGTTTCCATGCTGCGCTGGGCCGAAGCGATGGTGCGGTTCAGATTGCCGATCATCGGCTTCACATCGTCCGACAACAGCCCGTCGGTCGTGGCTGCCAGATTGCCGATCTGCTCGGCGGCGACGCCGGCCTTCTGGATCGTCACGCGCGTCTCGGCCAGCGTTGCGGCGATTTCCGGCCCGCGATCGGCCAGCGCCTTGCTCAGCCGGTCCGTATTGGCAAGGATGCCCGCGATCGAATTCTGGTTCTTGTCGCCCAGCAGCTCGGTCAGTCGCTCGGTCAGCGTCGCCAGCCGCTCGAGCAGCTTCGGCGCCGAATTGAGCAGTGCGCCCAGGCCGCCCGGCTTTGGCGGGATGGTCGGCACGCCGAGCGGGCAGGCCGATTTGGGGTTCACTTCGGGGCAGGTGATCGGCGGGGCGTCCTTTACCGCGCCGTCGAGCTGGATCGTGCTGGTGCCGGTGAAGCTGCCGAGGATCGTCGCTGTGGTGCCCTGAAGGATCGGCACGTCGCCCTTCACCGCGATCCGCACGCGGACGAACTGGGGATCGTCCTTCCAGAAGGCGATCTCCTTGACGATGCCCGACGGCACGCCGGAGAAGGTGACGGTCGAGCCGGCGCTGACGCCATCGACCGATTGCTTGAAGAAGATGTCGTACTCGCGCTCGTCGGCGGTGCCGAGCCGGGCGAGCCAGACGGTGAACAGCGCGAGGACCGCGAGCAGGATCAGCACAACCGCGCCGACCAGCACATGATTCGAACGAGTTTCCATCAGCCCCTCACGTCCTTTTGCCGGTGGCGCGGGCTTTTCCCCGTTCCCGCTCGCCGCTGGCGACTGCCGCGCGTCCGCGCGGGCCATTGAAATATTCCTGGATCCACGGGTGATCCAACGCGAGCAGCTCGTCGATGGTGCCGACCGCGATCACTTTCTTGTCCGCCAGCACCGCGACCCGATCGCAGATCGCGTAGAGCGTATCCAGATCGTGCGTGATCAGAAAGACGGTGAGTCCCAGCGTCTTTTGCAGCGCCGCGGTCAACTCGTCGAACGCGGCGGCGCCGATCGGATCGAGCCCGGCGGTGGGTTCGTCGAGGAACAGCAGTTCGGGATCGAGCGCCAGCGCACGGGCGAGGCCGGCGCGCTTCTTCATGCCGCCCGAAAGCTCGGCGGGATATTTGGGCCCGGCTTCGGCGGGCAGCCCGGTCATCACCACCTTGTACGACGCGATCTCCTGCAGCAGCGTCGCGTCGAGCCGGGGGTAGAATTCCTTGATCGGAACCTGGACGTTTTCCGACACGGTGAGCGTCGAGAACAGCGCGCCGCCCTGGAACAGCACGCCCCAGCGCTTGCGGATCTCGATCGCCTCGGTTTCCTCGACGCCGATCGTGTTCTCGCCGAACACTTCGATGCTGCCTTCGACCGGGGTCTGGAGGCCGATGATCGATCGCATCAGCACCGATTTGCCGGTGCCCGATCCGCCGACCACGCCGATGATCTCGCCCCGGCGCACGTCGAGATCGAGTCCGTCATGGATCACCGCATCGCCGAAGCAATTCTTCAGCCCGCGCACCTTGATGATGCAATCATTGCCTTCGCCGGCGGAAGCGCGGACCGCGTTCATATCCAGCCCAGCCGTTCGAAGAAGACCGCGAAGAACGCGTCGAGCACGATCACGAGGAAGATCGCCTGAACCACCGCAGTGGTAGTGCGGTGGCCGACCTGTTCGGCGTCGCCTTCGACCTGCATGCCTTGGAAACAGCCGGCGATGGCGATGATCGCGCCGAATACCGGCGCCTTGATCAGGCAGACCCACAGGTCGCTCATCGGCACGACTTCTCGGATCTTCTGGATGAAAGTGATCGGCGGGATGTCGAGCGCGGCCCAGCACAGCAGGCCGCCGCCGATGATCCCGACCAGCGAGGAATAAAAGGCCAGCAGCGGCATCATCAGCACCACGGCGATGACGCGCGGCAGCACCAGTGCTTCCATCGGCGAAACGCCGATGGTGCGCATCGCATCGATCTCCTCGGTGAGCTTCATCGTGCCGAGCTGTGCGGCGAAGGCCGATCCGGAGCGCCCCGCGACCATGATCGCGGTCATCAGCACGCCGAGCTCGCGCAAGGTGATGCGGCCGACCAGATTGATCGTGAACATCTCCGCGCCGAACTGCTCGAGCTGCACCGCGCCCTGTTGTGCGATGACGATGCCGATCAGGAAGCTCATCAGGCCGATAATGCCGAGCGCGGAGACGCCGACGACTTCGAAGCGCTGCACGGTGGCATTGAAGCGGAAGCGGCCGGGATGGCGGCAGACGTGCCAGAAGGCGATCACCGTCGCGCCCATGAAGCCGAGCAGGCCGTAGAGCGTGTGCCCGGCGGTGACGACGGCATCGCCGATCTCGCCCAGCACGCGGTTGAACGGGGCCTGCGGCTTTTCCGGCCGGGCGACCGGATGTTCGGCCTTCGCCACCTGATCGAGCAGGTGCTGCGCGTCGGGGCCCAGTCCCTCGATCGTCGCGCCGCGCGCCTTGGCGAAGCGATGGATGATCCATGCACCGACCGTGTCGATCCGGTCGACCCCGCTGAGGTCGATGCGCTTCACGTCGCCGGCCCATGCGTCGAGCCGGTCGTGGAGATTGCCGATGCGCGCCAGCGACAGATCGCCGGTGAAGGCGAGCGTGCCGTTATCCTGTTGTGCGAAATCGGCTTCTGCGCTCATCGCGGCCACCTTTCCGCGATTTGGGGTGGAACGGCAAGGCGCGAGGGCTTTAGATGGATCAATGAATCGTCTCGCAATCTACGACATGGACAAGACGATCACGCGCGCACCGACCTGGACTGCGTTCCTGATCCATGCCGCGAAGGCCCGCGCGCCGTGGCGGCTGGCGCTGCTGCCCGCCGCCGGACTGGCCGGATTCGGCTATCTGCTGAAGCTGATCGACCGGGCGGGGCTGAAGCAGGCGACCCATCGGATGATGGTCGGCAAGGCGCTGCCCGAAGCCGAATTGCGCGACGTGGCCGAAGCCTATGCCGATGCGGTGATGGCCGGAAACGTGCTGGCGCCTGCGCTGGCGCGGATCGCGGAGGATCGCGCGGCGGGATACCGGCTGGTGCTGGCGACGGCGTCGCACGGCTATTACGCCGCGGCGATCGGCGCGCGGCTGGGGTTCGACGATGTCATCGCGACGGGTGCGAAGCGGGACGGGCAGGGGCGGGTCCTTTCGGAGATCGAAGGTGAGAACTGTTACGGGCCGGCAAAGCTCCGCATGGTCGAGAAATGGCTGGCGGATCAGGGGATCGCACGCGGCGAAGCACAGGTGCGCGCCTATTCGGACCATGTCAGCGACGCGCCGTTGCTCGAATGGGCCGACGAAGGCTTCGCGGTGAACGCGCATGCGCCGCTGGTCGCGCTGGCGAAGGCCCGGGGGTGGCCGGTGCTGGACTGGCGGTAAGTATCCGCGCTCCGGCGCCGGCGGGACCGCAGCGTCAGAGCAGCGTATCCACCGCATGGATCGTCACGCCGACCAGGCCGCCGACCAAAGTGCCGTTGATGCGGATATATTGCAGGTCCTTGCCCACGGCGTTTTCGAGGCGGCCGGTGACGGTCTCCGCATCCCAGCCCTTGATCGTTTCCGACACCAGCTTGACGATGCCGTCGCCATAATCGGCTGCCGCGCCCACGGCGGTGCGGCGCGCGAAGCGGTTGATCGTATCGGCCAGGCGGCGGTCGTGCTGGATGGTCTCGCCGAACTGCTTCAGCGCATCGCCCAGGCGTCCGGCCATGACGCGTTCGGGATCGCGCGCGGCGCGCAGCAGGGCGGCGCGGCTGCTTTCCCACAGCCCCTCGGTCCAGCGCTGAAAGGCGACATTCTCCAGCATCTCGTTCTTGAACGCTTCCACTTTCGCGCGCAGCTCGGGCTTGTGCTGGAGGTCGCGGGCGAGGGTGACGAGGCCCTCCTCGGCCTTGGCGCGCAAGGGGTGGTTCGCATCCTCGGCCATGTCGTTGATCAGCTTGTCGAGGCCCGAGATGATCTTGTTGGCCAGCGTCTCGTCCAGGCCGGTCCAGCGCATGATGCCTCCCGCGCGGGCATGGACCATCTCGCGGATCAGATGCTCGTTCGAATCGAGGATCTTCGCCGCCCAGCGGATCATGCCGTCGAGCAGGGGGATGTGGCGGTCGCTGGCGATGGCGGCGGTGAGCGCCTGTCCGGCCAGCGGAGCGATCTCGATCGCGCGCAGCCGACTGGCCACCGCGCCCTTCACCATGCCGCCCAGCCGCTCCTGATCGAGCGATTCGAGCAGATCGGCGGCGAGGCGAGAGGCGCCGGTACCGATCCGGCCGCGGCCCTGTGGCGGGCTGGCGAGCCAGCGTCCGGCAGCGCCCGCCACGTCGACGCGGCGCATCCGCCGGGCGACGACGCCAGGGGTAAGGAAATTGTCGCGCAGGAAGGCGGCGAGGGTGCTGGCGATGCGATCCTTGTTGCGCGGGATGATCGCGGTGTGCGGGATCGGCAGGCCGAGCGGATGGCGGAACAGCGCGGTGACCGCGAACCAGTCGGCCAGCCCGCCGACCATCGCGGCTTCGGCGAAGGCGCGGATAAAGCCGATGACGGGGTGGACGGGACCGATCGCGCGCGCGGCGATGAAGACCGCCGCCATCGCCACCAGCATGCCCGTGGCGACCATGCGCATCCGGCGGAGGCCGGCAGGGACGGGGTCGGCCCGTCGGGGGATGCGTGCGAACAGGTTCACACGCATCCCAATCGTCGAGACCGCTTTAGGTTCACCGGACCGGAGATCACTCGGCCGGCTTGGGGCTTTCGGGCTTGTAGTCGATATGCCCGCCGCGCTGCTCGATCAGCTCGCCGCCGCCATGCTCGTCGCCGGGCTTGTAGGTGAGCAGCGTCTTGCGCAGCTTCGGCCCGAGCCACATTTCGACGCCCACCGCCAGGCTGAAGCTGGCCGGCACGATGACGAGGGTGAGGATGGTCGACAGGATCAGGCCGCCGATCACGACGATGCCCATCGGCTGACGCCACGCATTGTCGCCCGAGAGCGAGATGGCGGTGGGCACCATGCCCGCGACCATCGCGACGGTGGTCATCACGATCGGCTGGGCGCGCTTGTGCCCGGCGTCGAGGATCGCGGTGAACTTGTCGACGCCCTTCTCCATCTCCTCGATCGCGAAGTCGATCAGCAGGATCGAGTTCTTCGCGACGATGCCGAAGAGCATGAGGATGCCGATGAACACCGGCAGCGACAGCGGCTGGCCGAACGCCATCAGCGCGAGCAACCCGCCCAGCGGCGCGAGGAGCAGCGAACCCATGTTCACCAGCGGCGACATGAAGCGGCGATACAGCAGCACCAGCACCGCGAAGACGAGGAAGATGCCCGCCGCCAGCGCGATGAAGAAGTTGTTGAGCATCTCCGCCTGCCACTTGGCCGATCCGACGGTCAGCTTGCCGACGCCCGTGGGCAGGTTCTTCATGATCGGCAGATTGTCGATCTGCTTCATGATCTCGCTGGTCACGAACGGCTTGCCGGTCTTGGGATCGATCGCGATGTCGGCGCCGACGATGATCCGGCGCTGCAGGTTGAGCCGCTCGATGCGGGTCGGGCCCGCGCCGAAGCTGATGTCGGCGATCACCCGCAGCGGCACCGAGCCGCCCGACTGGGTGGCGACCGGCAGGTTCTGGATCGTCGAGAGGCGTTCGCGGGCGCTTTCTTCGAGCGCGACGCGGATCGGGATCTGACGATCGCTCAGCGAGAAGCGCGCGCTGTTCTGGTCGATATCGCCCAGCGTCGCGATGCGGATCGCCGAGCTGAGCGCCTGGGTGGTGACGCCCATGTTCGCGGCCAGATCGAAACGCGGCTTGATCACGATTTCAGGCCGCTTGAGATCGCCCGAGATGCGCGGGGCGATCACCGACTTGAGACCGGCCATCTGCTCGACCAGCGTGAACGCGGTCTGGTTCAGCGCTTCGGGATCGGCGCCGCCCAGCGTGATGGTCAGTGCGCGGCCGCTGCCGCCCCAGCCCTGTTGCGAGCGGAAGCCGACGCGCGCGTCGGCGATGGCGAGCAGGTCGGGCGCGACGCGGCGCTCGAACTCGTCGCTCGTTTCCTTCTTGTCTTCCTTGTAGATCGCCACGACGCGGCCATTGCCGACGAACGCGCGCGAATAGATGTTCTCGACATCGGGCTCCTTGCGCAGCCGCTCGGCGACGCGGGCGACCACGGCTTCGGTCTGCTCGAGCGTGGTGCCGGGCACCATTTCGATCGTCGCAGTCGAGCTTTCCTGGTCCTGGGTCGGCTGGAAGGTGATCGGCAGCGACATGAAGCAGAAGATCGTCAGCGCGAACGAGACGAAGCCCGCCAGCACCGCCGACCAGCGATGGCGCAGCGTCCAGCGCAGGAAGTTGACGTACCAGTTCATGATCCTGCCTTCGCCGTGCGAGGCATGACCCTTGGCCTTGAGGAAATAGGCCGCGATCATCGGCGTCAGCAATCGCGCCACGGCCAGCGACATGAGCACCGAAGCCACGACGGTGAGGCCGAAATTCTTGAAGAACTGGCCCGAAATGCCCGGCATCAGGCCGACCGGCAGGAACACCGCGACGATCGACATGGTGGTGGCGAGCACCGCCACGCCGATCTCGTCGGCGGCGTCGATCGAGGCCTGATAGGCCGTTTTGCCCATTCGCATGTGTCTGACGATATTCTCGATCTCCACGATCGCATCGTCGACGAGCACCCCGGCCACGAGGCTGAGCGCGAGCAGGGTCATCTGGTTCAGCGTGAAGCCGAGCAGGTCCATGAACCAGAAAGCGGGGATGGCGGATAGCGGGATCGCCAGCGCCGAGATGAAGGTCGCGCGCCAGTCGCGCAGGAACAGGAACACGACGATGACCGCCAGCACGGCGCCTTCGATCATCGCTTCCATCGCCGAGTGATATTGCTGCTCGGCATATTGCGACTGGTTGAACAGCAGCTCGAAGCGGACCTTCGGATTGCGCTCCTCGAGCTCCTTCAGCTTGGCCTGCGCTTCGTGGAACACGGTAACGTCCGAGCCGCCCTTCGAGCGCTGGATGTCGAACGCGATGACCTGCTGGCCGTTATAATAGGCCAGGCTGCGCTGTTCGGCATATTTGTCGACCACCTGCCCGATATCGGCGAGGCGCACGGTGCGGCCGCCGCCCAGCGCGATCTGCTGCTGGCCGAGCTTATAGGCGCTGTCGGCGTTGCCCAGCACGCGGACCGACTGTTCGAAGCCCGAAATCTCGGTGCGGCCGCCCGGCGCGTTGAGGTTGCTTGCGCGCAGCTGCTGGTTCACCGCGGTCGCGGTGATGCCATAGCTTTGCAGCTTGGCGGGATCGAGGATCACGCGGATCTCGCGATTGACGCCGCCATTGCGGTTGACCGCGGCGAGGCCGGAGACCGAGCGCAGTTCCTTCGACACGGTATTGTCGATGTACCAGCTCAGCTGCTCGACGGTCATGTCGGTGGCGACCGCGGTGAAGCTGGCGATGTCGTTGTCGGTGGTGTTGGCGCGGCCGACCTGCGGCTCGAGGATGCCGTCGGGAAGATCGCCGCGGATCTGCTGGATCGCGCTGCGCACGTCCTCGACCGCGCGATCGATCGGCATGCCGAGCTCAAGCTGGACGACGGTCTGCGAATTGCCTTCCTGGACGGTCGAGTTGATCTCGTCGATGCCCTGGAGGCTGCGCACCGCGGCCTCGACCTTCTGCGTGATCTGGTTCTCGAGCTCGCTCGGCGCGGCGCCGGGCTGCGAGATCGAAATCCAGACGATCGGGAAGTCGATGTCCGGTTCGTTGTTCACGTCCATGCGGTTGAAGCTGAGCAGCCCCGCGATGGTCAGGAACAGGAAAAGGACGATGGGCGGCACCGGGTTGCGGATCGCCCAGGCCGAGATGTTGCGGAAGCTCATGATCGACTATCCCTGCAAACTTGGATCCGGCGGACCGGAGCTTACTGCTTCTTCTGCTGGACCGGCTTGACCTTCTGGCCCGCGTTCAGGAACGCGCCAGCGGTCAACACGACGCGCTCGTTGCCCTGCAGGCCGCTGGTGATCACCACGCCCTTTTCGGACACGTCGCCGGTGGTGACCGACTGGCGGACCGCCTTGTCGTCCTTGTCGAGGATATAGACGAAATTGCCCTTTTCGTCGCTCTGCACCGCCGACTGGGGCAGCTGCGGCGCGCGCTGGCCGCCCGACACGATCTGCACCGAAGCGAAACCGCCCGGGCGCAGCGCCGGATTATAGGTAAGCGCAACGCGGGCGATGCCCTGACGGGTCTGCGGATCGATGACCGGCGAGACCTGCCATACTTCGCCGCTGAAGGTCTGTTCGCCGCCGACCGGGGTCACCTGCGCGCGGGTGCCGATGCGGACGCGCTGGAGATCGGATTCGGCGAGCTGGGCGCGAAGCTCCATCTGGCCGCCCTGCGCCATGCGGAACAGCACGCCCGAGCCCGAGCTGATGATCTGGCCCGGCTCGACCGAGCGGGTCAGGACGAGGCCGGCCGCAGGGGCGCGGATGTCGAGGCGGCGGTTGCGCGCCTGGGTTTCGCGAAGCTGCGCTTCGGCGATGCGGACGCGGGCGTTCGCGGCGTCGCGGGTCGCGGTCTTGCGATCGATATCGGCCTTGGAGACGAAGCCGCGGCCGAGCAGCGCCTGCGCGCGCTCGAGCTCGGCCTGTGCCAGCGCGGCATCGGCGCGGGCGGCGCGGATCTGCGCCGCGAGCGAATCGGCAGTCTGGACCTGAACCGAGCGATCGACGGTTGCCAGCACCTGACCGGCCTGGACCCACTGGCCCGGCTCGACGAGGACGCGCGTGACCATGCCGCCTTCGCCGGCGACGCCGACGGGCATTTCGCGGCGCGCGGCCAGCGAGCCGGTGCCGGTGATGACGGTCGCGACATCCGAGCTGCCCGGAATGGCGTAGGTCACGGTGGGGAGCTGGCTATTGTCCTTCTTTGCGGCGCCGCCCTTGGCAGCGTCGCCCGCGGGCGGCTGGCTGCCGCCCCGCATCATGAAGGCGGCCGCGATCAGCGCGAGCACCACCAGACCGCCGATGATCCACAGCCACCGGCGACGGCCCCGCGTTTCCTCACCGACATATTCGAGCCGCTCGCTTCTGCCCAACATTCCCGCCTCATAGTTCATATGCGCCACCTGATCCGGCAGACGCCGGTGCCCCAGGAAAACACTGTATTAGATGAATAAGGCACCGACCACAAGTGGTCGTTTCCTCCCTGTGCGCGCATTGCCTGTTTCCATATGTTTCCGCAAGCGCGAGCGGCTCGCGAATGGCCCGGAACGGTTGGGTTCGCGACGATCCGAAGAGCGGGCCGAAGCGCCGTCCGAATCGGCGGCGGAAGAATCGGCCAAAGAAACGGGGTTGCATTGGCCGCTGCATGGCGCGACGCTCCGCCCAGGTCTGGAATGGCGGGCCGAAACAGGAGGATTACCCATGCCTACAGGTATCATCGGTTGGCTTCTTATCGGCCTTGTCGCGGGTGCGCTCGGCAAGCTCATCATGCCGGGCAAGGATCCGGGCGGAATCATCGTGACGATCCTGCTGGGCATCGCGGGCGCGCTGCTGGCGAAGTATCTGACGCCGATGATGGGCCTGACCATCGCCGACAGCACGTGGCAGGCCTATGCCGCCGCTACCGCCGGCGCGGTGATTCTGCTGGTCGTGTATCGCCTCGTCATGGCGAAGCGCGCCTGAACGGCCGCGATCCGCTTCATTCAGTTTCGGTTAGTCCCGCGCGCGGCAAGGCCGTTCGCGGGACTATTCGTTTTTGGAGACGGTGAATGAAGGCGATCACTCTTGGTCTGGCGGCGCTGGCGGCTTTTTCGGCGCTGCCCGCCGCGGCGCAGGACATGCAGCCACGTCCGCCGATGATGCAGCACGAAGGCACGCTGCTCGAGATCACCGCCGAGGGCCGTTCGGTTCGCGTGCCCGACGTCGCGATCATCGAGGCAGGCGTGACGACCCAGGCGGCGACCGCCGCCGAAGCGCTGGCGCAGAACAATGGGCGGATGAACCGGGTGGTCGCCGCTCTGAAGGCGGCGGGCATTGCTCCGCGTGACATCCAGACCTCGAACATCTCGCTCCAGCCGCAATATCGCAATCCGGTGGACGGCCAGCCGCAGGTGATCTTCGCCTATATGGCGTCGAACAGCGTGAGCGTGCGCTTCCGCGACGTTTCGAAATCGGGCGCGATCCTCGACGTGCTGGTGAAGGAAGGCGCGAACACCATCTCGGGTCCGAACCTGACGCTGAGCCAGCCTGCCGAAGCGCTGAACGAAGCGCGAGTCGATGCCGTGGCGCAGGCGCGGTCGCGCGCCGAACTCTATGCCAAGGCGTCGGGGCTGCGGGTCGATCGCATCCTGTCGATCTCGGACGCGTCGCCGTCGCGGGTCTTCCCCACCGCGGAACGCTTTGCCGCTTACGATGCCAAGGGCGTGAGCGTGCAGGCCGGCGAGCAGGAAGTCACTGCGACCGTCACCATGCGGTTCCTGCTGAAGTAAGGCGGGGCCTTGCACGCAAAAAAAAGGGCCGTCCCTGCCGGGGCGGCCCTTTTTTGTCGGATCCGGCTTCGCTTAGCGGACGGCGCCGCGGCGAACCAGATTGACGATCGCGAGCAGGATGATCGCGCCGACCAGCGACACGATGAACGCCATCGGGTTGGTCGGGGTCTCGTTGATCGAGCCGCCGAACAGCAGCCCGCCGACAAAGGCGCCGATGACGCCGACGACGATGTTCAGGAAGATACCCTGCTGGCCATCGGTGCGCATCACGAGGCTGGCAAGCCAGCCGACCACACCACCGATAACGAGCCAGACAATAAGACCGATCATGTTCCGTCCCTCCGTTTAGCCCGTCACACCGGGCTTGCGGATGGGAAAAGTCGTAACGAGCCCGGTTGGTTCCATGAGGGTTTGTTCGATCTCGCGGCTTATGCGCTGCGCGCATGCCTCGGATGGGGCTGCCTTTCGGCCAGCGCGCTGTCGCGCTTGCGAACCCTGCGGGTTCGACGTTCCTCACATCAGGTAAGGATCGCACCCAACCGCGAAAACCGAAACGGCCCGCCTCCCTCGCGGGAAGCGGGCCGTTCCATTCCCGATGGGAGCGGGAAAATCAGTATTTCTGCTGGCGCTCGTAGAGCGAGCGGTAATGCTGGATGCGCGTCACGCGCAGTCCCGGCATCCCCGAGCGATCGATCGCGCGCTGCCAGCCGGCGAATTCCTCGACGGTCAGGCCGTAGCGGGCGCAAACTTCGTCCACGCTGAGCAGGCCGCCATTGACCGCCGCGACCACTTCCGCCTTGCGCCGCACGACCCAGCGGGTCGTCTCGGGCGGGGGAAGCGAATCCAGCGTCAGCGGTTCGCCGAGCGGGCCAATCACTTTCGCGGGACGGATTTTCTGGTTCTCAATCATCTACCAACCTCGATCGGGGCGGGGGGCCCCCTCTCACTCAACACTGAAACGACCGTAATTCACCTGACTTGAACATCGGCTAAAACGGCACGGTAAACGCGGTCTTCATTCCCGCTGCCAGCTTCTCAGCGCGGCAGCGACGGCACGGTGAAAGGATGCGTGCAGCGGAGCGAGCAGCGCTTCGGCCGGCGTCACCAGATCCAGCCGGGCCTGGGCCCGGGCGGTCGGGGACGACGCCTGCCGCGCGGCTACGCCGACCAGCAGAACCGCCAGCTCGGTGGGCATCGCGGTGACCGCGAAATCCCTGTCCAGCCTGGCGAAGCTCAAATCCACAAACACATCCAATCGAATTTCTATCGGATGGCCATTCCTAACGAGGATCAATGAAGGGCCGGTAAAGGGCATGAAAACGGGGGCTTAACGCTTGGTCCCATTCTGGGGCGGAAGCGTCCCGGACTGGCGCAAAACGCCGCGTGCCCCTATGTGCGCGCCCATGATGACCGGGGATTTCCAGCTGGCGGAGCCGCTCAAGGCACGACGCATCGTCGTTGCCATGTCGGGCGGCGTCGACTCGTCGGTGGTGGCGGGACTCGCTGCGCGGACGGGCGCGGAGACGATCGGCGTCACGCTCCAGCTCTACGATCATGGCGAAGCGGTGGGCCGTGCGGGCAGCTGCTGCGCGGGCCGCGACATTCGCGACGCGCGCGCGGTTTGCGACAAGCTGGGCATCGCGCATTACGTCTTCGACCACGAGAGCAGCTTCCGCGAGACGGTGATCGACGATTTCGCCGACGAATATCTCGCCGGGCGCACCCCGATCCCCTGCGTGAAATGCAATATGGGGCCGAAATTCACCGATCTGTTCAAGCTGGCGCGCGATCTCGGCGCGGATTGCCTCGCGACCGGCCATTATGTGCGGCGGGTGATGGGCGCGCAGGGGGCGGAGCTGCACCGCGCGTACGATCCGGCGCGCGACCAGAGCTATTTCCTGTTCGCCACCACTTCGGCGCAGCTCGATTTCCTGCGCTTTCCGCTGGGCGGCATGCCCAAGGCACAGGTTCGCGAACTGGCGGCCGAGCTGGGGCTGGGCGTGGCGGGCAAGCCCGACAGCCAGGATATCTGCTTCGTCCCCGACGGCGACTACGCCACGCTGGTGAAGAAGCTGCGTCCCGAGGCGGAGACCGGCGGCGCGATCGTCGATGAGGCCGGGCGCAAGCTGGGCGAGCATCGCGGCTTCATCCACTTCACCGTGGGCCAGCGCCGCGGCCTCGAGATCGGCGGCAGCCCCGAGCCGCTCTACGTGCTGCGCCTCGATCCCGCGACGCGCGACGTGATCGTCGGGCCGAAGCGCGCACTGGCGGTCCGCGCCGCGCGAGTCGAGAACGTCAACTGGCTGGGCGGCGACTATTCGGGCGAGATGACCGTGAAGGTCCGCTCGATGGCCAAGCCGGTCCCCGCGCGCTTCGATGGCGAGCGGCTGGTGTTCGACACGCCCGAATATGGCGTTGCGCCGGGACAGGCGGCGGTGCTCTATGCCGGCGAGCGTGTACTGGGCGGTGGCTGGATCGCCGAGACCGAACGGGCGGAGATGGCGGCCGTCTGACAAGGCAGAAGAGAGATCGGCGATGATCGGACCTTTGACGTGGAGCCTTGCGCAAATCGCCCTGTCGTCGGCCGAGATGCCGCCGGACCCTTATTTCCCGCCCGCTCTGGCCACGACCCCCCTCAGCTGCCGTGACAATGGCCGTCCGATGCCCATCCTCAGTGATTTCGAGAATGGCTGGTTCTCGAAGCATCTCCGCGCGGCGCAGGAGCCTTCGCTTTACGTGGCCGCAAGAAAGCCACCATCGGGCGACGACTTCATCCTTCGCTTCACCTGGCTGCGCACGTTCCACGCACCTGTCGTGATTCGCGTCGAGCCGGTGCCCGGCGGCGGCTTTCGTCTCGCCGCAAGGCAATTGTCCGGCGCCGGTGGCTATGATCCGGGGAAGATTGCCAAAAGGGTCGATCGGGCAATGACCGCGGCAGAGGTGCAAGGGCTGCGCGGCGTGATGGCGAGAAATGCGATCTTCGATCAGGCGCCGGCCAACTGCGAACTGGGCATGGATGGCTCCGAGTGGATCATCGAGGGCGTCGATCGCGCAGGCTATCGTTTCTTCAAGCGCTGGAGCCCGGACGATGGTGCCATCCGCGCGGTCGGCCTGCACCTGATCGGCCTGAGCGGCTGGTCGTTCAAGGACGTCTATTGACGCTTCACAGCGTGAACACGCCCTCGATCACCGTGACGCATTTCCCGCGCAGGATCGCGCGGTCGCCTGAGAGTTCGCAGCCGACATGGCCGCCGCGCCTGCTCGCCTGATAGGCCGTGAAGCGGGTGCGGCCCAATCGCGCGGCCCAATAGGGCGTCAGTACCGAATGCGCCGAACCCGTCACCGGATCCTCGTCGATTCCCGCCGCCGGGGCGAAGACGCGGCTGACCACGTCGGTATCGGTGCCCGGCGCAGTGACGATGTTGAGCGTGTCGCCGATCGCCGCCAGCGCCTTGAAATCGGGCTGAAGCGCCAGCACGGCTTCGGCGCTGTCGAGGACGACGAGGTCGTAGCCGTTCGGGTGGCGCAGCGTTTCGCCGCTGGTCACGCCGAGCGCGGCGAGGATCTCGGGCAATTCCGCGGGTTCGGGCGGATAGGCGGGCAAGGCCATCGCATAACCGTCGCCGTCCCGCGCCACTTCGAGGATGCCAGCCTTGCGGGTGCGGAAGGTTACCCGCTCGCGGTCTGGAAACTGGCCGAGGACATAGTGTCCGCTTGCCAGCGTCGCATGGCCGCACAGCGCGACTTCCACCGCAGGGGTGAACCAGCGCAGCTCGTAATCCGCCGCGCCGCTGGCGTCGGGGATGATGAAGGCGGTCTCGGCGAGATTGTTTTCCTCCGCGATTGCCTGAAGCACCGTATCGTCGAGCCACGCGTCGAGCGGCATCACCGCGGCCTGATTGCCGGTGAAGGGCCGGTCGGCGAATGCGTCGATCTGGACGAAGGGCAGCTTCATTGCGGGTCTTTCCTGAGCAACTCGGTCTCGTCGGTTTCGGTCAGCGGGTTGTCGGTATCGCTCTGGCCTTCGGGATCGACATGGATGAGGAATTCGGTGCCGGGGAATTCGGCTTCTAGATGGCGTTCGAGCGAGTCGGTGATGTCATGCGCTTCGGCGACGCTCATCGCCGGGTTGAGCCAGATGTGGAATTGCGCGAAGTCGCTCGATCCGCTGGTGCGGGTGCGCAGATCGTGCAGGCCCTTCAGCTGCGGATGACCCGAGGCGATCTCGACAAGGCGGCGGCGCTTCTCGTCGGGCCATTCGCGGTCCATCAACTGGTCGAGCGCGGCTTCGGAAGCCTTCCACGCGCCAAAGAACAGCCAGAAGGCGATCGCCACACCGAACAGCGCGTCCGCGCCGCGCAGGCCCACCACCGCATCGAGCAGCAGCGCGGCGATCACCGCGCCGTTCAGCAGCAGGTCCGACATGTAATGCACCCGGTCGGTGGTGATCGCGATCGATCCGGTGCGGCTGACGACCATCGCCTGATAGCGGGTGAGCGCCAGAGTGATGAAGATTGCCACCAGCGAAACGCCGATGCCGAACTCAGGCGCTTCGGTCGTGCCGCCGGCCATGAACTGCTCGATCGCGCGAACGAGGATCGCGAAGGCCGAGACCGAAATGACGACGACCTGAAACAGCGCAGCCAGCGCCTCGGCCTTGCCGTGGCCGAAGCGATGTTCCTTGTCCGCGGGCTGCGCGGCCCAGCGCACGCCGCCCAAAGTCACCAGCGAGGCGAACAGGTCGAGCACCGAGTCGGCCAGGCTGGCCAGCACCGCGACCGATCCGGTCATCCATGCCGCCCAGCCCTTGAGCAGGCCAAGGAAGATCGCCGCCGCGACACTGGCGATGGCGGCGCGCTGGGCGAGATTGCTCACGGGTACAGCAGGCCTTCGTTCCAGTCGTTCCCCCCGCGGGTGAAGACGCGGCGTTCGTGCAGACGGTGCGCGCGGTCCTGCCAGAATTCGATGCGGCCCGGCGTCACGCGGTAACCGCCCCAATGCGGCGGGCGCGGCACGTCGCCGCCTTCGAAGCGGGCGCGCATTTCCTCGAACCGCGCTTCGAACGTCTCGCGGTCGGCCAGCGGGCGCGACTGGTCGCTGGCCCAGGCGCCGAGCTGCGAATCGCGGTGGCGCGTGGCGAAATAGGCGTCGCTCTCCGCGTCGGCGGCGCGCGTGATCGTGCCTTCGATGCGAATCTGGCGGCGCAGCGACTTCCAGTGGAACAGCAGGGCGGCCTTGGGCACCGCCTCCAGCTCGCCTGCCTTGCGGCTCTCGCGATTGGTATAGAAGACGAAGCCGTCGGGCCCGTGCCCCTTGAGCAGCACCATCCGCACCGAAGGCTGGCCCGCCGCATCGACTGTCGCCAGCGCCATCGCGTTGGAGTCGTTGGGTTCGGTTTTCCGGGCTTCGGCGTACCAGCTGTCGAACAGGGCGAACGGATCGGTGGTCATGGGCGAGCCTCTACGCTCCCGCCGATTTGGTGTCGAGGAACGACTCCTTGGCTGGCGGCTTGCTCCGCTTCGTCCGGCGGACGCCGACGGCGCATTTCGCGCCGGTGTGACCGATGGGACACTGGGCGGTGTCCGAACCTTGTTGCATGGCAGCATCGTTTCCCCCATCAGCCGGATGGGGACCGAAGGGGCGATATGGCGAGCCAGGCCGCGATGGGATTGTTCGACGCAGGCACGATCGCCGGCCGCTGGATCGCGGATTATTGCGCGCCGGGCCGGGCGAGCGACGTGCTGTGCGCCGGACAGGGCGACGACGCGGCATGGACGGCGGTGTTCGAGGAACTGGCCGGGCTTTCGGGCGACACGCTGGAACATGCCCGTGAGCGCGCGCAGCGCCACGCCGACGATATCGGCACCGGCTTCCGTATCGCAGGCGAAGGCGAGGAGCGCCCCTGGCCGCTCTCGCCCGTGCCGCTGCTGATCGAATCGGACGAGTGGCGCGGAATCTCGGAGGGGATTTGCCAGCGCGCCGAGCTGATGGAGAAGATTCTCGCCGATATCTATGGCGAGGGCGCGCTGGTCCGCGAGGGCAATATCCCGGCCGCGCTCGTCACCGGCAGCCCGTTCTTTCTCCGTCCGCTGACGCATCTCGTCCCACCGGGGGGCTATCACCTCCAGTTCGTCGCGTTCGATCTGTGCCGTGGGCCTTCGGGCGAATGGCGCGTCCTTGCCGATCACCTCCGCGCACCGGCCGGCGCGGGCTATGCGCTGGAGAACCGGCTGGCGATGGCGCGCACGCTGGGCGGGTTGCAGAACCGGCTCAACATCGAACGCCACGCGCCCTTCTTCGCGGCGTTCAAGGCGGGGCTGGCCGAGCTGTGCCGCCGCACCGATCCGCGCATCGCGTTGCTCACGCCGGGTCGGCTCAACCCCAGCTATGCCGAGCAGGCGCATCTGGCGCGCTATCTCGGTTTCCTGCTGGTCGAGGGCGCCGATCTCGCTGTGCTCGACGATCAGCTTTACGTGCGCACGATCGCGGGGCTCAAGCGGATCGACGCGATCTGGCGGCGGCTCGATCCGCGGATGCTGGATCCGCTCGCGCTCGATTCGCATTCGGCGATCGGCGTGCCGGGCGTGGTCGATGCGATGGCGGCGGGCAATGTCGTGATCGCCAACGCGCCGGGCGTGGCGGTGCTCGAGGCGCCGGCCTTCTCTGCCTTCTTCCCAGCGCTGGCGCAGAGCATGCTGGGCGAGGGGCTCAAGCTGCCCAATATCGCGACCTGGTGGTGCGGGCAGGACGATGCGCGCTGCCACGTCGAAGGCGCGCTCGATACGCTGCTGATCTCGCCCGCCTTCGGGCCATCGCCGCTGGGGCTGCCGGACGGGGCGGCGCTCGGTTCGGCGATCACCGGCGATGCGCGCGCGGCGCTGATGGCGGACATGGCCCGCCGGCCGCAGGATTATGTCGGGCAGGAAGTGGTCACGCTTTCGACCATGCCGGTGGTGTCCGAAGATGCGCTGGCGCCGCGGCCCTTCACCGTGCGCGTGTTCGCCGCGCGCGGGGTGGATGGCGAATGGACGGTGATGCCCGGCGGCTTCGCGCGAATCGGCGAGCATCCCGACGTGCGCGCGCCGGTGATGGGCGAAGGCGTCTGGTCGGCCGATGTCTGCATCCACGGCCCCGATCCGGTAGCGCCGGTCTCGCTGCTCCCTTCGGGCGATTCGACCCAGTTGCGGCGCAATCCGGGCACCTTGCCCAGTCGCGTGGCGGACAATCTCTTCTGGCTCGGCCGCTATCTGGAGCGTGGCGAAGCGCAGCTGGCGGCGTTGCGCGTGCTCCTCGGTCATTCGATCAGCGCGGATACCGGCGCGGCGCTCGAGCCCGGAACGGTGCAGAAGCTGGTCAACCTCGTTGTCGCCAATGGCGCGGCGCCCGCGCCCAAATCGCTCCGCCGCGCCGATCTCCAGCAATTCGCGAAGACCGCGCTGGAGGACGAAGCCAGCTGGTATTCGATTCGCGCGATCAATCTTCAGGCGAAGGGCATCGGGGAAGTTTCGCGCGATCGCCTGTCGGCCGACATGATCCAGCTGCTCGATGCGCCCTTCCCGGCCAAGGGCTCGCTGCTCGACAAGGCGGGATCCCTCCAGCGGCGCTATTCGGCGCTGGCCGGGCTGTCCGCCGAGCATATGGGGCGTACCGATGCGTGGCGCTTCCTCGATCTTGGCCGCCGGATCGAGCGCGCCGTGGCCGCGGTGCGCATGGTCCGTGCGTTCGGCGGGGCCGAGGCGACCGCCGACGATCTCTCGACCCTGCTCGACCTTGCCGACAGCCAGATCAGCTATCGCCAGCGCTACCTGACCGGCATCGCGCGCGTACCCGTGCTCGATCTGGTCACGCTCGACAGTTATAATCCGCGCGCCATCGCGTTCCAGATCGGCAAGCTGACCGCGCATCTCAACAAGCTGCCGGTGTTGTCCGACGACGGCCTTGCCGAGCCGCAACAGGAACAGGCGCGCCAGCTTGCCGCGATCATGGTCACCGCGCGCGCGACCAGCATCGACACGCCGATGCTGTGGGATCTGGAGAACCGCCTCGGCGCATTGTCGCAGGAAATCGCGCGGCGATACTTCCTTCAGGGCGCCGAGCCGCTGCGCGAAGCAGGCATGATCCTCGCGTGATGCTTTATGCCATCAAGCATGTGACGCGGTTCGAATATGCCCAGCCTGTGGGTTTCTCGCGCTGCAATCTGCGGCTTCAGCCGATCCTGTGGTCGGGGCAGGAAGTCGAGGACTACAAGCTGACGATCCAGCCGGGCGGCCGCGTCTCGCCGGCCCGCGCCGAGGCGGGGCTGGCCAATGTCGTGCGGCTGGTGGTCGAGGTGCGCACGCGCACGCTGACGATCGAAAGCACCGCGCGGGTGCGGGTCGACCGCCCGATCCCGGTGCCCTCGCCGACCGATCCCACGCTGGCGCAGATCGCGCTATGGGCGCGGCAGAGCCGCGACATGTCGCCGGCCAGCCCCGCCAGCTATATCTTCCCTTCGCCGCTGATCCCGCTCGACCCGCAGATCGCGGCATGGTGCGCGCAGGAGCTGGATCCGTCGCGCGGCGTGCTCGACGCGGCGATCGGCCTTGCGCTGCGCATCCAGCGCGAGTTCGATTTCGATCCGGCCGCGACGCTGGTCGATACGCCGCCGCGTCAGGCGTTCGACAAGCGAAAAGGGGTCTGTCAGGATTTCGCGCAGATCATGATTTCGGGCCTGCGCGCCGCCGGGCTGCCCGCCGCCTATGTCTCGGGCTATCTGCGCACCTTGCCGCCGCCGGGCCAGCCCCGGCTGGTCGGCGCGGACGCCACCCATGCCTGGGTGCTGATCTGGTGCGGCCCCGCTCTCGGCTGGGTCGGCGTCGATCCGACCAACGGCATCTGGATGGCCGAGGATCATGTCGTGGTGGCGATCGGCCGCGACTATGCCGATATCGCGCCGATCGACGGCATCGTGCTCGGCTCCGGCGCGCAGAAGATGGACGTCTCGGTCGATGTGGAACCCTTGGAAGAAGTGACCGGATAGGGTTGCGATATTGCCCGGGCGCGCCGATGTACGGCGCGTCGAAGAGGGAAATAATGGCAGATCCGTACCAGACTTTGGGTGTTCCGCGCGGCGCGGCCGAAGCCGATATCAAAAAGGCTTACCGCAAGCTCGCCAAGGAGCTGCACCCGGACAAGAACAAGGATAATCCCAAGGCGACCGAGCGCTTCAGCACGGTGACGCAGGCCTATGACCTGCTGACCGACAAGGACAAGCGCGCCCGCTTCGATCGCGGCGAGATCGATGGCGACGGCAATCCGACCTCGCCCTTTGGCGGTTTCGGCGGCGGCGGCGGTCCGCAGGGCGGCTTCCGCCAGCAGGATTTCGGCGGCGACAGCGGCGATTTCGGCGACATTTTCGAGGGCCTGTTCGGCGGCGGCGCGCGTCGTGGCGCGCAGCAGCCCGGGGGCGGGTTCAGCGGCGGCTTTGGCGGCTTCGGCCGGCGTCAGCCTCCGCCCAAGGGCGCGAACGTCGCTTATCGCCTGTCGGTCGGTTTCGAGGATGCGGCAAAGCTCGCGCCGCAGCGGATCACGCTGCGCGACGGCAAGACGATCGACCTCAAGCTCCCCGCAGGAGTCGAGAGCGGCACCCAGATGCGGCTGAGCGGCAAGGGCGATCCCGGACAGGGCGGCGCGGGCGACGCGATCGTCACGATCGAGGTCCAGCCGCATGCTTTCTACAAGCGCAGTGGCGACGATATCCGCCTGGACTTGCCGATCACCCTTTCCGAAGCTGTGCTGGGCGAGCAGGTGCGCGTGCCCACTCCGGAAGGCGCGGTGATGCTGACCGTCCCCAAGGGCGCGACTTCGGGCAAGACACTTCGGCTGAAAGGGCGCGGTTTCCACAAGAAGGGCGGCACGCGCGGTGATCTGCTGGTCACGCTGATGGTCGATCTGCCCGCCGACGACGCCGAACTGCGCGCCTTTGTCGAGGGCTGGCAATCGCGCGATCAGGGGAACCCGCGCGCGAAGATGGGCGTCTGACCCCGCGTGGAGCCACAACAACCGCCAGGCATTTCGCCCGAATCTCCGGAGGCACGCCGCCGGGGATTCGGCACGGCGCTGACCGGCGGGCTGAAGTCGCTGGGCGTGAAGGACCGGTTCTTCGTCGTGCTGAAGCGGGTGGCGATCGGCACCTATACCGATGGGTTCACCTATGCCGGGAACCTCGCTTACCTATCGCTGATCACCCTGTTCCCCTTTTTCATCGTCGCGGCGGCGCTCGCCCGGCTGATCGGGCGGACGGGAGAGGGCCTCCACGCGCTCAACGCCTTCCTCCACACCGTGCCCCCCGAAGTCGCCAATGTGCTGCGCCAACCGGTACAGGACGTGCTCGAGGCGCGGACCGGCAATCTGCTGTGGTTCGGCGCGATCGTCGGGCTGTGGACCACCGCCGGCTTCATCGAAACGGTGCGCGGCATCCTGCGCCAGGCCTATGGCACCCAGTCGTCGACGCCCTTCTGGCGATACCGGCTGGGTGCGATCGGCGTGGCGGTGGGGTCGGTGATCCTCGCGATGGTCGCGTTCAGCTTTCAGGTGGTGCTGACCGGTGTCGAGCAGTTCATCTACAAGGTGTTCCCCTTCGCGGTCGAAGCGCAGCGGCTGGTCAGCTATACGCGTTTCGTGCCTGCGCTGGCGCTGTTCGGCGCGCTCTACATGCTGTTCTACTCGCTGACCCCGCGGAAATACCGCAAGGCGAAATGCCCCAAATGGCCCGGTCCCGCCTTCGTCACCGCATGGTGGATGGCGACCACCGCGCTGCTGCCGCGCGCGCTGTCGTCGCTGGGCAGCTACGATCTTACCTATGGCAGCCTGGCGGGGGTGATGATCGCGCTGATCTTCTTCTTCATCATCGGGCTTGGAGTCGTTGTGGGGGCGGAGTTAAACGCGGCACTGGCGGAAACGCCCGAGGAAGCGCTAGAGGGGCCTCAAGAGCAGGAGGTTAAGCCGACGTGACCGGATTGATGCAGGGTAAGCGCGGGCTGATCATGGGTCTGGCCAATGATCGTTCGCTGGCATGGGGCATCGCGAAGAAGCTGCGCGAGCAGGGCGCGGAACTGGCGTTCAGCTATCAGGGCGAGGCGCTGGAAAAGCGCGTGCGTCCGCTCGCCGAAGAGCTGGGCAGCGATTTCCTGATCGATTGCGACGTGTCCGACATGGCCGCGCTGGATACCGCGTTCGCGACGCTCGCCGAACGCTGGCCGACGATCGACTTCGTGGTCCACGCCATCGGCTTCTCGGACAAGAACGAGCTGCGCGGCGGCTATGTCGACACCAGTCTCGACAATTTCCTGATGACGATGAACATCAGCGTCTATTCGTTCGTCGCGGTGTGCAAGCGCGCGTCGGCGATGATGACGCCCTATGATCCGGAGACCGGCAAGGGCGGCGGCAGCCTGCTGACGCTGAGCTATTACGGTGCCGAAAAGGTGATCCCGCACTACAACGTGATGGGCGTCGCCAAGGCCGCGCTGGAGACCAGCGTGAAGTATCTCGCGGTGGATCTGGGCCGCGACAATATCCGCGTCAACGCGATCTCCGCCGGGCCGATCAAGACCCTCGCGGCTTCCGGCATCGGCGACTTCCGCCTGATCCTGAAGTGGAACGAGCTGAACTCGCCGCTCAAGCGCAACGTGACGATTGAGGATGTCGGCGGCGCCGGCCTCTACTTCCTCAGCGACCTGTCGAGCGGCACTACCGGCGAGACCCACCATGTTGACGCCGGCTATCACGTGGTCGGCATGAAGGCCGAGGACGCCCCGGACATCGCGCTGGCGTGAATCTCCCTCTCCCCCTGTGGGAGAGGGAAGGGGCCCGCGCCGCAGGCGTGGGAAGGGTGAGGGCCTTTTTGATTTGGACGCAGCAGAATGACCATCGCCATCCGCGGAGCGACCGGCGGGGATGTCGCGGCGATCGATGCGCTGCTGCGCATCAGCTTCCCCCAGCCCGCCGAAGCGCAACTTGTCCAGCAATTGTGCATCGATGGCGACATGGTGCTCACCCTCGTCGCCGATGACGAGGAAACCGGGATGCTTGCCGGAGTCGCGGTGTTCAGCCGGATGGCGGTGGAGATCGACGGCAAGCCGATCGCCGCGGTTGCGCTGGCCCCGGTGGCGGTCTCGCCGTCGCATCGCCGGCAGGGCGTGGCCGAGGCGCTGATCGGCGCGGGCTTGCGCCATCTCGGCGATGCCGGGGCGATGATCGCCTTCGTGCTGGGCGATCCCGATTATTACGAGCGCTTTGGTTTCTCTACTGAGTGGGCAAGCGGATTTGCGTCGCCCTATGCCGGTGACTATCTCATGGCGATGCCATTGCAGGACGGCAAAATGCCGTGCGGCGTGCGGGGCGAGGCGGTTCATGCCGCGGCCTTTGCGAGACTGGGCGGAGACCAATGAGCTTCAATACCTTCGGACGAGTCTTCCGCTTCACCACCTGGGGGGAGAGCCACGGGCCGGCGCTGGGCGCGGTCGTCGACGGGTGCCCGCCGGGACTGGCGCTGAGCGAAGCCGACCTTCAGCCGTTCCTCGACAAGCGCCGCCCGGGCACCTCGCGCTTCACCACCCAGCGGCAGGAGCCCGATCAGGTCCGCATCCTCTCCGGCGTGTTCGAAGGGCGCACCACCGGCACGCCGATCAGCCTGATGATCGAGAATGTCGACCAGCGTTCGAAGGATTATTCGGAGGTCGCCAAGGCCTATCGCCCCGGCCATGCCGATTATGCCTATGACGCCAAATACGGCTTTCGCGACTATCGCGGCGGCGGGCGTTCCTCGGCGCGCGAAACGGCGGCGCGAGTCGCGGCGGGCGGGGTCGCGCGGCTGGTGATCCCGGAAGTGAAGATCCGCGCATGGGTGGAATCGATCGGCGGCGACCGCATCGATCCGGGCAATTTCGATGCCGCCGAGATCGACCGCAATCCGTTCTTCTGCCCCGATGCCGCAGCGGCGATGCGCTGGGAGGCGCTGGTCGACAAGGCGCGCAAGGCCGGATCGTCGCTCGGCGCGGTGATCGCGTGCGAAGCGACCGGCGTGCCTGCCGGCTGGGGCGCGCCGCTCTATGCCAAGCTGGACAGCGAACTGGCAGCGGCGGCGATGTCGATCAACGCGGTGAAGGGCGTCGAGATCGGCGACGGTTTCGGCGCGGCTTTGCTTTCGGGCGAAGAGAATGCCGACGCGATGCGGCCGGGCACCAACCATCCCGAATTCCTCGCCAACCATGCAGGCGGGATCACCGGCGGGATCTCGACCGGTCAGCCGGTGACGCTGCGCGTGGCGTTCAAGCCGACCAGTTCGATCCTGACGCCGGTCGAGACGATCGACCGCGAGGGTAATGCCGCCGAGATCATGACCAAGGGCCGCCATGATCCGTGCGTTGGCATTCGCGGCGCGCCGGTGGTCGAAGCGATGATGGCGCTGGTTCTGGCCGATCAGAAGCTGCTCCACCGCGCGCAATGTGGCTGATGCGTAGGTGTTCGGTGGCGCAACCGGCCTGCTCGGCTCGATCTTCGCGGGACGGAAGGCACGGTTGAATGCGGACCGCGACCAGCATCACCTCGCTTCGATGCTGATCTCGATCGCCTCGGGCAGCGACGAAGTCTCGCGTGACGATATCCGCGACCTGCTGCGCGCGCGGGCGAAGGGCGCGCAGGTGACCGCGCGGGTCAATCATGCGGTGAAGCTCGCCGGAACGGCGGTGTCGGGCGAGCTCTACGACAAGGTCGTGGCGCTGGCGCGCGAGTTTGCCGCCTGAATACGACCGGGCGCGGCAGGGCTGCGTCGAGGGACGGAACGCTCGGCGCCGCTGCGGGCTTGTCTTCATGGACACCCCGTCCCGGAGGAATCCCATGCGTACCCGGATCATCATCGGCCTGACCGCCCTGTGCGGCGCGAGCGTCGCCATCGCCCAGAACGCGCCGACCCAAGGCCATTCGAACCACGGCGCGACTATCGTTCCCGCGCCCACGCCGACCCCGACCGAAAGCCCCACGCCGGGACCGGGCCCGCTGCCGTCGCCGCTGCCCAGCCCGACGGGCGAGCCCTCGCCCCAACCCGCGCCGCCGGGCCGCTAAGCGGCTTGCAACGTTGGATTTGGACTGATGAAATCGAGCGGCCGGAGATGCCCGGCCGCTCTTTGAAGTCCCGCTGAAGCCATTGCTTCGCTCCGGCGAAGGCAGAAGCCTTGGAAGGTGCGACTCTGCAAGGCCAATGCTCCGGCCTGCGCCGGAGCACGGTCAAGCCAGATCGACTTGGCCTCGCCCCGATAGTGTATAGTTGGTGTCGACTTCCGCCGGTCAGTCGGCGAAGGGATCTCGCACCAGGATCGTGTCGTCGCGCTCCGGGCTGGTCGAAACCAGCGCCACCGGGCACTGGATCAGCTCCTCGATGCGGCGGATATATTTGATCGCCTGCGCCGGCAGATCGGCCCAGCTCCGCGCCCCGGCGGTCGATTCGGACCAGCCCGGCATCGTCTCGTAGATCGGCAGAATCGCGGCCTGATCGGCCGCGTTGGACGGGTAATAGTCCAGCGTCTCGCCGCGCAGGCTGTAGCCGGTGCAGATCGACACTTCCTCGAACCCGTCGAGCACGTCGATCTTGGTCAGCGCGATGCCGGTGATGCCCGATACCGCGGCCGACTGGCGCACCAGCACCGAATCGAACCAGCCGCAACGGCGCTTGCGTCCGGTCACCGTGCCGAATTCGTGCCCGCGCGTGCCCAGCCGCTCGCCGGTTTCATTGTCCTGCTCGGTCGGGAAGGGGCCGGAACCGACGCGGGTGGTGTACGCCTTGGTGATGCCCAGCACGAAGCCGACGGCATTGGGGCCAAGGCCGGTGCCCGACGCGGCGGTGCCAGCGACGGTGTTCGACGAGGTGACGAACGGATAGGTGCCGTGATCGATGTCGAGCAGCACGCCCTGCGCGCCTTCGAACAGGATGCGGCGGCCGCGCGAGCGCGCTTCGTGGAGCATCCGCCATACCGGCTCGGCGAAGGGCAGGACGAAGGCGGCGATCTCCTTGAGCTGTTCGATCAGCGCGGCGCGGTCGATCGGGCCGACGCCGAAGCCGGCGCGCAGCGCGTCGTGATGCGCCAGCAGGCGGTCGAGCTGCGGCTCGAGTTCGTGGAGATGCGCCAGATCGCAAACCCGGATCGCGCGGCGGCCGACCTTGTCTTCATAGGCCGGGCCGATGCCGCGCCGCGTGGTGCCGATCTTGCCCGCGCCGCTGGCATCCTCGCGCAGCCCGTCCAGCTCGCCGTGCAGCGGCAGGATCAGCGGGCAGGTGTCGGCGATCTTGAGCGTGTCCGGAGTCACGTCGACGCCCTGGCCGCGCAATTTCTCGATCTCGGACTTGAGGTGCCACGGATCGAGCACGACGCCGTTGCCGATCACCGAAGGCGTGCCGCGCACAATGCCCGAAGGGAGCAGCGAGAGCTTGTACACCTTCTCGCCCACGACGAGGGTGTGGCCGGCATTGTGCCCGCCCTGGAAGCGGACCACGACATCGGCGCGCTCGGCGAGCCAGTCGACGATCTTGCCCTTGCCCTCGTCGCCCCACTGGGCCCCGATCACTGCGACATTTGCCATGAATACACGTCTCCGCCTGCCGGGCGGACCCAAAGCCGCCCTTCGACAGGACTCGGCGGCATGGGTGGTACGTGGTCGCCAGGGGCACCGCCCGAAGCCGCGGCGCGAATGGCCGCATGACGCGCGCCAGTCAAGAGGGTTTGGTTCAGCCGTCGAGCGCGGCGCGGATGCGGACGGCGAGCTGGTCGAGCGAAAATGGCTTGGCGAGCACCGTATCGGCCTCGGTGCCGGCGGCTTCGCGAGTATAGCCGCTGGTGAAGAGCAGCTTGAGGCCGGGCAGCTTGCGCGCGGCGCGGGCGGCCAGTTCGCGGCCGGTCATCTCGGGCATGACGATATCGGTGAAGAGCAGGGTGACCGGCTGGCCGCTCTCGATGATGCGCAACGCGGCGGGGCCGTCGGCGGCGTCGAGAACGGTGTAGCCAAGCTCGCGCAGCGCCTCGACCGAGTAATTGCGGACGCGTTCCTCGTCCTCCACCACCAGCACGATCTCGTCCGGCGTTCCTCGCGGCAGCTCGACGGGGCCCGCGGCGTGCTCCGATTCGGCGAGGTCGCCGTCATGGACCGGCAGATAGACGCGGACGATCGTCCCTTCGCCGGGTTCCGAATCGATGCGGACATGCCCGCCCGACTGGCGCGCGAAGCCGAAGACCTGGCTGAGCCCCAGACCGGTGCCCTTGCCGACACCCTTGGTGGTGAAGAAAGGATCGAAGGCGCGCGCGGCCACTTCGCTGGCCATGCCGACGCCGGTATCTGCCACCGCGATCATCACATAGTCGCCCGCCGCGATCCCGAACGCGATCGCTTCGCCGCCGTCGATCGTGCAATTGTCGGTCTCGATGATCAGCAGGCCGCCCTCGGGCATCGCGTCGCGTGCATTGACCGCGAGGTTGAGGATCATGTTCTCCAGCTGGTTCGGATCGGCCATCGCATGGCGGAGGCGGCCGGGCAGCCGCGTCTCGATCTTCACATCCTCGCCCAGCGTGCGGACGAGCAGCTCGGTCATTTCCGAGATGGTGCGATTGGCGTCGACCGCGACGGGAGCGAGCGGCTGCTGGCGCGAAAAGGCGAGCAGCCGCTGGGTCAGCGCCGCGGCGCGGGTGGCACCGTCGCGCGCGGCGGTCACATAGCGCTCGATATCGGTGCGGCCCTGCCCGATCCGCCGCTCCATCAGGTCGAGCGCGCCGATCACCACCGCGAGCATATTGTTGAAGTCGTGTGCGATCCCGCCCGTCAGCTGGCCCACCGCTTCCATCTTCTGCGCCTGACGCAATTGCTGCTCGGCGGCCATCAGCTGCCGCGTGCGCTCCTCGACGGCGCGTTCGAGTTCGCCGCGCGACCGGGCGAGCACTTCGCGGGCGTCGACGATATCCTGGATATCGGTGCAGGTGCCGAACCAGCGGGTGATCGTGCCCGCCTCGTCGCGCACCGGCTGGGCGCTGCCCAGCACCCAGCGATAGTCGCCGCTGCGGTGCCGCAGGCGATATTCGATGCGATAATGATCGCCGGTTTCGAGGCACGCGCGCCACACTGCCCAGGCGCGTTCCTGATCCTCGGGGTGGAACATGCCATTCCACGCCTCGCCGTCGGTGCTGCCGGGCGGCACGCCGGTATATTCGTACCAGCGGTCGTTATAATAATCGTGATAGCCGTCGGGCCGGGTCGACCAGACCATCTGGTCGATCGAATTGGCGATCGCGCGGAATTTCTCCTCGCTCTCGCGCAACGCCTGGGTCGCGCCGACGCGCTCCACCGCGTCCCACGAAATCTCGGCGGCGCCTTCGACGAAGCGCACTTCCTCGTCGGTCCAGTTCCGCGGCTCGGCGCTGTTGACGTAGAGGGTCGCCACCCAGATGCCGTTGCGCAGCAGGGGCACGCCGATCCCGGCGGGCGAGATGCGGCGCACGGCTTCGTCGGGATGCTCGACGGCGGTGTCGCGCATCACGACCGTCTGCCCCTTGCGGTAGCGTTGCGAGGTGTAGGCGACCTGCTCGGGGGGCATGGTGCCGGTCAGCGGGGGCAGCTTGCCGCTGACCCAGCTCGGGCCGAACTGGATGATCCCGTCGCCGAACACGCGGTAGAAGCCGACACGGTCGAGGCTCAGCCGCCGGGCCAGCGCCGCGGCGGTGAGGCGCATGATCGCGTCGGGTGTGTCGAGGCTGCGTTGCTGCTCGGCCAGCGAATAGATGAAGGCCTGTGCCTCCGTCGCGCGCCGCAATTCCTCGGCGGTGGCGCGCGCGACTTCCTCGGCATTGCGGCGTTCGGTGACGTCGAAGCTGAGACCGGAGAAGCGCGCCGGCTTGCCGTCCGCGCCGAAATGGCACCGGCCCTGCGCGCTGATCCAGCGGGGTTGGCCGTCGCTGCGCCGGATCCGGTATTCGACCGAATAGGGCGCGGCGTGCTCGACCGACTCGCGGATCGCTTCGCGCACGGCTTCGCGATCGTCGGGATGCACATAGTCGAAGAAGCGGTCCATCGACCCCTGACCGGCCGCGAGCCGCTCGGGCGAGACGCCGAACAGCCGGGAAAAGCTTTCGTCGCCGGTCACCAGTCCGGTGGAGAAATCCCAATCCCATGTGCCGACGCCCAGCGACGCGTCGAGCGCGAGCTTGAGCCGCTCCTGACTGCGGCGCAGTTCTTCCTCCGCGCGGGTGCGTTCGGTGACGTCGGCCGCTTCGACGAAGATGGCAATGGTCGCGCCATCGGCATCGCGGATCGGCTGATAGACGAAATCGAGGAAGCGCGTCTCCGGATCGGCGCCGGGCGTACGCTGGAGCGACACTGCGGTGCCCGACGCGCGAAAGGCTTCACCCGAGCGGAACACCTGATCGAGCAGATCGACGAATCCCTGCGCGACGACTTCGGGCAGGGCGTCAGCCAGCTTCTGCCCCAGCACTTCGCGCCGGCCGATCAGCTCCAGATACGCCGGATTGGCGATCTCGAAGATATGGTCGGGACCCGCGAGCAGGGCGACCGCGGCCGGCGCCTGTTCGAACATCGCGCGCAGCCGGTCGACTTCGGCGCCGCGTTGCCGTTCGGCCAGTACGAAGCGAGTCGTTTCGTTGCCCTGATTAAGCAGGCCGAGCACTGCGCCGTCCTCGTCGCGAATCGGCGTGAAGCTGTAGTTCCACCATGTGTCGCGAAGCTCGCCGCCGCGCGCCATGCGGAGCAGCTGGTCATAGGCCGCGAAGCCCTGTCCGCTCTCCACCGCGTCGCGCATCTGCGGGCCGACCACGTCCCAGATTTCGGGCCAGATCTCCGCGGCGGGCCTGCCCAGTGCTTGCGGATGCCGCTCGGCCGGGATCGGCGCCCAGGCGTCATTGTAGAGCAGATGGAAGTCCGGTCCCCAGTAGATCGCGGTAGGAAAGGTCGATCCCAGCGCCGTATCGAGCGCGAAGCGCAACGGTGTTGGCCAGCTTTCCGGCACACCCAGCGGATGAGCGGACCAGTCCAGCTCGCGGATTCGCCGGGCCATTTCGCCGTGGTGATCGAGAAATACCGGTCCGGAACGCATGGTTCGAGCGTTGCGGGTGACGACGGGGCTGTCAACCGCTCGACATATCGGCGATGCTGGCTATGGAGAGGCGCGAGGAGATCGTAACAAATGAAACTAGCCAGTCTCAAGCAGGGCCGCGACGGAAAGCTCGTGGTTGTATCCAACGACCTCGCCTGGTGCGCCGACGCCACCGCGATCGCGCCGACCTTGCAGGCTGCGCTCGACGACTGGGATCAGGTCGAAGGCGACCTGCGCAACCTCCAGACCGATCTGGAGCATGAGACGATCCCGATGCTGCGTTTCCACGAGCGCCAGGCCGCCGCGCCGCTGCCGCGCGCTTATCAATGGGCCGACGGATCGGCCTATGTGAACCATGTCGCGCTGGTGCGTCAGGCGCGCAATGCCGAGATGCCGGACAGCTTCTGGCACGATCCGCTGATGTATCAGGGCGGTTCGGACGGGTTCCTGGGCCCGCGCGACGCGATCCCGCTGCGCGACGAAGCCTGGGGCTGCGACCTCGAAGCCGAAGTGGTGGTGGTGACCGGCGACGTGCCGCTGGGCGCGACTCGCGACGAGGCGCTGGCGGCGGTGCGGCTGGTGGGCCTGACCAACGACGTGTCGCTGCGCAACCTGATCCCGGGCGAACTGGCCAAGGGCTTCGGCTTCTTCCAGTCCAAGCCGGCGAGCGCCTTCTCGCCGGTGTTCGTGACGCCCGACGCGCTGGGCGATTGGTGGAAGGACGGCAAGCTGCACCGCAAGCTGATGGTCGACCTCAACGGCCAGCCCTTCGGCCGCGCCGAAGCGGGCGAGGACATGACCTTCGATTTCGGCACGCTGATCGCGCACGCCGCCAAGACCCGCGCGCTGGGCGCCGGCACGATCATCGGATCGGGCACGGTCTCGAACCGCGACAGCGACGGCGGCCCGGGCAAGCCGATCGCCGATGGCGGCGTGGGCTATTCGTGCCTCGCCGAAGTCCGCACCGTGGAGACGATCCTGCGCGGCAAGCCCGAGACGCCGTTCCTCAAGGCAGGCGACACCGTCCGAATCTGGGCCGAGGACGACAAGCACCACCCGATCTTCGGCGTGATCGAGCAGACGGTGGTGGTGGGGTGAAACCGGACCGGGAGGATCGGCTTTACGACCGTGCCGAAGCGATCAGCGAAGGTCGCCTTAACGGACTCTATATGCCGATCCTCCGGGGCCTTGCGTTGCGAAAGCATCACCGCGCGATGCTTCGTCTGGCGGGGGTCTTCACGCAGGACAATTCGCGGGCCGATCTGGGATCGGCCGCGCGCGTCGGCGATCCTGCGTGGCTCTATCGGCGGGTATGGCGCTTAGGGGGCGAATATGCCCGTTTCGCGGCGCAAAACATGGCGATGTCGCTGTTCAACATCGGCGATCTGCAGGGCTACCGGTCATGGTTGCACCGCGGGGCTGAACTGGGTGATCAAGATGCCGGGCTCCAACTGGAATGTTTCGAAACGCGCTTGAGCCACGGTGCGGCACGTCAGATCGGCCGTGGACGACCGATGCGGCGTAACGGCAGCTGAGCGGTTAGAAGTCGAATACGCCCTGGCGAGGAGTCAGCCGCCATTCGCGGACCGGCTCGTGGCGGCCTTCGCCATGAATGCTGCGGATCAGCAGCAGGCGATCGGCGTGCCACGCGATCGGCGGAAAGCGAGCACTCCGGTTCGAGCGCTCGCCATAGGTGAGCGACAGGTGCGGGCGCAGGCGATAGTCGGGGAGCGCCATGCCCAGCGCCAGCAGTTGACGGACCAGCCGCTGTTGGACGCGGCACATGTTCGCGGCCCCCTTGCCGACTTGCATCGCGTTGCCGCTCAGCCGGGCGAGTTCGATGGGGAAGGGCTCAAGGTCTGCGGCGCAGATCGCCTGATGAAGCAGTTCGATTGCCGTCTCCGGGACATCGCGCGTATCGCCGAGCGGCAGGAAGGTCAGGTGGAAGCGATCGTCCCCATAGCGCTCATCGATGTCGAGTTGGCGGCGACGTTCGGCAATCGCTCGCGTCTGGCGCGCGGGCGGCTTGATCATCAGGGAGAGTGGCCGGTCCCCGATCATGGGATTCAATGAAAATCGTGCGACCGCACCGGGATGACGTCGTCGTCCCGATTGCCCGATCGCGGCGGCCAGCTTTCCAGTGCGCGCTGGCGGGGCAGGTGTAACCCGTCTCTTTGGCGGTCGCGCGGGTCGATCGTGCCGCCATGCGTCGCGCCGTCGCCGGGCATCGTCATGCGGGGCAGGTCGAGATCGCCGATGGTGCGCAGCATCGGGGTGAGGTCGGTCAGGCTTTCGGCGACGAGATGGATCACCAGCCCTTCCTTCTGCACCCGGCCGCGGATCGCGAGCATCGTCGCGGACATCACCGTCCGGCGGTTTTCCTCGAACCGGTCGCGCCACAATATGGCGTTGGCGATGCCGGTCTCGTCCTCCAGCGTGATGAACACGACGCCATTGGCGCTGCCGGGCCGCTGGCGCACGAGGATCAGTCCGGCGACTTCAATGAGGCTGCCGTCCTTGACCGACGCGAGATCGCCGCAGGGCCGGATGCCCTGCCGCGCGAGCTGGCCGCGCAGGAAGTGGATGGGGTGCGAACGCAGCGTCAGCTGGGTGGCGCGATAATCTTCCACCACTTCGCGGCCGTCGGTGAGCGGTTGCAGGATGACCTGAGGTTCATTTGCCTCCGGCGCGATCACGCCGCTGCGCTGGTCGGTTTCGAACATCAGTTGCAGCGGCGCGTCGCGAAGTCCCTTGATCGCCCATAAGGCCTGACGCCGGTCCAGCCCGAGCGCGTGAAAGGCATCGGCGCGGGCGAGATGCTCAAGCACGACCGGTTTCACCTTCGAACGGCGCCAGACCTGTTCGATCGAGGTGAAGGGGGTGCCGGCAAGGCGCGCTTCGACGATGGCCCCGGCATCCTCCGCGCTCAGCCCCTTAACGGCGCGCATGCCCAGCCGGAGCGGCAGGAGGTTCTGCCAATCCTCGGGCGTGCCGCAGAAGCCGGGATGCTGCCGGGTGCGGGGAAGGGCAGCATCATGCTCGACTGCCATATCCCATTGGCTGGCGTTGATGCAGACCGGGCGGATCTCGACCCCATGTTCGCGCGCATCGCGGACGATCTGCGCGGGGGCGTAGAAGCCCATCGGCTGCGAATTGAGCAGCGCCGCGCAGAAGATGTCGGGATGGCGGCATTTCATCCAGGACGAGGCCAGCGCGATCTTGGCGAAGCTGGCGGCATGGCTTTCGGGGAAGCCGTAATTGCTGAAGCCCTCGATCTGCTTGACGAGACGTTCGGCGAATTCGTCGCTGATCCCGTTGGCGTTCATTCCCGCGAGCAGCTTGGGCCGGAACTCGCCGATCGTGCCGTCGGCCTTGAAGCTGGCCATTGCGCGGCGAAGCTTGTCGGCTTCGTTGGCGGTGAATCCGGCGCCGACGATCGCCACCTGCATCGCCTGTTCCTGAAACAGCGGCACGCCCAGCGTCTTCTTGAGCACATGCTCCAGAGCGGGCGAGGGGTAATCGACCAGCTTCGGATTCTCGCGGCGCTTCAGATAGGGATGGACCATGTTCCCCTGAATCGGACCGGGCCGGACGATCGCGACCTGAATCGCGATGTCGTAGAAATTCAGCGGCTTCATCCGGGGCAGCATCGACATCTGTGCCCGGCTCTCGATCTGGAACACGCCGAGCGTGTCGGCTTTCCGGATCATCTCGAAGGTTGGGACGTCATCGTCCTGCAGGATGGAGGATGACAGGTTGAGCCTGACCTGCTTGCGTGTATCGAGCAGATCGAAGCAGCGCCGCATACAGCCGAGCATCCCGAGGCCGAGGATATCGACCTTCATGAAACCGAGTTCTTCGATGTCGAGCTTTTCCCATTCGACGACGCGCCGGTCGATCATCGCCGCAGGCTCTACCGGGATCAGATCGTGCAGTCGGTCGCGGGTCAGCAAGAAGCCGCCGGGGTGCTGCGACAAATGACGCGGCGTATCGATCAGTTCGCGCGCCAGTTGTAGCATCAGCGCGATGCGATGATCGTCCTTGTCGAGGTTCAGCGCATCGGCATGTTTCTCGTCAACATCGTTCGACCAGCCCCAGACCTGACCGGACAGAGCCGAAGTCAGGTCCTCGGGCAAGCCGAGCGCCTTTCCGACTTCGCGTAGCGCGCCGCGCGACCGGAAGCGGCTGACGACAGCGGTCAGCGCGGCATGATCATGGCCATAGCTCTGATAGATCCACTGGATCACTTCCTCGCGCCGCTCATGCTCGAAATCGACATCGATATCCGGCGGCTCGTGCCGCTCGGTCGAAATGAAGCGTTCGAACAGAAGCTGGTGCTTGATCGGATCGATGGAGGTGATGCCGAGCACGTAGCAGATCACCGAATTCGCGGCGCTGCCCCGGCCCTGACACAGGATCTGCTGGCTCAGTGCGAACTGCACGATCGAGTTCACCGTGAGGAAATAGGGCGCGTATCCCATCTGCTCGACGAGACCGAGTTCGTGGGTCAGCAGATCGCGATAGGGTTGGGGCGGGTTGCCCGCGAACTTCTGCTTGAGGCCGTTCCATGCGAGCGTGTGGAGGGCTTCCTGCGCCGACTTGCCGTTCAAGACATGCTCATCGGGATATTGATGCTTCAGTTCCCTGAGCGAGAAGGTGCATCGTTCCGCGATGGCCTCGACCGCCAGCAGTGCCTCGGGATAGCGCCGCATCCGCCGCGCCATTTCTTCGGGCGGCTTCAGGTGACGATCTGCATTGCGCTCGCGCCGGAAACCCAGTTCGTCGATCGTGCATTTCTCACGGATGGCGGTGACGACGTCCTGCAGCATGCGGTTGTCGGGATCGGCATAGAGCGTGTCGCCGGTGGCGAGCGGTGTCAGGCCGAAACGGATCGCGGCCTGATTGAGCATGTACAGGCGCATCGCGTCGCCGGGACGGCGGTGGTGCGTCAGGCAGAGATGGCCGCGATCGCTGCCGAAGATATCGGCCATCCATTGCAGCGACAGCGGATCGCCCATGTCCGCGATGCCGGGGACAAGGGCGGCGACGAGCCCCTCGGCGTGATCGGCGACATCTTCCCAATGGAGGAAGCATTGTCCTTTCTCGCCCTTTTGCGCATCGGCGCGGGACTTGCCGAGCGTGAGCAGGCGCGTGAGGCGGCTCCATGCCGGACGGTCTTCGGGCCAGACGAGCAGCGAGGTGCCATCGACCAGATCGAGGCGACAACCGGCGATCATCCGGATCGGCATGCCCAATGCGCTGATCGTTTCGGCAGCGACCAACCCGCGCACGACGCCGCCCACGGAGTTGCGATCGGTGATGCCGAGCGCGGGCATGCCCGCCAATGCAGCGGCCTCAAACAGATCCTGTGGCGACGACGCCCCGCGCAGGAACGAATAATGCGTGGTCGTCTGAAGTTCGCACCACGTCATCCGTACACGCCGTGCAGATACCAGCTCTGATCGCCGGTCACCGCGCGCTCGCCATCGCCCTTGCGGAACAGCCAATAGCGGTGACCCTCGTCATCCTCGACGCGGTAATAATCGCGGATGCTGTGCGTCTCGCTGCGGCGTTTCCACCATTCGCCATGAATGCGTTCGGGGCCGTCGGCGCGGACGACGCGGTGGGTGGCGCCGCGCCAGGTGAAGCGGCGCGGGGCATGATCGGGCAGCTCGGCCAGGACATGGTCGATCCGCTCGGGGCGGCGGAGCAGGCGCGCGGGCTTGGGCCAGTGCGGGTGCCACGGCTCGAGTTCGGGCGTGCGCGAAAGGTGGCGGACATCGCCCGGCCTGAGGCGGGGGGCGGCGCGGTCGGGCGGGTCGATCACGGGTGTGCGGACGGCGCTGCGTTCCGGCACATCGCTTTCGGCCGGGCTCATGCGCCACAACCGCGACAGGCCGATGCGAGTGGCGAGCGTATCGACCAGAGGCGCAAGATCGGGGGCCGCTTCCTCGTCGAGCCGTTCGACGAAGGGTTGCGGGCCGAGCACGTCCGATCGGCGGACATGGAGAGCGATGGCATCGATGCCATAGCCGGGCTCGACATCCTCGATCCGGCGGACGAGCAGGCGAAGCAGATGCGCGGGATCGCGGCTGGGGCGGGCGAGGCCGATGCGGATGCGCTGGGGCACGCCGTCGATCCGGTCGGCGACGAATTCGAGCCGCAGTGCGCCTTGCCCGGCCAGCGCGAGCGCTTCGGCGAGTTCGGGAACGAGCTGGCCCAGCCAGTGCCGGATCGCATCTTCGGTCAGGATCGGTTCGGCGAAGCGGCGGACGGCGGCGATCGGCTGGGGCGGGACGACCGGATCGAGCGGCTCGGGCAGCGCGCCCAAGGCCTGGTTGAGCCGCAGCGCGATGTGCGGGCCGAAACGCTTGACCAGCGGCGCGCGGGGAAGGGCGGCAAGCTGGCCGATCCGGTCGATGCCGAGACGCCGGAGCAATTCGACATGCTTTTCCTCGATGCGCAGCGCTGGCGTGGGGAGATCGGCGATGGCTGCGGTGGCGCTTCCGGAGGGGGAGAGGGTCACCCGCGCATCGGTGCAATGCACCAGCGCATAGGCAGCGCCGGGCGTGTCGGCGATGGCGATGCGCGCGGTGAAGCCGAGCCTGGCGAGCAGGCGGACGATGCGCCGGGCCATCGCCGCTTCGCCGCCGAAGAGATGATCGGTCCCGGTGATTTCGAGGAACAGCGTATCGCTGCCTTCAAGCGCGACGATCGGCGCGTAATGGCGCGCGAAGGCGACCGCGAGGCTGTGCAGCGCGGCGAGATCGCCTGCCGGATCCGCGGGGCGGATGTCGAGCCGGCGGACCTGCGCGCGCGCCTGCGTGACTGCCATGCCGGGGACGAGACCGAGCGCGCGGGCGTGCGGGCACGCGGCCGCGATCTGGATGCGGTTGCCTTCATGGATGCTGGTGATGAGGGGGTGAAATTCCTCCCCGGCAGGGGGAGGGGGACCGCGACGCGAAGCGGCGGGGTGGAGGGGGCTCTCCGCACGCGCCGACCTTCGAGGCGGGGCCCCTGCACCAGCTTCGCTGGTCCCCCTTCCCGTGCCGGGGAGGCGCTTTTCATCCCGCGCCCATCGCGCGCCCGGGCGCCAGCCGCCGTTGCGAGGCGCTGCGGCGAGGCCTGCAGCCGCGCGCTCAGGCGGCGCGGCGGTTGGCTCGGCCCGACGCAGCCGTTCGATCGGCCATTGCGGCAGGTAGAGCGCAGCGACCCGTTTCATCGCTGGCCTCCACGATTTGAGTGAAAGGCTCGCCGCCTTTCTGGCGGACAAGGGCGAGGTGCCAGCGCGCGCGACCGATCCCCTCGACCGGCAGCGGCGCCGAAGGGGCGCAGGTGATCCGCCAGCGCGTGACGGCAGCGGAGGGCGCGGCGAGCGGATCGTCGCCTTCGCGGGCATGGCGGCGCAGCAGCAGCGCGATGGTGCGCCCGCCTTCGGCCGCGAGCTGTAGGCGGCGCGTCGCTGTCATGTCGGCGCGCTTGGCTTCGCCGATCACCGCGCCCAGACCGCGATGGCGCAGCCCTTCCTCCATGATCGCCAGCATCTCGGCATCGTCGGCGGCTTCGGCATAGAGCAGCCTTTTGGCGTCAAGGCCTGCCTGCGACAGCCCGGGCGCGAACAGATCGTGGCGACGCACCACCCACAGTACCGGTCCCCAGGCGCGCGCGGCGATCCCGGCCATGAACAGGGTCGCCGCGCAATCGTCGGACATGTCGTGCGAACCGGCGGCGACTTCGTGGAGCGCGTCGAGCCGGAGCCCTTCATTGGCGAGGCGCGAATCGATCTTCTCGATGCCGAAGGGCAAGGCAGGGCGGCGGCGGAATCCGCCGGTTTCGAGACCGCTGAGCGTCTCGCGCAATTGCTTCAGGACGGCAGGATCGGCCATGATACAGCGACTCGTGGGGCGACTCGGGAACAACGCATGTTCCTACTTTGTTCCGAACCAGAATCCAACAGGGGAAAACCCGGCAAGGGGTATCGCCCTGCCTTGCCGCCAATGCGTGTTGGTGCGGGGCAGGGACGAGTTGCGGCAGGTTCGGTTGCCATCACGCGGTCAGGGGCTAAGCTGTGTTATCTCGATATCACGGAGCATTCATGACCCAGTTGACCCGGCGCCAGGCGCTGCTCGCCTCGGCCACCACCTTGGCCGCCGCGCAATTCTCCGGCGCGATCGCCGCGCTGGCCCAGACCGCCGGCGCAGTCGATCCCTCGCCGCTGCTCAAGCCCTGGCCGGGCAATTATGGCGGCACGCCGCCCTGGGACAAGTTCACTCCCGCCATGTTCCCGCCTGCCTTCGAAGCTGCGATGGCGGAGCTGCGCACCGAGATCCACGCGATCCGCGATGCCAAGGACAAGCCGACCTTCAAGAGTGTGTCGGAGAAGATGGAACTGGCCGGCGAAACGATGGACCGGGTCCAGTCGGTATGGGGCGTCTATACCAGCAACCTCGCCGGTAAGGACGTGCAGGCGATCGCCCGCGAATGGAGCCCGAAAATGGCGAAGTTCAACGACGAGCTGTTCCTCGATCCCAAGCTGTTCGCTCGCGTGAAGGGCGCATACGACACGCGCAAGTCGCAGGGGCTGAACGCGCAGCAGAACCGCATGCTCGAACGCAGCTATCGCGGTTTCGTGCGGCGCGGCGCGCTACTCTCGGACGCCCAGCGCGCCGAGGTTTCCAAGATCAACCAGACACTCGCCTCGGCCTATGCCGAATTCAGCCGCAAGGTGCTGGCGGACGAGGAAACCTGGATCGTCCTCGACAAGGAAGCCGATCTCGCTGGCCTGCCCGACAGTTTCAAGGCTTCGCTCAAGTCCGCCGCCGACGAGCGCAAGGTGGCCGGATGGGCGGTGGTCAACACCCGCTCGTCGGTTCAGCCTTTCCTGTCGGCCTCGACCAACCGGGCGCTGCGCGAGAAGGTGTGGCGCGCGTTCGTGAAGCGCGGCGACAATAACGATACGAACGACACCAAGGCAGTGATCGCGCAGATCCTCGCCCTGCGCCAGCAGCGCGCGGTGCTGCTCGGCTTCAAGAACCATGCCCTGTTCCGCATGGACGACACGATGGCCGAGACGCCCGAAAACGCGATGAAGCTGATGATGTCGGTCTGGCCCGCCGCCCGCGCGCGGGTGGCCGAAGAAGTCGCCGACATGCAGGCGATCGCCGATAAGGAAAATGCCGGCATCACCATCGAGCCGTGGGACTATCGCTTCTATGCCGAGAAGGTCCGCAAGGCGAAGTACGACCTCGATGAGAATGAGGTGAAGCCCTATTTCGAGCTGGGCAACATGGTGCAGGCGGCGCTCTATGCCTGCGGCCGGCTCTATGATCTCGACTTCCGCCCGGTGAAGGATGTGCCGGTGTTCGATCCGAACGTGATGACGTTCGAAGTGACCAACCGCGTCACGAAGAAGCATGTCGGCATCTTCTATTTCGACAATTTCGCGCGGTCGGGGAAGCGTTCGGGCGCTTGGGCGACGCGCTATCGCGGGCAGAAGAAGTTCGGCGGCGTCACCAACACGCTGGCGTCGAACAACAATAATTTCGTGAAGGGCGGCGCTGGCGAACCGACGCTGATCAGCCTCGACGACGCAACGACCCTGTTCCACGAATTCGGCCACGGCATCCACAGCCTGCTGCAGAACGTGACCTATTCGGGGCTGTCCGGCACGCCGCGCGACTTCGTCGAATATCCATCCCAAGTGAACGAGAACTGGCTGCTGACCCGCGACGTGCTCGACAAATACGCCAAGCACTACAAGACCGGCGAGCCGATGCCGCAGGCGCTGGTCGACAAGATCCAGAAATCGTCGACCTTCAACCAAGGCTTCGACACGGTCGAATATCTGTCGTGC
Organism: Sphingomonas sp. G-3-2-10; assembly: GCF_012927115.1. Lineage (NCBI taxonomy): Bacteria > Pseudomonadati > Pseudomonadota > Alphaproteobacteria > Sphingomonadales > Sphingomonadaceae > Sphingomonas > Sphingomonas sp. G-3-2-10. The sequence continues at coordinate 355,907 of NZ_JABBFY010000002.1, read as the reverse complement.
GCGATCCTCGACATGCAGCTGCACAATCGAGAGACGCCGGTCGCCGATATCGACGCGTTCGAGAAGGAAGCGCTCGGCGCGCTGGGGATGCCGAAGGAAATCGCGCTGCGCCACCGTATGCCGCAGTTCAACCATCTCTTCTCGTCGGACGCCTATTCGGCGGGCTATTATTCGTATCTCTGGTCCGAGACGATGGCCGCCGACACCTGGGAAGCCTTCACCGAGACCGGCGACGTGTGGGACAAGAAGACGGCGGACCGGTTCCGCCTGACCCTGCTCTCCACCGGCAACGAAACCGACCGCAAGGTAGCGTACCGCGCCTTCCGCGGTCGCGATCCGGACGTGAAGGCGCTGTTCAAAACGCGCGGGTTTCCGGTCGCCTGAGACTTCTTAAGCCAGAGGAGGGAGCATCAGGCCGGCCGTCCCCCGGACGGCCTGAAACAGCCGGGGGCTGCTTCACCTGATGCTGGGTGGAGGCTATATTCTGGATACTGGTCGCTGCGAGGCTATGACTGCCCCACCCCAACCCCTCCCCTGAAGGGGAGGGGCTAGACTTTGTTGGACCCGCCCCGCCGTCCGCGCGTTGCCCGCCGAGACAGAAGAAGGATCGATCATGCCCAAGGCCCGCACCCTCCTCCCGGCGCTCGTGTTGCTTGCCGCCTGTACCGAGAGCAACGATGCCGTTGCCCAGTCCGCGAGCGGAGCGCTGCCCTTCACCGTCACCGAAGTCGCCGACTTCGATGCACCCTGGGCGATGACCTTCCTGCCCGACGGGCGGATGCTGGTGACCGAGAAGGCCGGGCCGATCCTGCTCGTTTCCGCGGACGGCAAGGAGCGCAAGGTCGTGGCCGGCACGCCCGCCGTGTCGAGCGCGGGGCAGGGCGCGATGATGGACGTGGTGCTCCATCCGAAGTTCGCACAGAACCGGCTGGTGTATTTCAGCTTCTCCGAAGCCAATGCCGAGGGTCTGAAGGGCGTTGCGCTGGCGCGTGGAACGCTGAAGGACGGCGCCGAACCGGCGCTGGAGAATGTCCAGGTGATCTTCCGCGCATCGCCCTATGTCTCCGGCGACGGGCACTTCTCGGGCCGGATCGCCTTTTCGAAGGACGGCCATCTGTTCTTCACCAATGGCGAGCGGCAGAAATTCGATCCGGCGCACGATCCCAAGGCGACCTTGGGCAAGGTGCTGCGCCTGAACGACGACGGCACTCCGGCGGCGGGCAATCCGCTCGCGGCGAAGGGCTTCCACCCGGCGGTCTGGTCCTACGGCCATCGCAATCTGCTCGGCATCGCCTTCGATGCGAAGGGCAATTTGTGGGAGCAGGAAATGGGTCCCAAGGGCGGGGACGAAGTGAACCTCGTCCTGCCCGGCAAGGATTATGGCTATCCCGCGGTTTCGAACGGCGATCATTATGACGGCCGTGACATCCCCGATCACAAGCCGGGCGACGGCTATGAGCCGCCCAAGGTGTGGTGGAACCCGTCGATCTCGCCGGGCGGTCTGATCGTCTATTCGGGCAAGCTGTGGCCGCAGTGGCGCGGCGACCTGTTCATCGGCGGGCTTTCGAGCAAGGCGCTGATCCGCGTCGATGTGGACGGCACCAATGCGACCAAGGGCGACCAATGGGGCATGGGCGCGCGTATCCGCGAAGTCGAGGAAGGCCCCGACGGCGCGATCTGGGTGCTGGAAGATGGTGGCAGCGGATCGAACGGGCGGCTGCTGAAGATCACGCCGAAGAAGTAAGCGCCAACATTACACCGATGTAACTGGCCCCGCGCTTCGCCACCGATAGCCTTTCGCGGGCGGGCATTCCTGCCCGCATCGCGAAGGGGACAAGGCGATGGGGCTGATCCAGATCGATATTTCGCAGGTGGCCGAACTCGGCACGCAGGTGGCGATGCATGGCGCGGCGCGCGCGGGCGAAGTCGCGGCCGACGATGTGTTCGAACTGATCGTTTCGCTGGTTTCGGTGGTGATCGAGATGGTGCCGGGCGGTTGAGCCTGCCCGAAACGGTCCGCGCCGCGATCCCTGCAGCCCGGGCGGCGTCGCGCGAGGCGGTGGCGCGATGGCGCGGGAGCGACGCCTGGCGGGCGGCGGCGGACGCTTTTACCGGGGACGGCGATGCCGTGGCCGGGGCGGAAGCCCTGTTGCGCGATAGCGGCTGGTGCGCGGCGTTGCTTGCGCCGCTGGTCGAGGCGCTGGCTGCCGACCCGCTGTTCGAGCCGCCTTTCCGGCTGAGCCGCGATGCGGTGCGTACTGGAGCGATACTCTTCGAATGCCCGGCGGTGTCGATCAGCGCGAGCGTGTTCGACGCGGCAGCGCTCGCGGCGATGCCGGTGCCTGCCACGGTCGTGTTCCCGGGTCGCGTGACGGTGACGCGCTATCACAAGGCGGGCGGCGCGACGCTGCGGCGCTGGGAAGTCGATCCGCTGGAGCCGGGTTTCCGCGCGGTGGAAGCTGCGCCTTGCCGATCCGTGGGAGCCATTCGGCTCTGCGATAGCGAAGTGCTGCGGGTCGATGGGCGGGTGCGGGCGCAACGGATCGGCGACGCGGCGTCGGACATCGTGCAACTCACCGCGACGATGCGCGAGGGCGATCCGCTGATCCGCGAATACCGGGCAAGCGACGGCGCGTTCGTTCGCGCGGTCAGCGCCGACGAAGGTGCGTCGCGGACCGAGATGCTGCTGACCTTCCTGCGCGTATCGGGCCGCGCCGATGCGAGCGAGCAGTTCGACGCGGCGACGCGCGATCCGGCCTTTCACTTGCGCTGGGCGGCGATGCGCGAATGGCTGGCGCTGGATGCGCGGGCGGCGCTGCCGCGGCTCGCGGAGATGGCCCGGAATGATCCCGATGGCGAGGTTCGCGACGCGGCGGCGCGGACGCTGGAGCCGGTTCGCGAAAAGGTGGCAGTGTGCCTCGCCTGATCGATCCCGGTGAGGGCGATGCGATCGGCCTCGACGAACTGGCCGAGGCGCTCGATGCGGCGCCGGTCGATGTGCGCGACGAGGATGCGTTCGCCAGCCTTGGGCCGCTGCTGGCGCGGCTCGGGCGCAACCGTGGCTTCCTCGCCGATCTGGCGATCGACGAGCTCAAGACGCGGTGCGCGGGGCAGGTGGCCGCGAACGGCTATGGCGCACAATCCTTCCTCCTGCGGCCGCCCAATGGCCGCTATCTGCTGCGCGCCAATTTCTGGCCGGCGCGGCGCGATCCGGTGGTGCGGGCGAGCGGAACGGCGGCGTTCTTCTACGATCTGCCGCACGACCATAATTTCCCGTTTCTCACCTGGGGCTATCTCGGGCCGGGCTATTGGAGCGACTATTACGAGTATGACGTCGCGCGCGTGACGGGGTTGCCGGGCGAGGATGCCGGACTGAGGTTCGTCGAACGGTCGCGGCTCGAGCCCGGGCGGCTGATGCTCTACCGGATGCGGCGCGACGTGCATGTCCAATTGCCGCCCGACAGCTTCTCGGTGTCGCTCAACATTCTCGGTTCCGATCCTGCCCAGCCCTGGCTGGACCAATATGTGTTCGATGTCGGCGGCGGAGCGATCGAACGGACGATCACCTGCACCGCATCGGAAGCGCTGGTAACGCTTGCGGTGCATTTCGGGGGGAACGGGATCGATCTCGCGGCCGAGTTCGCCGCGCGCCATCCGTGCGAGCGGATGCGGGTGACCGCGCTGGGGGCGCTTGCTTCGGCCCGCCCGGCGGAAGCGGTGCCACTGCTCGAGCGCGGCGCGGCGTCATCCAGCGCCTATGTCGCGGGTCATGCCCGGATGCGGCTGGCGGCGCTGCAGACTGATCCGTAACGGAGGCGGTTGCCTCCGAAACGGCAGGGATCGCGCTAGCCTTGGCAGGTGATCGTCGCCTGCGCGTCCGACGCGCCTCTTCCCTGGCCCGAGCTTGGCGCCGCAGCCCATGCGCGCGGGCTGAGCCTCGTGCCGATGGCCGAGCCGCGCGCGGACGCAGCGGCGCTGCTTGGCTGGCGGCCGGCGGAGGGCGATTGCTCGATCCGGATCGCCGACGCCCGCGCACAGGGCTGGCATGGCCCGCTGATCCTGTTGCTGAGCGAAGGGTGCGCGGCCAGCGTGGCGCGGGCGCTCGACGCCGGGGCGGACGATGCGGTGCTGTTGCCCGCCAGCGCCGGGGAGATCGCCGCGCGGCTCGCCGCCCGGCTGCGTCCGCGCACGATCCGGATCGGCGAACTGGTGATCGACACGGTCGAGCGGCGCGTCACGCGCGCGGGCCGGGCGATCGCGCTGTTGCCGCGCGAATATGCGCTGTTGCTCCACCTCGTCCGCGCCGGCGGGCACTGTGTCGACCGGACCGAGCTGCTCGGCGCGGTGTGGGGCTTGCGCTTCGATCCGGGGACCAATGTGGTCGAGGTCCATATGTCGCGGTTGCGCGCGAAGCTCGACCGGGGGTTCGCCGCGCCGTTGCTCCATACCGAGAAGCGGCGCGGCTATCGGTTCACGGCCTGAAGGCGATATCGGCGATATAGATGTGCGGCGCCTGCTGGCCGCTGTCGTTCATCACCTGCACGCCGTCGATCGTGACATTCTCCGCGCCGATCGCGCCGAGCGGGATCACCACCTTGGTCCAGCCGCCGGGGGCGAGCTTGACCAGCTTCATCTTCGCGACGGGGTGGCCATATTCCACCTTGTCGCCATCCTGGATCGGCTTGCCGCCAACGGTGACCATGATCCGCACCTGCGCCGGCTCGCCGACGACCTGGATCAGCATCTCGAGCGAGCGATAGGGCGCGGTGCTGAAGGGTTCGTGGTGGAGGAACACGCCGCCATAGCCCTGCGCATCCATCAGCAGCGGCTTGCGCGCGCCGGTTTCGGTGCTGACTTCGGTCTTGGCCCAGCTCCAGTTCTGCCAGCCCGGCGCGAGCGCCTTGTCGTACACGATCATGGCAGCGTTGTCAGTCGGTGCAGGCGCGTTTTGCGCGAATGCGGCGGGTGCGGCCAGCAACGCGGCCAGTGCAATCAGGGTCTTCATCTTCCTCTCCTCTGTCCCCTGCACGGGATCTGGCCTAATCATGCCTGAAAGCGAAGGAGAGGCAAGTGAGCGAGCAGCGGGTGACGATCGCGGTCGAGGATGGCGTGGCCGATGTGCGGCTGGCGCGGGCGGACAAGATGAACGCGATCGATCCGGAGATGTTCGCGGGAATCGTCGCCGCCATCGCCGAACTGGAAGCGACTCCGGGGCTGCGCGCGGTGGTGCTGTCGGGCGAGGGCCGCGCTTTCTGTGCCGGGCTCGACATGGCGAGCATGGCCAGCGGCGGATCCGGGATCGATATCCACACCCGCGCGCATGGCCCGGCCAATGTCGTGCAGCAGGTGGCCTGGGGCTGGCGCGCGCTGCCGGTGCCGGTGATCGCGGCGGTGCATGGCGTGGCGTTCGGCGGGGGCCTGCAGATCGCCAGCGGCGCGGATGTGCGGATTGCGGCGCCCGGCACGCGGCTGTCGGCGATGGAGATGAAATGGGGCATCGTGCCCGACATGGCCGGGTTCGGGCTGTGGAAAGGCAATGTCCGCGACGATGTGCTGCGCGAACTGGTCTATACCGCGCGGGAGTTCAGTGCCGAGGAAGCGATTTCGTTCGGTTTCGTCACGCGAATCGCCGAAAATCCCCAAGCCGAGGCAATGGCGCTCGCGCGGGCGATCGCCGGGCGCAATCCCCATGCGATCCGCGCCGCCAAGCGGCTGTGCAACCATGAAGGCGATGCCGCCTCGGCGCTGATGCTCGAAAGCGTGGAGCAGGCGAAGCTGATGCGGTCGCCCAACCAGACCGAAGCGGTGATGGCCAACATGCAGAAGCGCGCGCCGGTCTTCACGGATTGACCGGAATCGACTCCACCCGGTCGGGATAGAAAGCGAGGCAGCCCCGGATCGCGGCAACCGCCGCGTGCGGGGTCTCATAGCTCCACACCGCATTCGCCGCGCCGCCCCGGACCGAATAATAGGCCGCCTGGCCCTTGTACGGGCACCAGCTCGCATGGTCGCTGCGTTCGAGCAGCGCCATGTCGGCATCCTCGCGGGGAATGTAGAAGACCGGCGGATAGCTGGCCTCGCGCAGCACCAGCGCGCGGGCGGTGTCGGCGATGACTTGCCCGGCGGCACGGACAGTGACTCGCGCGCCGGCCGGCTCGATGGCGATGGGATGGCCGGGTCCCGGCACCCGGATGGATCGATCGGCCACAGGAATCTCCTTCGCCGCCGATATGGGGTGCCGGGACCGGCCCGCTAGGCCAGTGCGGCCGCGGCCTTCGCTTCGGCTTCGGCATGGAAGTCCCAGAAACTTTCGACCCGCTCGCCATCGATGCGCCGCACCAGCACCGCGAGATGGCTGCCCCAGCCGCCGCCGAAATTCTTCGCATCCGCTGGGCCGCGCAGCCCGCTATGGACCAGCACCAGCCGGGTTCGGCCCTCGTCCAGCTGCTCCAGGTCGAAGGTCACCGTGCCCGCATCGCCATTGTCCCAGCTATAGGCGAGGCGGCGGGGCGGGTCCCAGACGGTGATCGTCTCGTGCCATTTCTTCCCGCGATTCTTCGCGTATTTCTCGGGCATCGGCGCATCGCCGTCGGACAGGTTGTCGTGATCGAAGGTCATCCAGATCTTGCCGCCCGCCTGCGGTTCGATCTCGCCGCCCATGAACCAGCGGGCGCGCATCTCCGGATCGGTGAGGAAGCGCCACACCGTTTCCGCCGGCGCGTTGAGGGTGCGTTCGAAGCGCAGTTCCTGCGCGGTGATGACGTCGGTATCGGCCATGCTCACTCTCCAAGCGTGCGCGACAGGCTGGCGAGGATCATCGTCCAGCCCGAACGCGTCTGTTGTTCATAGGCGGCCCATTGCGGGTCCATTTCGTGGGTGAGGGTCAGCGTGCAGCCGTCCCCCTTCGCGGCGATGTCGATCGTCACGCGGGTCCATTCGCCTTCCTCCGCGGGATCGGCGGCGAAGCGGAAGACGAGGCGGCGAGGCCGGTCGATCGTTTCGTAGAGCAGCCGGTGCGCGGCATCGCCCGAAGCGCGGCGCTCGACGATGCTGGCGCGGCCGCCGACGCGCGCGTCGATCTCGACCTTCACCATTTCGCCGCCCGGCGTGGCGAAGAGGAAGCGGCCGGCGTCGGCCGGATCGAGCCAGGCGTCGAACACGCGTTCGGGCGAAGCGGCGAAATCGCGAACGATCCTGAGGATCACCGGGCCGGTCATTGCCAGTTGACCTGCCACGAGATGCCGAACCTGTCGGAGACCCAGCCGAACTTGCGGCTCCAGCCATAATTGTCGAGCGGCATCAGCACCTGCCCGCCTTCGCCCAGCGCGGCGAACAGCCGTTCGGCCTCGGCTTCCTCGCCGCATTCGAGGAAGAAGGACCATGAGGGCGTGAAATCGAACCCGTGAGTAATGAAGCTGTCGTGGATCATCACGCTTTGTCCGGCGATCTCGGCATGGCCGCGCAGCACCGTTCCTTCGGGACCGGGGCCTTCGGGGCCGAAAAGCTGAAGCTCGACGATGCGCGTACCCGGCACGGTGGCGACCCAGAAATCGAGCGCGGCCTGCGCCTTGCCGTGCTGGAACATGAGGAAGGGCGTGGCTTTGGTCATGCGTTCTTCTCCGCTTCGATGAGCGCTTCGAGCCGGTCGAGACGGACGGTCCAGAACTGCTCCCATTGCTTCAGCCACTGGTCGGCTTCGCGGAGCGGCCCGGCCCGGAGGCTGCACAATTGGGTGCGGCCGACCTTGCGGCGGGCCACCAGTCCCGCGCCTTCGAGCACCTTCACATGCTTGGACGCGCCGGCGAAGGTCATGGCGAAAGGCTCGGCGAGTTCGCCGATGCTGCGTTCGCCCAGAGCGAGATTGGCCAGCATCCCGCGCCGCGTCGGATCGGCGAGAGCGTGGAAAGTGGCGTCGAGTCGTTGTTCAACCATAAGGTTGAATTACGAGGCTCTCCGGCAATAGTCAACCAGATGGTTTAATTATATGCTGCGCACCGGTGTGGCGGCTTCCGCGCCGACGACAGTGGTCCAGCCGCGTACGCGCCATCCGGTGACGATGCCCGCGGTCACATAGGGATCGGCGCGAGCGAAGGCCTCAGCGGCTTCGGGGCTCTCGCCGGCGAAGATCAGCATGGCGCCGTCCACGGGATCGGCGAGCGCTCCGCCAAGGACCAGTTCCCCGCGTTCGACGGCAGCCCAGGCATGGGCCAGATGCGCGTCACGAAACATCGGGCGCCGCTCGAGATAATCGGGCGCGAGTTCGTAGCCGAGCAGATAATGCGCCATCAGATCTTCACCTCCCGCATCGCGCGGATCGAATCCCATGCGTAGAGCGCACAGCCCGTCCAGATCAGCGCGAAGGTGAGCAGATGGACGTTCCGCAGCGGCTCGCCGAACACCAGGATCGCCAGCACGAACTGGATGGTCGGGGCGATATATTGCAGCAGGCCGATGGTCGATAGCGGCATCCGGCGCGCGGCGGCGGCGAACATCAGCAGCGGCGCGGCGGTGACGACACCGGCCAGCGCCAGCAGCAGATCGAGCCGCAACGACGTGCCCCAGACATTGGTGCCGCTATGGTTGGCATAGACGAGCAGGGCGATGGCGAAGGGCGCGAGCAGCAATGTCTCGATCGCGAGGCCGCCCAGCGCGTCGATTGCCACGACCTTTCGAAGCAGGCCGTACAGGCCGAACGTGACCGCCAGCGACAGCGCGATCCAGATCGCGCCGCCATCGCTGACCGCCATCACCGTGACACCTGCGGCGGCGATGCCGATCGCCACGCCCTGAACCCGCCGCAGCCGTTCGCCCAGCACCATCATCCCGAGCGCGACATTGACCAGCGGGTTGATGAAATAGCCCAGGCTCGCTTCCAGCACATGCGAATGCTGGACCGCCCAGATATAGATCAGCCAGTTGAGCGCGATCATCGTTGCGCTGCCGATAAGCAGCAACAAGGTGCGCCCGCGCGCGGCGGCGAGCACGGCGCGGCCACGCCGCAGCAGCAGGATGACCACCGCGAGCAGCGCGACCGACCAGAGGACGCGCTGGGCGAGAACCTGTTCGGCGGGAACGCTCTTGAGCAGCCACAGATAGAGCGGGAGGATACCCCAGAAGGTATAGGCGCCGATGCCGAGAGCGAGTCCGCCGGTGGCGCGCGGGGGTGTTGGTTCCATGCAAGCGCCATTGCCCGGCGTGGCGGGCGGGGCAAGCAAGGATCGCTACGGGACGGGAAACGATCCGTCTTCCCTTGCGCCGCAATTGCGCGTGTCGCGAGCATTGCTAAACAAGGCGCGGGGAACAGGGGGGAATGGAATGAGCGACGCGACGCCCGGACCGGTCGAGGAATTTCCGGATGTGGAGGAAGCGCCCGACGGCCAGCCGCTGGTCGCGGTGTTCTTCGCCGTGGCGGCGATCATCGCCGGCACCATCTTCATGCCCGTCCCGCCGCTGGAAGGCGCCTTTGCGCGGATCGTCGCGGTGGGCGTGGGCACGGTCGCGGCTGCGATCCTGTGGGGCGTCGCCTGGTTTGCCACCATCCGCCATTCGAGCCTTGGCTGGAAGCTGGGTTCGTTCGCGCTGATCTGGCTGGCGGGCGTGGTCACGCTCGATCGCTGCATCGACCGGTCGTACCGGGCGATGAAGAACGAGATGGGGGCCGTTTCGGATATCAAGCTGGATCCCGAAGGCCGCCCGGCCCTGCCCGAAAAGACCGGCAACCTGGGTCCGATCACGTCGATGCTGTCGGGGTTCTTCAAGGCCACCAACGACGACATGATCAAGACCGAGAGCCAGATCGGCGAACTCAATCTCGAGATATTGAACGACGCGTACCGCACCCAGGCGGATCCCAGCGTGGTCGAGGATTGCGAGCGGGCGGACAAGGGCAAGCCGCTGGTGCGCGATTTCGCCAAGCGCCAGACGAAGCGCGCGGCCGACCTCAAGGCACAGGCCGAGGCAATGTGGCTGCCCGAGGCGGACAAGGAAGCGTTGTTGAAGACGGTGGCGCAGCATAGCGGCGCGAACCGGTTGACCGAGCAGGCCGAAATTCAGGCGAAGATGTTCGACGAATGGCGCATCCGCTGCACGATCCTCCAGCGCGGCAAGTGGAAGGCGTGGGGGCCGATATTCCAGTTCACCAGCCCGTCCGATCTTGCCGAGATGCGCGTCGCGGCGGAGCGGCACACCGCGTTGCGGATCGAATATAATGCGCTGTTCGGCAAGGCGTTGCGCGAAGTGAATGCGCTGAACATGGGTCTGCGGATGCCGTGATGCGGGTCAGCCGGCGATACGCAGCCACAGCGCGGTCGCATCGTCGGAAGCCTTGAACCGGGGAAAGCGGGTGCAGGCCGAATCCTCGATCTCGATGCTGCGCAGACGCAGCGCGAGACCGGCCAGCCCCTCGGTTTCGAGCAATGCGGCCAGCCCCTCTTCGTCGAGCACCCCGTAGGAATCGACGGGCGCGGCAAAGCCGTCGGTCATCAGCAACAGTTCGTCGCCGGGCGCGCAGGGGACGCGCATCGTTTCCAGATGCGCCATCATCTCCGGCTCGACCGACAGGATGCGGATGCCCGGGCGGCCGCGGCGTGCGCGCAGGCTTTCGAGGATCGGCGCGCTCTTCTTCGGTGCGCCGAGGCCGTGTTGCGCAAGGCTGGACGCGAGCGCGGTTTCCGCATCGCGAAGTTCGGGCACGGGGCCTAGCCGCATGACTCTGTCGCCGCGCACGAGCAACGCGGCGCAATCGCCGAGCCATGCGACTTCGAGCATGTCTCCCGCGATGCGGACCGCGAGGAACGAGGCGAGGGGCAATTCCCAGCGGCCCTCGGGCTCGCGCGTCTTTGCCGCCTCGAACGCAGCGGCAAGATGGTCGCCGACTGCGCGCGACATGGTTTCGATCGGCGCGTCGGCGGCGGCGGTGAAGGCGGCATGCGCTTCGGCCGCAAGCCACGCCGCGCCGCCGCGCGGGCCGACCAGCCCGGGCGGGCCGAGGTCGGTCGCGCCATCGATCACCCAGGCATGGGCATGACCGGCGCCGGTGCGGTCGTCATTGGGGACGGCATGGTCGCCGGCAAGGCTGAGCGACTGGATCAGATCGAAATGCATGACCGCCGACTAACGCGCACATGTGACACGCGCCAGTCGGCCGGGCATCAATCTGCGAAGAGCAGCACCGGGGTTTCGAGGAACTTCTTCAGTGCCTGGACATAGGACGCCGCGTCCCAGCCATCGACGACGCGGTGGTCGCAGCTGATCGACAGGTTCATCAGTTTGGCGCGGACGATGTCGTCGCCGTGGAACACCGGGCGCTCGACGATCTTGTTCGGGCCGATGATCGCGACTTCCGGGCGGTTGATCACCGGGGTGGTCGCGATGCCGCCCAAGGGTCCGAGCGAGGTGACGGTGATCGTGCCGCCACCCATTTCCTCGGGCTTCAGCTTACCTGCGCGCGCGGCTTCGGCGAGGCGGCTGATCTCGGCGGCGAGCTGCCACACATTCTTGTCCTGCGCATCGCGGATGACCGGGACGGTCAGGCCCGCATCGGTCTGCGCCGCCATGCCGAGATGGACGCGGCCCGAACGCGTGACCACGCCCGCCTCGTCGTCATAGCGGGCGTTGAGCATCGGGAATTGCGGCAGGCTGCGGCAGATCGCGACGATCATCAGCGGCAGCATCGTCAGCTTGGGCCGGTTGCCGCGATTGTCGTTGAGGTCGGCGCGCATCGCCTCCAGCGCGGTAACGTCGATCTCGTCGACATAGGTGAAGTGCGGGATCGCCCGCTTCGACGCGGCCATATTCTCCGCGATCTTGCGGCGCATGCCGATGACCTTGACGGTCTCGTCCTCGCGCGCGCGGCTGGCGTGCGGGGCGTGATAGCCCTGGCCCGAACCATAGCGGAGATAGGCATCGAGATCGGAATGGCGGACGCGGTCGCTCTCGGTCTTCACCGAAGCGAGGTCTATGCCGAGATCCTTCGCGCGCTGGCGGACGGCGGGCGAGGCGAGGGCGTGCTTGTCAGCGACCGGCGCGGGCGCGGGGGCTGGAGCCGGAGCCGGGGCGGGTGCCGCGACCGGGGCAGCGGCGGGCGCGGGCTCGGCTTCGGCAGGCGCGGCTTCCTCGACGCCGGGCGTCTCGGCCGCGACCTGCTGTTCGACCTCAGGCTCGACCGCGGGCGCATCCTCGCCTTCGGTCTCGATCACCACCAGCGTCGATCCGATCGCGATCTGGTCGCCGACTTCGCCGGCCAGCTCGATCACCATGCCGGCGACGGGGGATTCCATCTCCACCGTGGCCTTGTCGGTCATCATGTCGGCGAGGCGGCCGTCCTCCTCGACGCGATCGCCGATCTTGACATGCCATTCGACGATTTCGGCCTCGGCAATGCCTTCGCCGATGTCCGGCAGACGGAAACTGAAGCGTGCCATGTCAGACCTTCATCACTTTCTTGAGTGCCTCGCCGATGCGGACCGGGCCGGGGAAATAGGCCCATTCCAGCGAATGCGGATAGGGCGTGTCGAAACCGGTGACGCGCTCGATCGGCGCCTCCAGATGGTAGAAGCAGCGCTCCTGGACGAGGGCTGCGAGTTCGGCGCCGAAGCCCGCGGTGCGGGTGGCTTCATGGACGATCATGCAGCGGCCGGTCTTCTTCACCGAGGCTTCGATCGTCTCGATGTCGAGCGGGAGCAGCGTGCGCAGATCGACGATCTCGGCATCGACATTGCCGAGCTCCTCGATGGTCGAGGCGACGACATGGACCATCGCGCCGTAGCACAGGATGGTGACGTCGCTGCCTTCGCGGACCACCGCGGCCTTGCCGAGCGGGATGCGGTAATAGCCTTCGGGCACTTCGCCGCCGGGATGACCGGCCCAGGTGCTGGCGGGGCGATCGTAATGGCCGTGGAACGGGCCGTTATAGATGCGCTTCGGCTCGAAGAAGATCGTCGGATCATTGTCCTCGATCGCCGCGATCAGCAGGCCCTTGGCGTCGTACGGGGTCGACGGGATCACGGTCTTCAGGCCCGAAACGTGCGTAAAGATGCCCTCGGGCGACTGCGAGTGGGTCTGCCCGCCGAAGATGCCGCCGCCGAAGGGCGAGCGCACGGTGATCGGCGCGATGAACTCGCCGGCCGAGCGATAGCGCATCCGCGCGGCTTCGGAGACGAGCTGATCGAGCGCGGGGTAGATATAGTCGGCGAACTGGATCTCGGGGACCGGGCGCAGGCCGTACGCGCCCATGCCCACCGCGACGCCGATGATGCCGCATTCGGTGATCGGGGTGTCGAATACGCGGGTCTTGCCGTACTTTGCCTGAAGCCCGGCGGTGGCGCGGAACACGCCGCCGAAATAGCCGACATCCTCGCCCATCACGACGACGCCGGAATCGCGCGCCATCATCACATCCATCGCCGAATTGATCGCCTGGATCATGTTCATGCGGACGGTGGCGCCGGCTTCGGTGCCGGTGTCGCTGTCGATCGCGCCGCTCAGAATATCGCCGCTCACAGGCCTGCCGCCTTCTGCTCGTCCAGCATCTGCTGGCATTGTTCCTTGAGGTGCCACGGCGTCTCTTCGAACACGCCCTCGAACATCGTTTCGAACGGCTGGTGCATACCGTGGCCGAGGATGCCGTTCTTCTCGGCTTCCTTCTGCGAGCGCTTCACTTCCTCGGCGAGTTCGAGATCCTGCGCCGCGTGGCGTTCCTCGTCCCATTCGCCGAGCGCGATGAGGTGATTCTTCAGCCGCACGACCGGATCGCCCATCGGCCATGCGGTCGGCTCGCCGGCCGAGCGATATTGCGTCGGGTCGTCCGAGGTCGAATGGCCTTCGACGCGATAGGTGAAATGCTCGATCAGGGTCGGCCCCTGATTGGTCCGCGCACGCTCCGCCGCCCATTGGGTGGCTGCATAGACGGCGAGGATGTCGTTGCCGTCCACCCGGATGCCCGCGATGCCATAGCCGATCGCACGCGCCGCGAAGGTGGTCGCTTCCGCACCGGCAAAGCCCGAGAAGGACGAGATCGCCCACTGATTGTTGACCACGTTGAAGATCACCGGCGCGCGATAGACCGTCGCGAAGGTGAGCGCGGAATGGAAGTCGCCTTCCGCGGTCGAGCCTTCGCCGCACCAGGTCGCGGCGATGCGGCTGTCGCCCTTCGCGGCGCTGGCCATCGCCCAGCCCACCGCCTGCGGATATTGCGTGGTGAGATTGCCCGAGATCGAGAAGAAGCTGGCGTCCTTCACCGAATACATGATCGGCAACTGGCGCCCTTGAAGCCGGTCGCCCTTGTTCGAATAGATCTGGTTCATCATGTCGACGAGGGACCAGCCGCGCGTCAGCAGGATGCCCTGCTGGCGATAGCTGGGGAAGCACATGTCGTCATAGGCCAGCGCCGATGCAGCGCCGACCGACACGGCCTCTTCGCCGGTGGACTTCATGTAGAAGCTGGTCTTGCCCTGCCGCTGGGCGCGGAACATGCGTTCGTCGAACGCGCGGACCAGCGCCATGCTGCGCAGCATCTTGCGGAGCGTATCGGGATCGAGCTTGGGATCCCAGGGACCGACGGCGCGGTGATCCTCGTCCAGCACGCGGACCATCGTATAGGCCAGTTCGTGGAAACTCGATGCCTTGTCTGCCGTATCGGGCCGCCGCTGCGCGCCCGCGGGCGGCACCTCGATCTCGCCGAAGTCGACCGTATCGCCGGGCCGGAACCTGGGTTCGGGCACGTGCAGCGAAAGCGGCGGCAAATTGGATCGATCGCGCTCGACCGTCATGGGCTCTCCGGACTTGTTGTCCCCGCAACGGATAACGCGCGGGACTCGTGTTGGAGCCTTGTTATAAAATTTCAACGGGCGTGGCAACAAGGTCAGTGATGCTGACCTGAAATGCCGGGCGGATCACAGGCTGTGCAGGGCGGAAAATAGCGATTTTCCGCCGCTTTACTCGCAACGAAGCTGACGATCCGAAGCGAAGCTGAAATCGGCGAGCCGAATCGCGGGAACCGGCCCGGGCCAGCGCTCGATCGCGGTCCGCTCGCCGTTCATCAGGGTGCAGACGCTGGTGCGATTGCCCTTGTGGCCGGGCTTGGAGACGATGAAGGCGCGATAATTCCACCAGACTTCGTCGTTGCTGGTGACCGCCATGACCGACGCGCCGCCTTCAAATTCCAGCGTGACGAAAATTTCGCCCTTGGCGGGTTTGTCGTTCCGGGCCGCAGGGCGCGCATCGGCGGGCAGGCCGTCCTTCACGGTGAAGATCCAGCTTTCGCCGGCGCGGACGACAAGGCCCGGCGGCCCGGATTGCAGCAGATCCGGTTGACACGGTTGACACCTATATTCGGAAAAAGCGGCCCCGCCCGATGGCGGCGAATAGGGCGCGGCCGCGGGCAGCAGCAGGAAGACGATCGCGGCAATCTTCACGGGCTTCCTCGCTTCCGACGCGGTTTCGGGTCACGCGGAGAATTTCACGCGATCTCCAACATTGGAAGCGGATTCGAGCCGCGGGACGAAAGGTCAGGCGGCGTCACCCTCGTCCGCATCATCCTCCAGATCGCGCGCCACCTTGGGGTCGCGGAGGATCTGGTCGATGCGGGTGCCTTCGTCGAAGCTGTCGTCGGCGAGGAACTTCAGCTTCGCGGCGTATTTCGTGTTCACTCGCCCGGCGACTTCGCGCTGGAGATAGGCGGTGTTGGTGCGCAGCGCCTTGAGCACGACCTCCTCGTCCTTGCCGAGCAGCGGCTTCACGAAGACGGTGGCGTGCTTGAGATCGGGCGACATGCGGACTTCGGTGATCGAGACGAGATGCTTCGACAACACATCGTCATGCACGTCGCCGCGCTGGAGAATGTCCGAGAGGACGTGACGCACCTGCTCGCCCACCTTGAGCAGGCGGACGGAGCGGTTTTCGGGGGTTTCGGCGTGTTTCATGTTTCTTCTGCTTCCTCTCCCCTCCGGGGAGAGGGCCGGGGAGAGGGGCAGTTGCGTACTGCCGACACTGCCCCTCTCCCGGCCTCGCTTTGCTCAGCCACCCTCTCCCCGGAGGGGAGAGGGAATTTAGTTACAGAGTCCGTTCGCGCAGTTCGACTTCGAAGGTTTCGAGATAGTCCCCGGCCTTGATGTCGGTGAAGTTCTGCGTGAACGTCACACCGCATTCCAGACCGGCGCGGACTTCGGCCACATCGTCCTTGAAGCGGCGCAGCGACGCGATCTCGCCCTGATAGATGATGACATCCTCACGGGTGATGCGCGCCTTGAGCGCCTTGCGGATGACGCCTTCGGTGACCAGCAGACCGGCGGCCTTGCCGGTCTTGCCCGCCGAGAAGACGTCGCGGATCTCGGCGCGGCCGACGACGGTTTCGAACGCTTCCGGACCGAGCTGGCCGGCCATGCCGGCGCGGATCTCGTCCGTCAGATCGTAGATCACGTCGTAATATTTCAGCGCCACCTTGTTGCGATCGGCAATCTCGCGCGCCTTCGAATTCGGACGCACGTTGAAGCCGATGATCGGAGCGCCCGAAGCAGCCGCCACGTTCACGTCGCTCTCGGTGATGCCGCCGACGCCCGAGTGCAGGATTCGCACCTTGATGTCGTCGGTCGAGATCTTGTTGAGCGAGCCGATGATCGCCTCGACCGTACCCTGGGTATCCGCCTTGATGACCAGCGGATATTCCATTGCCTGCTTTTCCTTGAGCGCGCTGAACATGCTCTCGAGGCTGGCGGGGGTGTTGGTGGTGCGCTTGGTCTGGATGACGCCGGCGCGATAGGCGGCGACTTCGCGGGCGCGAGCCTCGTTCTCGACGACCTGCAGCGGATCGCCCGCCATCGGCACGCCGGAGAGGCCGAGGACCTCCACGGGCATCGACGGACCGGCTTCCTTCATCTGGCGGCCCTTGTCGTCGACCAGTGCACGAACCTTGCCGCTCTCGGCGCCGACGACGAACACGTCCCCGACTTTGAGGGTACCGCGCGTGACCAGCACCGTCGCGACCGGACCGCGGCCCTTGTCGAGCTTGGCCTCGATCACGGTGCCTTCGGCGTCGCGATCGGGGTTGGCCTTCAGCTCGAGCAGTTCGGCCTGAAGCTGAATCTTCTCGATCAGCGTGTCGAGGCCGGTCTTCTTGAGTGCCGAGACTTCGACGTCCTGGGTTTCGCCGCCCATCTCCTCGACCTGCACGTCATGTTCGAGCAGACGTTCGCGGACGCGCTGGGCGTTGGCTTCGTGCTTGTCGATCTTGTTAATCGCCACGATCATCGGCACGCCGGCCGCCTTGGTGTGGTTGATCGCCTCGATCGTCTGCGGCATCAGCCCGTCATCGGCGGCCACCACCAGCACGACGATATCGGTGACGTTGGCGCCGCGCGCGCGCATTTCGGTAAAGGCTTCGTGGCCCGGCGTGTCGAGGAAGGTGATCTTCGACTTGTCCTTCAGCGTGACCTGATAGGCGCCGATATGCTGGGTGATGCCGCCGGCTTCACCGCGCACCACATCGGTGCCGCGAAGCGCGTCGAGCAGCGAAGTCTTGCCGTGATCGACATGACCCATGATCGTCACAACCGGCGGACGCGTCTTCAGCGTGTCCTCGGCATCTTCCGCCGTGTCGACGGCCAGATCGATGTCGGAATCGCTGACGCGAACGATGTTGTGGCCGAATTCGGTCACCAGCAGTTCGGCGGTGTCCTGATCGATCGTCTGCGTCATCGTGACGGGCATGCCCATCTTGAACAGCGTCTTGACCAGATCCGCACCCTTTTCGGCCATGCGGTTGGCGAGTTCCTGGACGGTGATCGCCTCAGGCACCTGCACATCGCGGACCTGCTTGGCCTGCGGCTCGCGCGGACCGCCGAGGCGGCGGTTTTCCTTCTCGCGGGCGCGCTTCAGCGCAGCAAGCGAGCGGGCGCGGGCGCCGTCATTGTCGCCGAGCGCACGGTTGACCGTGAGCTTGCCCGACTGGCGGCGATCGTCGCCGGGACGGCCGGCGCCGCGGCTGGGACGCGCGGGCGGTTCGGGGCGCTTGGGCGCACCGGCGCCGCCGCCCGGAGCCGGACGTGCGGTCTGGCCGCCGGCCGGCGCGGCCGCGCTCGCGGTTTCGCGTTCCGGCGCGGGCGCCGGAGCGGGCTTGGGCGCGGGGCGCGGGATTTCGGGGCGCGCGACCGGCGTGAACAGGCGCGGCGCGGGGCGGCTCGGATCGAGCTGGATGCCGACCGGCTGCGGTGCCGGGGCCGGGGCCGGTTCGGGCTCGGGGGCCGGCGCCGGGGCAGGCGCGGGTTCCGCGGCCTTGGGCTCGGGCGCCTTGGCCTCGACCTTGGGCGCAGCGGCGGCTTCGGCTTCGGCGCGAGCCTTTTCCTCGGCGCGGCGGGCGTCGGCTTCAGCCGCTTCGGCGCGTTCGCGCTCCTCGCGGCGGCGCGCTTCCTCGAGCGCCTGCATGCGCTGTTCGTCGGCTTCGCGCAGCAGGCGGGCCTGACGCTCCTGCGCGGTCTCGCCAGCGGCAGCTGCCGGGCGGGGCGCGGGGGCCGGGGCCGGTGCGGGCGCTGGAGCGGGCGTCGGCTCAGGGGCGGCTTCCACCACCTCTTCCTGGACGCGGTCCTGCGGGCCGAGGATACGGCGGCGCTTCACTTCCACGACCACGGTGTTCGAGCGGCCGTGGCTGAAGCTCTGCTTCACCTTGCCCGTCTCGACCGTGCGCTTGAGGCCCAGCGGCGCGCGCATGCCCAGTTTCGGCTTTTCGTTTTCGTTGTCGCTCATGCGCTCGCTCAAAGTCCTTCGGTCAATTCATCATGTTCGTCCGGCGTTCCGTCTCGTGGGAGCGCCGTTCTGGATTTCGGCTCACCCGCAGGCGGGAACGCCGATGCGCCCTGCGAGCCAGTTTCGCAAGACACGGGATAGGGTTCGGGTCCGATAAAGTGCAGCCAGCGGTCGAGCGCTTCGCTCACCCGCTTCGCCGCCCGGGAGTCGGTAAGGCCGGCATGTACCACATTTTCGCGTCCAAGCGACATTGACAATATGGTGCGCGGGACGGGCAATGTTAAGCCCTTGAGGCCCGATCCTTCGGCATCGCGGCCGACGCGCCATGCCTGGGCCAGTTTCCCGGCCCCGTCCGCACCCGCATCGGCGGCGTGCAGCAGCAGGTGGAGCTTGCCCGAGCGGGCGGCCTTGTCGAGCTTTTCGCCGCCGGTGACGACCGCGCCGGTCTTCGATTCCAGCCCCAGCCGGTCGAGCGCGTTGCGCTGAAGCTGGGTGGCGATGCGTTCGCCCAGATCCACGGGAATGCGGATGTCGCCGGTCTTGAACGCGCGCGACAGCGCACCCTTCAGCTTGCCCTTGGCCTGCGCGGCTTCGAGTTCGCTGCGAGTCACGCCGATCCACGCGCCACGGCCGGGAGCCTTGGCGCGGATATCGGGCAGCACTTCGCCGTCGGGGGAGAGGACCAGCCGGATCAGCTGGCCGCGCGCCTCCCTGTCGCCCGAAAGTATGCACTTCCGGACGGCACCTTCTGCGGTGTCGGCGTCGGGGGTTAGCCGGCGAGTATCATTGCTCGGAGTCCGCAACAGCGTCCTCCGTGCCGGCAGCAGCCGGCTCTTCGTCCGCGAACCAGTGCGCGCGGGCTGCCATGATGATCTCGTTGCCCTGCTCGTCGCTCAGGCCATATTCGGCGAGGACACCGCCCTTGTGCTCGGGACGCTTCGGGGCGTCTTCGTTGCGGCGGCGCGGTTCCTGGCGCTTCTTCTCGACCAGTTCGTCGGTCGCGAGATCGGCGAGGTCGTCGAGCGTCTTGATGCCTGCCTTGCCGAGCGTGACCAGCATCGCTTCGGTGAGGTAGGGCATGGTCGCCAGATCGTCTTCGACGCCGAGTTCGCGGCGCAGCGCGCGATTGGCTTCCTCGCGGCGCTCGAGCGCTTCGGCGGCGCGGCTCTGCAGCTCCTGGCCGAGCTCCTCGTCAAAGCCCTCGATCGTGGCCAACTCGTCGAGCTCGACATAGGCGACCTCTTCGAGCGACCCGAAGCCTTCGGCGACCAGCAGCTGGGCCAGCGTCTCGTCGACGTCGAGCTCGTTCTGGAACATCTCGGAGTTCTGGACGAACTCCTTCTGGCGCTTCTCGCTGGCGTCGGCTTCGGTCAGGATGTCGATCGCCTTGCCGGTCAGCTGCGAGGCCAGACGGACATTCTGGCCGCGGCGGCCGATGGCGAGCGACAGCTGATCGTCGGGAACGACGACTTCGATGCGGTCATCCTCCTCGTCGATCACGACGCGGCTGACATTCGCGGGCTGAAGCGCGTTCACCACGAAGGTCGCGGTGTCCGGCGACCAGGGAATGATGTCGATCTTTTCGCCCTGCATTTCCTGCACGACGGCCTGAACGCGGCTGCCCTTCATGCCGACGCAGGCGCCGACCGGATCGATGCCGCCGTCATGGCTGATGACGCCGATCTTGGCGCGCGAACCCGGATCGCGGGCGGCGGCCTTGATCTCGATGATGCCGTCGTAGATTTCGGGCACTTCCTGCGCGAACAGCTTCTTCATGAACTCGGGGTGCGCGCGGCTCAGGAAGATCTGCGGACCGCGGTTCTCGCGGCGCACGTTGAGGATGATCGAGCGGACGCGATCGCCGACGCGGACGATTTCGCGCGGGATCTGCTGGTCGCGGCGGATGACGCCTTCGGCGCGGCCCAGATCGACGACGATGTGGCCGAACTCGACGCGCTTCACCACGCCGGTGATGATCTCGTTGACGCGATCCTTGAATTCTTCGTGCTGGCGCTCGCGCTCGGCGTCGCGGACCTTCTGGAAGATGATCTGCTTCGAAGCCTGGGCCTGGATGCGGCCGAATTCGATCGGGGGCAGCGGGTCGACGATGAAGTCGCCGATCGCGGCGTCCTTCTGGAGCTTCTGCGCGCCCTTGAGGTCGACCTGCTTGAAATAGTCGTCGACCTGCTCGACCACTTCGACGACGCGCCACAGGCGGAGGTCGCCGGTGTTCGGATCGAGCTTCGCGCGGATGTCGTTCTCGATGCCGTAGCGGTTCTTGGCGGCGCGCTGGATCGCGTCTTCCATCGCCTCGATGACGATGGCGCGGTCGATCAGCTTTTCCTTCGCGACCGAATCGGCGATCGCGATCAGTTCGGCCTTGTTCGCGGAAATGGCAGTGGCCATCCTCTTACCCTTCTACTTCGATGATCTTGTCCGCGCCCTCGGCAGAGAGCGGGGCGGTTGCGGCAATGAGCTTGTCGGTCATGGCGAGCTTGGCGTCCTCGATCAGATCGAAGGGGACGCTGTGCTGCACTTCCTGCGCGTCGACGATGAGGACGTTGCGGTCGGCGATGCCGGCCAGGTCGCCCTTGAACTGCTTGCGGCCGTCCAGCTTCTCGGACAGCGTGATACGGCCTTCATGACCCTTCCAGTCCTCGAAATCCTGCAAGCGGGTCAGCGGCCGATCGATGCCCGGCGAGCTGACTTCCAGCCGGTAGGCATAGTCGATCGGATCTTTGCCCTTCGCTTCCAGCTCGTCGAACACGTCCGAGATGCGGCGCGACAGATCGGCGCAATCGTCGATCGTCAGCTGGCGCGTGTCGGGACGCTCGGCCATCACCTGCAGCGTCGGATCGCTGGCGCCGCCGAACATCTTGACGCGTACGAGGTCGAGCCCGAGCGCCCTGGCTTCGGGTTCGATCAGCGCGGTCAGTGCGGCGAGGTTCGCCATGCGGGTCCCTTGATACGAATATGCGTCTTCGCTTGCCGGACCCTTGCGGGACCGGCTCGGCATGTTTGACGATGTCGAGAAAGCAGGGGCGATATACGTCGCCCGTCGTCTGTCGGCAAGTCCCGTGATTACGAAGGGTTGTGCCTGTCGAGGAACGCGCCCACGCGGTTCATGAAATCGATCTCGTTGGCGGGCGTTTCCAGCTGGTGCGTCTCGCCGGGATAGGTGACGAATTCGTGCGGCACGTCCAGCTTGTCCAGCGCTTCGTGCATCCGCAGCGACTGGCTGACCGGCACGATATCGTCGGCGGTGCCATGCGCGATCAGCAGGGGGATGCGGACCCGCGCGGCCTGCCGCAGCGGCGAGATCGAATCGAGCGGGAAGCGCGCATCGCCCTGGATCCGCGCCTGCCAGTCGCGAAATGCCCGGCCATTCTCGAAGGTCGGGCGGTCGAACGCCAGCTGGCCGGCAATGTCCGATACGCCGGCATAGCTGATCGCGCAGCGATAGAGTTCGGGATTGCGGATCGCGCCCCACATCGCGGCATAGCCGCCGAACGACGCGCCCATGATGCACACGCGCTTCGGATCGATCGTGCCGCGCGCGGCGAGCCATTTCACGCCGTCGTCGATATCGTCCTGCATCGCCCGGCCCCATTCGCCGTCGCCCTTCGCCTCATAGGCGCGGCCGAAGCCGGTCGAGCCGCGGAAATTGGGCT
The DNA here is from genome assembly GCF_012927115.1 of Sphingomonas sp. G-3-2-10. Lineage (NCBI taxonomy): Bacteria > Pseudomonadati > Pseudomonadota > Alphaproteobacteria > Sphingomonadales > Sphingomonadaceae > Sphingomonas > Sphingomonas sp. G-3-2-10. Next base: position 333,501 of record NZ_JABBFY010000002.1, on the reverse strand, counting down.
GGAGCACGGCATAGCCCTTCGACGCCAGATACTGGACCCAGGAATCATAGTGCATCACGTCGCGGGCGAACGGCCCGCCATGCGGCATGACGATCAGCGGAAGGTCCTTCGGATCGCGTCCGGCGGGGAGCGTCAGATAGCCGGGCACTTCGAGGCCGTCGCGCGCCGCGTAGCGCACCGGCGTCACCGCCGAGAGCCGCTTGCCGGTCAGGGTGGCGCGCGGCCGGACGAACAGATCGGCGCGGCCCGAAGCGCGATCGAAGACATACCATGCCCCGGCATCGCCGCCCGCGCTGCTCCAGATCAGCGCGCGCGGATCGCTGGTGGAAAGGATGCGGTTGGCGCGGCCGGGCAGGGCGGCGTCGACTCGCTTCTGCAGGCTCTTGCGGACCGGATCGATCCACGTCGTTTCCTCATGGTCCGCGGTGTAGATCACGCCCAGCAGCCGGCCGTCGGGCGCAGCTTCGAAGCCGTCGAGATCGACGCGCGGATTTTCGAATACCAGCTCGCCCAGCCGGTCGCCGGTAAAGTCGTAGCGATACAGGCCGAAGCGCCCGCGCCCGTTATCGGCGATGGCATAGCCGCGATCGCTGCCCTGCACCGGCACGATCTGGTCGATTTCCGGCCCCTCACCGGCTGTGCGGGGCGCGCGGACGAACTTCTGGCCGTCTCCGGCGCGGTAGAGCAGCGACCGGCGGCCGCCGTCCCACGAAATGCCCGCGCGGATCACGCCTGCGCTGTCGGCGTGCCAGCTCTGCACATTGGCTTGCGGCTTCACGACGAGGGTCGCCGCGCCGGTGGCGAGATCGATGCGATAGACTGCCGGCGCGCGTTCGCTGCCGCCGCTCAGCAGCAGGAAGCGGCCGGCGCGATCGACATGGAGGATCTCGCCGCCCTGTTCGAGCGGCGTCTGCGCGCCGGTCGCGACATCATGGATGACCATGCGGCGCTTGCGGCCGTCGATCAGGCCGAGGATCAGGCGATCGCTGCCGGCCCATTGGAAGAAGTCGAGCACCTGTCCCCGGGGAAGGCCGACCGGCGCGGCGCGATGCTCGGGCGTGGTCACATCGGCGAGCACCAGCATCGGCACGCCCTGCACCAGTCCGCGCGCCGCGATACGGGCACCGTCGGGCGAAAGCAGCGGATCGGACAGGATCGGCGCCGCGCCAAGATCGGCCGCGGTCGGAACGTCATTGCGCGGCGGATCGCTCGCCAGCGCCGCGCCGGTGGACATTCCGGTGAACACAAGGGCGCAAACGGCAAGCGCCGCGCCGAACAAGCCACGATTCATGGATTGGCCCCCGCCAACTCTATGACGGCGAGGATGCCAGAGCTGCGCGGACGTGCAAGCTCGGGCTACCCCGTATCGCGAGCGTTCCGACTGCCCCGTAACGAATGGCTGGACCGGCGGCGCGAGGGCGCTACCAAGCGGAAATGGCCAAGCTCTATTTCTACTATGCCTCGATGAACGCGGGCAAATCGACCACGCTGCTGCAAGCCGATTTCAACTATCGCGAACGCGGGATGCGCACCCTGTTGTTCACTGCGGGGGTGCATGACCGGGGCGGGCGCGGCGTGATCGATTCGCGCCTGGGGCTGCAGGCTACCGCGTTCCCGTTCGAGGAAGATACCGATCTGCGGGTGATCGCCGAGGAGGAGCATTTCAAGGCGACGCTCGCTTGCGTGCTGGTCGACGAATCGCAGTTCCTGTCGGGCGATCAGGTGCGCCAGCTCGCGCATCTCGCCGACGAAGTGGGCATCCCGGTGCTCTGCTACGGCCTGCGCACCGATTTCCAGGGCGCGCTGTTCCCCGGCAGCGCGGCGTTGCTGGCGCTGGCCGACGCGCTCATCGAGATCAAGTCGGTGTGCGAATGCGGGCGCAAGGCGACGATGAACCTGCGCGTCGACGGCGAAGGCAATGCGATCCGCGAAGGCGAGCAGAAGGAGATTGGCGGGAACGAGCGTTATGTGGCGCTGTGCCGCCGCCACTTCATGCAGCGTACAGGTAGCGTGGCGTAAGGGCGGGGCCACAAGGGGATAAAGCGAGGAAAGCCATGTCCGCACGTTTCGCCGCCGCCCTTGTCCCCGCGCTGCTGATCGCGGGCGCCGCCGCCGCCCAGACCGCCGGCCCGAAATCGGGCGAGCAGGCCGACATCCCGTTCGCCACCAATGGCGGCATCCGCACCTTCACCCCGGACGACCGGGGCAATGGCGTCTATCTGCAGGACCGCCGCAACAACTGGTATTATGCCAGCCTGGCCGGGCCCTGCATGGACCTGCCCTTCGCCACGCGCATCGGCTACCGCACCTTCGGCGGATCGAGCACGCTGTCGCGCGGCGACACGATCTTCACCGAGCGCGAACAATGCCTGATCACCGATCTGGTCCGCAGCGGCCCGCCGCCGAAGAAAGAGCGCAAGCCCAAGGCGAAGAAGAAGGGCTGAGGGCGCTGGCGGCGGATGCGCCGCCGCGCTATGGCCGCGCGGAGTTTCGCGGGGAGTGACGCCGTTTGGGCGACCTGATCTATTCGATTGCGGCGTGGATCCTGCCGCTGATGTTCGCACTGGTGCTGAGTTCGCTGGTCCCCGCGCTGCTCGCCGGGATGCTGGGCGACGGAACCGCGCGCGAGATGGGGCGACTGTCGCTCAATCCGCTGAAGCATGTCGATCCGCTTGGTACGATCCTCGTCCCGCTGGTGCTGATCATCGCGCAGGCGCCGGTGCTGGGCTGGGCCAAGCCGATTCCGATCAACCCCAACCGGCTGCGCAACCCGCGGCTCGACATGATCCTCGTCGCGCTGAGCCGGCCCGCGACCAACCTGTTCCTCGCTGCGCTGGCCGCGGCGTTGCTGGGGCTGGTCATCGCCGGCAACGGCGATGTCGAGATGGGGCCCCTTGCCTATTTCGTGGCGCGGAACCTGTATAATTTCCTCGCGATCAACCTGTTCCTGCTGGTGTTCAACCTGCTGCCGATCCCGCCCTTTCCGGGCTATCAGATCGTCGAGGCGCTATGGCCCGCGCCGCCCGAGCATCAGGAGAAAGTGTATCGCTACAGCTTTGCGATCGTGCTGCTGCTGGTGTTCGTGCTGCCGCTATTGTCGCCCCAACTCGACATACTCGGCCGGGTGATCGCGCCCTTCGTCCAGGCGATGATGCAGCTTTTCCTTGGGAGCGTGGGCATCAGCACGTAAGGGCGCGCGATGCACGGATGGATCATCATCGACAAGCCGCTGGGACTGGGCTCGACGCAGGGTGTGAGCGCGGTGAAGCGTGCGCTGCGCGAAGGCGGATACGCGCAAACGAAGAAGGACATGCCCAAGGTCGGGCATGGCGGGACGCTCGATCCGCTGGCGACCGGCGTGCTGCCGATCGCGGTGGGCGAGGCGACCAAGCTGGCCGGCCGGATGCTCGACAGCGACAAGGTGTACGACTTCACGATTCGCTTCGGGACGGAGACCGCTACGCTCGACCTTGAAGGCGCGGTCATCGCGGAATCGGATGTCCGCCCCGTGCTGGCGCAGATCGAAGCGGTGTTGTCCCGTTTCACAGGCCCGATCGAACAGGTCCCGCCGGCCTATTCCGCGCTGAAAGTCGATGGCGAACGGGCCTATGATCTGGCGCGCAAGGGCGAGGTGGTCGAGCTCAAGAGCCGAGCGGTGACCGTTCATTCCCTTATACTTCGTCACCCGGAACAAGTCGGGGATGACGGATTGGAAAGCGTCACTCTCACCGCCCACGTCTCGAAGGGCACGTACATCCGCTCCCTTGCGCGCGACATCGCACTGGCGCTCGGCACGGTCGGCCATGTCACCATGCTGCGCCGGGTGAAGGCGGGTCCGTTCACCCTCGATTCCGCGATTTCGCTGGACAAACTGGCGGATGCCGCTAAGGCGCGCACGCTTGAAGACTTACTCCTGCCGTTGAGGGCGGGGCTGGACGACATCCCGGCTCTATCCCTCACCCCCGACCAGGCAGGGCTGCTCCGCAAGGGACAGGTCTTGGCCGGGATCGCCGCTGATGATGGCCAACATTTCGCGCTGCTGGACGATGTGCCGATAGCGCTGGTGGAGGTTCTATCCGGAGCAGTCCGGGTCGTCCGCGGGTTCAATCTGTAAGATGTCGAAGGAAAAGACATGACGATCACTATCGAGCGCAAGGCTGAGCTCATCAAGGAACACGCCCGCGCTGAAGGCGACACCGGCAGCACCGAAGTCCAGGTCGCGATCCTCACCGAGCGCATCGTCAACCTGACCGAGCACTTCAAGGGTCACGCCAAGGACAACCATTCGCGCCGCGGCCTGCTCATGATGGTCAACAAGCGCCGCTCGCTGCTCGACTATCTCAAGAAGTCGGACAATGAGCGCTATACCGCACTCATCGCGAAGCTCGGCCTTCGCAAGTAACCAAAGGGCGCCTTCGGGCGCCCTTTTCTCATTCCCGTCACATCGGTGGCGGAACGACGGGCAGCGGCAATTCGGTCGCAAGCCCATGAGCCACAATCGGCTCCTCTCATAGGCCCCCCGCGCATCGGGCGCGGGGAGTGAAGGAAATAAAATGTTCAACACGAAGAAAGTAGAAATCCAGTGGGGCGGACAGACCCTCACGCTGGAAACGGGCAAGGTTGCCCGCCAGGCTGACGGCGCCATCATGGCGACGCTCGGCGAGACCGTGGTGCTTTGCGCGGTGACCGCCGCCAAGTCGGTGAAGGACGGGCAGGACTTCTTCCCGCTCACCGTGCACTATCAGGAAAAATATTCGGCAGCCGGCCGTATCCCGGGCGGCTTCTTCAAGCGTGAGCGCGGCGCGACCGAGAAGGAAACGCTGGTTTCGCGCCTGATCGACCGTCCGATCCGTCCGCTGTTCCCCGAAGGCTTCTACAACGAGATCAACGCGATCGCGCAGGTCCTGTCGTATGACGGCGAGAACGAGCCGGACATCCTCGCGATGGTCGCCGCTTCGGCTGCGCTCACCATCTCGGGCGTGCCCTTCATGGGCCCGATCGGCGCCGCGCGCGTCGGTTACGTCAACGGCGAATATGTCCTGAACCCGACCGACAAGCAGGTCGCCGAGGGTGACCTCGACCTGGTCGTCGCCGCCACCCACGACGCCGTGATGATGGTCGAATCCGAAGCCAATGAGCTGTCGGAAGAGATCATGCTGGGCGCCGTCCTGTTCGCGCACGACGCGTGCCGCGAAGTCGTCAAGGCGATCATCGCGCTCGCCGAGCAGGCTGCCAAGGATCCGTGGGAAGTCGCTTCGGGCAACGAGAATGCCGCGATCAAGGACAAGCTGAAGAAGCTGATCGGCAAGGATATCGAGGCGGCCTACAAGCTGACCGACAAGTCCGCCCGCTCGAACGCACTGAACGAAGCCCGCGCCAAGGCGAAGGCCCAGTTCACTGCCGACGGCCTGTCGCCCCAGGAAGTCATGGCCGGCATCAAGCTGACCAAGAAGCTGGAAGCCGATATCGTCCGCGGCGCGATCCTCAAGACCGGCAAGCGCATCGACGGCCGCTCGACCACCCAGATCCGTCCGATCGTGGCCGAAACGCACTTCCTGCCGCGCGCGCACGGCTCGGCGCTGTTCACCCGCGGCGAGACCCAGACCATCGCCACGGCGACGCTGGGCACCAAGGATGCGGAGCAGATGATCGACGGCCTGAACGGCCTGTCGTACCAGAACTTCATGCTGCACTATAACTTCCCGCCCTATTCGGTCGGCGAAGTGGGCCGCTTCGGCGCCCCGGGCCGTCGCGAAGTCGGTCACGGCAAGCTGGCATGGCGCGCGCTGCACCCGGTGCTGCCGACCAAGGAAGAGTTCCCCTACACGATCCGCCTGACCAGCGACATCACCGAGTCGAACGGCTCGTCGTCGATGGCGTCGGTCTGCGGCGGTTCGCTCGCGATGATGGACGCCGGCGTGCCGATCAAGCGTCCGGTCTCGGGCATCGCGATGGGCCTGATCCTCGAAGGCAAGGATTTCGCGATCCTGTCGGACATCCTGGGTGACGAAGATCACCTCGGCGACATGGACTTCAAGGTGGCCGGCACGTCCGAGGGCATCACCACGATGCAGATGGACATCAAGATCGCGGGCATCACGCGCGAGATCTTCGAGAAGGCGCTGAACCAGGCCAAGGAAGGCCGCGCGCACATCCTCGGCGAAATGGCCAAGGCGCTGGGCGAGACCCGCTCGGAGCTGTCGGCTCATGCGCCGCGCATCGAGACCTTCACCATCGACAAGTCGAAGATCCGCGACGTGATCGGTACCGGCGGCAAGGTGATCCGCGAGATCGTCGCCACCACCGGCGCCAAGGTCGACATCGACGACGAGGGCGTGATCAAGGTTTCGTCGTCGGACGTTTCGCAGATCGAAGCCGCGATCAACTGGATCAAGGGCATCGTCGAGGAAGCCGAAGTCGGCAAGATCTACACCGGCAAGGTCGTCAACCTGGTCGATTTCGGTGCGTTCGTGAACTTCATGGGCGGCAAGGACGGTCTCGTCCACGTCTCGGAGATCAAGAACGAGCGCGTCGAGAAGGTCGCGGACGTCCTGAGCGAAGGCCAGGAAGTCAAGGTCAAGGTCCTCGAGATCGACCAGCGCGGCAAGGTTCGCCTGTCGATGCGCGTCGTCGATCAGGAAACCGGCGAAGAACTGGAAGACACCCGCCCGGCGCGTGAACCCCGCGAAGGCGGCGACCGCGGCCCGCGCGGCGATCGTGGCGATCGCGGCGGCGACCGTCGTCGTGACGGCGGCGGCGGCCGTGACCGTGGTCCGCGTCGCGATGGCGGTGGCGGCCGTGGCGGCGATCGCGATGGTGGGCGCGGCCCGCGCCGCGAGCGTTCGGAAGGTGAGGACAAGGGCGGCGAGGACATCGGCCTCCCCGCATTCCTGACCGGCGACCGCGACTAAAAGCTACCGGCGAAAGCCCGGAGAGGATGGAGGGGCCCGGCGGAAACGCCGGGCCCCTTTTCCGTTCCTGCGAAAGGGGCCGAACTTCTCTCAGCAGCGACGGTGGGCTTTCTGGTCGCGGCGGCGGGCCGGGCAGGGCTATTCGCACTGCCCGAATTCACCGAGGACAATCGCCGCTTGCCGGAAGGGCGGGTCCGCGCGGGGCGATGCGATCTGTGGATCGCCAGCGAGGACTGGGAGATCAACTGGCTGATCGAGTTCAAGCTGGGATGGTATGGCCCAAGGGCCCGGGACGGCCTCGTCACGCCGATGAATGCGGCCATCAAATGCGCGTTCGACCGCGATCGCTCCGAAGCCGACGATCGCTGGGCCTGTGTCGTCTATGCGCCGGGCCGGCGCTGGGTCGACGAGACGCCGGCGAAGCGCAAGGCGTGGCGGAGCCATGCGGAGGTCGAACGGCTGGCGGAGTCGGTCGACATCGCGTTCGAGATCAACGGCCCCGCCGGTCCCGCGCACCTGCTGATGAAGAAAATCCCCCGCGGCGCGCGCAAGCTGGAACGCTATCTCCTCGCCAAGGACCTGCTGGGCCCGGAGGAAGAATAGGCGGCGCGACGGACCGGGCGCGTCCCGGCCGGCGCCTCAGTTGATGTCCTGCCGCCGGAACGCGAAGAAGGTCAGCCCGGCGAGCCCGGCGATCCATGCCGCCAGCGCCAGCAGCGACACCGTCTGCGAACAGGCGATGACGGTGCCGGTCGCAAGCTTGTACTGGAAGCCCGCGCCGGTCCGGATCCAGCTCGACAGATTGTCGAGGTGATAGCCCGGCAGGACGCGGTACAGCGCGGCCGGCCATTCCATGCCGAAGGTGCTCAGCCAGAGGACGATCTTGCCATAGAGCTCGTCCAGCGTGATCAGCACCAGCGAGACGATGAACGCCGCGAGGGTCGACCGCGTCAGCACCGCGACGAGGCTGGCATAGGTGGCCGCGATCAGCAGCGGTGCGATCCCCAGCACCATCAGGCTGAGATGCCCGTTCAGCAGCGCGCCGAAGGTGACGCCGGCCGGCACCGCTTCGCCGACAATGGCGGTGCGGACATATTGCATCACGATCGACAGCAGGGCCGTCGCGATCCAGGCGATGTAGAGCAGTCCGAGCGCCACCAGATATTTCGACGCGACCAGCTTCCATCGCGCGGCGTGCGGCACCACCAGCTTCCACGTGTTCCAGCCATATTCGCCCGCGAACACGAGCGCGAAATAGGCGGCGATGAAATAGCGGCCCAGCGTGATGGTGGGCGTGTACCAGATCATCGTGGTGTCATCGATCCAGCCTTTCGCGGTCATCGCATCGGGATTCTTGCCCTCGGCGAAGATCGCGATGGTCAGCACCACGAAGAACAGCGCCGGATAGATCCACACCAGCATCCACGTGCCCTTGTGGGGCAGCATCTTGGTCCATTCGGCGGAGACCAGGTTACGCATGGGCCGTCTCCGTTCCGGTGATGGCGAGGAAGGCTTCCTCGAGGGTGCGCTGGTGCGGCGCGAAGCTGAAGATGTCGATATTGGCGGCCACCAGCCGCCGGAGGATTTCGGGCGCATCGGCGGTTTCCGCGCGTACCTGCAGCGCTTCGCCTTCGATTTCGCAGGGCCAGGTTTCCGCCAGCGCGGCGCGGGCGGCCTCGAGCGGCGTCGCCACGAGGTGGAAGCGTTGCTCGGTCTTGAGGATGCCTTCCACCGTATCTTCGCGGATCAGCACGCCGCGATCGATGATCGCGATGCGGTCGCACACCTGCTGCACTTCGTTGAGCAGATGGCTGGACAGGAACACCGTCTTGCCATGCACCTCGGCGAGCGAGCGGATCAGCTGGCGCATCTCCTGAATGCCCGCGACGTCGAGGCCGTTGGCGGGTTCGTCGAGGATCACCAGATCGGGGTCGTTGAGCAGCGCCGCCGCGACGCCGAGCCGCTGGCGCATCCCGGTGGAATAGCCCTTCACCTTGCGCTTGCCCGCGCCCTCCAGCCCGACCTGCACGAGCAGATCGTCGATCCGTTCCGGCCCGAGGCCCTGGGTGCGCGCCAGCACGTCGAGATTCCGGCGGCCCGAGAGGAAGGGATAAAAGGCCCCGCCATCGACCAGCGATCCGAGGCGGCGCGAGGGCTGGCCGTATTTCAGATCCTGTCCGAACAGCCGGATCGAACCCGAGCTGGGCGTGATCAGCCCCAGCAGCATCCGGATCGTCGTGCTCTTGCCCGCTCCGTTCGCGCCGAGGAACCCATAGACTTCCCCCGCGCGCACGCTCAGCGACACGTTCGACACCGCCCGGACGCCGCGCCTGCCATAGGTCTTGCTGAGGTCCGTAATTTCCAGAACCGGATCGTCATTCGTCATCGGCACTGTCCCGTCATCGATCGGCTGCACTGTTTTACATGGCTAAAACACCTCGGGCGGTTGCGTCAAGCCGTTCGTCCGTTGGCGGGGATTGACGGCCGATACATCCAGGGTGTATTAGATCAATAATACAGGGAGGCATTTCATGGTCACGATCAGACCGCAACCGACGGATACCGCGCCACCGGCCTGACGCGCCGGCCGCTCGGTTTTCAGCAAAATCTCACCCGATGCTCATGCCGCTCACCCGCGTGGATGGCAGGGGACCGGTGCGTCCACCGAACATCCATTTGCACAGGCAGTGTCCACCATGAACAGTCGTCAGCTTCGCTTCTACCTTACCGGCGTGCTCCTCGCCGCCATCCCCGCCGCTCCGGCGCTGGCGCAGAGCGCGCCTCCGGCGGGCGAGCGTCCCGCCCCCCAGACACCGCCCGCGCGGCAGGATGCCGGCAAGCCGAACGAGATCGTCGTCAGCGGCGCGCGCGCCGAGGTTACCGCGTCGCCCGACCGGACGAGCTTCAACATCGCCAACGATCTGAACGCGCAGAACGGGACGCTGGCGGATGCGCTGCGCGGGGTTCCGGGCGTCGAGGTCGATCTGCAGGGCAATGTCAGTCTGCGCGGCGATGCGGGCGTCACCATCCTGATCGACGGCCGCCCGGCCGCGGTGATGCGCAGCGACGCGCGGGGCGATTATCTGCTGGCGACCCCGGCATCGAATATCGAGCGGGTGGAAGTGATTACCAATCCCTCGGCGGCGATGAGCCCGGAAGGGTCGGGCGGGGTCATCAACCTGGTGACCAAGCAGGCCAAGAAGGACACGCGCTTCGCCACGCTGCGCGGCACGATCGGCAATCAGGGGCGCGCGGCGCTCGGCGCCAGTGGCGGCCTGTCCAAGACCGGCCTGAGCCTGAACGGCGACTTCAACTGGCGCCGCATGGACAATGACGGCGAGCTCGAGCAGATCCGCTCTCGCTACGACAGCGGCAGCGGTACCTTCCTCACCAGCCGCCAGGATTCGACGCAGGATGCGCATGGGCGATCCTATACCGCCCGCGCCGGTATCGATTACGATCCGGACAAGAAGAACCGCATCAGCGGCGAATTCACCTATCGCAACAATGCGATGTATGCGCGGCGGGACGACCATGTCGCGGGCCCGGGCGGCGTGGGCTCGTACGATCGCGTTTCGGATACCGATGCGTCGAACAAGGGCGTCGGCTTTCGCGGATCGTGGCGGCGCACCTTGCCGGGCAACGGGCACGAGCTGGTCGCCGATTTCAGCGTCGATACCGGATCGCAGCGGCGCATTCTCGACGGCGTGACCACGCCGGCCGGCGGGGCTGCCGCTTATGAGCGCATCGGCAATCGGTTCGACCGCACCGATTACGGCGTGAAGATCGATTACAAGCGGCCCACGGGTGAGGGCCGGTCGCTCAATATCGGCTATCAATATGATCTGATCACCACCGAGTTCGACTTTTCGGGTGCGCGCGGCACCAGCGCCGGCGCGTTGCTGCCGGTCGCGGCACTGACCAACCGGTTCGATTTCGAACAGGGGGTACACGCGGTCTATGGCACCTGGTCGCTCGATCTCGGCAAGGTCGAGCTGCAGCCGGGCGTGCGGTTCGAACAGGCCGATATCCGGATCGACCAGATCACCAGCGGCGTGCGCGTCGAGAACGACTATTTCCGGGTCTATCCGAGCCTGCATGTCGGCTATGAGCTTTCCGCCAAGCAGAAGCTGCGCGCCAGCTACAGCCGCCGCATCCAGCGGCCGTCGCCGACCGACCTCAATCCCTACACGCTCTATATCGATCCGCTGAACCAGCGGCGCGGCAATCCTGCGCTCCGCCCCGAAGTGACCGACTCGTTCGAGCTTTCGTGGCAGCTGCGCAGCGGCGGGAGCTTCTATTCGCTCACCGGTTTCTATCGCCGCTCGCAGGGCGGCGTGACCGATGTGGTGCAGGATCTGGGCGGGGGCGTATTCCTGACGACGCGCGCCAATCTGGCGACGTCCCAGCGCGCCGGGATCGAAGCGATCGCCAACGGCAAGTTCAGCAAGACGCTGGGCTACAACGCGTCGGCGACCTTCCAGTGGAACGAGATCGATCCGCGGCTGGGCGGCGCTTCGACGCCGCGATCGGGAACGACGGGTACGTTCCGCGCGAACCTGACCTGGCAGCCGACGGCCAAGGACTATTTCCAGATCAACGGCTTCTATTCGGGCGACCAGCTGGTGGCGCAGGGCTATCGCCAGTCGGGCGGGATGCTGAACCTCGGCTATCGCCGCAAGGTCAACGATCGCTTCAGCCTGGTGCTGACCGCGCAGAACCTGCTCGACAGCGCGCAGCAGCGGTTCGTGGTCGATACGCCGCTGATCCGCGATCGCATCACCCAGCGCGGCATGGGCCGGGTGTTCATGCTGACGCTGAACTATACGCTGGGCAGCCAGGGCAACCGGCGCCGCTCGGATGCGATCGAGTTCGAGGGCGGTGGCGGCGGGGGTGTGCAGTAACGCCCCTTCTTTCTCCCCCGCCTACCCCATCCGGGGCGCGGCAATGTCCGGTTTGTCCTATCCGCTCCGATAACCACGGATTAGAATGCGGAGTTGACCCGTTTAAGTGCAGGAAACGGGTGAGGGGGCCAATACGGAGTCATGGCGGGGCAGGCGATCCAGGACCGGAACGAAAGCTGGGTCGAGCGCCTGCCGCTCGCGGCAGGGCGGCCGTGGCTGGCGCTGGGCGTCACGCTGGCCGTGGTTGCCCTCGCCTTCGTGCTGCGCATCGCGATCCGGCCCGCGATTCCCATCGGGTCGCCCTTCGTCACATTCTTCCCCGCGGTTTTGCTCGTCAGCTTCCTGCTGGGCGTGCGGATGGGCGTGGTCGCGGCGCTGGCGGGCACCGTGCTGGGTGTGTTCTTCTTCATGTCCGATCCGGCCGCGCCGGGCTATTTCGTCACTTCCGTGCCGTCCGCGCTGGCGTTCGGCATCCTGGTCTCGCTGAACCTGTCGATCTTCCACTGGATGCAGCGCGCCAATGCGAAGCTGCGGGCGGAGCGCGAGCGTTCTTCGGCGCTGGCCGAGACGCGCGAACTCTTGTTCCGCGAGCTTCAGCATCGCGTCTCGAACAATCTGCAGGTCGCGGCCGGGCTGCTGGCGTTGCAGAAGAGCCGGGTGAGCGACGCGAATGCGCGGACCGCGCTGGACGAAGCGGCGCGGCGGCTGGCGGTGATCGGGCGGATCAGCCGCCAGCTCTACGAAGCCGAAGGCGTGACGCGGAACCTGCGTGCGTTCCTCGAGCCGCTTTGCGCGGACGTGGTGGATGCGGGGGGCAAGCCCGGGGTGACACTGACCATCGCGGGCGGCGAGGACATGACCCTGCCGTCCGATGCGGCGATCCCGGTGGCGCTGATCGTGGCCGAAGCCGTGTCGAACGCGATCGAGCATGGCTTCGCCGATCGCGATCTCGGCCGGATCGAAGTCGAACTGGTGCGTGACGCGCGCGGCATCCGGGTCGAAGTACGCGACGACGGGCATGGCCTGCCCGAATCGTTCGACATCGCCGGGCGCAGCAGCCTGGGCCTGAGCATCGCGACGGTGCTGGCGGGGCAGCTGAAGGGCCGGTTCGAACTGGTGCCGCGTGGCGATGGCGCGCAAGGTTCGGCGGCGCGGCTGATGATGCCGGAGCGCTGATGCGCGCCTGAATGAAGTGGGAGGCTTCTGTTGCCCGGTGCCTCCCGTACCGCTGGATTCCCCTTCTGTTGCCCGGTGGGGTCCGACCGCGCATTTTAGAATAACCTTAGGCCGTTAAGCCTTGGGGTTACGCCGCAATAGCGAGTGCTTCGTTATCGTTGGCACTTGTGTAACGGACCGTCGCAGTGGCCCACGCTGAGAGATAGTCGGCGCTTTTCAACACACGTCGATCCTGGTTCGGCCCCGTCAGAAACGGTGTCCAGATACACCACCATTTATGGTGGAGCCGCCGGGTACTGCCCCCGGGTCCGCTGCGTCTATTGCACGCCGTCGTTTATCCCCATAGTCGACCCGAAGGCCGACAATCCCGATATAAGCGCTTGGCGCAGAATGAAAAGGGGTGCGCGGGCCTTCACATTGCCGCAAAGACTTGGCATGGGGCGCTCACGATGCTGACCCAGCGTTCCCGTTACGCGCTTCGCGCGATGCTTTTCCTGGCGACGCAACCTGCGGACGGCAAACCCATTCCGATGAACCGCATCGCGGCCGAGGCGAATGTGCCGCGCAAGTTCCTCGAACTGATCCTCGCCGATCTGCGCGAAGCGGGCTTCCTGCACAGCCATCGCGGCAAGATGGGCGGCTATCTACTGTCGCGATCGACGCACCTGATTTCGCTGGGCGAGATCATCCGCGTGATCGAAGGGCCGCTGGCGCTGGTGCCCTGCGTCAGCCGTACCGCCTATCGCCCGTGCAACGATTGCAAGGACGAAGCCGCCTGTGCGATCCGCGCGGCGATGGCGCGGGTCCGCGACGAGACCGCGCGCATCCTCGACGGCACCAGCCTGGCCGATGCGGTGGCCGAGGATCTCGCGGCCGCCTGAGCCCCGGCCTCTTCCGCTGACGGGTGTCCGCACCATATAAGACACTCATCACCGGATCCCGGAGGGTCTCATGAAGCTACGTGCCGCATTCGTCCTGATGTCCGCGCTGCTGCTGTCGGCATGTGGGATCAACAGCGTCCCCAAGGCCGAGGAAGGCGCCAAGGCGCGCTGGGCCGATGTCCAGAACGCCTATCAGCGCCGTGCGGACCTGATCCCCAACATCGCCGCTACGGTAAAGGCGGCAGCGGGTTCCGAAGGCAAGATCCTGACCGACGTGACGAATGCCCGTGCCCGCGCGACATCGGTCCAACTGGCACCGGGCGACCTGACCGATCCGGCCAAGGTCGAAGCCTTTCGCGCCGCGCAGGATCAGCTGAGCGGCGCGCTCGGCCGGCTGCTCGTGAGCGTCGAAGCCTATCCGCAGCTCAAGAGTCAGGATGGCTGGACCATGCTGATCCGCGAGCTTGCGGGTAGCGAGAACCGGATTTCGGTCTCGATCACCGATTATAACAAGGCGGTCGAGGCCTATAACGTCCGCGTACGCACCTTTCCCGACGCGATCGGCGCGCGGATCTTTTACGGTGCCAAGCCGATCGTACCGTATCAGTCGCGGGCGGGTGCGGAGCTGCCGTCCAACCTCGAAGTCATTCTCGGGAACGCAAACTGATCCTTCGCCTCGCCCCGATGCTGGCGCTGGTCCTGCTCGCCGGTTGCGGCGGGCAGGCGCCCGCGACGAACGAAGCCGTGGCCAACGACGTCGCGGCCAACGCGGTGGCGACTCCCGAACCCGAGCCGGCCCAGCACGTGATCGACGAGGCGCAGTTATTGGCGCCCGCCACTGCGGCGTCCATCCAGTCTCGGCTGGCGGTGCTGGAACGCAATTCGGGCAAGCGCGTGCTCATCGTGACGCTGGCGACGCTGGGCGGGCGGAATATCGACGCCGTTTCCGAAGAGATCGGCGCGCGGCTGGGCCTGGCCGACGGGGTTCTGCTGCTGATCGCCTCGCAGGACCGCCAGATGCGGCTTTCGGTCGGGCGCGGGTCGATGGGGCTGCTGAACGACCGCGAGGCGAAGCATATCGTCGAGCAGGTGATGCGGCCGGACCTGCGCGCGAACCGGTTCGAGGCGGGTATCGTCAAGGGCGTGGACCGGATCGCGTCGGAGCTTTCGGCGGTGGTCGCATGAAGGCGCTGCGGCTTCTGCTGGCGCTGCTGCTGCTGCTCGCGCTTCCTGCGAGTGCGTTCGCGCAGACCTTTCCCAAGCTGACTGGCCGCGTGGTCGATGCCGCGAATCTGCTCGATCCGGCGCAGGAAGCCGAGCTGACCAAACTCTCCGAGGATATCCAGAAGGCGTCGACGCGCCAGTTCGTGGTGGCGACGATCCCCGATCTGCAGGGCTATCCGATCGAGGACTATGGCTACCGGCTGGGCCGCGCGTGGAAGATCGGCCAGTCCGAAGCGAATAACGGCATCATCCTGATTGTCGCGCCCAAGGAAAGGCTGGTGCGGATCGAGGTCGGATACGGGCTGGAGCCTATCATGACCGATGGGTTCTCTGGGCTGATCATCGACCGGGAAATCAGGCCGAGATTCCGCGCCGGCGACATGGGCGGCGGGATCATGGCCGGCGCGGCCGCGATCGCCGAGCAGATGAAATTGCCGCTCGAGGCCGGTGAGGCGCGCGCCAAGGCGAAGCTGGATGCCGAACGCAAGACGACGGTGCAGCAGGGCGACACACGCCCGCGCCGGACCGATGACGGGTTCGATCTGGGCAGCCTCGGCTTCCTGTTCGTGATCGTCGTGATGGCGATCATCTTCGCTGCGATGCGCGGCGCGTCGCGGCGGGGACGCCGCTATCGCGGCGATGGCACAGGCGTGGCCGGGGAGATCGGCAACATCCTGCTCTGGACGGCAGTCGACGCAGCGCTGCGCAGCGGCGGACGCCGTTCGGGTGGTGGCTGGTCCGGCGGCTCCGGATGGGGCGGCGGCAGCAGCGGCGGTGGCGGTTCGTCATGGAGTGGCGGCGGTGGCGGCTTTTCCGGCGGTAGCGGATCGTTCGGCGGCGGCGGCGCGACGGGGAGCTGGTGATGACGCGAATCGGGTTCAGCGAAGCGGATCATCAGCGCGTCAGCGAAGCCGTGGCCGCGGCCGAGCATTCGACCGCAGGCGAGATCGTGACCATCGTCGCGGAACGATCGGACGCCTATCACGATGTCGGGCTGCACTATGCAGTGGCTGCGATGCTGATCGCGGCGGTGCTGGTGGCGGCGTGGCCCGGGCCGCTGGAACATATGCTGGGCTGGACCAGCGGGCCCGAAGTGGCGCGCACCGCCTATTGGCTGGCGATCGCGCAGGCCGTGCTGTTCCTCGCGGTGCGCTATGCGCTGGCATGGATGCCCGCGCGGATGGCGCTGACGCCGGGGGCGACCAAGACGCGGCGGGTGCGGCGGCGCGCGTTCGAGCTGTTCCGCGCCAGCGCGGAGAAGCGCACGCGCGGGCGAGTGGGCATCCTGCTCTACCTCAGCCTGGCCGAGCACCGCGCCGAGATCATCGCCGACGAAGCGATCCATTCGAAGGTGCCGGAAGATCGCTGGGGCGAGGCGATGGCCGCTTTGCTCGCGAAGCTGCGCCAGGGCGATGCGGCGGGCGGCATGGTCGACGCGGTTGCGAAGATCGCCGCGATCCTCGAAGAGCCGTTCCCGCGCGGTGCGCATGACGTGAACGAACTCCCGGACAGGCTGATCGAATTGTGAGCGAAGACACCGTCGAGATCGCCTGGCAGGGCAAGTGGATCGTCGCCAAGAAGCAGGGCAAATGGGAATATGTGTCGCGCAATCGCGGCATTCGCGCGGTGGTCATCATCGCGATCGACGAGGACGATCACGTTCTGCTGGTCGACCAGCATCGCGTACCGATCGGCCGGCGCTGCCTCGAACTGCCCGCCGGTCTGGTCGGCGACGATCATGCCGACGACACGCCCGAAAGCGCGGCGGTCCGCGAGCTTGAGGAAGAGACGGGCTACACCGCCGCCGACATCCAGAATCTGGGCGAATATTTCTCCTCGCCCGGGCTGGTGAGCGAAGGCTTCACGCTGGTGCGGCTGCGCGGGCTGACCAGGATCGGCGAAGGCGGCGGGATCGATGGTGAGGATATCATTGTCCACCGCGTGCCGCTGGCGGAGGTGCCGGCATTCGTCGCGGCGAAGCGGGCGGAGGGCATGGGGATCGACGTGAAGATCCTGATGCTGCTGGCGGAGACGTTTCTGGGCTAAGAAGCGCCGTAGAGCTTCTCGAAGCTCAGCCGGTCCCAATAGCCGCGCTGGAAGGCGATGCGGCCACCGGTCACCTGGAAGAAGCCGCAGCCGCGCATCCCCTTGGGATCGCGCCATTCCATGATCGCCCAGTCACCGTCAGCGAACTTGCTCTCGGGGATGCAGACCATCTCGGCCGCCGCGAATTCGGCATCGAACATCGCGCGGATCGCGGTGCGGCCTTCGACGGGATCGTTGGCGACCTGATGATTGACCGCATCCTCGTGATAAAGGGCGGTCAGCGCGTCGAGATCGGCGGCGTTGAAAGCCTCGATCCAGCGGTCGAGGACTTCCGCCGGGGTCACCGGAAATTGTCGGCGTAGGCCTGCAGCTTGAGCTTGCGTTCGGGCGCTGCGATCACATGATAGGCAAGGCCCGTGCGATCGGCATAGCCCTGCGCCGCTTCGAGCGTGGGGAAGTTCATCCGCAGCTGGGTCGAGGTGTCGCCCGAACCGGCCCAGCCGGTGAGCGGATCGGGGCGCTGCTGCTCGCCCGGCTCGAATTCGAGGATCCAGCGATCGGTCCGCGCGCGGCCGGACTGCATGGCGTTCTTGGGGCGCTGATAGATGCGTGCGGTGCTCATGGAGGCGTTCCTTAGCGCTTGCCCGCAGCCCTTGCATCAGCATTTTTGGTGCGCAGCGTTGCATTGGCGCATGCGGGATCGTCGGGCCAGGGGTGACGAGGATAACGGCCGCGCATTTCCTTCGCGACCGCGGCCCAGCTGCCCGCCCAGAAACCCGGCAGGTCGCGTGTGGTCTGGATCGGGCGGCCAGCGGGCGAGGTCAGGCTGAGCACCAGCGGCGTGGTGCCCACCATCGGATGAGTCGCGAGGCCGAACAGCGCCTGCGGGCGCAGCTCGACGGTCGGCCCGGCTTCGGCGGCATAGTCGATCTCGTGGGAGGAACCTGCGGGGCTTTCGAAGCGGGCGGGAGCGACCCGGTCGAGCGCCTGCTGCCCGTCCCAGCCGAGGCGGTTGTTGAGCGCGGTGGTGAGCGCGCCGGATTCGATCGCGTCGAACCGGCGCTTGCCCGCGAGTGCGGGGGGCAGCCAGTCGTCGAGATCGGCGAGCAGCGACTCGTCGGAAAGCTCGGTGAGGTTGGCATAGCCCGCGCGGGTGCGCAGCGCCTGCGCGGTACCCGACCAGGGGAGCAGGGCGAGGCCATGCTGGCGGACGGCTTCGAGCAGGGCGGCCTCGATCTCGCGCGGATCGGCATCCGAATCGGGACCGGAGGACAAGCGGATGCTGCCGAGTCGGCGCTCGCGCCGGGTCTCGATCCGCGCGGTGGCGGGATCGAAGCGGACAGTGCGATGCGTCGCGATGCGATCGGCGAACAGCGTTTCGACGGTGGCCGGGTCGATCTGTGCGGCCGAGAGGATGCGCGCGCCCGATGCCATGCCCTGCGTCTCGGCGACCGCGAGCCACTCGGCACGGGCCAGCGGCGATGTCGGATCGAGCCGGAACCCGCGCCCGCCGGCCGACGCCCAGGTCTCGCCCGACGCATCGCGGCGTTTGGCGATCCGGTCGGGGAAGGCGAGGGCGATGGCGGTGGCCACTGCCTGCTCTCTCTCTCCGCTTGCGGGGAGAGGGCTGGGGAGAGGGAGAATCTTGGCCCACCGCTCGGCCAGTTTCCACGCATTGTCGGCGCGCGGCCCGCGTTCGCTCTTCCACCGGCGCAGGCGCAGTTCGAGGTCGGCATCCTGTCCGCCAAGTCCGCGCTCGCCGAGCAGCACCGCGACTTGCGCAGCGGTCTTCGCCAGCCCGATCTCGCCCGCGCGCACCAGCATATGGCCCAGGCGCGGGGGGAGCGGCAGCTTCGCGATCGCCTTGCCATGCGCGGTCGGGCGGCCATTCTCGTCGAGCGCCTCCAGCACCGTCAGCCGCTTCCGCGCTTCGCTGACAGCGGCTTCGGGCGGCGTATCGAGCCAGCGCAATTCGCGCGGATCGCTGACGCCCCACAGCGCGCAATCGAGCGTCAGCGCCGACAGGTCGGCTTCGAGGATTTCGGGCGGGTCGAAGCGGGGCAGGCCGGCGGTCGCTGCGGCTTCCCACAGGCGATAGGCGACACCCGGACCCTGACGCCCGGCGCGGCCCGCGCGCTGGGTGACCGACGCCTGGCTGGCGCGCTCGGTGACGAGCCGCGTCATCCCCGCCGCGCGATCGTAGCGCGGGCGGCGGGCCAGTCCCGAATCCACCACCACGCGGATGCCGTCCAGCGTCAGGCTGGTCTCGGCGATCGAAGTGGCGAGGACGATTTTGCGGCGCCCTTCCTTGTCCGGGGCGATCGCGGCGCGCTGGGCGGAGGGCTCGAGACTGCCGTGCAGCTTGTGGAGCGCGATGCCGGGCAGGTCGCCAAGCCGATCGGCGGTACGCTCGATCTCGGCCACGCCGGGCAGGAAGGCGAGGATGCCGCCGTCCTCGTCGCGCAATGCCTGCCGGATCGCGGCGGCGACCGAGTCCTCGATACGCGCCTCGGCGGCACGGCCGAGATGGCGCAGCTCGAGCGGATAGCTGCGCCCCTCGCTTTCGATCACCGGGCTGTCGCCCATCAATGCCGAGAAGCGCGCGCCGTCGAGCGTAGCGGACATCGGCACGATCCGCAGATCGGGCCGGAGCGCTTCCTGTGCGTCGAGCGCGAGCGCGAGGCCGAAATCGCTGTCGAGGCTGCGTTCATGGACTTCGTCGAACAGCACCGCCGCGACGCCTGCCAATTCGGGATCGGCCTGGATGCGGTTCACGAAAATGCCCTCTGTGACGACTGTGACGCGGGTTTCGGACGAGCGCTTGCTGTCCATCCGCGTCGCATAGCCGAAGATCCGGCCGACGCTCTCGCCCGCAAGGCTCGCCATCCGCTCGGCGGCGGCGCGCGCGGCGAGGCGGCGGGGCGAGAGCAGCAGGATTTCGCGCCCCTCGACCCAGGGCTCGGCGAGCAGGGCAGGTGCGACGGCCGTCGTCTTGCCAGCACTCGGCGGCGCGACCAGCACCGCGCTCGACCTGGCCCGCAGCGTAGCGAGCAGATCGGGCAGGACGGCGTGGATCGGCAGGTCGGTCATCGGCGTACGGACCCTTAGTCCAGCCGGGTCACGCCGTCATCTCCTGCACCGAAACCACCACATTCTGGCACGCGCCAAAGCCATAGGCGGTCATGAACGAGACGTCGGCCGCGTCCCGGCCCACGCCGATCTTGGCCATCTCGGCTTCGGTCGCCATGCCGGTGGCATCGATCAAATGCCATTCGCCCGCCAGGAAGATTTCGGCGACCGCGTGGAAGTCCGGCGGCGTGACGTTCGGCGCATAGACGCTGGCCATACGCGCCGGAATCGCAGCTGCGCGAGCGAGGGTGATCAGGACATGCGCATAGTCGCGGCACACGCCCTGCCGCCGCACGAAACTGTCGAGCGCGGTGGTGTCCGAATTGCTGACGCCGGAGACATAGGTGAAATTGTCCGCGATCCAGTCGCGCATCGTCATCACCAGCGCGCCGCCCTTCAGCCCGTCAAACTCGGTTTCGACAAAGCTGTGAAAGTGATCCGCCGGGCAATAGCGCGAGGGCATCAGATACTGGACCGCTTCGCCGGGCAGCTCGCGCGGATCCATATGGGGCAGAGCGCGGGCGTCGCGCAGGATGCGGTTGATGGTGACATGGGCATCATATTCGACCGCCATCCGCCCCTCGGCGCGGATCCAGATACGATCGCCGATCCCGTCCTGCGCCGGCACACGCGCGAAATCGGTTCCGGTCACATGGGTGTGCGACCAGTCGACCGACTGTTCGGGAATGGCCGCCGCTTCGAACTGGAGCAGCACATCGGCGGGCTGGGCGAACTGGTAGTCGAGGCGAGTGCGGATCGAGAGCTTCATGGCGCCGCCAACGTACTGCAGCGGCCAAGGTGCCGATAGCGTCGCATTCTTTTTGGTTCAGCGATGCTGAACCGGGAGCGGCTGGTGCCGAGAATCAAACGAGCCATGCGCCCTTTTCGCCGATCGTGCGTTGGCGGCGGCGAAGGAGAAGTCCGATGGCGCGCACCCTGAACCAGTTCACCATCACTCCCGACGGCAATGGCGATTATGTTCTGAGCCTGGAGGATGATGACGGCGAGACGATCGATTTCACCGCGAGCTACGAGCAGCTCGACCTCATTACCGAAGCGATCGACGAACTGCTCGACGAGGATGAAGATGATCTGCTCGGCGTGGACGAGGACGAAGCGGAACCCGCCGAAGAGTAAGGTTCAGAACGCCCGGGCGACCGCGAACTCGACGGCTTCGACCATCGCGTCCTTCGCCTTGCCGGCAGGGAAGGCGCCCAGCGCGTCGATCGCGCGCTGGCCGTAATGGCGGGCGCGAGCGAGCGTGTCGTCCACCGCGCGACTGGCGCGGACGAGGCGGATCGCTTCGGCGAAATCCTCGTCCGAATTGCGGTGCCCGGTGACCGCGGCCTTCCAGAAGGCGCGTTCCTCGTCATTGCCGCGCGCATAAGCGAGGATGACCGGCAGGGTCATCTTGCCTTCGCGGAAATCGTCGCCCGCGTCCTTGCCCATCGTACCGGCGTCGGAAACATAGTCGATCGCATCGTCGACCAGCTGGAAGGCGATGCCGAGATTGCGGCCATAGGCGTCGAGCGCAGCCTCGTCGGCCTCGCCGCGTTCGGCGACGACTGCGGCGATCTTGCACGCCGCGGCAAACAAAGTCGCGGTCTTGGCGTCGATAATGTCGAGATAGCGCGCTTCGGACAGGTCGAGGCGGCGCACGGCGGTCAGCTGATTGACTTCGCCCTCGGCGATCGTCGCGCTGGCGCCCGAAAGGATCTTGAGCACCTTCAGGCTGCCATCCTCGACCATCAGCTCGAAGCTGCGGCTGAACAGGAAGTCGCCGACCAGCACGCTGGCGGGATTGCCCCAGATGATATTGGCGGTGCGACGGCCGCGACGCAGGTCGGACGAATCGACCACATCGTCGTGCAGCAAAGTCGCGGTGTGGATGAACTCGACCGACGCGGCCAGCTTGTGATGGCGCGTGCCCGAATAGCCGAGCAGTTCCGCGCTCGCCAGCGTCAGCATCGGGCGCATCCGCTTGCCGCCCCCGGCGATCAGGTGACCGGCCAGCTCGGGGATCAGCGGAATGTCGGACTGCATGCGGTCGAGGATCACCGCGTTGACCGCGTTCATGCCCGGCGCGACCAGCGTCAGCATCGGCTCCAGCGAAGGCTCGCGGGAGTTGAGGCGATGGATCGTAGCGCTCATTGGCGCGCTCTGGCCCGTGCTGCGGGCAAAGGCAAGCCTGCATCCGGAAACTCAGGGTTGCGCGGTGTCAAATCGCGGGCAAAAGGGGCGCGAAGGAGTATCCGATGCCCGACGAGACGCTGAGCCGCTACCGCCAGAGCATCGACAATATCGATGCATCGCTGGTGTTCATGCTGGCCGAGCGTTTCAAGATCACCCAGGCGGTGGGCGAGTACAAGGCCGCCAACGCGCTCCCCCCCGCCGATCCGGGCCGCGAGGAACGCCAGATCGAGCGGCTGCGCGCGCTGGCCAAGGATGCCGATCTCGATCCCGAATTCTCCGAGAAAT
This sequence comes from Sphingomonas sp. G-3-2-10, assembly GCF_012927115.1. Taxonomy (NCBI): domain Bacteria; kingdom Pseudomonadati; phylum Pseudomonadota; class Alphaproteobacteria; order Sphingomonadales; family Sphingomonadaceae; genus Sphingomonas; species Sphingomonas sp. G-3-2-10. Next base: position 310,752 of record NZ_JABBFY010000002.1, on the reverse strand, counting down.
TCCTGCGCTTCATCATCGATGAGGTGATCCGGCACCATGAGAAGGCGCGCGGAGGAACTGGCTGAGGATAGCGGCCGTTCGTCATGCACTGCTGAAGGGGATCGATCCGTGTCTGCCGACGACTATCTGATCTTCCGCCCCGATGACGTCGACCTCTCGCAATCCCCGCTGCGCAAGTCGCTGGGCGAGCCAACCTATGTGCTGGGCGCGTTCAATCCGGGATTGGCGCGGCTGCCGGGCGGCAATCTGCTGCTGATGGTCCGCGTGGCCGAAGCGCTGCGCGAGCCGGTCGCGGGCGGCTTCGCGCGAACGATTCGCTGGACCCCCGAAGGCTATGGGCTCGACCGGCATCCGCTCGCCGGGGTCGAGATGAGCGATCCGCGCACCTTCGCGCTGAAGGGTCGCCATCCGCCCTTGCTCGGGCTGACGTCGCTGTCGTGGCTGTTGCCCGTAGAGCTGACCGGCGATGCGCGCGAAGTGGTCAAGGTCCACTACGACAAGGCGATCGAACCCTCCGCCAGCTGGCAGGATTACGGGATCGAGGATGCGCGGATCAGCCTGGTCGGCGGCAGCTGGTGGATGACCGTCTGCTCGGTTTCGGCCGAGCGGCATTGCACCGCGATGTACCATTCGGTGAACGGGCTGGATTACAAGCCGCTCGGCATCGTGCTCGATCACCAGAACAAGGACATGCTCCTGTTCGAAGGCAAGCCGGGCGGCAAATATATGGCGCTCACCCGCCCGCTGGGGGAGCAATATTTCGCCTATCCCGACGAAAGCCCTTGGGCCGGCGGACCGGCGATCCAGATGGCGACGTCGCCCGATGGGCTGCACTGGCGACCCTCCGAAGCGCCCGGCATCCGCGCGCGCAAGGGCACCAGCACCAGCCTGAGAATGGGCGGCGGCGCGCAGCCGATCCTGACGCCCGAAGGCTGGCTGGTGCTGTATCACGGCGTCGAGAAGCGCGAGACGGTGGGCGTATATCGCACCTTCTGGGCGCTGCTCGACCGCGACGATCCGACCCGGGTAATCCGGCAGGAGGACGGCGCGCCCCTGCTGGAAGCCGCCCCCACGCTGACCGCCGACATCGCGCATCAGATGTATCTGCCGACACCAGTGGTGTTCACCACGGGGATCGCCGATGCGGGGGATCACTATGTCGTGGCCTCGGGCGAGGCGGACCTGGCGTGCCGGATCACGCACATCCCGAAACTGGTGTTTCGCTAACTTCCCTCTCCCCGGAGGGCAGAGGGCTTTCAATCACTCCGCCGCCAGCACGTCCAGCGCGCCGCCCAGATCCACCGACACGAGCCGGCTAACCCCGCGCTCCACCATCGTCACGCCGAACAGGCGGTGCATGCGGCTCATCGTCGCGGCATTGTGCGTGACGATCAGGTAGCGGGTGCGCGTTTCCTCGGTCATGCGGTCGAGCAAGTCGCAGAAGCGCTCGATATTGGCGTCGTCGAGCGGGGCGTCGACTTCGTCGAGGACGCAAATCGGCGCGGGGTTGGTCAGGAACAGCGCGAAGATCAGCGCCACCGCAGTCAGCGCCTGTTCGCCGCCCGAGAGCAAGGTCAGCGACTGGAGCTTCTTGCCCGGCGGCTGGGCCATGATCTCGAGACCGGCTTCGAGCGGATCGTCCGAATCGACCAGTTCGAGATGCGCGGCGCCGCCGTTGAACAGCGTCGTGAACAGCCGGCGGAAATGCTGGTCGACCGCTTCGAACGCGGCCAGCAACCGCTGACGCCCTTCGCGGTTGAGCATGCCGATCGAGCCGCGCAGCCGATGCACGGCCTGAGTCAGTTCGTCGCGTTCCTTGGCACTGGCTTCGGCCGACGTAGTCAGTTCGGCCAACTCGGATTCGGCGACCAGATTGACCGGACCGATCCGCTCGCGTTCGGCGATCAGCCGGTCGTGCGACGAGGATTCGGCTTGCGGATCGCCGACGCTATCTTCCTTGAAGCCAGCCCGTTCGGGCAGCAGCGGGGGCGGGCATTCGAAGCGTTCGCCTGACAGGCGGCCCATTTCGACGCGGCGCATTTCCTGATTCTCGGCGCGAGCCAGCGCACCGGCGCGCGCTTCGCGAGCCTGCGAGAGCGATTCGTTCGCGGCCCGAACATCGCCTTCGGTGGCGCGCAGCGCGGCTTCCGCGTCACGCTCGGCGGATTGCGCGGCGGAGGATTCAGCGCGGGCGGATTCCCCGGCCTGTTCGGCTTCGGCGACTTTCGCGTCGAGTTCGGCGGGTTTGCCGGCGAGCGTTTCGCTTTCCTCGGCGAGGTCGATCGCGCGCTGGTCCATCTCGGCCGAGCGGCGGGCGGCTTCGCCGGCGCGGGCGTTCCAGCTCTTGCTCTCGGCTTCGGCAGCGGCGCGGCGTTCGCGCGACTGCGAGATTTCGCGCTCCAGCGTGCCCCGTTCGGCGCGCGCCGATGCCGATGCGGCGCGGCGCGTTTCGGCTTCGGACGAGAGGCGGGCGACCTTGTCGCGCGTGGCGCTGCCATCGGGAAGCGCGGCCTTGGCCGCTTCGGCCCGCGAGAGTTCGCCCGCAGCTTCGTCCTGTTCGGTCAGGATGCGCGCGCGGCGCGAGTCGAGATCGGCGCGCTGCGAATCCAGCCGTTCGAGCTGCCCGGCGGCGCGATCCTCGGCGCGGGCGGCGTCGCGCGCGGCGGTGTCGCTGTGATCGAGCAGGCGGCGGCAATCCCCGGCATTGCGGCGCGCCTCGGCGATGGTCTCGTCGATCCGGGCGAGCTCGGCATCGGCGGCATCGACCCCGCGAACCGCAGCGGGACGCGCCTTTTCGATCGCGGCTAGGCGATTGATCCGTTCGAGCCGCTCGGCTGCCGCAGCCCCGCCCGACTTTGCGACATAACCGTCCCAGCGGCGCAGCGTGCCGGAGAGCGTGACGAGACGCTGGCCCACCGCGAGCGGCTGTCCGGTATCGGCTTCTGCGACGAGGATTTGCGAGAGGCGGCGGGTAAGTTCGCCCGGAGCCTGTACATGGCGGACCAGCGGCGTGGTGCCCGAAGCTGCACCGGGATCGCCGGGCAGCGCCTCGGCGCCCGCCCAATAGCGTTCGGCTTTCGCGTCCAGCCCGGCTTCGAGATCGTCGCCAAGCCCTGCCGCGAGCGCGCGCTCATACCCGGCATCGACCTTCAGCTTGTCGAGGATGCGATCCTTGTCCGATGGCCGCGTCGATTTGGTCAGCGCCTGCGCTTCGCTGTCGAGCGCGCTGAGTTCGGCATGGGCGGCGGCGCGGGCGGATTGGGCGCGGTCGCGGCCGTCGATCGCGCCGCGCTCGGCCGCATCGGCGCGGGCCAGTCCGGTGCGCGCGGTTTCGGCCTGCGCCAGCGCCTTGGCGCGCGCGTCGGCGGCGCGGGCTTTCTCGGCCTTGAGCGGTTCGGCGTCGGGCAGCGCGCGCAGCTCGGCATCGATCCGGGCGAGATCGCGAGTCGATCGCTCCACGCGGGTACGCGCGGCGGCCAGCGCGGCTTCGGCGACGCGCGCTTCGGCGGCTTCGCTGGCTTGCGCGGCGAGCGCCTGCGCCAGCGCCACTTCGGCGTCGCGCGCGGCGCGTTCGGCTTCGGCCAGCGCAGCGTCGAGATTGGGCATGCGCGTCGCGGCGGTCTCGATCCGCTGGTCGAGCGCCGCCATTTCGTCGCTGAGGCGGGCCAGCGCTTCGGCGGCGTCGCGGGCCAGCGCGCCTTCGCGTCCGCGATCCTCGGCCAGCCGCAGTTCGGCGTGCTTCAGGTCGGCGATGCGCCGCTCGACCGTCGCGCGTTCGCTGCGCAGCGTGGCCAGCGCGTGCATCGTCTCGGTCGCCTTGTCCCGCACCATCAGCGCACTGGCGCGCAGCCCGGCAAGCGTTTCCGCCGCCGCCTGTTGCACGGCGGCGGCATCGTCATGCGCCTTCGCCCGTTCGGCGACCAGCGCCTCGGCGGCCTGGGCTTCCTTCTTCGCCACATCCGCCGCCGCCGCCGCGTCGCGCCAGCGGGCGAAGATCATCCGCGCTTCGGCGACGCGGATCTTGTCGGATAGCTCGCGGTAGCGCTCGGCCTGCCGCGCTTGACGGCGCAGCGCCTGCGCGCGGGCTTCCTGATCGGTGATGACTTCGTCGAGCCGGGTCAGATTGGCTTCGGTCGCGCGCAGCTTCTGCTCGGCATCCTTGCGCCGCACATGAAGCCCCGCAATCCCCGCCGCTTCCTCCAGCATCGCGCGGCGCTCGGCCGGCTTTGCCGAGATGATCGCGCCGATCCGGCCCTGGCTGACCAGCGCCGGGCTGTGCGCGCCGGTCGCCGCGTCGGCGAAGGCGAGGCTGACATCCTTGGCGCGGACGTCGCGGCCGTTGATCCGATAGGCGGAGCCGGCGCCGCGTTCGATCCGGCGGACGACTTCCATCTCGTCCATTTCGCCCACGCCGTCGGCCAGGATCGAGACTTCGGCGAAATCACGCTGCGGGCGCGTCGCCGTGCCCGCGAAGATCACGTCTTCCATGCCCGCGCCGCGCATCGACTTCGGGCTGTTCTCGCCCATCGCCCAGCGCAGCGCTTCGAGCAGATTGGATTTGCCGCACCCGTTGGGGCCGACGATCCCCGTCAGCCCGGGTTCGATCCGCAGGTCGGCGGGATCGACGAAGCTCTTGAACCCCGTGAGACGGAGCCGTTTGATCTGCATCGATGGCCCCGCCGGACCCTAGAGGATCAGCGCGCGCCGGCTGCGCGAAGCGCCGGCTCGACCTGATCCCAGGTGATCGCGTCGTTCACCTTCTCGCCATTGACGTAGAAGCTCGGCGTGCCGCTGACCTTCATCGTGTCGGTCGCATACTTCATCCGTTCGGCCAGCTTCTCCAGCGCGGCCTGATCGCTCAGGCACTGGTCGAGCTTCGCCTGCGGAACGCCGCGCTGCTTCATGAAATCGAGATAGCCGAACAGCTCCATGAAGCGGCGCGCCTGGCCGAGCGGGGACAGGCCCTGCATCGACTGCCATTCGGTCTCGGGGATCGCCTGACCGCGCTGGGTGAACTCGGGCTGCTTGGCGTACATCTCGTCGAGGATCGGGAAGAAGGCTTCGTCGGGAACGCACTTGCCGATCAGCGCGAGGCCCACGTCCTGCGGGTGGATCATGAATTCGCGGAATTCCCAGCTGACCTGGCCGGTCGCGATATATTTGGCGCGGAGCGGCTCGGGACCGGTCATCGCGAAGGCGGCGCACGCCGGGCAGCTGCGCGAACCATATTCGAGCAGCTTGATCGGCGCGTTGGGATTGCCCTGCATTACGCCGCCTTCGGGCGTCTGGGTGATGACGTCGGTCCATGCCTTGCCCGCGGGGGCGGCGGTGTTGGCGACCGGAGTGTCGCTGGTCACGGGGGTCGATCCATTCCCTTCGCCGCCGCCGCATCCGGCGAGCGCGAAGAGGGCGAGAGCGGCAATCACGATACGCATTTCAGGTCTCCGTCGATATTCGATGCACCGGCTTCAGCGGCCGGCCTTGAGAAGCGGTTCGAGCCGGCCCCAGGTGACGACATTCACCGGCTGGCCGTTGAGGAAGAAGGTGGGGGTGCCGCCCACGCCCATCTGTTCGGCGCCCTCGGCGATCTTGACCAGATCGTCATACACCGCGCGGTTGCTGAGGCACGCCGTCATCGCGGCTTCGGTCATGCCGTGGCGCTTCATGAAGGGCGTATAGCCCAGCGCGTCGGCATAGGCGCGCGATTGCGCCGAAAGCGGCATGTTGCGGATTTCCTCGGCGCGTTCGGGCGAGATCGACGCGACGCGGCCGTTGAATGCCTGCTGTTCGGCGAACATGCCGTCGAGCACGCGGAAATAGGCGCTCGTCGGCACGCAGCGGCCGAGCATCGAGATGGCGATGTCCTGCGCATGGACCGGATAGTCGCGGAATTCCCAGCTCACCCGGCCGCTGGCGATATAGGTGGTGACCAACGTCTTCGAATCGGCGGCGAAGCGGCCGCAGGTCGGGCAGCTGCGCGAGCCATATTCGATCAGCTTGAGCGGCGCGTTGGGATTGCCCATGCGATAGCCTGCCTCGGGCGTCTTCACGATGGTCGCGGTCCAGTTCGGACGCGCGGCGGGGCGCGCGGGCGCCTTCTTCGCGGCGGCGGGAGCCGGTTTCTTCTTGGCCTGCGCCGCGGCGGGCGAGGCCGTCACGAACAGCGCGAGGACAGCGAGCAATAGGAAGCGCATCAGTCGATCCTGCCGATCTTGGGAAAGTTGGCCGCGGCGACGCCGGAGGCGAGGGATTCGAGCACGGCCTTGAGTTCGGGATCGGCGATCCCGCGAAGGCTTTCGCCCATTTCCTCGGTCAGCGGCTTGAGTTCGGGCGGCGGCGCGGCGGGCTTGGGCTTCTTCACTTCGCCGTGACGGATCTGGAGCCGGGCGACGGCGGTATAGCCGAAGAAGCGATTGACCCGCTCGACGATCTCCGGCGCGATGTGCTGCATCATCGGCGCATGGGCGCCCGACACGACGAGGCTCAGCACGCCCTCGGCACGCTTGCCCTGCGGAAAGCGGATCGATTCGGGCGAGGAAACGCGGGCATATCGATCGCCGACGATCTCGGCCCAGCGGCTGACCACGGCGTGCTGGACGAAGCCGAACTTGCGGAACGCGGCGCGGCCGACATCGGGCAGCAGCTCGGAAACCGGGCGCGCGCGGTTGCTGCGCGCCGGCTCGGGCTTCGGCTGCCGGATCGTGGCGCGCGCTGGATTCTTGGCCGGGGTCTTCGGGGGCTTCGTCATTCCGGCCTACCCATGCCATAGGGGCCTGTGCCCGACAACATCGCCGCGAAATTGCTCCCCTGGTACGACGCCAATGCCCGCGACCTGCCGTGGCGCGCGCGGCCGGGCGCGAACGCCACCGAACCCTATCGCGTCTGGCTTTCCGAAGTGATGCTGCAGCAGACCCAGGTCGCGACGGTGAAGCCCTATTTCGAGAAGTTCACCTCGCGCTGGCCGAGCTTCGAGGCGCTGGCGGCGGAGGAGGATGCCGAAGTGATGAGCGCCTGGGCCGGCCTCGGCTACTATGCGCGGGCGCGCAACATGCTGGCCTGTGCGCGGGCCGTCGCGGCGGGCGGGATGCCGGATACCGAGGAAGGGCTGCTCAGGCTGCCGGGCGTCGGCGGCTATACCGCTGCGGCGGTGGCGGCGATCGCGTTCGGGCGGCGCGCGGTGGTCGTCGACGGCAATGTCGAGCGGGTGGTGTCGCGGCTGTTCGCGGTGCGCGAGGCGCTGCCGGGGGCGAAGGGCAGGATCCGGGACCTGACCGATTCGATCACCCCCGATACGCGCGCGGGCGATTTTGCGCAGGCGATGATGGATCTGGGCGCGACGGTCTGCACCGCGCGCGGTCCGCGCTGCCTGTTGTGCCCGCTGCGCGCCGATTGCGCCGGGTTCGCGACGGGCGAGCCGGAAACCTTCCCGGTGAAGACGAAGAAACCCGAACGCCCGCAGCGCTATGGCACGATGTTCTGGGCCGAACGCGACGGGCAGGTGCTGCTGGTGCGGCGGCCGGACAAGGGGCTGCTCGGCGGGATGCGCGCATTGCCGACCGGGCCGTGGCGCGAGTCGCCGCCGGGGCTGGAAGACGCGCCGGTCGCGGGCGACTGGCGCCTGCTCGGCGATACGGTGAGCCACGGCTTCACCCATTTCCGTCTCGATTGTGCGCTTGCGGTTGCCACAATCGGAGCGCAGGAAATCGCGCACGGCGAATGGTGGCCGGTGGCGGAGATCGAGTCGGCAGGGCTGCCGACCGTGTTCGCCAAGGCAGCGAGAGCGATACGGAGAGACACATGACGGCACGGCGGACCTGGGTGAGACTGGCGCTTGGCGGCGCGATGATCGCGATGGCGGCGGCGGGCGGCCATGCCGCGCTTCAGCCGGTTTCGATCGTCAAGACGAACCTGCCCGCCACGCAGGCGCTGGCCGATCGCTATGTCGCCGAGAACAAGGTGCCCGGCATCGTCATGTCGATCGGCTATCGCGACACGCCGACCCAGTTCGTGTCCGCGGGCCGGATCGCGGCCGAAGCCGATGCCCCGATGGCCGGGCCGGACAGCCTGTGGCGCGTCTATTCGATGACCAAGCCCGTCACCGGCATCGCGGCGATGATCCTGATCGAGGAAGGCAAGCTGAAGCTGGACCAGCCGATCAGCGACTTCATCCCGGCGTTCAAGAATGTGCGGGTGCTCGACGATCCCAACGGCACCACGCTGGCGAGCCACCCGGCAAAGGGACCGATCACGGTGCGGCATCTGCTGACGCACACCGCGGGCCTCGGCTATTCGATCGTCACCAAGGGGCCGCTGCTCGACGAATATAACAAGCTCGGGCTCAATCCCGCCGCGGTCGGTCCGGCGATGGAGCCGCAGATGGCGGCGGCGCGCGCGCCCAGCCTCGAGGAATTCGCCAACCGGCTGGCGACGCTGCCGCTGATCGCCGAGCCGGGGACCAAGTGGAGCTATTCGGTCAGCCTCGATCTGCTGGGGCGGGTGATCGAAGTGGCCTCGGGCCAGAAGTTCGACCAGTTCCTCAAGTCGCGCCTGTTCGATCCGCTCAAGATGAATTCGACCGGTTTCGTGGTGGAAGCCGGCAATGCCGGGCGGCTGGCGACCAACTATTATTATATGGGCGAGACGCGGGTTCCGGTGGATGCCGGCAAAAGCTCGATCTGGTTGAGCCCGCCGACCTTTCCCTATGGCGGGGCCGGACTGGTTTCGTCGGCGCGCGACTATGATCGCTTCCTCCACATGCTGCAGAATGGCGGGACGCTGGACGGGGTGCGCATCCTGAAGCCGGAAACGGCGGAACTGGCGATGTCGAACCTGCTCCTGCCCGGCACCGATACGACGATGCTCGGCGCGCTGAGCGGGCTGGCGGGCAAGCTTGGTTTCGGCGCGGGCGGTTCGGTCTATCTGGTCGATGTGCCAGGCGCGGCGGGCAAGGGCACGTTCGGCTGGGCCGGCGCCGCCGGCACGCTGGCCTGGGTCGATCGCGGACGCGGCATTCGCGGCACGGTGATGGTCAATTACATGCCGGGCGAGAAATGGCCGCTGCGCGCCGATGTGAACCAGTCGATCCATACCGACTTCGCGCGCTGAGCCGTACATCATGAGGGCACCGGGGTTTACCGGCGGCACGTTCGATCGCGCCGACGCGCTGCGGACCGATCTCGATCGGCTCGCGGCGGCGACCGCCGATCCGCGCGCGCGGCTGCTGCGGCTCAACGCGCTCGATCCCGAACTCACGCCCGAGGGGCGGCTGGGCTGGGGATCGCTGGCCGAGGCGGGGGACGAGGATGACCTGATCTTCCTCGGCTTCATCGACGGCGTGCCGCATTTCGCGTCGGTCGATCCGAAGGCAACGCCGGTGACGGGCCGTTCGCCCGCGATCTTCCGTGCGCTCGACATTCTGCCGGCGGAGGAAGCCGCCAATTATGCCGCGGCGCGCAGCGTGGTCGACTGGCATATGCGGCACCGCTTCTGCGCGGTATGCGGCACGCCGAGCACGCCGTTCCGAGCGGGCTGGGGCCGCAAATGCCCCGTGTGCGACGCCGAACATTTCCCGCGCACCGATCCGGTGGTGATCATGATCGCCGAACATGACGGCCGCGCGCTGCTGGGGCGGCAATCGCCCTGGCCGCGCGGGCGCTATTCGGCGCTGGCGGGATTTCTCGAGCCCGGCGAATCGATCGAGGAAGCCGTTGCGCGCGAGACGCTGGAGGAAACCGGCGTGCGGGTGCGCGGCGTCCGCTACGTCGCCAGCCAGCCCTGGCCTTTCCCGTCGTCGCTGATGATCGCGTGCATCGGCATGGCCGAGAACGACGCGCTGGATATCGACCGCAACGAACTGGAGGACGCTCGCTGGTTCACCCGCGACGAGGTTCGCGCCTCGCTGGCGGGGGATCCGGACGCGCTGTTCGGCGCGCCGCCGCCTTATGCGATTGCGCATACGCTGCTGACGGCTTGGGTGGGCGATTGATTTCTTCGGCCGATTGAACCGGTCGGCATAAGCGGCGCACCTTGTTTCCGAACCGAGTGGGGATGGATCATGGTCGCCGAGACCGCCCGTATCCTGGACGAATATATCCTGGCCTCGGCAAAGGCGGGGGACCGGGCGGCGTTAGCGTTGCTGGCGCGACGCTGGCACCGCCGACTGGTCGCGCATGCCTGGCGGCTGACCGGGGACCCGGAGCTGGCGTGTGACGCCGCCCAAGCCGGATGGATGGAGATCCTGCGCTGCCTTCCGCGCCTGAACGACGAGCGGGCCTTTCCCGCCTGGGCCTATCGGATCGTGTCGCGTGCCTGCGCGAAGCAGATCGGCAAGTCGGTGCGGCGGCGCAAACTGGTCGATGCGCTTGCGCACGAACCCGAAGCCGAGCCGGCCGATCCCGGCGCGCCGATCGACGCGCAACGGGTTCGCGCGGCGGTGCGCATGCTCCCCCCGGGACAGCGGGCGGCAGTGGCGCTGTTTCATTTCGAGGATCTGAGCGTCGCGGAAGTCGCGGTGGCGCTCGATGTGCCGGTCGGCACGGTGAAGACGCGGCTGATGCACGCGCGGCTCAAGCTGCGCGCAGCCTTTGAAGGAGACGAATGATGCGTGATCTCGATCGCATGGTCGACGAAGCCCTGAACGAAGAGGAGCGCGCCCTGCTGCGCAGTATCGGCGAGGAGCCGCGCTTCATCGCACAGACATTGGGCATTTTCGGCGGGCGGACCGGCTGGGTTTCGGGGCTGATGCTGTTGGCTCAGGCGCTGTTGTTCGCAGGCGGCGTGTGGGCGGCGTTCGGGTTTTTCCAGGCGGGCGATGCCCTTGCCGCGCTGCGCTGGGGCGTGCCTGCCGCGACGCTGCTCCTGATGTCGCTCATCATCAAGATGTCGATGTGGCCGACGCTGGAGGCCAACCGCGTGATTCGCGAACTGAAGCGGATCGAGCTTCAGATCGCGCATTCCGCCAATCGCACCGCGGGACGCTGAGCCGCCCCGCTCGGCGGGCGCGCGTGTTCGGACCTCAGCCCCGTTCGCGGGCCTGGCGATAGGTACCCAGCACGCGCGCCCATTTGGTGTGGAAGGTCAGTTCCTCGAGCGCGCGGTCGAGATGCGGTTCGCCCGGGCGGCCGGTGACATCGGCATAGAATTCGGTCGCCGCGAAGGTGCCGCCGCGCTGGTAGCTTTCCAGCTTGGTCATGTTCACGCCGTTGGTCGCGAAGCCGCCCAGCGCCTTGTAGAGCGCGGCGGGGACGTTCTTCACCTCGAAGATGAAGGTGGTCATGAACTGGCCGTCTGTCGGCAGCGGCGCGGCTTCGCGCGCCAGCACGACGAATCGGGTCATGTTGTGATCGGCGTCGGCAAAATCCTCGGCGAGGATGTTGAGGCCATAGAGCTGGCCCGCCCCCGGCGGCACCAGCGCGGCGATCGCGGGGTCGTTGAGCTCGGCGACCACGGCGCCCGCGCCGGCGGTGTCGGGATAGGCGACCGGGGCGATGTTATGCATCTTGAGCCAGTTGCGGCACTGGCCCAGCGCCTGGGGATGGCTCATCGCTTCCTTCACTTGCGTGATCGCGCCGGTGCCGACCAGATCGTAGCGAATCGGCAGGAAATGTTCGCCGGTGATGACCAGCCCCGATTCGGGCAGCAGGAAGTGAATGTCGGCGACGCGGCCGTGGAGCGAATTCTCGATCGGGATGATCGCGCAATCGGCTGCGCCTTCCTTCACCGCGTCGATCGCATCCTCGAAGCTGAAGCAGGGCAAGGGGAGGCCGTCCGGAAAGGCCTGCATCGCCGCGATATGCGAATTCGCGCCCGGCGCGCCCTGATAGGCGACGGCGCGATGCGGCTCGGCGGCGGCCGCTTCGACCATGCGAGCGACGATGGGACGGGCGGGGGCGGCGAAATTCTCCATAGGGTGCGCGCGCTAGCTGTCTCCTCGGCGGGCGGCAAGCCTGTCCGGGTTTCGGCGTTGTCCCGGATGATCCGAACCCGGCTTGCGGTGTGCAAAGTGCCGCACTAGAGGGGTCTCGAAATTTTCCCAGGGGCGTCACAGTATGGACGATCGGACGAATACGATTGCAGGTTGGGTTCTGGCCGGCGGCATTGCCGCGCTGGGCCTGTCGATCGTCAGCGGCATGGTGTTCAAGACGCACGCACCCGAGAAGCCCGGCTATGCGGTCGAGGGCGCGGCGGAAGGCGGCGGCGACGCTGCTGCTGCGGACCTGCCGATCGCGGCGCTGCTCGCCACCGCCGATCCGGCCAAGGGCGCGGAAGTCTTCAAGAAGTGCGCCGCGTGCCACACGATCAATCAGGGCGGCGCGAGCGGCATCGGCCCGAATCTGTGGAATGCCGTCGGCAAGCCGCACGGCCATGTCGCCGGCTTCGCCTATTCGGACGCGCTCAAGGGCGTTCCGGGCAACTGGGACTTCGACGCGCTCGATCACTGGCTGAAGAACCCGCGCAAGTACGCGCCGGGCACCAAGATGACCTTTGCCGGCCTGCCCAACCAGCAGGACCGCGCGAACCTGATCGTCTATCTCAACAGCCAGGGTTCGAACCTGCCGCTCCCCGCCGCTCCGGCGCCGAGCGCGGCGCCGGCCGCCGAGGGCAATGCAACCGAAGCGGCTCCGGGCGGCGACCTGTCGAATCAGGCAACCCCGGCAGCGGGCGCGCCTTCGGTCGATCCGAACGCTGCGGTTCAGGCGGAGAAGAAGGGCCACTAAGGCTCGTTCCACCCGACCAGAACAATGAAAGCGCCGCGGGTCATTCCGCGGCGCTTTTCGTTTGAACCTGTCAGTTGGGGCACATGCTCGCAGCGGACTTACGGTACAGGATATAGTGGCCGTCATCTGCGAGCATGACGAACTGGACCAGCGCGTCCTCGTCGAAAACGCCATAGGTCCGGCCGTCACGCTCTACGGTGAATGACAGGAACCGGCCGATCCCGGGTGGCTTGATCGCGTAGCGGTAGCCGGCGCCCTGTGGCGAGGCTTCGATCGGCGCCTCCGCGGTCAGCTCAATACCGGTCTTGTGAAGTTCGAGATGGAAGCCGATCTGGATCGGTTCGGGCTGGAGTATCCGCATGCCCTGCGCATCGAGGCGGATCGGCGATGCGTTCGCTGCCGTAAAGCAGCCATAGGCCTTCCGCTTGTCGGGATCCGCTTTGACCGGAGCGAAAGCGACGAGGCCAATCATCAGGGCTGCCAGCAATGCGACGCCCCACGGCGCGAACCGGCTAACCAAGGCTTCGTAGTCGTTGCCGCCATCATAGCTCATGACATCAGGCTAGCGACTTCCCGCCAATCCGCGAGCCATGCTTGCGATGGGCCGCACGGACGTTCGAACAGCGAGGCGCTCAAACGTCCGTACGGCCCGTCGAGCCTTTACTGCTGGTGCCCGGTGATGCGGCTGCGCGGGCGGTCGATCTTGGTGTGATCCTTGTCGCGCCAGAAATCCTTGACGATTTCCCAGCCCTCTTCGGCGGTTTCGACGAAGTGGAACAGGTCGAGGTCGCGCGGCGAGATCACGCCTTCCTCGCACAGCGCTTCGAAGTTCACGACGCGGTTCCAGAAGTCCTTGCCGTAGAACAGTACCGGGATCGGCGCGATCTTGCCGGTCTGGATCAGCGTCAGCAGCTCGAACGATTCGTCGAACGTGCCGAAGCCGCCCGGGAACACTGCCACCGCGCGCGCGTGCAGCAGGAAGTGCATCTTGCGCAGCGCGAAATAATGGAACTGCATCGACAGGCCCGGCGTGACGTACGGGTTCGGCGCCTGCTCGTGCGGCAGGACGATGTTGAGGCCGACCGTATCGGCGCCCACGTCACGCGCGCCGCGATTGGCGGCTTCCATGATCGAAGGGCCGCCGCCCGAGGTGACGACGAAATGCTGCTTGCCCGCTTCGTCGCGCGGGAAGTTGCTGGCGAGGCGCGCGAGTTCGCGGGCGACGTCGTAATATTTCGACTTCTCGATCAGCCGTTCCGCGATCTTCTTCGCTTCGGGCGTGGTGGCGAGTTCGCGCAGCGCCACTGCCTTGCTCGGCTCGGGGATGCGCGCCGAGCCATAGACCACGAAGGTCGAGGCGATGTTCGCTTCGTCGAGCACGACCTGGGGCTTGAGCAGCTCAAGCTGGAACCGGATCGGCCGCAGGTCGTCGCGCAGCAGGAAATCTAGGTCCTGAAAGGCGAGCCGGTAGGCGGGATGCTCGGTCTGCGGGGTGATGCCGTGGTCCTTGGCGACTTCGGCTTCCTGCTTCGCGGGCCGGAATACCCGCGACGGTACTTTTGTGTCTGTCATTTGAACCAGCCTAGGCCAATCCGCCGGCGAAACCAAGATCAGGGCTTCGCGGCGAGGCGGCGGCGGATCGGCTCGAATTGCGGCGTGGGTCCGCGCGGGACCGAGAAGGGGGCATCCCAGTGGCGCCACGGCACCGGGCCACCGCCCAGCTCATAGTCCATCCCGTCCCACACATCCTCGCGAAAGGCGTAGAAGGCCCAATGGACGCCGGCCCCGTCGAGCGCGGTCAGGACATCCTCCAGATAGGCGGGGCAGAAAGGCAGGCGGCGCATACAGCCGAATTCGCCCGCCACCATCCGGCTGCGCGGGATACCGTGCGAATCGGCCCAGGCGAGCGGACGGGCGAGATAGGCGGCGACTGCGGCACGGTCCCAATTCACCGTCTTGCCGCCGAACGCGACAGGGCCCGGATAGGGCACCGGCCTCGCACGCCTGAGGTTCGGCGCGCTGGTCGCCTCGTACGGCTCGTACATATGGTAGGCGTAGAGGAGCGAGGCATCCTCGAGCGGGCCGGGCCAATAGTCGAAGGCATCGGCAGCGGCGTACCAGCCGGCATCGAGCATGACCGGCGTGTCGCGATCGGCTTCGCGAATCGCGGCGATCACGGTGCGGTAGAAGAGCGGCAGATCGCGCGCGGTGCCGCGATTGGCGGCATACCAGTCGCGCATCGTCTTGGTGTCGCTATGCTCGGGCAGGCCGAACCCCTTCTCGGGCGTGGGCTCGTTGATCAGGTTGTATCCGGCGACCGCAGGGTGATCCGCCAGCTCGCGGGCGAGGTCGCGCCAGAAGGCGGCGGCATCGGCCCAATGCGCCTTGTCCTGCCACAGCCGTCCGTCCTGCTTGTCGCCATTCTGCTGGACCCAGCGGTTCCACGGCAGGGACAGCGGCGAGATCACGACCTTGAGGCCGGCGCGATCCGCCCGGTCGAGCGCGGCGCGCAGGATCGCGAGATCCTCGGCGACCAGTCCGCGATAGTTCGCCACGTCGCCGATCAGGAAGTCGCGCTGCTTGCCCTTCCACTTGGTGAAGGTCAGCCGCACCCAGTCGGCGCGATAACCGGCCAGCGCATCGAACCAGGCCTGATCGGGTGGCGTCCCGTTGAAGCTGTTGCCGCCGTGGCGGGGCGTATCCCACCAGGTGATGGTCGGCGACGATGCGGCGGTCAGGCCGAACAGGCAGGCGATCAGCAGAAGGATGCGCATGACGGAAGCCTAACGGCACCGCTCAGCGGCAGAAAGGCCCCTTGCCCATGTCGAGATGCAGATGGTTGTAATGCGCTGCGTTATAATCCGGGCTGAGCACGGTGCGGAACCGTTTGCAGGCCGATTTGTGGATCGTCTCGAGGAACTGGCGCACGTCCGGATCTCCCGATCGCCAGTCATGCTCGATCGTGATGCGGCGGCCGTCCTTCAGCACGAACGCCGAGATGTCGACGGCGTTGGCGAGGCCGTGTTCGGAGATCGTCTTCGCGCCCTCGGCGCCGCGCCCCACCACGCCGCGACAGGCATAGGTGCCATAGGTCTCGACCTTGGCCAGTTCGCTGCCGAGGATCTGCGCCGAGGCGGGCGCGACGGCGAAGCGGACCCAGCCGGTGAAGGTACGCGCCAGCGGGCATTTGATCGCCTTCAGGTTCGTCACCGGCACGCCGATGTCGAGCAACTGGACCGATCCGGTGACGAGGCAGCCGCCGCCATAATCGCGATCGGGCAGCGGATTATAGACGATCTGTTCGCGCGTGAGCTCGGTGAAGCATTGCTGCGTCTCGCGCGGATCGGGATCGGCGAGGCTGATCGGACCGGTGGGACGTTCGCGGATGACCGGCGCGGACGGGCGCGCGGGGCGCGGGTCGTAATCGTCGTCGCCGAACACGCAGCCCGAAAGCGCGAGGGGCAATACGGCCAGACTGAACCACCGGATACGCATGGCGCGGGCGTAAGCCGGTTGTGGTTAACGCGGGCCTAATGCGCCGATTGACTATGAAACTGGTAGCGCTACCAATAAGGCTGCGGGCACCCATCAGGCGTGTCGCGATCCGGAGAGGCAGATGCTGAGAGCCGTGCTTGCCGCAATCGCGATGCTGTTCGCGAACCTCGCTTTCGCGCAGGCGCCAGCAACGCCGCCGCTGCGTATTTCGCTCTGGGCGAACGGCGCGCCGGGCTTCGAGGCCCGGGCGAAAATTCCCGAACAGTCCGAATTCTACTGGACCCGCAATATCAACGATCCGAGCATCACCTATTTCCCCGCCCGTGCCGAGCGGCGGACCGGCGCGGCGGTGCTGATCATGCCCGGCGGGGCGCACGAGTTCCTCGTCATCACCAGCGAAGGCGACGATGTCGCGCGCTGGTTCGCCGATCGCGGGGTGGCGGCGTTCGTACTGCGCTACCGGTTGTTCCGGGGGAAGGAATCGCCGGGCATCTATACGTTCGATCATGCGCGGCAGGACGCCGAGCGCGCGATGCGGACGATTCGCGGGCGGGCCGGCGAATGGCTGATCGATCCCGGGCGGATCGGCGTGGTCGGATTTTCTGCGGGCGGAGAACTGGCGCGGGTGACGGCGCTGAGCCCGCCGGTTGCCGCGCCGGGGGCGGGCGATGCGATCGACCGGATCTCGTCGCGGCCCGATTTCGGCATCCTCGTCTTCCCCGGACCGCTGCATGGACCGGAAGCGATCACGAAGGAGTCGCCGCCGCTGCTGCTGGCCGCGACCAATGACGACGAATGCTGCTCGCAGCCGATCATCGACTTGATGGCGGCCTATCGGCAGGCAGGCGCGTCGGCCGAGATGCACATGTATGCAGCGGGCGGTCACGCCTTCAACATGGGCGAACGGACGCCGTTCGTGAGTCTGCGCCACTGGCCCGACCGGATCACCGACTGGATGACCGATCGCGGCTTGCTGGCGCTGTGGCGGCCGGCGCCCACAGGATAATTACGCTGCGCTGCGGCAATCCGTAATTGACTTTCAACCTCGCGCCGCTAGGGCCGTCGACGGGCCACGCGGTCCCAACGCCGCGCGTGCTCTCTGCAAGGAGAGACTGACATGACTGATACGACTCTACCCGACGCCACCATTGCGTCCGTTGCCAAGCCCGCCACCAAGCCGGCTCGCCCCCATTTTTCATCCGGCCCCTGCGCCAAGCCTCCCGGCTGGGATGCATCGAAGCTCGCGGTCGAGGTCCTTGGACGCTCGCACCGTTCGAAGCTCGGCAAGACCCGCCTGCAATACGCCATCGATCTGATGCGCGAGATGCTGGCGCTTCCCGATACGCATCGCATCGGCATCGTCCCCGGTTCGGATACCGGCGCGTTCGAAATGGCGATGTGGACGATGCTCGGCGCGCGCGGCGTGACGACTTTGGCGTGGGAATCGTTCGGTGAAGGTTGGGTCACCGATGCGGTCAAGCAGCTCAAGCTCGATCCGACGATCATCCGCGCCGATTACGGCCAGCTTCCCGATCTTGCCCAAGTGAACTTCGCCGACGACGTGCTGTTCACCTGGAACGGCACCACTTCGGGCGTGCGCGTTCCCAATGGCGACTGGATTCCGGCGGACCGCGAGGGCCTGACCTTCGCCGACGCGACCAGCGGGGTGTTCGCCTACGACCTGCCGTGGGACAAGATCGATGTCGCGACCTTCTCGTGGCAGAAGGTGCTGGGCGGCGAGGGCGGCCACGGCGTGCTGATCCTCGGCCCGCGCGCGGTCGAACGGCTGGAGCAGTACACCCCGGCATGGCCGCTGCCGAAGGTGTTCCGCCTGATGGCCAAGGGCAAGCTGGCCGAGGGCGTGTTCAAGGGCGAGACGATCAACACCCCGTCGATGCTGGCAGTCGAAGATGCGATCTTCGCGCTCGAATGGGCAAAGGGTCTGGGCGGCGGCGCCGGCCTGATCGCGCGCAGCGACGCCAATGCGGCGGCGCTCGACAGGATCGTGCAGGAGCGCGACTGGCTCGGCCATCTCGCGGCCGACGAAGCTTCGCGTTCGAAGACGTCGGTGTGCCTCACGGTCGAAGGCGCGGACGAAGCTTTCATCAAGAAGTTCGCCTCGCTGCTCGAGAAGGAGGACGCGGCCTACGACGTCGCCGGATATCGCGATGCCCCCGCGGGCCTGCGTATCTGGTGCGGCGCGACGGTCGAGACCGCCGATATCGAAGCACTCGGGCCGTGGCTCGACTGGGCCTACGCGACCGCCAAGGCGTCGTAAGTCTCCCTCTCCCCTTCAGGGGAGAGGGTCGGGGAGAGGGGCATATCGCGAGCCGCTCCCCTCCATGACTGCCCCTCTCCCTCGCTTCGCTACGCTCGCTTGCCCTCTCCCCTGAAGGGGGGAGGGAATGGAGAATAAAATGCCCAAGGTACTCATCAGCGACAAAATGGACCCCAAGGCCGCCGAGATCTTCCGCCAGCGCGGAGTCGAGGTGGACGAGATCACCGGCAAGACCCCGGAAGAGCTCAAGGCGATCATCGGCAATTATGACGGCCTCGCCATTCGCAGCTCGACCAAGGCGACCAAGGAAATCATCGACGCCGCGACCAACCTCAAGGTGATCGGCCGCGCCGGCATCGGCGTGGACAATGTCGACATCCCCTATGCCTCGTCCAAGGGCGTGGTGGTGATGAACACCCCGTTCGGCAACTCGATCACCACCGCCGAACACGCCATCGCCCTGATGTTCGCGCTCGCGCGCCAGCTGCCCGAGGCCGATGCTTCGACCCAGCAGGGCAAGTGGGAGAAGAACCGCTTCATGGGCGTCGAGCTGACCGCGAAGACGCTGGGCCTGATCGGCGCGGGCAATATCGGCGGTATCGTCGCCGACCGCGCACTGGGTCTGCGCATGAAGGTCGTGGCCTACGATCCGTTCCTGACGCCCGAGCGCGCACTGGAAATGGGCGTCGAGAAGGTCGAGCTGGACCAGCTGCTGGCGCGTGCCGACTTCATCACGCTGCACACGCCGCTGACCGACCAGACCCGCAACATCCTGAGCCGCGAGAATCTGGCCAAGACCAAGAAGGGCGTGCGGATCATCAACTGCGCGCGCGGCGGCCTGATCGACGAAGCAGCGCTGAAGGATGGCCTCGATTCGGGTCATGTCGCGGGCGCGGCGCTCGACGTTTTCGTGACCGAGCCGGCGAAGGAATCGCCGCTGTTCGGCACCGCCAACTTCATCTCCACGCCGCACCTTGGCGCATCGACCAGCGAAGCCCAGGTCAATGTCGCGATCCAGGTCGCCGAGCAGATGGCCGACTTCCTCGTGTCGGGCGGCGTCACCAACGCGCTCAACATGCCTTCGCTTTCCGCCGAGGAAGCGCCGCGCCTGAAGCCGTACATGGCGCTGGCCGAGAAGCTCGGCAGCCTGGTCGGCCAGCTGGCGCATGGCGGGATCAACCGCGTTTCGATCCACAGCGAAGGCGCCGCCGCCGATCTGAACCAGAAGCCGATCGTCAGCGCGGTGCTGGCCGGGTTCCTGCGGGTCCATTCGGACACGGTAAACATGGTCAACGCCCCCTATCTCGCCAAGGAGCGCGGGATCGAAGTGCGCGAAGTGCGCAACGAGAAGGAAGGGGACTACCACACGCTGATCCGCGTCTCGGTGAAGACCGAAGCGGGTGAGCGTTCGGTGGCCGGCACGCTGTTCGGTAATGCCGCGCCGCGTCTGGTCGAGCTATTCGGGATCAAGGTCGAGGCCGATCTGGCCGGCGACATGCTCTACATCGTCAACGAGGACGCGCCGGGTTTCATCGGCCGTCTGGGTTCGACGCTGGGCGCGGCGAACGTCAATATCGGCACCTTCCACCTCGGCCGCCGCGATGCCGGTGGTGAAGCGGTGCTGCTGCTGTCGCTCGACGAAGCGGTGACCCCGGAACTCCTCGCCACTGTCCGCGCGCTTCCGGGCGTCAAGACGGCGATGGCGCTGAAGTTCTAGGCTGTATCGGCATTCTGCCCATACCGGCCTGCAAATGGCGGTTTCACCCGCTTCCGGTGCTCACGTGCTTTAAGCACGCTGCGCTCCGGGTCGGGTGAAACCACCATTTTCGACTCGGCCTGAGCAGAATGACGACACAGCCCGGTGAGTATGTGCCCCGTATCCAGCCGGGAGCGGAGCGCGTAAGGCGCCGGGCGAAAGGACCTTGCTACGATGACCGGCCTGCTTCCCGAAGGGTTTCACGATCGTCTTCCTCCGTCCGCCGATGCGGCGGCGCGGGTGGAGGGGCGGGTGCTCGGCGTGGCGCATGGCTATGGCTATGAGCAGGTCGATCCGCCGCTGGCCGAATTCGCCGAGGCGCTCGCTTCGCGATTGAAGGCGGGCGGGATGCGCGACGCGGTGCGCTTCGTCGATCCCGTGTCGCAGCAGACGCTGGCGATCCGGCCGGACATTACCGCGCAGGTCGGCCGGATCGCGGCGACGCGGATGGCGCACCATCCGCGGCCGGTACGGCTTTCCTACGCGGGTCCGGTGCTCAAGCTGCGCGCGAGCCAGCTGCGGCCCGAGCGGGCGATGCGGCAGATCGGGTGCGAGCTGATCGGGCTCGATTCGGTCGCCGCGGCGAGCGAAGTCGTGCGGGTCGCGGTCGAGGCGCTGCGGGCTGCCGGAGTCGAGGGGATCGCGATCGATTTCACCTTGCCCGATCTGGTCGACACGCTGGCAGGCGACAGCCTGCCCGCGGCGAAGCTGGCCGAGCTGCGCGAGCGGCTGGATGGCAAGGATGCCGGTGGAGTCGCGGCGATTGCGCCGGAGTATCTGCCGCTGATCGAAGCGGCGGGTCCGTTCGATGCAGCGATGGCCAAGCTGCGCGGAATCGCGGCGCTGGCCTCGCGGCTCGACGGACTGGCAGCAGTGGCGGCGAGCCTGCCGGGCGATGTTGCGCTCACCCTCGACCCGACCGAGCGGCACGGGTTCGAATATCAGAGCTGGATCGGCTTCTCCATCTTCGCGCGCGGCGTGCGCGGCGAGATCGGGCGCGGGGGCAGCTATGCGGTGGTCCATGAGGATGGCCGCGAGGAACCGGCGGTAGGCTTTTCGCTCTATGCCGATCCGATCCTCGACGCCGGAATCGGCGGCGGCGAGCGGCGGCGGCTGTTCCTGCCGTTCGGGACCGACGCCGCGAAGGGCGCCGAACTGCGCGCCGAAGGCTGGGTCACCGTCGCGGCGCTGGAAGCGGACGATACGCCGCAGGCGCAATTGTGCAGCCATGTGCTGGGAGCCGATGGACCTGAAAAGGTCGGGTAAGTCGCGCAGATGGTGACCTTTGCCCGAGGGCAATTGCGTCATTCGGGCGTCTGGCGCGGCGCCGCGATCAACCGGGTCAAAGAGCGGCCGTCATGGTAACGGCGCACCCGGTTGAGCAGGCGAAATCCTACATTGCAAGCAGCGGCGCGGGCTGGTGGGATGGGGACGGCTCAAGGATATCCCTCAATCTGTTCGTGCTGAGCTTGTCGAAGCACCGCTCTTTCTTCTGACCGCCGGTCGAAGAGGAGAACTGCCCTTCGACAAGCTCAGGGCGAACGGGGATTATCTGGCAAGCAGCGGCGCAATCTCGTCCGCCTCGAACCCGGCTAGTGCTTCCGCCACAGCGTCGCGATAGCCCGCATCCTGCGCGATCCGTTCCGGGAACACCTGCCGCAGCGCCAGCATCGCATCGAGATCGCCAGATGCCGCCGAGAGCGTGTCGGCGAGCGGATCGGTGATCTTCTCGCCCGCAGCCGTCTTGCGCCGCAGGAATGCGATCCAAGCCGCGATCGGCACGGCGAGGCGATCGACCGGACGCCCGGCTTCTAGCGCGGCGAGCGTCGTGTCGAGCAGGCGATAGGGCAGCTTCTGCGAGCCGTCCCATGCGATCTGCGACAGCAGGTGGCGGATCGCGGGGTTGCGGAAGCGGTTGAGCACGGCGTTCGCATAGCTCTCGCTGTCGAGGCCTTCGACCGTAGGCAGCGAGGGGCGGATATCATCATGCGCGAGGCGCGTGATGAACGCCTCCAGCGACGGATCGCTCATCGCCTCGAACACCGTCTCATGGCCCAGCGCGAGGCCGATATAGGCGAGCGAGCTGTGCGTGCCGTTGAGGATGCGCAGCTTGGCCTGTTCATAGGCGCGGACATCGTTGGTGAGGGTGACGCCGACCGATGCGAGATCGGGCGCGCCGTCGAAGCGCTGGAGCACCCATTGGGTGAAACTCTCGCGCTGGACCGCTGCATTGTCGGTCACGCCGAGTTCGCCAGCGACCTTGGCGAGGAACGCTTCGTCGCTGGCCGGGGTGATCGAATCGACCATCGAATCGGGGAAAGCGACCCGGGTTTCGATGAAGGTGGCGAGATCGGCGTCATACTGGCGGGCCAGCGTGGCGCAGGCCGCGCGGAGCTTGCCGCCATTGCCGGTCATATTGTCGCAGCAGAGCATCGCGAAGGGCGCGATGCCGGCGGCGCGGCGATCGGCGAGGCCGGCGACGATCCAGCCGATCACGCTTCGCGGCTCCGCCGGGCGCGTCAGGTCATGGACGATGTCGGGGTGCGACAGATCGAGGCTGCCGTCGCCCGAGAGGCAATAGCCCTTTTCGGTGACGGTGCTGGTCGCGATGCGGATCGCGGGATCGGCGAGCAGCGCGCGCAGCTTCGCGCCTTCGCCGGGGCCGATCCAGTCGCTGTGCGCGGCGATGATCCGCGTCGAAGGCTCGCGATCGATTACCGCCAGCGTGTACAGCCCGTCCTGCGCCCGCAGCGCATCGACCGTGCCCGGCGTGCGCAGCGAAACCGCAGCGATGCCCCAGCTCGGATCGCTGTCCAGCAGCCGGTCGATACAATCGGCCTGATGCGCGCGATGGAACGCGCCGGGGCCGAAATGGACGATGCCGGTGGTGACATTGGCGATGTCGTGGCCGGGCCGCGAAACGGCGGCGGGGAGCGAAGCGAGGCTGGCGCGGGAAAGCGTTGTCATCGCGCCCGGCTCAGCCTTCCGGGCGTTGCAAAGTCAATAGTCAGATCAATCTAATCTGCGGCATGGTCCCGGCGTTTGTGGCCCATGCCGCGACGGCGCTTCAGCGGCGGTTCGGCCGGACCGAAAGCGGGCCGCTCTGTTCGATGCGGATCGTGTCGGAAATGGTGAAGCGAACCTCCCGATTGGGAAAATCGATCTCGACCTTCCGGAAATTGCGCAGCGCATCCATGCCGAGCAGCAATGCGGGCCGGTCCATAAGGCCGAAATGCTCGAACGGCGCGGCATCGACAAAGGCGACGGGCATCCATTCGAAACGGATCGGCCCGATCCTCACCGCCGGCACGAACATATAGTCGACCTGCGCGGTGCCGCCGGTGACGCTGGTCAGCACCGTGGTGTGCATATCGCGCTTGCGGGTGCGGACGCGCTTGCGCAGCGCATTGTTGCCCACGCTGACCTGCGAGCCGGTGTCGAGAATGACCTGGATCCGCGTGTCGCCATAATAGGCGTCGGTCACGATCAGCTGTCCGAAGCGGCTGCGCGCGGTGACGACGATCTCGTTCGGACTGTAGGAACCGCTGCGGTTTTGCTTGGTCGACGGCATCACCGCCATCTGGTCTTTTTCGAAATCGATGATGACGCGATGGTTTTGCAGCGTATCGATCCCGAGCAGGCCGGCGGCGCCGAGATTCATCCCGTCGAGCGCCGGCGCGCGGATGGTGTGGCGCTGGCCGATCGACTTGATGAACAGTTCGGGCACGATCACCGTGTCCACGCTGCTGCGCTCGGTCATCGAGGTCATGTTGATCGGCGAGGAGGGGGCGAGATTGAGCACGCCCGCGAGCTGGCGCGACACGACGGTGCGTTCGGCGCCGGTGTCGATGATGAAGTTATAGGGCTTCGAATTGCCGATGCCGACGGGAACGGTCAGCCGCTGATCCTGCTGGCCGAGCTGGAGCAGCACGGCTTCGTTGCTGGGGGCGATCTTTTCGGGATCCTGCGGCGTGCTGGCGCCGGCTGCGGCCGCGACCGGCAGGGTGAAGAGCAGCAAGGCGCGAAATCCGAGCATTGCGAAACGATATACCTGCACATGTTGCGCAGCAATCGAAATGTTTCCGATTGTTTCCAGCAGGTTCCTGTGCGGTTCAGCGGGGCGGACCGGCACCGCAAGACCATAGGACCTAATCCAGCCGCATCGCTTCCTGCGCAATCTGTTCGGCTTCCATCAGCATCGCATCCTCGGTCAGGCCCTGGGCCACATTCTCGCGCCCGATCATGATCAGCACCGGGACGGCGAGCGGGCTGACGCGGTCGAGATCGACGTGCAGCATCGTATCCGCCGCGGTGTCGAGCAGGCGGGCGAGGCGGCCGACATCGGTCATCCGCGCGCGGGCGTCGGCCCATGCGGCGCGCAGGAGGAGATGGTCCGGCTCGTATTTGCGCAGCACGTCGTAGATCAGATCGGTCGAGAAGGTGACCTGACGGCCGGTCTTCTTCTTGCCGGGCACCTGCCGCTCGACGAGGCCGCCGATGATCGCGACTTCGCGGAAGGCGCGCTTGAGCAAAGCCGATTGCTGGACCCATTCGACGAATTCATGTTCGAGGATGTCGGGGGAGAAGAGCGCGGCGGGATCCTCGATCTTCTCCAGGCCATAGACGGCGAGGGCATAATCATTGGCGACGAAGCCGATCGGCTTGAGGCCGAGCGCTTCCATGCGGCGGGTGATCAGCATCCCCAGCGACTGGTGCGCGTTCCAGCCTTCGAAGCTGTAGGCGATCATGTGATGGCGGCCTTCGTGCGGGAAGGTTTCGACCAGCAGCTGATCGGGCGCGGGCAGGGCCGAGCGCTGGTCCTGCACCTCCAGCCATTCGCGGACATCGTCGGGGAAGCGTTTCCATTGCTCGCGATCATGGAGAAATTCGCGGACGCGGTGCGCGAGGCCCGACGTGATGGCGAGGCGCGCGCCCATATAGCTTGGGATGCGCGCGGTCTTCGAGGTGGCGCGGACGATCAGGTCGGTCAGTTCGACCCGCTCGACTTCCAGCGCGACGCCGGCGAAGAAGAAGGTGTCGCCGGGGCTGAGCGAGGTGCCGAACGCTTCCTCGACCTTGCCGAGGCGGCGGCCATTCTTGAAGCGCACCTCGAGCATCGGCGATTCGACGATGATCCCGGCATTGAGGCGATGCTGCGCAACAAATTGCGGATGGCTGACGCGCCACAGGCCATCCGGACCCTGGGTCAGCCGCTTGAACCGGTCATAGGCGCGCAGGGCATAGCCGCCGTCCGCGATGAAGTTCAGCACGCGGTCGAATGTCTCTTCGGTAAGCGCCGAATAGGGCAATGCTGCGCGAATCTCCTGCAGCAATTCGGGGCCGGCGAAGGGCGCGGCGCAGGCACAGGCCATGACGTGCTGGGCGAGGACGTCGAGCCCGCCGGGGCGGAAATTGTCGGTGTCGAGCTCGCCGGCTTCGACTGCGTCGAGTGCCGCGCGGGCTTCGAGATATTCCATGCGGTTGCCGGGGACGAGCACGGCTTCGCTTGGTTCGTCGAGCCGGTGATTGGCGCGGCCGATGCGCTGGAGCAGGCGCGACGATCCCTTGGGCGCACCCATCTGGATCACGCAATCGACATTGCCCCAGTCGACCCCGAGATCGAGGCTGGCAGTGGCGACGAGGGCGCGGAGGCGTCCGTCTGCCATCGCCGCTTCGGCGCGGCGGCGCGCTTCGAGGCTGAGGCTGCCGTGATGGACGCCGATGGGGAGGCCGAGCCGGTTTTCCTTCCACAATTGCTGGAAGATCAGTTCGGCGAGGCCGCGGGTGTTGCAGAAGACGATGGTGGTCCGGTGGGTCTCGATCTCGGCCATCACCTGGGGAATGGCGTACATGCCCGAATGGCCGGACCACGGCACGCGGCCTTCGGGGAGGAGGATCGCGATGTCCGGGTCCGCTCCCTTGTCGCCCTGCACCAGCGTTACCGAATCGATGTCGCCATAGGGCGCGAGCCAGGCGCGATAGCCGTCGGGGTCTGCGACAGTGGCGGACAGGGCGACGCGGCGGAAGTTCGGCGCGATGGTCTGGAGCCGGGCGAGGCAGAGCGAGAGCAGGTCGCCGCGCTTGCCGGTGGCGAAGGCGTGGACTTCGTCGATCACCACGGTGCTCAGCTGTTCGAACAGCATCAGGCTGTCGGGATAGGACAGGAGCAGGCTGAGGCTTTCGGGCGTGGTCAGCAGGATCTCGGGCGGGCGCGCGCGCTGGCGGGCCTTGCGATCCGAGGGAGTGTCGCCGGTGCGGGTCTCGACGCGGATCGGCAGGCCCATCTCGGCGATGGGGGTGAGGAGGTTGCGCTGGACGTCGACCGCGAGCGCCTTGAGCGGGGAGATGTAGAGGGTGTGGAGGCGATCGGTGGGCGCTTCGATCAGTTCTGCGAGGCTGGGGAGGAAGCCGGCGAGCGTCTTGCCCGCGCCGGTGGGGGCGACGAGCAGCGCGTGGTTCCCGGCGCGCGCAGCGGCGAGCATGTCGCGCTGATGGCGGCGCGGGCTCCAGCCGCGTGACGCGAACCAGTCGTCAAGTATTTGGGGAAGCTGGGAACCGGCGGGCATCCCGACCATATAGGCATGATGGTGAAGCTCGGCGACTGGATCGATCCGCAACCTTCGGGAATCTATATCCCCGCCGCCGACGCGTGGGTGGATCCCTCGCAACCGGTGCCGAGGGCGCTGGTGACGCATGGCCATGCCGATCATGCGCGCGGCGGGCATGGCGAGGTGTGGGCGACGCCCGAAACGCTGGCGATCATGGAAGCGCGATACGGACCGCAGACCGGGCGTCCGGTGGGCTATGGCGAGCAGATCGCGCTGGGGACGGTGAATGTGCGATTCGTGCCCGCCGGGCATGTGCTGGGATCGGCGCAGGTGGTGCTGGAGCATCGCGGCGAGCGGGTGATCGTCTCGGGCGACTACAAGCGGCGCGAGGACCCGACCTGCGCGCCGTTCGAAGTAACGCCGTGCGACGTGTTCATCACCGAGGCGACCTTCGGGCTTCCGGTGTTCCGCCATCCCGAGACGCATGACGAGCTGGCCAAGCTGCTCGCCTCGCTGCGCGCCTTTCCCGAGCGATGCGTGCTGGTCGGCGCCTATGCGCTGGGCAAGGCGCAGCGGGTGATCCGCGAGCTTCGGGTGATGGGGTATGACGATCCGATCTACATCCACGGCGCGCTGCAGCGGCTGTGCGACCTCTATGTCGAGCATGGCGTCGATCTGGGCGATCTGCGCCCCGCGACCGGGGTGGCCAAGGCCGAACTGGCGGGGCGGATCATCCTGTGCCCGCCCGGCGCGCTCAACGATCGCTGGTCGCGGCGGCTGCCCGATCCGGTGACGGCGATGGCCTCGGGCTGGATGCGGGTGCGCCAGCGAGCGCGGCAGCGCAATGTCGAGCTGCCGATCATCCTCTCCGATCATGCCGACTGGGACGAGCTGACCCGCACCATCCAGGACGTCGCGCCCAGGGAGGTGTGGGTGACGCATGGGCGCGAGGATGCGCTGGTCCACTGGTGCCGCCAGCGGCAGATCAAGGCGCGGGCGCTGGAGCTTGCCGGGTTCGAGGACGAGGATGATTAGGCAGGGACGGCCGGTTGGGATTCTCGACCTGGCCGCGATTGCCAATACTCAGTGTTAGCGATACCATCTTCGTAAAAGGAGAGGTCTCATGAAGATGCTGAAGGCGCTGGCGCTGGTCTTTGCGCTGACGATTGGCGGCGGCGTGGCGCATGCGCAGGGGCCGGGCAATCCGGTGCTGGTCGGATCGGAGAATTCGCCCGATCTGCGCGGACCCGATGACCGCGCCAAGAATATCGACAACGCCCGCGACGCCGCGACCGCTCAGCCTCGCCGCAGCAGTTCGAGCCGGGCGCGCGCGGCCAGGCCGGAGGATATCGTCGCCGGAGCCGAGGTGCGCGATTCGAAGGGCGTGGTGGTCGGCACGATCGAATCGGTCAGCATGGCCGCAGCGGTGGTCGTGAGTCCCGGCGGCAAGGTCGAGGTGCCGCTCGAAGCGTTCGGCGTGAACAGCAAGGGGCTGCTGATCGGGATGACCAAGGCAGCGTTCGATGCCGTGGTTGCGGGCGCGAACAAGCCTTCCGGATAAGCTCAGGCGGCGCGGGCGTCCGCATCCGCGCTGAACAGCCAGGCTTCGGCCGAAGCGGGATCCTCGAACAGCCGGGCATGACGCGCGTCTATTGCCCGCATCAACTGCGAACGGGCGAGCGTCGGGCTGACGACGAAGGCGAGACGCCGCGAGGCATGGCTGGGCTGGGACAGCATCGCGCGGAAGGAATCGACCGCTTCCTGCGACTGTATCTTCATGTCGCGCACGTCGTTCAGCGTCACATGCCGGTTGCGCCCGCAGGTGAGCTTCTCGTGCGCTTCCTCGCGGGCTTGCAGGAAGGCAGTGATGTCGGCGGGCGTGAAGAAGCCGCCCATACGGATACGGATGAGATCGCGGGCGGGATCGGCTTCGATCTGGAAATGGGCGCTCATGAGTCGAGTCGCTACCGGAATTCGCCTACCAAATTCTAAAAGCAGACAAATCGATTGAAGTTGTAAGTAATTGTCCCGACGCGATTGTTGGGTGTTTCTGGTCGTTTCGGAGAAGCTGAAACGAGGCGGTGCGGGCTGCCTCAGCGAAGCCGAAAACGAATCAGCCGACGCCTTCCAGCGCCTTTTGCCGCCGCCGCTGGACCGAGCTGCCGATGCCCATCGCCTCGCGATATTTGGCGACGGTGCGCCGGGCGATATCGAAACCCTTGGCGTTGAGCATCTCGACGAGCGTGTCGTCGGACAGGATCGCCTTGGCGCTCTCGGCCGCGATCAGCGTCCGAATCGCGTCCTTCACGGCATTGGCCGACACCGCCTCGCCGCCGTCGGACGACTGGATCGCGCTGGTGAAGAAATATTTCAGCTCGAACAGGCCGCGCGCGCAGCTGAGATACTTGTTCGACGTCACGCGGCTGACGGTCGATTCGTGCATCTCGATCACTTCGGCGACCTGACGCAGCGTCATCGGCTTGAGATGCGCGACGCCGTGGAGGAAGAAGGCTTCCTGCTGCTTCACGATCTCGCTGGCGACCTTGATGATCGTCCGCTGGCGCTGGTCGAGCGCCTTCACCAGCCAATTGGCGCTGGCGAGCATGTCGGACAGCCAGGCCTTGCTGTTCTTGTCCTGCGGGCCGGCCGACACCTCGACATAATAAGCGCGGTTGACCAGCACGCGGGGCAGGGTGGCGGCATTGATCTCGACCGCCCAGCCGCCCGCGCGCTTCGCCACGAAGATGTCGGGGGTGACCGCCAGCGTGGGTTCGCCGCCATAGCGCAGGCCGGGCTTGGGATCGTAATTGCGCAGCTCGCGGATCATGTCCGCCATATCCTCGTCATCCACATTGCAGATGCGCCGGAGGCGGGCGATGTCGCCGCGCGCGACCAGTTCGAGATTGTCGATCAGCCGCGCCATGCACGGATCGTAGCGATCGGCTTCCTTCGCCTGCAGCGCGATGCATTCGGCGAGATTGCGTGCGCCGACGCCGGTGGGGTCGAAGGTCTGGATCGTCGCCAGCACGTCCTCGACGCGCGCGAGCGGCACGTTGAGCCGATTGGCGATTTCGAGCAGCGATACGGTGAGATAGCCGGTCTCGTCGATCTGATCGATCAGGTGCGCGGCGATGAACTGGTCGATGCCCGAAACGCTCTGGCCCGCCTGGGTGAGCAAGTGATCGGCGAGGCTCAGGCTGGTATCGGTGAAATTGTCGAAATCCGGACCGTCTTCCGATCCGCCGCCGCCGGTGCCGGCCATGCCGAGGCCGCCATCGAGCCCGCCGATCGAATCGGCCGCGCTGTCATGGTGGAAGGTCTCGGCAGTGAAATCGACGTCGAGCGCAGCTTCGCCATTGGCATCGCCGCCGGTCGAGAGCAGCTGGCTGGCGTCGGGCAGGGCGTCGCCGCCTGCGAAATCGCCATCGAAGTCGCCATCGAAATCCTGCTCGCGCTCGGCGGCGAGTTCGGCGGCAACGTCGCCATCGCGCTCGCGCGGGCCGTCATCGTCGCCGCTCTGCGATTCGAGCAGCGGGTTCTTTTCGATCTCCTCGGCGATGAAGGTCTCGATCTCGAGGTTCGACAACGCCAGCAGCTTGATCGCCTGCTGGAGCTGTGGCGTCATCACCAGCGATTGCGACTGGCGAAGGTCCAGACGCGGGGCGAGGCTCACGAAGCTACCCTCCAGCCTCCATTCGCCCTGAGCTTGTCGAAGGGCCGCTCTTCCTTCTCGAACCTTCGGAGAAGAAAGAACGGTGCTTCGACAAGCTCAGCACGAACGGTGAGAGGGTGTTGCCCCATCGCAGACTACAGCTCGAAGCTCTCGCCGAGATAGAGGCGACGGACATTCTCGTCCTTCACCAGATCGTCCGGCGCGCCCGCGAACAGCACACGGCCGTCATAGATGATGTAGCCGCGATCGACGATGTCGAGCGTTTCGCGGACATTGTGATCGGTGATCAGCACGCCGATGTCGCGCTGCTTGAGCTGTTTGATCAGGTCGCGGATGTCGGCGATCGACAGCGGATCGATGCCCGCGAACGGCTCGTCGAGCAGCATGATCGTCGGATCGGCGGCCAGCGCGCGGGCGATCTCGGCGCGGCGGCGCTCGCCGCCCGACAGCGCCATCGCGGGCGCATCGCGCAGGCGGGTGAGGCCGAATTCCTCGAGCAGCTGATCGAGCCGGCGCTGGCGCGCGCTCTTGTCCGGCTCGGCGAGCTCGAGCACCGCGAGGATGTTCTTTTCGACGCTGAGGCCGCGGAAGATCGAGGTTTCCTGCGGAAGATAGCCGAGACCCAGGATCGAGCGGCGATACATCGGCAGCGCGGTGATATCCTCGCCATCCAGCATGATGCGGCCCGAATCGGGCTTCACCAGGCCCATGACCGAATAGAAGCTGGTGGTCTTGCCCGCGCCGTTCGGGCCGAGCAGGCCGACGACTTCGCCGCGGGCGACCGACATCGAAACATCGGTAAGCACCACGCGCTTGTCATAGGACTTGGCGATCGAGACGACCGCCAGCCCCTTTTCGGGCGGCGGCACCACGTCGGCGATCGGCGTTTCAAGGCTGGCAACGTCGGTCATACAGGTCCTCTGATGGACTTGACGGGTTAGCGGAGCCTTAGCGAAAGGCCGGTTGGCAGGATTCGTGCATGAGAATGGCGCGCAAGGGAAGGCCCTGCGCGCCGATCCGAGGAAAAACCGGGATTATTGCTTGGGTGCGGGAGTCGCTGGCGCGTCGTTCGCGCGCTTGGGCACCGAGAATCGGCCGGTGACGCGACCGCCCTGATTCTGGACGCCGCTGCCCGGCGTCGCCGATCCGCCGACGCCCGAGCCGTCGATCGTCGCGCGGCCGGAATCGAGGTTGATCGACAGTCGCGCGCCCTGGATCACGTTCGGACCCTGCCGCAGCGTGACGCCGCCGAGCATGGTGATGACCCGGCGATTGAGGTCATAGACCGCATATTGGCCGCGCGCGCTCTGATCCGGCCGGGAAACGGTGACGCCGCCCGATGCATCGAGGCGCGAGACCGACGGCGATCCGTCGGTGATCTGGCCGGTATAGGTGACCGTCGTCCGGGCCGCGGTAAGCGTCATCTCGGCCTGGGTGATGCGGACATTGCCGGTCAGCAGGACGCGGTTCTGGCGATCCTGCAGTTCGAAATGATCCGAAGCGAAGTCGATCGGCGCGCTCGAATCGTGCCGGGTCTGCGCCGCCGCGGGAACGGACGCGGTGAGCGTCATCGCCAGCGTCAGCGAAAATCCGAACGGGAGCAGGGCGAAAGCGCGCATCATTTCTGCCTATTCGCGCGCTTGGGGTAGATCCGCAAGCGGGCATTGCCGTCGATCCGGACGGTTCGTTGTTCCAGGTCGGCGGTGAGCTTGTTGCCGCTGAACACGCCCATCGGGGTGCGTCCCGTCACCGCGCCGCCGCTCTGCATCCGCCGGGTCTTCAGATCGACAGTCGCATCGTGGGTTTCAAGGGTATAGCCGTCGCTGGTCTTGAAACTGACCGGGCCGTCGACCGCGACCTGATCGCGCGCCATGTCGTAACGGCCCTTGTCCGCGCGCAGATTGGCCGGCCCCTCAGGAAAGGCGATCTGGGCCGCGAGATCGTTCAGCTGGACGATCGGCTCGGCCGAGCTTTTCTGCACCGCGCTGCCGGCGGTCAGCTTGAACGCCTGACCCTTGGCGTCCTCGCCGCGATATTCGGCGGCCTGGATGCGCAGCCGCTCGCTGGCGACATCGACCTTGTTCTTGTCGAGCACGAAGCTGACGTCGCCGCCGGAGAACAAAGGCGACAGGACGAGGAAGGCGGAAAGGACGCCGATGATCACCGGCAGGACGTAAAGCGCACCGCGCACCATCTTGTCGTGGCTCGACCCGGGATGCGCCCAGGCCCGCCGTTGCGACTGGAGGCGGTCCGCCACCTCAGACATGCGCGAAAATATCCGTTTCGGGCCAGCCGGCGAGATCGAGTTCGGCGCGGAAGGGCAGGAATTCGAAACAGGCCTGGGCCAGTTCGGTCCGGCCTTCGCGTTCGAGGCGCTTGTCGAGTTCTTCCTTCATGCCGTGCAGGTAACGCACGTCGGACGCTGCGTATTCACGCTGGGCGTCGGAAAGTTCGGGGCCGCCCCAGTCGGACGATTGCTGCTGCTTCGAAATCTCGGCGCCGACCAGCTCGCGGGCGAGGTCCTTCAGGCCGTGGCGATCGGTATAGGTGCGGACCAGCCGCGACGCGATCTTGGTGCAATAGACCGGCCCGGCGGTGACGCCGAGATAGAAGCGGATCGCCGCGAGATCGAAGCGGGCGAAGTGATAGAGCTTCAGCCGCTCGGGATCGGACAGGACGGCGCGCAGATTCGGCGCGTCATAGGTCGAATGCGGGCCGAAGCGGACGAGATGCTCGTCCCCCGAACCATCGGACAGCTGCACGACGCACAGCCGGTCGCGCATGGTGATCAGGCCCATCGTTTCGGTATCGACGGCGATCGAGGCGCCCGGAGCGAACAGGCCTTCGGGAATGTCTTCTTCGTGAAAATGCACAGTCATCGCCTGCGCCTAGTCCCGTTCGTCCCGAGGCTCAATGCCCCAAGGCTCAATGGTTGCCCGCATCCTTCGCCGCCGCTTCCTTCTTTGCCTTCGACCGGCGCGACCAGATGTTGAGGCATTCGACACCCGCCGAGAAGGCCATCGCGGTGTAGATATAGCCCTTGGGGATATGCGCGCCGAAGCCTTCGGCGATCAGCACCATGCCGATCATCAGCAGGAAGCCGAGCGCGAGCATCACCACCGTGGGGTTGCCGTTGATGAAGTTCGCCAGCGGATCGGCGGCGAGCAGCATCGTCAGCACCGCGACGATCACGGCGATGTACATGATCTCGACATGCTCGGTCATGCCCACCGCGGTGAGGATCGAATCGACCGAGAAGACGATGTCGAGCAGCAGGATCTGGACGATCGCCGAGGTGAAGTTCAGGCCGACCTGGCTGCCCTTGTCCTTGTCGAGCAGTTCGCCGCTGTCGCTGGTGTCGACCGAATGGTGGATTTCCTTGGTCGCCTTCCACACCAGGAACAGGCCGCCGGCGATCAGGATCAGATCGCGCCACGAGAACTGGGTCTCGAACGCCACTTCGCCATGCGCGCCCATCGGGCCGGTGATGCCGAGGTCGAAGACCGGGGCGGTGAGGCCGACGATCCACGCGATCATGGTCAGCAGGCCGAGGCGCATCACCAGCGCGAGGCTGATGCCGATGCGCCGCGCTTTCTGGCGCTGCTCGGGCGGAAGCTTGTTCGAGAGGATCGAGATGAAGATCAGATTGTCGATCCCGAGCACCACCTCCATCACGATCAGGGTGACGAGCGCAGCCCATGCTGCGGGGCTGGCGAGAAGCTCGAAAAGACTGTCCATAAGCCCTGATGTGCCGTGAGCGCAGCGTATCGGCAAGAAGCGAAACGAGTTTCTGCCGCAATCAAGACGAATTTCGTTCGCGCCCTGTCCGGTTTTGGGCTATTAGCGATTCTAGCCGCATCTCATTTTGGGTGCGCGAAGACCTGCGTTCTCGTCCGGCGCTTGGGTTTCGATGGTACTTAGGGCGAACCGGGAAGACGAACAGGGCATGAGTTTCGATAGAGGGCGCCGTGGGGATCGCGGCGGGCGCGGCAGAGACAAGCGCGACGGTTTCGGCGACGACAGCTACGGTGGTTATTCGGATCGCGGCGGCTTCGGCGGCGGTGATCGGGGCGGCTTCGGCGGCGGCGGCGATCGCTTCGGCGGTGGCGGCGGCGGCGGTGGCGGCGGCTATCGCGGTGGCGGTGGTGGCGGCGGCTTCGGCGGCGGCGGCGGCGGTGGTTTCCGCGGCGGCGGCGGCGGTGGCGGCGGCATGCCCCCCCAGGTCGTTGGCGAAGCGACCGGCGTGGTCAAGTTCTTCAACGCCCAGAAGGGCTTCGGCTTCGTCGTCCGCGATGACGGCGGCGAGGACGTGTTCGTTCACATTTCGGCAGTCGAGCAGGCTGGCCTGACCGGTCTGGCCGAAGGTCAGCCGATGGGCTTCACCCTCGTCGATCGCGGCGGCCGTATCTCGGCCACCGAACTGAAGATCGATGGCGAGCCGCTTCCGGTCGAAGATCGCGGTCCGCCGCGCGACCGTGACGCCGGTCCGGGTGCCCCGCGCGGTGGCGCCGGTGGTCCGCAGCGCCAGCTGACGGGTGAGAAGGCGACCGGCACGGTCAAGTTCTTCAACGCGATGAAGGGCTTCGGCTTCATTCAGCGCGACGATGGCCAGCCCGACGCGTTCGTTCACATCAGCGCCGTCGAGCGCGCCGGCATGCCGACGCTCAACGAAGGCGACCGGCTCGAGTTCGAGCTCGAGGTGGACCGTCGCGGCAAGTACGCGGCAGTGAACCTGACGCCGGGCAGCTGATCTTTCAGCTGAACGATGAAACAAGGGGCCGGGGGGAAACCTCCGGCCTTTTTGTTTTTGGCAGCCGTATCGATTGCAAACACAATATTGCATGTGCTCCGGCACCTTCGGCGGCCGTGTTTGCAATCGATATCGTTGTCCGTTGCCTTCGG
This sequence comes from Sphingomonas sp. G-3-2-10, assembly GCF_012927115.1. Lineage (NCBI taxonomy): Bacteria > Pseudomonadati > Pseudomonadota > Alphaproteobacteria > Sphingomonadales > Sphingomonadaceae > Sphingomonas > Sphingomonas sp. G-3-2-10. The sequence continues at coordinate 275,384 of NZ_JABBFY010000002.1, read as the reverse complement.
GCGGGAACGGATCGTTTCGATCCGTCACGACAACAACTGGCGGCTTGCAGCCGGTGTGCTTTCCCGTGGAAATCGTGCGATTGAAGGCAAATGGGTGCGCTACACAAATCTGCTGCTTCAATCGGCTTCTTTGGGGATGATCTCAACCCCGCCGAAATAACGGCGGCGCTGGGCGCCGAGCCGGACGTCGGTGTGCGTAAAGGCGGCCTGTGGAAGACCGCTTCCGGGACGGAGAAGCTGGCAGCGCGAGGATATTGGCGCATCGAGGGGCAGCGATGTGAGCCGGGGGATCTGGATGGCCAGATCAACGATCTTCTCGACCGCCTGTCTGACAATTTCACCGCATGGCGCTCCTTCTCGGAGCGGTTTCGCGGGCGGATCTTTTGTGGCCTGTTTCTCGCGAGCGGGAACGAGGGCCTGACGCTGCGATCCGATACGCTGGCTCGAATGGGTGAACGCGGCCTCCTGCTTGATATCGACATTTACGGTTCGGACGCATGACCAGATTGCTGATCGCCGGCGCGACCGGCCTTGTCGGGAAGCTGGCGCTGGAACGGGCGCTGGCCGATTCGCGGGTGACGCAGGTGATCGCGCCGACGCGGCGGCCGATCGCGCCGCATGAGAAGCTGGAGAATGTCGTCGTCGATTTCTCCGATCTGCCCGATTCGGCGGCGTGGTGGCGCGTCGATGGCGTGATCTGCGCGCTGGGGACGACGCGGGCGGTGGCCGGGTCGGCGGCGGCGTTTCGCGCGGTCGATTATGACTATCCCCTCGCGATGGCGCGGCTGGCGCGTGCTCATGGCGCGACGCGCTTTGCGCTGACGTCATCGCTTGGCGCCGATCCGCGCTCGCGGCTGCTCTATCCGCGCACCAAGGGCGAATTGGAGGTCGCGGTCAGGCAGCTCGATTATCCGTCGCTGACGATCCTTCGTCCCAGCGTATTGGGCGGGCTTCGCGAGCCGGCGCGTGCAGGCGAGCGCATGGCGCAGATCGGGTTCCGGATTCTGGCGCCCTTGCTGCCGCGCCGGTTGCGGGTCAGCCCGGCTGGCGCGGTAGCGGCTTGCCTGATCGAAGCGGCAATCGCGGGCGCGCCGGGGGTTCATGTCCTGCACAATCAGGACATGGCCTAGGATCGGTGCTCAGAAAGGCGTGGGGCCGAGCAGCTTGATGTCATGGTCCTTCCCCAGCGCCCGCATCCTCGCGCCGTAATCGGGATGCTCGGGCGGCGCCGTCCGCACGAGTTCGGCGCGGGCGCGGAAGAAGGCGGCGAAGTCGCCCGGGACCAACGTCGTCAGCAGGACCGTGTCGGACGCGGTCAGATTGCCCTGCGCATGCGGCGTTCCGCGCGGGATGAAGACATAATCGCCCGGCCCGAGCGTGATCGTCCTGCCGTCCGCGTGAAAGGTGAGGCTGCCCGCCAGCACATAGAAGCTCTCGTCTGTCCGTTCATGGACGTGGAGCGGGGTGCGATAGCCGGGGTGCTCGACCAGCTTTATCTGCGCGATCTTTTCGGCGGACGAAGGGGAGAGTGGTACGATGTCACCCACGCCGAGCGACGTGCGGTCGCCGCCAGCGGCTCGTACTATGGTGGATTGCGCACAGGCCGGCGTCAGGTTGGCCAGAAGCAGTGCTGCACACGCTATAAGGATCGGCCGCATCCTACCGCGCCTTTTGCGGGTAGATCGTCTCGCCGCGCCGGAGCATCTCGACGAAGCTCTCGATCTTCTTCTTCCGGCCCGCCTCGGTCTTCATATTGTGGGTGCGGAAGGCGAGGGCGAACCGGTTCTGTTCGGTGAGTTTAGCCAGCATCGCCTTTGCCTCCGGCACGCCATCGATTGCGGCCTGAAGGTCGTCGGGGATCTTCATGTCCTTGCCGCTGCCATAGGCGCGGTCCCAGCGACCATCGGCCTTGGCGGCATCGACTTCGCGCAGGCCATGCTCGGTCATGCGGCCCTCGGCGATGAGCCGGGCGACATTGTCGATGTTGATCTTGCTCCAGATGCTCTTGCGCGTGCGCGGCGTGTAGCGCTGGAGGAAGCTTCTTTCGTCAAGGCTCTTGCGGATCGCGTCGATCCAGCCCCAGCACAGCACGACGTCGATCGCTTCCTTCGGCGTGATCGATTCGAGGCCCGAGGCGACCTTGTGGATCTTGATCCAGACTTCGTCCTCGCTGGCGTGATGCTTGCCCAGCCAGTCGTAAAAGGCCGCCGCATCCGCGAATTCGCGGACCTTGGCCGGATCGACGATCACCGCCGCCATGTCAGCGCCGGACCCAGAGCTTGAGCACTACCCAGGCGGCGAAGGCGGCGACGATGCCGGCGGCCGAACTCACGCCGAGCGCGACGGCGATCTGCGGCCCCATGTCCGGCATCCAGCCGTAATAGCCGATCACGAGCAGGACCGACTGCAGCCCGGCACCCGCGATGCCGGCGGTGAGGCCGGCCGAGAGCCAGCGGACCAGCCGCAGCGCCGGATCGCGCAGGCGCTGCATCGCAAAGGGCATGACGATCCCGGTCAGGACGAGCGCGGAACTGGCGCTGCTAATCCCGACGCGCAAGCCGAGCTCGAGCATATTGGGGTCGCCATAAGTGGCGAGCATCCCGAAGATCGAGAAGGGCACGGCAAGGAACAAGGTGCCGATCACGATCGCGGCGGCGAGCTTTACCGGATCGAGGGGTTCGGCGGGCTGGGTCATGGCGGCGAGGATGCGGCGCGGCTGGCGGGCTGGCAAGCGTTCAGAGGCTGAGGATCATCACCGCGCCGGCAAAGATGCCGAACACGCTGAACGCGCGCAGTCGCGTCACCCGTTCGTGCAGGAACAGCGCCGAGATCAGCAAGGCGGTGATCATCCCGGTCTCGCGCAAGGCGGCGAGCGGCGCGGTGGGGCCGAGCGAGAAGGCGTAGAGCGCGAGGCCATAGGTGACGATCGACAGCGCCCCCGCCACCACGCCTGGCCGCCATTGCGCGCGGGCGGCGGAGAAGATCCGGCCGCGCGAGATGAGCCCGAACAGGGTGACGATCGCGGTGCCGGACGCGACGAACGACCAGACGATATAGCTGGCGGGGACCGGGGCGGCGCGCACGCCGTTCGCATCGGTCACGGTATAGCAGCCGATCATCGCGGCGGTCAGCAGCGCCCAGCCGACGCCCGCCCGGCCGATATGCCTGCCGAAGACCAGCGCGGCGACCGCAAGCCCGATGACCGCGATTCCGGCAAGCTCGCCCGTGCTTGCCGCTTCGCCGAACAGGCCGATCGCGAGAATCGCGGTGAGCAGCGGCGCCGCGCCGCGCATGATCGGATAGGCGGCGGAGAAATCGCTCGTCTCGAATGCGCGAACCAGCGCGTAGAGATACAGGCAGTGGATCGCGGCGCTGGCGGCAAGCCAGCCCCATGCGCCATGCGGCAGCGGGACGAACAGGGTCGCCGGCAGCAGGATGACCGCGCTCGATCCGTCGATCATCGCGCGCCCGGCCATCTTGTCCTTGCCGCCCTTGAGGATGGCGTTGACCACGGCGTGGATCGATCCCGAAGCGATCATCATGGCTGGCGCGAGCCAGAGTGCCGGCTGGCTCATTCGGAGTCGGTCTCCAGCGGCAAGGCAAGGCTGAACTTGCGCTTCCGCTTGACGAAACTGGTCTCGTAGCGGCGCACCACCGGATCGCCCGCGAGCTGGGCATCGGCGAATTCGTTGAACGCCTCCATGCCCGTCACGGTGACCAGCAGGACCAGATCGAACGCGCCGGAAATCTCCATATAGAGCTGGACGTGCGGGCTGGCGGTGAGGCGGCGGCGCAGCGCCTCGACCGCGGCCAGCGCGTGCCGATCGAGCTGGATATGGATGAAGGCCGACAGGAACGGGCCGACCGAATCGGACAGGACCGCAACATCGCCCGCGATCACGCCGGTCTCGCGCAGCTTGCGGATGCGCCGGGCGATCGCGGAGGCGGACAGCGGCAGCTCGGCCGCCAGCTCGTCGGCGGTGAGCAGCGCATTGACCTGAAGCCGTTCGAGGATGCGCAGATCCATCTTGTCGCGCGTTGCGCTCATTTGCTGCCGTCCCCTGCTCGATATGCGCCAATATTATGCGCATCTGTCGCCAACAATGCCTCCGGGATGCGCATCGCGCCAGCCTAGATTGGTGCCGAGGGGCGAAGCCGGGAAACCGGCGCGTTGGGAGGACATGAATTGAACAGATTTGCCTGGCTGATCGCGGCGGCGCTGGCCGTCGCACCATCGGCATCCGCGCAGAATGCGCCGCCTCAGGCGGCGGCCCCGGTGCAGGGCCGGACGGTCGCCGAGGAAGCCCGCAAGGTGCTGGCCGCCAATTACGTGGTGGTCGATCGCCGGCCCGCGCTGGACAAGGCGCTGGCCGACGGGATCGCTTCGGGCCGGTACGACAATGTCGGGCCGGGCGAACTGGCCGAGCGGATCAATGCCGACCTGACAGCGGTGGCGCACGACAAGCATCTGAACCTGCGATACGATCCGCCGCGCGCCCCGCCGCCCGGCGCGGGGCCCGCGGCGCGCGGCGGTCCGCCCGACGAAGCGGCTTTCCTGGCGCAGGCCCGCAGCCTCAATCACGGCATTCGGGACCTGCGCGTGCTGCCCGGCAATGTGCGGGTGATGAATTATACCGGGTTCTTCTGGACCGGGCCGGAAAGCGCCGAGGCGCTGGACGGCGCGATGAAGTTCCTGATGGGCGGCGATGCCGCGATCATCGATCTGCGCGGCAATGGCGGGGGCAGCCCCGAGGCCGTGCAGCATCTGGCGCGCTATTTCGTCCCGCCGAATACCGAACTGGTGCGCTTTCACATGCGCAGCGATCCCGTCACCTCGTCGAGCACGGGGGCGGCGGCTCCCGCGCTGGGCATGTGGCCGAAAGACAAGCCGATCTACGTCCTGATCAGCGGGCGCAGCGCTTCGGCGGCGGAGGAATTCGCCAGCCATGTCGCGCGTTTCAAGTTCGCGCCGCTGGTGGGCGAAACCACCGCCGGCGCGGCGTATCGCAACGAATTGTTCCGGCTGCCGGGCGGCTTTGCGCTGAGCGTGTCGGTGGGGCGGCCGGAGATTCCGGGCGTGGGCGACTGGGAAGGCAAGGGCGTGCCGCCGTCGATCGCGGTTCCGGTCGATCTGGCACAGGCGCGGGCGTTGCAGGAGATCTACCGCGCGATGGGAAAAGCGAAGCCCGAACGCAGCGCGGACTATGAATGGATGGCGGCGGCGCAGGGCGGGCTGATCGCACCGGCGCCGCTGGCGCGCGCGCCCGAAGCCTATGCCGGGCGTTACGGCGTGCGCACGGTGAGCGTCGAGAAGGGCGGTCTCGCCTTCCGCCGCGACGGCGCGATGAGCGTGGTGCTGGTGCCGCTGGGGCCGGACCTGTTCGGCCTGGAGAATGAGCCGTTGCAGCGGATCCGGTTCCCGGTCGAGGGCGGCGTCGCGACGGGGATCGAAGTGCTGAATGCCAATGGATCGGTGGCGTCCTATCCCAAGGGGCCGGCGCGGTAGTCAGGTCGCCAGGTTGCGCAGGCCGGCCACCGTGTCGGCCTCGCTTGCGGGCTTGTCGGTGCGGATGCGGCTGATGCGGGGGAAGCGCATCGCGAGGCCCGATTTGTGGCGTTTCGATTCGTGGATCGAATCGAACGCCACTTCGAGGACAAGGCTCTTCTCGACTTCGCGGACCGGGCCGAAGCGGTTGAGCGTGTGGTTGCGCACGAAGCGATCGAGCCATTTCAGTTCCTCGTCGGTGAAGCCGAAATAGGCCTTGCCGACGGGGAGCAGCTCGCCCTCCTCGGTCCATGCGCCGAAGGTGAAGTCCGAATAGAAGGACGATCGTTTGCCGCTGCCGCGCTGGGCGTACATCAGCACGCAATCGGCGTTGAGCGGATCGCGCTTCCATTTGTACCACAGCCCCGCGCGGCGGCCCGCGACATAGGGCGATGTGCGGCGCTTGAGCATCACGCCCTCGATCGCGGCATCGCGCGCGCCGGCGCGGATTTCCTCCAGCGCGGCGAAGTCATCGGCTTCGATGATCGACGAGACGTCGAAATGGTTCGGGTCGAGCTGGGAGGAGAAGGTTTCGAGCCGGGCGCGGCGGTCGCTCCAGGGGAAGGCGCGCAAGTCTTCGAGGCCGTCGAACAGAATGTCGTAGAGCCGGACGAAGGCGGGGTATTCGGCAAGGGTCTTCGCGCTCACGACCTTCCGCCCAAGCCGCTGCTGGAGCGCGTTGAAACTGCCCGCGCCGCCTTCGCCGCCCTGCGCTTCGCCCTTCACCAGCAACTCGCCGTCGAGCACACCGGGGGTGCGGTATGCCGTCGCGACTTCGGGGAAGCTGTGAGTGATGTCGTCGCCCGCGCGGCTGTATAGCCTGGTCTCGCCCGCGACATGGACCAGCTGGGCGCGGATGCCGTCCCATTTCCATTCGGCGGCATAGTCGGTCAGGCTGACCTGCGCCTCCTCCAGCGGGTGCGCGAGCATGAAGGGGCGGAAGACCGGGATATTCTCGGCGGTGGGCTGCGCGCCCTTGCCCTCGGCCCAGTCGAACAGGGGCGCATAGGGCGGGACGAGGCCGTGCCAGACTTCCTCGACCGCATCGACATCGAGATCGAACGCCTGCGCCAGCGCGGTCTTGGCGAGGCGGGCGGAGACGCCGACGCGCAGCGCGCCGGTGGCGAGCTTGAGCAAGGCGAAGCGCTCGTCGGCGTCGAGCCGGTCGAGCATCGAAGCGAGGACGGCGGGGGCATCGGATTTGGAAAGGGTGGAGAGGGTGTCGACGACCTGGGAGACGGTGAGCGGTTCTGTTTCCTTCGGCGGCACCGTCGGCTCGGGCCAAAGGAGGGCGATCGTCTCCGCCGAATCGCCGACGAAATCGCGGCTCATCGCGAACAGCACCGGATCGACGCGTTCCTCGACCATCGCGCGGATCAGTGCGGGCTTGATTGCGGGGAGATCGAGTCCGCCGGTCAGCGCGGCCATCGCCCAGCCGCGATCGGGATCGGGCGTGGCCTTCAGATACTCGCCGATGCGCCGCAGCTTCGCGTTGCGCGAGCGGGTGTAGATCAGCCCATCGAGCAGGTCGGCGAAGGCGCGCATTATCGGAAGATGGCCGTCATGGCTGCACTACGCTAGTCTGGAGGCGATGTTCCTCCGCATACTCGGCTTCGTCTTCCTCCTGATCCTGGCGCTGGCCGGATGGGGCTATGCCAATTCGGCCGCCGATCCGGTGCTGCACCGGATCGAGGTGACGATGCAGGACTGGCCGGCGGAGACCGGGCCGCTGCGCGTCGCGCTGCTCAGCGACCTGCACGTACAGGGGCCGGACATGCCGCCGGCGCGGCTGGCGCGGATCGTGGAACAGGTGAATGCCCAGCATCCCGATCTGATCCTGATCGCGGGCGACATTGCCGGGGACCGCGAGCTTTCGACGCGGCAATATTCCGACGCCGAGCTGGCCGCGCCGCTGGGCAAGCTGCTTGCGCCGCTCGGCACCTTCGTCGTGTTCGGCAATCACGACCATTCGCGCGACGTGAAGAAACTGCGCGCGGCGCTGGAGGCGGTGGGCGTGCGCGTCCTTTCCGACGAAACGACGCGGGTAGGCGTGGTTACCCTGCTCGGCATCGACGACGGGCCGAGCGGGCACAGCAACCTGCGGCACGTCCTCGAACTGGGCAAGCGCGCCTCCGGTCCGGCGATCGCGCTGGTCCACAGCGCCGAAGTCGCGACGCGGCTGCCGAGGAATGTCAGCGTCGTGCTGGGCGGGCACACCCATTGCGGGCAGATCATGATTCCCGGCCGCGACAATTTCGATTTGCCGGGCAAGGGGCGGTTCCGGTGCGGCGCCTATGTCGATCGCGGGCGCGCGGTGATCGTTACCGGCGGGCTGGGCACCAGCCTGTTGCCCATGCGATTCGGCGCGCCGCCGGACTGGTGGATGATCACGCTGCGCGGGCGCTGAATCCGCCTCGCGAGCGCCACGAATCGAGGGTACGACTCGCGGTGCGTGGGGCGGGGGCTCCACATGATTGGAGAGATTCCCGATGAAGCTCGTTCTTGCCGCCGCAGCGGCTCTCGCTTGCCTGATTCCCGCCGCCGCTTCGGCCCAGAGCGCGCCTGCACCCTCGCCCGCCGCCGCAGCGGCTGCGAAGTTCAACCTCGACACGCCGATCGAAGCGCTGGTCGCCGACGAGAAGGCCAAGGCCGTCGTGACGGCCGGGCTGGGCGGGGACCCGAGCCAGCATCCGTCCTACGAGATGTTCAAGGGCATGAGCCTGCGCCAGGTGCAGCCGATGTCGGGCGGCGCGATCACCGAGGAAATGCTGACGACGATCGAGAAGGGCCTCGCCGCGATCAAGTGAGCGAGCCTCGACGAAGAAGGAAAGGGCCGGGGCGCGATCCCCGGCCCTTTTCCGTATCAGCCCTTGCGGCTGGCTTCGAACAGGAACCAGGCACGCTCCTCTGCCTGATCGGTCCAGTCGTCGACGATGCCCGAAGTGGCGTTGTCGCCGGCCGAATCGGCAGCCTCCTTCACCGCGCGGAAGCTCTCGACCAGCTTGAGATTATCGTCACGCAGTTCGGCCAGCATGTCGCCGGGGGCGACATAATCGGCGTCATTGTCCTTCAGCGTCTGGTGCCGCGCGATGTCGCCGATCGAGCGGAGCGTGACGTTGCCGGTCTTGCGCACCCGCTCGGCGATGGCATCGGTGATGCCGAGGATCTGCGCGGCCTGATCGTCGAGCAGCAAATGATAGTCGCGGAAATGCGGGCCCGAGACGTGCCAGTGGAAGTTCTTGGTCTTGAAATACAGCGCGTAGCTGTCCGCCAGCGCGCTGTTGAGCGCTTCGGCGACGGACTTGGTCGCGTTGCGGTTCAGGTCGGTCGGCGTCTGGAGCGCCTTGCTGTCTGCCATCGTCATTCTCCGTGCGAATCGGTTCGCCTTCACAACGACGAGATAGGGTGTTGGCTCCGCGCCAACTCGCGACGAATCCCGATCACAGCAATCGAACAAAGCTATTGTTGTCACGGTATCGGCCCGCTCCCCCACCCGGCCACCCATAGAATAGGCTGCCGTTGGGTGGCCGGGTGGGGGAGCGGGCCGGTACCATGATATCAAATAAGTCGCAGCGCCCCCGCGCCGATCACGGCGCCCGCGACGATGAAGATGGCGGCCATCAGCCAGCGGAACGCGCGGAAGGGGATTCGCGCCCACATCGCCTCGCCCAGCACCGCCGCGACGAAAGCGACGCCGAACGCGCCGGCAACGGCGCCGGCAAAGGCGAACCAAGGCTCGCCGCGCACCGCGAAAGCGAGAGTGAAGAACTGGGTCTGCGATCCCAGCGCGAGGCTGAACACGCCGAGAAAGGCAGTGAAGAACGATCCCAGGCCCCAGCTTTCGAGCCGGTCGGGCGTCTTTGCCGGGAACAGCGCGCCGATTCCGCCGACCACCAGCGCCACTGCGAGGAACAGCGCCTGCGCGTTCGGCGTCAGCGTCGGCGCGATGACGATGGCGCCGAGCGCGGCCAGCGCGTTGAGCCCGGCATGGGCCAGCCCCGCCGCGAACGCGACCGTCAGCGGCCGTCCGTAGCGGTCGGCGAGGATCGCGGTGAGGATCGCGGGCCGCTCGCCAAGCTGGGTCAGCAGCGCGGCGATGAAGGCGGGGACAAGGGCTTCCATGACAAGTGCGAGCCTAACCCAACATTGTTAAGGGCGCATGAGGCCCATTCGCCTTGACTTTTGGAGTCGTCTGTCGCATCCGCCGCGCCTGATAGCGGTGCGCTTGCGCGCCGCTTTTCCTTTTTACCAATTCAAGGGTTTCGGGTCATGGCCAAGCCGACCACTGTCAAGATCAAGCTCGTCAGCACGGCGGAGACCGGCTTCTTCTACGTCACCAAGAAGAATCCGCGCAACACGACCGAGAAGATGTCCTTCCGCAAGTATGACCCGGTCGTGCGCAAGCATGTCGAGTTCAAGGAAGCCAAGATCAAGTAAGCCAGCGCGCTTCGGCGCGACGGCTCTGCGGCGAATCGGCCGGGATGCGAATCCCGCCGCGCTGACCCTCTTCCCGCGCGGGGAGAGGGTTTTTCAGTTTGCGGGTGGCGTTTTCGTTCCGCTGACGTGGAAGCGGTACGGCCCGCACCCAGCGAAGCTGAATTCAGCCGGCAGGCACCAGCCCGCGCACTTCCTCCATGAAACGCGCCAGGCTGATCGGTTTGGAGACATAGGCGTTGGCGCCCGCGGCGCGGATGCGGTCCTCGTCCTCATGGCCGGCATAGGCGGTCACCGCCATGATCGGGATGCGGCGCAGATCGGCGTCGAGCTTCATCTGCTGGATCAGCTCCAGTCCGGTGACGTGCGGCATCTGGATATCCATCACCACCAGATCGGGCGCGAACTCGCGCGCGCGCGCCACCGCTTCCCGCCCGTCGGTCAGCGGCGACACTTCGAACTCATGTGCGCGCAACAGATCGCAGAAGAGCTTCAGATTGAGTTCGTTGTCCTCGACAACGAGCACCCTTTTTGCCACGCGCAGAACCTCATGATTTCGGGGACGTTCTAGGCGATGGCGGCGAGCGAGACAAACTCTGACGCCGAGGCGCTGGCGCTTTCCGCGCTGGTGTGGACGCTGGGCGATACGGCGCGGGCCAACCGGCTGCTCGACCTGACCGGGCTGAACCCGTCCGAGCTGCGCGAACGGGCAGGCGATCCGTCGCTGCTGGCCGCGACGCTGGGCTTCCTCGAATCCTACGAACCCGATCTGATCGCCTGCGCCGACGCGCTGGGCGTGAAACCCACCGAACTCGTCGCCGCGCGCGCGACGCTGGAGCATGTATGAAGCCCCTGCTGATCACCGATTGCGATGAGGTGCTGCTGCACATGGTCCGCCATTTCGGGGTGTGGCTGGACGAGGCGCACGAGATCGACTTCGCGATGGAAGGCGGTCATTTCGAGAATTCGATGACGCGCCGCGCCGATGGCAGCCGGGTGGTGCGCGAGGATATGTGGGGCCTGATCAACGGCTTCTTCCCCGCCGAGATGGGCCGCCAGACACTGGTGCCGCATGCGCGCGAAGCGCTGGCGGCGCTGGCGGAGGTGGCGGATATCGTGGTGCTGACCAATCTGGGCGATCATTGCCGCGAGCATCGCATCGCCCAGCTGGCGACGCATGGCATCGCACACCGGGTGGAGTGCAACCAAGGCGGCAAGGGCGATCCGGTCGCGCGGCTGATCGCCGAATTCTCGCCCAGTGTCGCGGTGTTCGTCGACGATCTGCCGGTGCATCACGAATCGGTCGCGAAGCACGCGCCGGAAGTGTTCCGGCTGCACATGGTATCCGAACCGGATCTGGCGCCGCACGTGCCGCCCGCGCCGTTCGCCCATGCCCGGATCGACGACTGGCAGGATGCGCAAGGCTGGATCGCCGCACGGTTCGCAGCGGGGTTGACCGCCGACGCGCAGGATGGTTGACCGCTGACCATGACGACCCAGATCGATGCGAAGCTGGCCGAACTCGGCCTTACCCTCCCCGAAGCCGCCGCGCCCGTCGCAGCCTATGTTCCCGTGGTGGAGATTGGTGGCCTGCTCCACGTCTCCGGCCAGTTGCCGTTCAAGGACGGTGCGGTGATGACCGGGCGCCTGGGCGAGGACCGTGACGTCGAGTACGGCGTCGAAGCGGCGCAGCGCTGCGGCCTGATGCTGCTGGCGCAGATCCGCAAGGCGCTGGGCGGCGACCTTCACCGCGTCGAGCGAATCGTGAAGCTGGGCGTGTTCGTGAATTCGGCGGGCAGCTTCTCGGATCAGCCCAAGATCGCCAATGGCGCGTCGGAGCTGATGGTCGCGGTGTTCGGCGAATCGGGCAAGCACGCGCGCAGCGCGGTCGGCGTGCCGGTTCTGCCGCTCAACGCCGCGGTGGAAGTGGACGCGATTGTGGCGGTTCGCCCGGTCTGAGAATGGACGAGTCGGGTCCGGCAAGCTGGACCGGCCTATGGAAACGGCCCGTTTTCCAGCCCTGCTATCCCAGGATTGCGGGCGGGAGAGCGGGCCGGCTTCGTTTTGGCGACTGCCGCATACCGGCCACATTCTGTTGCGGTGCCGCAACACTTTCGGGCTTCCTGACGTGGGACAGCATATTTTGTTGTGCGCCGCAGCGCGTTTCGGCAATGTTGCCGTGTCTGCGAAAGCGTCGCAACAAGCCCCCTCGAGGGTGCTTTAGACAGTTCGCATCGCAGGCAGCAGGCGGGAACCATCGAAATCGAACCGAAAGGACTACGATGCGTTTCTCGAAAATCATGCTCGGTGCGCTTGCGCTCGCCGGTGCTACCCCCGCGCTCGCTCAGGACGAAACCGATCCTCCCAGCGAGTTCACCATCGCCGGCGGCGCGACGGTCGTCACCGACTATCGCTTCCGCGGTTTCAGCCAGACCAGCGAAGAGCCGACGATCCAGGGCACTTTCTCGGTCACCCATGACAGCGGCCTTTACGTCGGCGTCTGGGGTTCGGGCATCTCGTTCGCCAACGGCACCGAGATCGATCTCTATGGCGGCTTCGCCAAGGAAATCGTCCCCGGCCTGACCGGCGACATCGGCGCGACCATCTATCTCTACCCGGGCGCTTCGAACAGCACCGTGATCGAGCCCTATGTCGCGCTGACCGGCACGATCGGACCGGCGACGGTCAAGGGTTCGGTGGCCTGGGCCCCGTCGGGCCAGGATTCGCTGGCCGGCTTCAGCGGCGTCTATGCCTATACCGACGTTGCGGTTGCGATCCCGTCGACCCCGCTCAAGCTGAAGGGCCATCTGGGCTATTCCGACAGCGACAGTTTCCTCGGCGGCGCCGATGGCGAAGTGCTCGACTATTCGGTCGGCGTCGAAGCCAGCTACAAGAACTTCACGCTGGGCGTGTCGTATGTGAACACCGACGAGCCGACCGCGTTCGGTTACAAGGATGCGATCGGTGCGGACGGCACCGTGCTGGTCTCGTTCGGCGCGGCTTTCTGAGCCTCGCGATAGCGTAACCTGACAAAGGGGTCGCGGAGCCGGTTCGCCGGTTTCGCGGCCCCTTCGCTTTGTGGTTCGCAGCCGGTGAAGCGGGACGGGAAACGCGGATACGAAAAGGGCCGCCCCCGGGAGGGAGCGGCCCTTTCGATTCGCAGATGCCGACGCTTATTGCGGCGTCGCGGCCTGCGCGTCCTGGCCGTCGCCTTGCGGCGCGGCGACGATGTCGCGGGTGGTCTGGCCCTTGTCGACCACGTTGGTCGTCGGGCTGCCGGCGGTGGTGCGAGCGCCCGGCTCGGCCGAGGTGCGGCCCGCCGCGTCGAGCGTGGCGTTCTCGCTCGGGCTGCGTGCAGCCGAGCCGCCGAACATCGCTTCGAGCGCCTGATTCTGCGCGCTGCCATCCTGCGGGCGCGGCGCACCGGGGGCCGGCGGGACAAGCGCGAAATCGGGCGGGATCACCAGCGGCGCGGCGCGGGCGACGGCGAACTCGTCGGGACGGGCGCGGTCGTAACCGTTCTTGCCGCAAGCCGAGAGCGAAGTTGCGACGCCCAGGGCGGCGACGATCAGAACAGACTTACGCATTGAGATTCTCCACAGGATCCTGGGTCGCACGGGGCTTCTCCCCGAAAAAGAGCGCGCGGATCAACAGGATCAGCACGCCGATGGTAATCGCGGCGTCGGCGACATTGAAGACCAAAAAGGGACGCCATGTTCCGAAGTGCAGATCGGCGAAATCGACCACGAAGCCGAGCCGGATGCGATCGAGGATGTTGCCCAGCGCGCCGCCGAGGACGAGACCGAGCGCGGCGACGTCGGGCAGCTTGCGCTCGCGCAGCATCCACCACACCACGCCGGCGGCGATCGCGCTGGTCAGGGCGACGAGGCCCCAGCGCATCACTTCGTTGCTGGCGCGCATCAGGCCCAGCGACACGCCGATATTCTCGACATAGCGCAGGTCGAAGAAGGAGAAGACCTCCTGATAGGCGCCTTCCCACGACAGGCCGAGCGTGTTCGTGACGAGATACTTCGTGCCCTGATCGATCAGGAACACCAGCACGGCCACGAGCAGCCCGATTCCACGAGTCACGTTCATTCAGTCACCACCCCGGAACAGCGGTCGCACAGAGCGCCGTCGTTCGCAACTTCGGGAAGATGCCGCCAGCACCGGCCGCATTTAAGGCGCTCGGTGGGCTGAACCGTGACCGAATCGCCGCCCTGCGTCACCTTCGAGACGATGAACAGTTCGGCCAGCGCTTCGGCGGAAAGCGGCAGCGCGGGGACGGTCACTTCGGCTTCGAGCGAAGAGCGAATCGTCTTTTCGCGGCGATAGGGCTCGATCGCTTCGGTCACCTTCTCGCGCAGGGCGCGGACCTCGGCCCAGTCGGCGCTGAGCGTGCCGGCCAGTTCGGGCAGGACGGGCCATTCGAGCATATGCACCGAACCGTCCTCGCTGGGATAGCGGGCCTGCCACACTTCCTCGGCGGTGAAGCTGATGATCGGCGCGGCATAGCGGACCAGCGCGTGGAACAGCGTGTCGAGCACGGTGCGATAGGCGCGGCGCTTCGGATCCGTGGGGGCGTCGCAATAGAGCGAATCCTTGCGGATATCGAAGAAGAAGGCCGACAGGTCTTCGTTCGCGAAATCGGTCAGTGCGCGGCTGTAGCGGTTGAACTCGAAATCATTGACCGCCTGCTTCAGTTCGGCGTCGAGCCCGGCGAGCTTGTGGAGCACATAGCGCTCCAGCTCGGGCATTTCGGCGACCGGCAGCTTTTCGGTATCGGTGAAGCCGTCGAGCGCGCCGAGCAGATAGCGGAAGGTGTTGCGCAGCTTGCGATACGCATCGCCGGTGCCCGCCAGCACTTCCTTGCCGATGCGGACATCCTCGAAATAGTCGGTCTGCGAGACCCACAGGCGGAGGATGTCCGACCCGCTCTCGCCGATGATCTTGAGCGGATCGACAACGTTGCCGAGCGACTTGGACATCTTCTTGCCCTGACCGTCGAGCGCGAAGCCGTGGGTCAGCACCGCATCATACGGCGCATGGCCGCGCGTGCCGCAGCTCTCCAGCAGCGAGGACTGGAACCAGCCGCGATGCTGGTCCGATCCTTCGAGATACAAATTGGCGCGGACGCCTTTGCCGTAGCGCTGTTCGACGACGAAGCTGTGGGTCGAGCCGGAGTCGAACCACACGTCGAGGATGTCGTTGACCACCTCATAATCGTCGAGGCTGTAGTCCGCGCCCAGCAGCTGCTGGTGATCGGCCGCGAACCATGCGTCGGCGCCGCCCGAACGGAAGGCGTCGAGGATGCGGGCGTTGACCGCCGCGTCGCGGAGATATTCGCCCGACTTGCGGTTGACGTAGATCGGGATCGGCACGCCCCATGCGCGCTGGCGGCTGATGACCCAGTCCGGGCGGCCCTCGACCATCGCGCTGATGCGGTTACGGCCCTTTTCCGGGACCCAGCGGGTTTCCTCGATCGCGGCGAGCGCGGCCTGGCGCAGCGTCGCGGTGTTCGAGCCCTGACGGGTGAGGATCGTTTCTTCCTCGGCACAGCGCGGGGCGACGCCGTCCGCGACGTTCTTGTCCATCGGGATGAACCATTGCGGAGTCGCGCGGAAGATGATCTTCGCCTTGGACCGCCACGAGTGCGGATAGCTGTGCGCGAAATCGTCCGACGCGGCGAGCAGACCGCCCGCCTCGCGCAGATCGGTGCAGATCGGGCCGTCCGACGCGGTGAACTTCTTGTTGATCACGCTGCCCTGACCGCCCAGCCACAGCCAGTCGGCGCGGTACATGCCGTCGCCCTCGACCGCGAAGACCGGATCGATCCCGTGCGCTTTGCACAGCAGGAAATCGTCCTCGCCATGATCCGGGGCCATATGGACAAGGCCCGTGCCCGCATCGGTGGTGACGAAATCGCCGGGCAGGAATGGGCGGGGCCTGGCGAAGAAGCCGCCGAGATGGTGCATCGGGTGGCGGGCGGTGGCGCCGGCGAGGTCGGAGCCTTTGAAGCTCTTCCAGTCAACTTCGCTATAGGCTTGCAGGCCCGGATTCTCCCGGCTGCACCGCGCAAAGAAGGCGCTGGCCAGTTCCTTGGCGACCAGGAAGTTTCGAGGACTGCCTCCCTCGGGCAACAGCACATACTCAACCTCCGGCCCATAAGCCAAAGCCTGGTTCACCGGGATCGTCCACGGCGTGGTCGTCCAGATCACCGCATGCGCGCCGACCAGTTCGGGGGCGTTCGGCGCCTCGGTGATCTCGAACGCCACGTCGATCTGGGTCGAGACCACGTCTTCATATTCGACCTCGGCTTCGGCCAGCGCGGTCTTTTCAACGGGCGACCACATCACCGGCTTGGCGCCGCGATAGAGCTGGCCGCTCTCGGCGAACTTCAGCAATTCGCCGGCGATGATCGCTTCGCTTTCGAAGTTCATCGTCAAATACGGGTCTTCCCAGTCGCCCATCACCCCGAGGCGCTTGAACTGCTCGCGCTGCACGCCGACCCATTTGGCGGCATAGGCGCGGCATTCGGCGCGGAACTCGGCGGGCGGCACCTCGTCCTTGTTGCGCTTCTTGTCCTTGTACTGCTTCTCGATCTGCCATTCGATCGGCAGGCCGTGACAATCCCAGCCGGGGACATACGGCGCGTCCTTGCCGAGCAGGGTCTGCGATCGGACGACGATGTCCTTGAGGATCTTGTTCATGGCGTGGCCCATGTGAATGTCGCCATTCGCATAGGGCGGACCATCGTGCAGGATGAACCGCTCGCGCCCCGCCCGCTGCTCGCGCAGCTTCTGGTAGAGGTTAATTCGCGCCCAGCGCTCGAGGATCGCCGGTTCCTTGGTGGCAAGGCCGGCCTTCATCGGGAAATCGGTCTTCGGGAGGAAGACGGTGTCGCGGAAATCTGGTGCGTCGGTCATGGAACCGCGCGGATTAGCGGGTGTGCGGTCACATTCAAAGCGCTTGTTCTCAGGAACCTTCACGGTTTCGCGCGTTTGATGTGCCAAAGGAGCCGTGACGATGCACACAGCCAGCCGCGATCGTGGCGATATGCCGAATCTGTGGGTCAACATCGCCGCGCTGGTCGGCGCGGTGCTGATCGGCAATGCGCTGATCTTCTCGCTCGGATTCGATGGCGGTTCGCTGTCGCCCGCGAAGGAAGCATGGCTCCCGCCCGGCCCGCTGGTCGGGATGATCTGGGTGGTGCAGTTCGCGCTGATGGGTGCTGCCCGCTGGCTCTATGTGCGGGATGCGCGCGATCATGGCTGGCGCGGATGGTTGCCGGTCGGGCTTGCGCTGATCTGCCTGGCCTTCCCGGTCTATACGAGCGGGCTGGCCGACCCGGCGACCGGGGCGATCGGTACGCTCGTCACGCTGGTTGCGACGCTGGCGGCGATGCTCACGCTGGGACGCCGATCGAGCGCGGCGGCATGGGCGCTGGTGCCGCTGGCGATCTGGGGCAGCTACGTCGCCTGCGTCTATTATCTGGCTTAGTCCGCCAGCAACTCGCGCGCCTTGGCGGCGTCGGCATCCATCTGGACCGTCAGCGCCTCGAGCGAATCGAACTTCGCTTCGGGGCGGAGATAGTCGATCAGCTGGATCTCGACCGTCTGGCCATACAGGTCGCCGGAGAAGTCGAAGAAGAAGGTTTCCAGCAGTTCCTCGGGCGGATCGAAGCTGGGGCGGATGCCGAGATTGGCCACGCCGTTCAGCACGCGTCCGTCGGACAGGCGGCCGCGCACGGCGTAGATGCCGTAAGCGGGGCGGAGATAATTGCCGAGCAGCATGTTGGCGGTGGGATAGCCCAACGTCCGGCCGAGCTTCGCGCCGCCGATCACTTCGCCTTCGATGGCGAAGGGGCGCGTGAGGAGATAGGCGGCTTCGCGTGGGCGGCCCTCGCGGAGCAGATCGCGGATGCGGCTGGACGAGAAGGGCACGTCGCCTTCGCCGACCGGCAGCACGGTCTCGGCGGTGAAACCCAGCCGGCTCCCAAGTTCCGCCAGTACCTGCGGATTGCCGCCGCGGCCCTTGCCGAAAGTGAAGTCGCCGCCGGTGACCACGCCCGATGCGCCGATCAGGCCGGCGAGCCGTTCCCGCGCAAATGCCTCCGCCGTCAGGCTGGCGAGTTCGGCGTCGAAGCGGAATACCAGCATCGCCTGCGCACCCGCCGCCGCGAACAGGCGCTGGCGCTGGTCGAGCGTGGTGAGACGGAAGGGCGCGGCGTCAGGCTGGAAATAGCGGCGTGGATGCGGATCGAAGGTCGCGACGATCGCGGGCACGCCGAGGGTGCGCGCACGCGCCACGGCGCGGGCGACCACCGACTGGTGCCCCAGATGAAACCCATCGAAATTGCCGAGCGCGACGATCCCGCCGCGAAGATGCGCGGGGACCGCCGAGCCGCCGTCCAGCCGCTCCATGAGCGGGGCTATAGGGGCAGCGAAGCGAAGCCGAAAGTCCCTCTCCCATTGGGAGAGGGAGGGAGCCGCCAAAGGCGGCGGGAGGGGTGAGGGCGACTGGGCGGTTCCTCCACCCTCACCCTTCCCACTCGGCTTCGCCGAGCGGGCCCCTTCCCTCTCCCAATTGGAGAGGGAAATTACATCGGCGCCAGTCCCGCGCGCAGGACGCGGAGGACATTCCCTCCCATCACCTTGCGGATCTCGTCCTGCTTGAAGCCGGCGTCCACCAGCGCTTGCGTGATCGCGATCAGCTGCGACGTGTCCCAGCCCGTCGTCACCGCCCCGTCGAAGTCGGAGCCGAGGCCGACATGATCGATGCCGACCAGCGCGCGGACATGGGCGATGGCGCGGACCACGTCGGCGGGTCTGGTCCCGCAGACGGCGGCGTCCCAATAGCCGATGCCGATCAAGCCGCCGGTCCTGGCGATGCCGCGGATTTCGTCGTCGGTCAGGTTGCGGTTGACGTTGCAGGTCGCCTGCACCCCGCCATGCGAGGAGACCAGCGGGCGGCGCGCGACGCGGAGGATGTCGGCCAGTGCGGCATGGCTCGAATGCGCCACGTCGACGACCATGCCGAGCTTTTCCATCCGCGCCAGCACCTGAAAGCCGAGCGGGGTGAGGCCGGTCTTGGCTTCGCCATGCATCGATCCGGCGACATCATTGTCGAAGAAATGTGCTAAGCCCGCCATGCGGAAGCCTGCGGCGTAGAGCTTGTCGAGATTGCCGATCTGTCCTTCGAGATCCTGCAGCCCCTCGATCGACAGCATCCCGCCGACCAGCTTGCTGTTGGTCGCGCGCGCGGTGAGCAGGTGATCGAGATCGGCCGGGGTGCGGATCACGCGAAGCTGGCCGCCCGAGCGTTCGGCGGCGCTGTGCAGCTTCTGCGAATGGTAGAGCGAGCGTTCGAGCAGCGAGTTCCACGTGCGCGGTGGCTGGAGCTGGGCGACGGTCAGCAGGGTTATATTGTCGGTCTCGCCGCTGTTCGCGTCGTAATTCTGGCCCTTGGGCGTCTTGGTGACCGACGAGAAGATCTGGAGCGCGACATTGCCTTCCTGAAGGCGCGGCAGATCGACCTGGCCACGGCTGGCGCGGTCGAGCAGGTCGCGGCGCCACATCAGCGTGTCCGAATGCATGTCGGCGATCTGGAGGCTGGCGTGGAGCTTGCGGGTGTCTTCGCTGATCCTGGGCAGTTCGGCGGGCTGCACGATGTTCATGCTGCCTTCGACATAGGCAGGCGCGACGCCGAAGAACCCGATTGCGCCGAGCGCGAGCACGCCCCCGGCGATCCACGGCCATTTTTTCATGCTTACCCCTCCCGGCGTTCCAGTCGCACGAAGCTATAGGCCGGGCGGCCCCCTTCGCTGGCGTGATCTTCGCGTGAGACTTCGCGCCATTCAAGGGGATCGAATGCGGGGACGGTGGCGTCGCCTTCGACGTCGCCATGCACTTCGGTGAGTTCGATCGCGCCGGTTTGGGACAGGAAGATCGCGAAAACCTCCGCGCCGCCGATGATCGCGATATCGCCGGGACCGGCAAGGGCGAGGGCTTGCTCGGGCGTGCGCGCGACTTCGGCACCTTCGGCCTGCCACGCGGTATCGCGCGTGAGGACGATGTGACGGCGGCCGGGCAGGGGGCTGGGAAAGCTCTCGAAGGTCTTGCGGCCCATCACCATCGGCTTGCCCATCGTCTGGGCCTTGAACCGCTTCAGATCGGCGGGGAGCCGCCACGGGAGCTGGCCGTCGCGGCCGATCACGCCGTTATCGGCGCGGGCAAGGTGGAAGGTGAGGGTCATCTAGTCCCCCTCCCGCAAGCGGAAGGGGAGATCATACCGCCACCGGCGCCTTGATGTGCGCTTGCGCGACATAATCGTGGATCGCGAAATCCTCATAGTCATAGCCGTCGATCGAGTCGGGCTTGCGCAGGATTTCGAGGCGGGGCAGCGGGCCGGGGTCGCGGGACAGCTGTTCGCGGGCCTGTTCGAGATGGTTCGAATAGAGATGGCAATCGCCGCCGGTCCATACGAAGTCGCCGACTTCGAGGCCCGCCTGCTGCGCGAGGATATGGGTTAGCAGGGCGTAGCTGGCGATGTTGAAGGGGACGCCTAGGAAGATGTCGGCCGAGCGCTGATAGAGTTGCAGCGACAGCTTGCCATTGGCGACATGGGTCTGGAACAGGCAGTGGCACGGGGCCAGCGCCATCGCGTGGAGTTCGCCAGGGTTCCACGCGCTGACGACCTGACGGCGCGAGCCGGGATTGTTGCGAATCGTGTCGAGCAGCTCCGCGATCTGGTCGATATGGCGGCCGTCCGCCGCCTCCCAGTCGCGCCATTGCTTGCCATAGACCGGACCGAGATCGCCATTCTCGTCGGCCCATTCGTCCCAGATCGAGCATTTGCGCTCCTGCAGCCAGCGGACATTGGTGTCGCCGCGCAGGAACCACAGCAGCTCGACGATGATCGCGCGGGTGAACAGCTTCTTGGTGGTGAGCAGGGGGAAGCCCTTGCCCAGGTCGAAGCGCATCTGGTGGCCGAACACGCTGCGCGTGCCGGTGCCGGTGCGGTCCATCTGTTCGGCGCCGTCGTTGAGCGCGCGGGCCATGAGATCGAGATACTGACGCATTGCTCCAGCCTAGCCGCGGCGCGCAATCGCGCCAAGCGGGGCGGATGCATCCGTTGTGGATGAAAGTGCGTCCAAACCGGTCGTCCGGGGTCCGAAATCGAGCAGACTGTCGACGACGCCGGACCTGACTCTGGCAGTCCGTCCCGATGGACGAGCCGAGACGTATCCGTGACGCGAATGCCGCGTCGTCACTGTTCGCGCCGATCGCTGACGAAGCGATCGAAGTTGCGATGTTCGCCTATCTCGGGCCGGGGCAGGAATTGCTGGGGATGCGGCAGGCGCGCTCGGCTTCGCGCGATATGATGGACCTGCCGATCCGCGAGGTGGTCAAGGATGCGCTGGCGTTCGGCGCGACGGGCGTGGTGATGGCGCACAACCATCCCGGCGGCGATCCGGAGCCGAGCGCGGGCGACCGCGATGCGACGCGGAAGATGGCGCGGGCGCTCGATCCGCTGGGGATCCGGTTGCTCGATCATCTGGTGATAACGCGCGACGGCGCGGTGAGCTTTCGCGAACTGGGGCTGCTCTAGGCTTCGGGCAGCCAGCGGGCGAGCAGCGGGAAGAGCGAAGGCGTGTCAGTCTGCGCCGAAGCGGCGAGGCCGATATAATGATGGCCGGGTTCGCTATTGCCCTCGAGCATCACCGGGCCGCCGGGCGTGAGGATGAACTCCCAGGCGACCATCGGCAGTCCGTCGAACATTGCCGCGCAGGCCAGCGCCATCCGCCGGGCCTCCTCATATCCGGGAACGGGCTTCCCGCTCCAGCCGGAGGCGCGGGCAAGCGGCTCGGGGAAGCGGAAGCCGAACTGCATCTCGCCCGAATCGATTGCGACGGGGATGATCCGCGAGTTGGGGCGCGCGCCGATGGAGACTTCGCGCGGGACCGAGGTCGACAGCACCGCCGAATGGATCATCGGCACGCCACCCTGCGGCCCGCGCAAGGTGTGGATGCGCAGCACAGGCGGGCGGAGCGTGGCGAATTCGGCGAGCTCCGGCGCGGCGGTCAGGCGCTCCTGCACGATCAGGTCGTCATTGCGCAGCGCGAGTTCGAGCAGCGCGGCGACGAAGCCCGCATCGCGATCGGTGCCGTTGATCCGCCACGCGCCGTCGTCGAGCCGGTCGAGCGCCAGGGTGAAGCGCGATGCGGCGCCGTGGCGCGGCTTTGCGAACAGGGCGTCCGGACCCGGCGGCAGGCTGCGCACCGCCGCACCGCGCGGGATCAGCGCGACTTGCTTCGGAAAGCGGATGCCGGCGGTGCTGAGGGCCTCGACGGTGGCGATCTTGTCGCCGAGCAGCTTGCGCTGATCCTCGACCGCGAGCGCGGCGAGAGTCTTGCTGAGGGCGCGCGACGATAGCGGCCGGGCGGGCGCGACCAGCAGGTAGCGCCAGCAATAGGCCTCCCATGGCGGCATGCCGGTAAGGCAGGCATCGGCGAACAGGCGGATCGTCCGGCCGCGCCCGATTCGGTTCCGGCCGGCAAAGGCGCGCGCCAGCGGGAGCGCCTTCGCACACCACAGGATGCGGGCGACCAGGATGCCGAACGGGCGGAGCGGCCAGGGAATGCGGCCCCAGATGCGGCGCGTGGCCCAGCGGTGCAGGCGGCGGGCATCTGCATCGCCCGGCTGCAGGAAACCGCGCCCGTCGATCGGCAATTCGCGCCAGAGCCGCTTGAACGGGGAATTCAGATTCGGGCGGCCCGCGCCCATGCTCGCCACTAGCCCTTGGGCGCCGGCGCGCGCCCACTCTTGCAGGGCTTGATCGTCTGCGGCTCGGGGCGTTCGCCGCTGGCTTCGAAGATGGCGAGATAGCCGCCCGCAGAGGGCATCTTCTGCATCGCGACCTGGACATAGCCGACCGCGGCGAACTCGCATTTGAGCAGTTCGGGCGGGGTGCCGTGTTCGTCGGTGGGTCGATTGGCGTCGACCACGATCACCTGCCCGCCGGTACGCAGCGAGGGGCGCATCCGCCACAGGAACTCGTAGGGGCTCTCGATCTCGTGATACATGTGCACCATCAGCACCCGATCGAAGCTGTTTTCGGGCAGGCGCGGATCGGCGGGGAGACCGAGCCGGACGCTGACATTGTCGAGCCGCTCGCGCGCGACGCGGGTGGCGAGCGTGTCGCGGACCTGCGGCACGATATCCTCGGCCAGCACGCGCCCATCCTCGCCGACGCGAGCTGCGAGACGGATCGTATAATAGCCCTCGCCTGCGCCGATATCGGCGACGGTCATGCCTTTCTTGATGCCGGCGCGGTCCATCACCGTCTCGGCTTCGTTCAGCCGGTCGCGCGATTCCTCGTCTGACCAGCGCGCGGAGACGATCGTGGCGACCGGACGGTCTGCGGCGGGGAAGCCGTATTTGGGTTCGGCCGGCTTGCGTACGTTGCCCGGCCCGGCGTCACAGGCGCCGAGCGTCAGGATCGTCAGGCAGAGTGCGGCCGCGCCACGAATCAATCGACATCCTCCACATCGACCTTCTCCCCGGTCACGCGCTGCGAGAGCGCGGCCGCC
Source organism: Sphingomonas sp. G-3-2-10 (assembly GCF_012927115.1). Taxonomy (NCBI): domain Bacteria; kingdom Pseudomonadati; phylum Pseudomonadota; class Alphaproteobacteria; order Sphingomonadales; family Sphingomonadaceae; genus Sphingomonas; species Sphingomonas sp. G-3-2-10. The sequence goes on along the minus strand of NZ_JABBFY010000002.1, from coordinate 251,814 downwards.
ATGAACGGATCGAGATCGCCATCGAGCACATCGGCGGGCGCAGTGGAAGTGGCCCCGGTACGAAGGTCCTTCACCAGCTGATAGGGCTGGAGGACATAGGAGCGGATCTGGTGGCCCCAGCCGATATCGGTCTTGGTCGCGTTCTCGGCATTGGCGGCCTGTTCGCGGATCGCCAGTTCGCGCTCGTACAGACGGGCGCGAAGCTGGTTATAGGCTTCGGCCTTGTTCTTGTGCTGCGAGCGCTGGTTCTGACACTGTACGACGATGCCGGTCGGAATGTGCGTGATGCGCACCGCCGAATCGGTGGTGTTGATGTGCTGGCCGCCCGCGCCGGACGCCCGGTACGTGTCGATGCGCAGGTCGCTTTCGTTGTACTCGACCTCGATATTGTCGTCGATCACCGGATAGACCCACACCGACGAGAAGCTGGTGTGGCGCCGCGCCGCGCTGTCGTACGGCGATATCCGGACGAGGCGGTGCACGCCGCTTTCGGTCTTGGAATAGCCATAGGCATTCTCGCCCTTGATCAGCAAAGTCGCCGACTTGATGCCCGCCTGCTCGCCGGCGTGATAGTCGATCAGCTCGACCTTCATCCCGTGACGCTCGGCCCAGCGCGTGTACATGCGCTGGAGCATGCCGGCCCAGTCCTGGCTTTCGGTGCCGCCCGCGCCCGAGTTGATCTCGATATAGGTGTCGTTGGCATCGGCTTCGCCCGACAGCAGCGCCTTCACCTTGTCGCCCTCGGCACGCTTTGCGAGTGCATCTAGCGCGGCGATCCCTTCGTCGATCATCTCCTGATCGCCTTCGGCTTCAGCCATCTCGATCAGTTCGGCGGTGTCGTTCAGCTCGCTCTCGATCGCGCGGGTGGCGGTGATCGCTTCGTCGAGGCGGCGGCGTTCGCGCATCACGTCCTGCGCCGCCTTCGCATCGTTCCACAGGGTCGGATCCTCGACGCGCGCGTTCAACTCGTCGAGCCGGCGCAGCGCACGGTCCCAGTCGAGAAACCGGCGCAGCAGCGCGAGCGCGGCGTTGATCTTGTCGGCATTCGCCTGCGCTTCGGCGCGCATGTCTATTCTCCAAAACGATACTTTGCGGACGCGCCTCTACGTCCGCGCATCGCACATATGGCGACGTCGGCTGCCCCCTACCAGCAGCATGGGCGTTTAGGAAAGGGCGGCGTCAGGCCGCGCGGAGGATTTCCGCGGGCAGCGACGAGGGCGGCGGCGGCGCGACGGTCACGAATGTGGCCGACGGCGGCGGCGGCGCAGCGGTGACCGCCAGCGAGGAGGGCGGGGGCGGCGCTGCCGTCACCAGCTCGAACAGCGGCTGCGGCGACGAGGGCGGCGGCGGCGCCGCGACAGCCGAAGGCGGAGGCGGCGCAGCGCCCGGTGCGACGACGTCGAGCATCGTGATTTCTGTCAGTTCGTAAAGTCGGGTCGTCATGCCAGTTCCTCCCCTTGGAGATCAGTAGATACCACCTTCGCGCTGCAGGAACTCGCTGTCATCCTGTTTTTCTTCGCGGCGCTCGGTTTTCTTGACGGTTTTGGGCGCTTCTTCCTCTTCGGGACGGTTGCGGCGAAGCTCGTCGTCATTCTGCGGCTTGAAGGCTTCCCAGATCACGGCGGCCTTGGGATCGCTGCCCGGCCAGCTGCCATAGACCCGCTTGCCGCTCATCCGGTCGATGCGGACCATGCGGACGCCGGCGGGCGCGATGAAGGGCAGGGGCTCGAGATTCTCGTACGCCTTGACCGCGAACTGCTTGAAGATCGGCGCGGCGATCGAGCCGCCCTGCGCATAGCCGCCCAGGTTGGTCGGCGTGTCGTAGCCGATATAGAGGCCGGCCATCAGCTGCGGGCTGCCGCCGACGAACCACACGTCGGTCGGGCCCGAGGTCGTGCCGGTCTTGCCCATCAGCGGGCGGTTGAGATCGCGCAGCACGGTCGCGGTGCCGCGCTGGATCACGCCCTCGGCGATATGGACCATCTGATAGGCGCTCATCGCCTCGACCACCTGTCGCGCGCGGCTGACCGGACGCGGCATCGGCTTGCCGTCCCAATCGGGCATGTTGCAGCCGTCGCAGGCGCGCCAGTTATCGGGCCAGATCACTTCGCCGCGGCGGTTCTGGACGAAATCGATCAGCGACGGATTGAGCGCACGGCCATTGTTCACGAGGATCGAATAGGCGTTGACCATGCGGATCACGGTCGTCTCGCCCGCGCCCAGCGCATAGCTGAGATAGGGCGGGAATTTCTGCTTCGAGACGCCGATCCGCTGGATCAGGTCGACGACATTGTCCATGCCGACTTCGTTGGCGATCTGCACGGTCATCAGGTTGCGCGACTGTTCGAGGCCCCAGCGCATCGTTTTCGGGCCCGCGCCCGCAGTGCCGCCGAAGTTTCGGAAGCATTTCTTGCCGAGCTGCGCGCCCTGCCAGACGCAGAAGGGGGCGTCGTTGATGATCGTGGCGGGGGTCATCCCCTGTTCCAGCGCGGCGGCATAGACGATCGGCTTGATCGTCGATCCCGGCTGGCGCTGGGCCTGTGTCGCGCGGTTGAACGACTGGATGCGCGAATCGAACCCGCCCTGCATCGCGAGGATGCGGCCGGTGCGGGGATCCTCGACCACCATGCCGCCCGACACCTTGGGCACGCTGCGCAGCGCGAAGGCGCCGCCCTGGGGCGCGACGGCAAGGATGTCACCGGGCTTGATCGCGTTGAAGGCTTCGCCGCCCTGGCCGCGCACGGGCATCGAGGCGAGGCCGCGCGGCATGATGCCGGTCTGTCCGTTCTCGAAGCCGAGCTTCCACGAATCGCCGGTGCGCGAGATCGCGATCGCCGACCGCCAATCCTCGTAATCGAGGCCGATATTGGTGTTGAGCAGCGCCTGTTGCCAATTGTCGCCGCGAATCTCGGTCTTGCCGATCGCGCCGGACCAGCCGCGGCCGCGCTCGAAGCGGATCAGGCCGTCGCGAAGCGCCTTCTGTGCCTCCAGCTGGAGCACGGGATCGAGCGAGGTGCGCACCCACAGGCCGCCCGAATAGACGCTGTAGGGGCTGTTGCCGTTTTCGTTGGTCTCGCCAAACTTGTCGATCAGCTGGCGGCGGACTTCCTCGACGAAATAGCCGCCGACGCGCTCGAACTTGGGGGTCTGGCGCGGCACGGTGCCCAGCGGTTCGGCGACCGCCGCGTCACGCTCGGCCTTGGTGATGAAGCCGTTGTCGAGCATCTGTCCGAGCACCCAGTTGCGGCGATCGAGCGCGCGCTGGGTGTTGCGATCGGGATCGTAATTGGCCGGCCCCTTGGGCAGGATCGCCAGATAGGCCATCTGGGCGAGCGAGAGCTGTTTCAGGTCCTTGCCGAAATAGGCATGGGACGCGGCGTCGACGCCGCCCGCGTTGCGGCCCAGCTCGATCGAATTGAGGTACAGCTCGAGGATCTGCGGCTTGGTCAGCGTGCCTTCGATCCGCCACGCCAGGATCGCTTCGCGCAGCTTGCGGACATAGCTGACTTCGTTGCCGACCAGCAGGTTCTTGGCGACCTGCTGGGTGATGGTCGATGCGCCGACCTGGCGGCCGCTGGTGGTCAGGTTGCGGAAGACCGCCGAGATGATGCCCGGATAGTCGACGCCGTGATGCTCGAAGAAGGTACGGTCCTCGGCGGCGAGATAGGCGTTGACCAGCTGCTTGGGATATTCGGCATAGCTCAGCTGGACCCGGCGTTCGCGGGCATAGCTGTGGATCGGCACGCCCTCGACCGAGCGGACATAGGTGGGCAGCGGCGGTTCGTAATTCTTGAGCGTCTCGACCGAAGGCAGATGCCGCGCGACGAGCAGCCAGACGAGGAACCAGAAAATCCCCGCGAGCAGCGCGAGAATCGCGATCGTGCGGAACCACCAGCGATTGTGGACGCGAAGGTACCAGCCCCTGATACCGCCGATCTCACGCGTGATTCGCAGCTTTACGTTGGAAAGATCGGTGTCGGCCATGCGAGGGGCGGTTTAGCAAGATTCGCGCGCGATGAAAGCGGGTCCGGAACCGGTATGATGGTGGAAGGGCTTCGGGACTGGCGCGCCGCCGAATGGAGAAGGCGCCGCATTCGTCCGTTTCACCCTTCCACCATCACTGGTCATTCCCCGGTTCAGGCAAGGAATCTCGGTCTATCGTGATGCGAGTCGTGTCGCGTTGCGCGTGGCGAAATGGATGTCGACCGCGCGCCGCACCGTCTGCGCCACCTTGCGCTGGCCCTCGGGCGAAGCGAGGAACGCGGCGTCGGACGTGTTCGAGATATAGCCGGTCTCGAACAGCACGGAGGGCAGGTCCGGCGCCTTGAGCACCAGCAGCGACGCGAAGCGGTGATAGTTGGCGCGCACCGGGATCAGCGGCTGGGCCTCGCGGCCGAGCAGCCGGGCGAAGCCCGCGCTGGCGTTCATCGTCTCGCGCTGGGTCAGGTCGATCAGAATCGACGAGATGTCCGGATTGGTGTCGCCCAGATCAACGCCGGCGAGGATGTCCGACTTGTTCTCGCGGGCGGCGAGGCGGGCGGCTTCCTTGTCGGATGCCGTTTCGGACAAGGTATAGACGGTTGCGCCCGAAGCGGTGGCGTTTCCGGCGCTGTCGCAATGGATCGAGATGAACAGATCGGCGCCAAGCTGGCGGGCGACGCCGAATCGCTCGCGATGGATCAGATAGCGGTCGTCGTCGCGAGTCAGCGCCACGCGGACCTTGCCCGAAGCGACCAGCGCGTCGCGGATGGCGAGCGCCACCTGCAGCGTGATGTCCTTCTCGCGCAGCTTGCCATCGGGCGAGATCGCGCCGGGATCATGGCCGCCATGACCGGCATCGATCACCACCAGCGGGCGGCTGGCGTCGTTGCCATAGATTCGCGGCAGGCGGGCAGGCGCGGCGCGGGCGGGCACGGTCACGCGCTCGCTGTAATTGTGGCGCGACGAGGCCTGGGTGTAGCTGAACGGCGGCAGGAAGCTCATCCGGCCTTCGGCTGCGGCGCGAGCGAAGCGGGCGTCGTCCACGGTGCGCAGGGCAAGCGTGAGCGTACGGCCATCGCTGCCGAAGCTGCCGTCGGCGACGATCGCCGGGCGCGCGAGATCGAGCACGATTCGCGCATTGCTGCCGTCGGGCGAACCCTGGCGGATCGACGCGACCGCGCCGCCGGGGCGGTGCGCCGCGCCGGGAGTCGCGCCATCGACATCCACCGCAATGCGGTTCGGACCGGCGAGCATGAAGGCGCTCGCCTGGCGGACAGGTTCGTTGAAGCGGATGACCACGCGGTCACCCTGGACCTTCACGTCCTGCACGGCTCCCGCCCAGCTCGGAGCGCCGGTCATCCAACCGGCGAGGAGGGCGAGAAATAATAGCACCCGCGCGATATGCCGCGCGGACTGGCGGGGGGTCCAGTCCAAATGCATGATAACGATACTCGGCTTAAAGCCCTGACCGCACCGCTCTAGAGGTCAGCCTCTCAAGTCGCGGTGAAGCGATGCGGTTAATGACAGGGTAGCCATGAATTCATTCTGATCGGCTCGGTCAGGACCGCGTCAGAATCGGGTTCGACTTCGTCGAACGCGGCACCGGCCCGCATCCCCACCCGGCCGCCCATAGAATATACTTCCGCTGGGTGGCCGGGTGGGGGTGCGGGCCGGCGCCGCAACCGTTTCGGCTTTTGCCGAAACCGAGGGCGCCGGCGTAACAATTTGTCGCAAAATCGGTGTTCTGGTTGCTGCATCTAACAGGGGGTGCTAGTGCCCGTTCAGCTTCCGGTCCTTGTACCGGAACGTGTCCGCGGCCACATCCGCCGCGATAGTTCAGGTTGACGCTGCAATGACGCAATTTTCCCACCAATCGCATCGCTTGGGCCTGATGGCCGGGCGCGCGACGGTGGCGAAGCTTCCGGACCACGCGTCCGGACGTGCGATGGCAGCAGAGGCATTTTTCGAAACCCGCGGGACCCTCTTCGGCACATCTGCCGAGCGGGACCGCTCACTATGTCGCGCAGCCATGACCCGGCTCCCAAGGGAGCCCGGCCGGCGCGCACGGAGAATATTCAATGACCATGCGTATGCTGATCGACGCACGCCACCGGGAGGAAACCCGGGTGGCGGTCGTCAAAGGGAACCGGATCGAGGAATTTGATTTCGAGTCCGCCGAGCGCAAGCAGCTCAAGGGAAATATCTATCTAGCCAAGGTTACCCGGGTCGAGCCGTCGCTGCAGGCGGCGTTCATCGACTATGGCGGCAATCGTCACGGCTTCCTCGCCTTCTCGGAAATCCACCCCGACTATTACCAGATCCCCAAGGAGGACCGCGATGCGCTTCTCCGTGAAGAGGCCGAGCACGCCGCCGAAGAGGCAGCGCTGCGCGCCGAGGAGGATCACGACGAGGATCATGAGGACGGCGACGTCGAGGTGCTCGAGCGCCCCGTCGACGAAGACGATCATGGCGACGAGGATCATGACCACGATCATGATCACGACGAGGAGTCGGAATCTTCCGAAGGCGAGAGCAGCGAAGGTGACTCCGGCGGCGATCGCCGCCGTGGCCGTGGCCGCAAGGGCGGCGGCAAGGAAAGCGCCGCCGACCAGCTGCGCAACAAGCGCATGAACCTGCGCCGCCGCTACAAGATCCAGGACGTGATCCGCCGCCGTCAGGTGCTGCTGGTTCAGGTCGTGAAGGAAGAGCGCGGCAACAAGGGCGCGGCGCTGACCACCTATCTGTCGCTCGCCGGCCGTTACTGCGTGCTGATGCCCAACACCGCGCATGGCGGCGGCATCTCGCGCAAGATCAGCTCGGCTGCCGATCGCAAGCGCCTCAAGTCGATCATGGCCGACATGAAGCTGCCGCCGTCGATGGGCTGCATCGTCCGCACCGCCGGCCTTCAGCGCACCAAGGTCGAGATCAAGCGCGACTTCGATTATCTCGCCCGCCTGTGGGACGGCATCCGCGAGGAGACGCTGCGCTCGTCCGCGCCGGCGCTGGTCTATGGCGACAGCGACCTGATGAAGCGGGCGATCCGCGACATCTACAACAAGGACATCGACGAGGTGATCGTCGAGGGCGAGGACGGCTATCGTCAGGCCAAGGAGTTCATGAAGCTCCTGATGCCGAGCCATGCCCGCCGCGTGAAGCATTATGCCGACACGGTGCCGCTGTTCCAGCGCGCCGGAGTCGAGGACCAGCTTTCGGCGATGTACCATCCGGTGGTGCAGCTGAAGTCTGGCGGCTATCTCGTCATCAACCCGACCGAGGCGCTCGTCTCGATCGACATCAACTCGGGCCGTTCGACGCGCGAGCATTCGATCGAGCAGACCGCGACCGCGACCAATCTCGAGGCCGCGCACGAGATCGCCCGCCAGCTGCGCCTGCGCGACATGGCCGGTCTGGTCGTGATCGATTTCATCGACATGGATCACGGGTCGAACGTCCGTAAGGTCGAGAAGGCGATGAAGGAGGCGCTGAAGAACGATCGCGCCCGCATCCAGGTGGGCCGTATCTCTGCGTTCGGCCTGATGGAAATGAGCCGCCAGCGCCTGCGCACCGGTGTGCTCGAAGCATCGACCCGCCAGTGCCCGCATTGCGAAGGCACCGGTCTGGTCCGTACGGCATCGTCGGCCGGCATTTCGGCGCTGCGTATGATCGAGGACGAGGCCGGCCGCGGCCGTGGCAGCCAGCTCCTCCTGCGCGCGAGCCAGGAAGCTGCCTTCTACGTGCTCAACCGCAAGCGTTCGGAACTGGCCGAGATCGAGGACCGCTATGGCGTCACGATCGAAGTCGCGCCCGATGGCGAGCTGGAAGGCGCGCGCATGTCGGTCGAGGTGGGCGGTCCGCCGCCGACCAAGGTCCCGCGCGTCACGCAGCTGATCGAGGAACCCGAGGACGACTACGTCGAGGAGATCGACGAAGAGGAAATCGAGGAAGATGCCGAGGAAGAGGCCGAGGAGCGGCCCCGCCGCGATCGCGGCCCGCGTCGCGAGGCCGAAGGCGAAGCTGACGGCGAAGGTCGTGGCAAGCGCCGTCGCCGCCGCCGTGGCCGTCGTGGCCGGGGCCGTGACGAGGAAGGCGGTCCGGAAGGTTCCGATGATGCCGATGAAGGCGCCGAGGATGCCGAGGGCGTCGACGCCGAATCTGCCGAGGGCGAGGAAGCGTCTGCCCGCGAGGGTGATGGCGAAGGCGAGACCGGCGAGGGCCGCAAGCGCCGCCGTCGCGGTCGCCGTGGCGGCCGTCGTGGCGGCCAGGGCGGTGGCGATGCCGCTGCCGAGAGCGAAGCCGAATCGGAAGCGCCGGTCGAGGACGCGGTGACGGCTGAAGCCGAAGCGCCTGCCGAGCCCGAAGCCGAAGCCGAAGCGCCCAAGCCGAAGCGTTCGCGCAGCCGCAAGAAGGCCGAGCCCGAAGCGGCACCCGTAGCCGAGGCCGTCGAGGCTCCGGCCGAAGCCGCCGCCGAGCCGGAAGCCGAAGCACCCGCGCCGAAGAAGCCGCGCAGCCGCAAGAAGGCAGCGCCGGTCGAGGCCGCCGTCGAGACCGCCGTCGAGACAGTGGTCGAATCCGCTCCGGTGGCTGAGCCGGTCGCCGAAGTGGTGGCAGAGCCGGTTGCCGAGGAAGCGCCGGTGAAGAAGCCGCGCAGCCGCAAGAAGGCAGTTGCGGCGCCGGCTGAGCCGGTTGCCGAAGCGATCGAAGAAGCGCCTGCCGTCGAGGCTGGCGCAGAAGCCGGGCCGGTTGCCGAGGATGGCGATTCGGAAGGCGGTCCGCGCCGCGGCTGGTGGCAGCGCACCTTCGGGGCGTGATCCGCTGCGCCTGATGTGATCGGGCGGCTTCCGGGGCATGACTCCGGGAGCCGCCAGTCACCCGGCGTTCATCCGGCACGCCCGAAAGCGCACCGGAAACCGGGGCGTTGCGAGCAGGGGATTTTGAGACGATGATGCCGGGCATGAAGCGTCTAGCAACACTGCTCGCCTTTCTGTGTCTCGTCGCACTGACGGCGCGGCCCGCCACGGCGCAGGTGATGCTGCGCGATGCCGAGACCGAAACCCTGCTCAACGAAGCGTCGCGCGGGCTGATCTCGGCGGCGGGGCTTTCGCCCAACAATGTGCGGATCGTGCTGATCCAGGATCCGTCGATCAACGCGTTCGTCGCGGGCGGGCAGGTCGTCTATCTTCACACCGGCCTGATCGACAAGGCGGGCAACCTCAACGAAGTGCAGGGCGTCATCGCCCATGAGCTGGGCCATATCGTCGGCGGCCATGCCGTGTTCCAGCGCGACGGCGGCTATGGCGGAATCTCGCTGCTCAGCCTTGCACTGGGCCTTGCCGCCGCCGCCGCCGGATCGCCCGACGCCGGCATGGCGATCATGATGGCCGGCCAGCGCGCCGCGATCGGCAAATATCTGTCCTTTTCGCGCAGCCAGGAAAGCTCGGCCGACGCAGCGGGCGTCCGCTTCCTCAATACCGCGGGGATCAGCGGCCGCGGGATGCTGGAATTCTTCAAGCGGCTGCAGAATCTCCAGTTCAGCTACGGCTTCTACAGCACCAATCCCGAAGTCGATCCCTTTGGCCAGACTCACCCGATGTCCGGCGAGCGGCTGGCGACGCTGACTCAGGATCTGCAGAAGCAGCCTTCGTGGAACACCCCGACCGATCCGGCGCTCGAAGTGCGCTTCAAGCGCGTGCAGGCCAAGCTGCGCGGCTATGTCAACGAGCCGGAGCAGACGCTGAAGCTCTATCCGCCGAGCGATCAGTCGGTGTACGCGCACTATGCCCGCGCTTATGCCTATCACCGCAAGGGCTTCCCGGATCAGGCCCGGTCGGAGACCGAGGCGCTGGTAGCGGCGCATCCCGCTGATCCCTATTTCCTCGAGCTCGAAGGGCAGATCATGCTCGAGAGCGGCGATCCGCGCGGCGCGCTGGTGCCGCTGCGCAAGGCGACCGAGAGCACGAACTTCCAGCCGCTGATCGCCTCGACCTTCGGCCATGCGCTGGTGGCGACCGACGATCCCGCGCATCTGCCCGAAGCCGAGCGCGTGCTGCGCCAGGCCGTCGCGCGCGATCGCGAGAACCCCTATGCCTGGTATCAGCTCGGCATGGTCTATGAACGCAAGGGCGACGAAGCGCGCGTGGCGCTGGCCACTGCCGAACGCGCCAATCTGATCGGGGATGTCGGCGTCGCCTTGATCAGCTCGCGGCGAGCGATGGGCGGGCTGCCGCAGGGATCGCCCGACTGGATCCGGGCGCAGGACATCATGATGGTCTCGCAGACCGCCGTCGAAGACCAGCGCAACAATCGCCGCAACCGGATGAGCCTCACCCCCCGATGATCGACCGACTGACCCGCAATCCCTGGCTGTTCGCCGGGGCGTTCGTCCTTTCCGCCCTGCTCGGCGCGGCGCTGTTCGCGGGCGGCCAGCGGCTTGCCGGGGGCGGGGCCGACAAGACGAAGATCGAACAGGTGGTGCGCAACTATCTGCTCGAGCATCCCGAGATCCTGCCCGAAGCGATGGAGAAGCTGCAGGAGAAGGAATATGCCAAGGCGATCGCGCCGAACCGCAAGGCGATCGAGACGCCCTATCCCGGCGCAGAATGGGGCAATGCCAAGGGCGACGTGACCGTCGTCGCGTTCCTCGACTATGCCTGCGGCTATTGCCGGGCGAGCCTGCCCGCGCTGGCGCAGCTGGTGAAGAACGATCCCAAGGTGCGGATCGTCTATCGCGAATTCCCGGTGCTGGGCGACAATAGCGTGCTGGCCGCGCGCTGGGCGCTGGCGGCGGCGGAGCAGGGCAAGTTCAAGCCGTTCCACGAAGCGCTCTATGCCGGCGGGCAGGTGAGCGAAGCGAGCATCGCGGCGGCGGCGGCGACTGCGGGGCTCGACCTGAACCGCGCGCGTCAGGCGCTGAACGCGCCGCGTGTCGAGACCGAACTGGCGACCAACCATCGCCTCGCCCAGAGCGTGGGCGGCACCGGCACCCCGGTGTGGGTGATCGGCGACAAGGTGATCCCGGGCTATGTCGAATATTCGGTGCTGGAAGCCGCGGTGAAGAAGGCGCGCGCCCGAAGTTAATTTTCTTTACCAGCCTTGCCGCAAGCCCCGGGCGATCCTACGTTACGCGAGCGTTCCGCTCCGGGGGCTTCATGCAATCCATTCTATCGGTCAATCAGGTTTCGAAGACTTATGCTTCGGGCCATAAGGCGCTCGATCATGTCGATCTGAGCATCAACCGCGGCGAGATCTTCGCGCTGCTCGGGCCGAACGGCGCGGGCAAGACGACGCTGATCAGCATCATCTGCGGCATCGTGACGCCCAGCACGGGCACGATCATCGTCGATGGTCACGACGCGATCCGCCAGCCGCGCGAGGCCCGGACGAAGATCGGGCTGGTGCCGCAGGAATTGTCGGTCGACATGTTCGAGACGGTCTGGTCGACGGTGCGCTTCAGCCGCGGCCTGTTCGGCAAGGCGCCGAACCCGGCGCATCTGGAGCAGGTGCTGCGCGACCTGTCGCTGTGGGACAAGAAAGACAGCAAGATCATGGAGTTGTCAGGCGGGATGAAGCGCCGCGTGCTGATCGCGAAAGCGCTGAGCCACGAGCCCGACATCCTGTTCCTCGACGAGCCCACGGCGGGCGTCGACGTCTCGTTGCGGCGGGACATGTGGAAGCTGATCGGCAAGCTGCGCGAGCGCGGCACCACGATCATCCTGACTACCCACTATATCGAGGAGGCCGAGGAAATGGCCGACCGGGTGGGCGTGATCAACAAGGGGCAGCTGCTGCTGGTCGAGGAGAAGTCCGAGCTGATGAAGAAGCTCGGCAAGCGCGAGCTCGATCTGTCGCTGGTCGATCCGCTGACCGCGATCCCGGCGGAACTGGGCGAATGGCACCTGACTCTCGAAGACGAAGGCCATCGCCTGCGTTACGTGTTCGACGCCCAGGCCGAGCGGACCGGCATCCCCTCGCTGCTGCGCAAGCTGGCCGAGCTGGGCATCGGGTTCAAGGATCTGGATACGTCCAAGTCGAGCCTCGAGGACATCTTCGTCGACCTTGTCGAGCATCGTGAAGAGGGGGCCGCGGCATGACCGGCGTGAACTGGCGCGGCATCCTCGCCATCTATCGGTTCGAAATGGCGCGCACCCTGCGCACCCTGTGGCAGAGCATCGCGACGCCCGTCATCACCACCTCGCTCTATTTCATCGTCTTCGGCAGCGCGATCGGCAGCCGGATCGATAGCATCGGCGATGTCGATTACGGGGCGTTCCTCGTCCCCGGTCTGATCATGCTGACGCTGCTGACGCAGAGCATCTCGAACGCGTCGATCGGCATCTACTTCCCCAAATTCACCGGAACGGTGTTCGAGCTGCTCTCCGCGCCGATCTCCGCGCTGGAGCTGGTGATCGGCTATGTCGGCGCGGCGGCGACCAAATCGGTGGTGATCGGGCTGATCATCCTCGCGACGTCCTTGTTCTTCGTCGATCTGCGGGTGGATCATCCGCTGGCGATGATCGCCTTCCTGATCCTCACTTCGGTCACTTTCTCGATGCTGGGCTTCATCATCGGCGTATGGGCCAAGGGGTTCGAGCAGCTGAACTTCGTCCCCGCGCTGCTGATCACCCCGCTGACCTTCCTTGGCGGCGCCTTCTATTCGATCAAGGACCTGCCCGAGCCGTGGCAGACGGTTAGCCTGTTCAACCCGGTGGTCTATCTGGTGAGCGGGTTCCGCTGGAGCTTCTTCGGCAGCGGCGACATCGCGGTGGGCTGGAGCCTGGGCTTTACCGGTGCGTTCCTGCTGATCTGCATGGGCGTGATCGTGGCGATTTTCCGGACCGGGTACCGGCTGAAGAATTAGGTCACTGCATCACCGGCAGCGTGACGTGCGACCCCGCGCAAACCCGCTGGGTCGCCTTCACATAATCGCCGGGCTGCGCCTTGTAGATGTTCGGCACGAACTTCTGCGGGTTGCGGTCGATCATCGGGAACCAGCTCGACTGGACCTGCACCATGATCCGATGGCCCTTTTTGAAAACATGGTCGTGGTCGCGCAGCGCGAAGTTCCACGCGACGACCCGGTCGGGGACCAGCGGCTCGGATTTTTCGTTGCTCTTGAGCCAGCGGCCGCGGCGGACTTCCATTGCGATCGGCCATTGATAGCCGTTGAGTGTCTTCGGATACTCGCCGATCGCGCCGCTGGGCGGCGCGGTGAAGTCGTCGGGCAGCACGTCGATCAGCTTGACCACGAAATCGCTGTCGGTGCCCGAGGTCGAGGCCATCAGCGTGGCGCTATACGCGCCGGTCACGGTCAGGTCGGCGTCGAGCGGCGCGCTGACATAGCTCAGCACATCGGGGCGATGATCGACGAAGCGCTGGTCGGCGGCTTCCCACCAGCGCCATTCCTGCGAAGGGTAGGTGCGGCTGATCGGGCGCTCGCGGAACGGCACCGGGTTGGCGGGATCGGAGACATAGTCGCGGCACGCTTCGCCCGCGGCGGGCGCGTCGAAGCTCAGGCTCCCATCGCCGCGAAGATACAGGCTGCGCGCGGTGGCGCCGGGCGCGGGCCATTTGGCGTAGGTCTTCCACTCCCAAGAGCCGCTCTGCAGCATCTTCGCTTCATAGCCGGGTTTGACCCCCTTGCCGTGGAGCCAATAGGCGAAGAACGGCGCTTCGATGTCGCGCATGAACTCGGTGCCGCCATCCTTGCCCATCGGGACATAGCCGACCTTGTCGCCCGTGGTGTGCCAGGTGCCGTGCGCCCAGGGGCCGCCGACGATGACGTTCAGGCCCCTGGGGTCCTTTTCCTCCATCCGCTCGTAGATCTTCCATGTGCCGAGCGGGTCTTCCTGATCCCAGAAGCCCGCGACATGGAGCGTGGGGACGTTGGTGACGCCGAGATGATCGGTCCAGCGCTGCTTCTTCCAGAAGTCGCTATAATCGGGATTCTCGATCATCGCGGTCAGCTGCGGCACGGTGCCCTTGAAATAGAGCTTGTCGAGATTCTCGACATTTCCGAGGCGCAGGAACCAGTCATAGGTGTCGACCGGGGTCTTGCCGCCATAGTCGAAATCATTGCCCTGATCGTTGTTCTGGAGACTGAACAGCCAGTCGGTGGCGTAGGACAGCCGCGCCGCGCCATAGCGGTGGAGATCGTCGTTCATCCACCAGTCGTTCCACGCCGCCTGCGGGCTGACGGCCTTGAGCGCGGGGTGCGGTTTGGCCAGCGCCACCGCCGCGGCATAGCCGGGATAGGACACGCCCCACATCCCGACCTTGCCATTATTGTCTTTGACGTTCTTCACCAGCCAGTCGACCGTGTCATAGGCGTCGGTGGCTTCGTCGACTGCCTTGGAGCCCTTGGGGCTCAGCGCCATCGACATGGTGAAATCGCCGTCCGACTTGAACTGGCCGCGCATGTTCTGGAAGACCATGATGTAGCCATCGGCCATCAGATATTTCCACTGCCCCGGCACGCCGCCGGGCGCGCCGCCCGGCACGCCATAGGGGCCGCGCTGAAGCAGGATCGGGAGTTTTCCCTTCGCGCCGCTGGGCCGGATGATGACGGTCTCCAGCTTCGCGCCGTCGCGCATCGGGATCATCACCGCTTCGAAGGTGAAGGGGGCTTCGCGCGGTGCGCCGGGCGGGGTTTGCGCGGTGGCGGTCGCGAGCGGCGCGGCAAGCGCCGTGAGGACGGCAAGGGCAAATATTCGACGCATCGGGACCTCCATCGGAAACCCGATCCTAAGGCGACTTTGCCCGCCGCATCAATCGGGTAAGGGTCGGGCGGACAACCAGTGCGTTCAGGTCGATCGCGACATGCAACAGAATGGGAAGCGCAAGGCTGCCGCTGAGCAAATAGGCGAGCGTGAGTGCCGCGCCGAGCACGCCGGTCGCCAGCACGCCGGCGGCGCCTTGATAAAGATGGACCAGCCCAAAGACGATGGCAGCGACGACGAAAGCGGCGACCGGATTCAGTCCGGCCAGGACCAGCAGCAGCGGCAGATAGAGGCGGAAGAACAGCTCTTCGGTCGCCCCCGCGTTGAGCGACAGAAGCGCGCCGCACAACGTCTCGCGACCGTTTCGCGGCAGTAGCGCCTCGACATCGCCCGCCATCGGCGCCTTGCCGTCCTTGCGGCGGCTGGCGATCAGCGCACCGAGGATGCCGCCGCCGATTGCCGCACCGATCATCAGGCCGGCGAGGAGCGGGAGTTCGCCCGCCGCGAAGTCCGGCTTCGGCAAGGCTGCGAGCGCGGGGCCGAACTCCGCGGGCAGGGTAAGGATCGCATCGAACCTGCCGAGCAACGCGAGCCCGATCAGCGCGGATCCGCTGAACAGACCGAAGGATTTCGCCACCCAGATCAGATAGCGGCGCTGACGCCCCTCACTGGTCGTCAGTGCCTTGAACAGCGCGAACTCGCGAACGTCGTCGCGGACGAAATAGGTCAGCATCGCCGCTGCGAAGACGAGCAGCGCGACGGCGATCGGCTGAGTCACGTCAGATCCGGTGCTCGCCCTTCACCCAGCGTACCGTGCCCGAACTGGCGCGCATCACGACGCTCTCGGTGGTCATCTTGCCCGGCAGGCGCTTCACGCCTTCGAGCAGCGAGCCATCGGTAACGCCGGTCGCGGCGAAGATGCAGTCGCCCTTGGCCAGTTCGGTCAGGTCGTAGATCTTGTCGAGATCCTCGATGCCCCATTTGCGCGCGCGGCTGCGCTCGTCGTCGTTGCGGAAGATCAGCTTGCCCTTGAACTGGCCGCCGACGCAGCGCAGCGCGGCACAGGCCAGAACGCCCTCGGGCGCGCCGCCCGAACCCATATAGACGTCGATCGTGGTCGAGGGATCGGTGGTAGCGATCACGCCGGCCACGTCGCCGTCGCCGATCAGCATCACGCCGCAGCCGATCGCGCGCAGTTCGGCGATCAGCGCTTCGTGGCGCGGACGATCGAGAACGCAGGCGATGATCTCGTTGGGCTCGACGCCCTTGGCGGCGGCAATCGCCTTGATGTTCTCGGTCGGCGACTTGGCAAGATCGATCACGCCATCGGGATAGCCCGGGCCGACCGCGATCTTTTCCATATAGACGTCGGGGGCGTTGAGCAGGCCGCCTTCCTCGGCGACGGCGAGCACCGCCAGCGCGTTCGGGCCGGCCTTGGCGCAGATGGTGGTGCCTTCGAGGGGATCGAGCGCGATGTCGATCTTCGGGCCGCTGCCGATCGCCGAGCCGACCTTTTCGCCGATGAAGAGCATCGGGGCTTCGTCGCGCTCGCCTTCGCCGATGACGACGGTGCCGTCCATGTAGAGATTGTTGAGCGCTTCGCGCATCGCTTCGACCGCGGCGTGATCGGCAGCCTTCTCGTCGCCGCGCCCGGTGAGGGTGGACGCGGCGATGGCGGCGGCTTCGGTGACGCGCACCATTTCGAGGACGAGAACGCGGTCCAGATGCTTGCTGGCAGTCGTCATTGAATCATCACCCCTCAACTTTTGTGGGGGCGATAGGGGAGGCGAGGCCTATCGGCAACCATCACCGTGGATGCGCGTTGGGTGGACATCACATCGAATGAAGGAAAGCCGTCGATGATTCTCCTGACCCTCGCGCTGAGTATCGCTTCGCCGGCCTATGCGATGCCGCCCGAACCGCAGCGCGCGCGTCAGTCCACCACCAAGAAACGCAGCGTCCGGACCCGCAAGCGCGCCCCGGTGCGCATGGTGCGCCTGACACCGAGATGCGGGGTGGCGTTCCCGTGCCGGACGGATCCGGGCCAGCAATACCGGTTGACCGGCGCAACGACGACGCTGGCCGATCCGAAGCAGCGTGAGCTGGAGCGCGCGCAGGGTATGGCCTGCGGCACCACCGGCGCGCCGGTTTGCCCCAGCAACGGCGCGACGCTGATCCGCACCAGCGACTGATTTCCAAAATTTCGCCACAAGCAGGGGCCACAAGCATCGTTCCGGGGGCGGAAGGAGGCTTGGGCCGTGCTGCTGATGTCGATGATGCTGCTTGCCGCTCAGGATGCCGATCTGGCCGCCGCGGTCAGCAAGGCGCGCGAAATGACGCGAGCCGACCGGCCCTGCCGCGCCGATGCGGACAGCGACGAGATCGTGGTGTGCGCGCGCCGCGATGCGGATCGCTATCGCGTGCCGTTCGTGCTTTCGGCCAATCCTGCCAATTCGGTGCCGGCCCAGACCGCCGAACTGCTCGAGGAACGCGGGCGGCTGCCGTGCGGGCAGGGTGCGTTCACCGCGCAATGCGGCGGCATGGTCGGCGTGTCGGTGACCGTGGGCGCCAACGGCGTCCGCTACGTACGGCGCGAACTGGCGCCCTGATCCCGCGAATTTAACCGAGAATGTGCATCCACATCGGCTCGCCGACGAGGCTGGACGAGCCGCGCAGCTTTTCCAGCGCATGGGCGACGGCGCGCTCCGGCCCTTCATGGGTGACGATCGCGACGAGGACGCTGCCGTCGGGATTGGCGCCGCGTTGCATCAGGCTTTCGATCGAGACGCCTGCGTCGCGCATGGCGGCGGCGATCTCGGCCAGCACGCCGACGCGATCGGCGACGGTGAAGCGGACATAGGCGCGGCCGCGGCGCTCGCCGCTGTCGGCTGCTGGCTGGGCCGCAAGCGCGTCGGCGGGCATCGCATAGGGCGGGCCGAATTCGCCGCGCGCGATGTCGATCAGGTCGGCGACTACCGCGCTGGCGGTCGGGCCATCGCCCGCGCCAGCGCCCTGGAACAGCAGACGGCCGACGAAATTGCCTTCGGCGACGACGGCGTTGGTCGATCCGGTGACATGCGCCAGCGGGTGGCTTTCATGGACCAGATGCGGGTGGACGCGCTGGAACAGCCCGCCATTGGCGGCGGAATCGGCGATGCCGAGCAGGCGGACGCGATAGCCGAGCGACGCGGCTTCGGCGATGTCGGCGGCGATCACGTGGCGGATGCCGGTGATGCCGACGGCATCGAACGCCGGCTGGGTGCCGAAGGCGAGGCTGGCGAGGATCGACAGCTTGTGCGCGGCATCGACGCCGTCGATGTCGAAGCTGGGATCGGCTTCGGCGTAACCGAGACGCTGGGCTTCGGCGAGGATGTCGGCGAAGTCGCGGCCTTCGGCTTCCATCTTCGACAGGATGAAATTGCAGGTGCCGTTGAGGATGCCATAGACGCGGCCGATCACATTGGCGGCGGCGCCTTCGCGCAGGCCCTTGATCACCGGAACGCCGCCCGCGACGGCCGCTTCGAACTTGAGCGCGAGATTGGCAGACTCGGCGGCCTGGGCCAGCTCGAGGCCGTGATGCGCGATCATCGCCTTGTTGGCGGTGACGACGCTCTTGCCCGCCGCCAGCGCGGCGCGGGCGAGGGTGAGGGCGGGACCGTCCGAACCGCCGACCAGTTCGACCACGACGTCGACATCGGGATGACGCGCGAGTTCGGCAGAATCGTCGACCCAGTCGAACCGGTTCAGATCGAAGCCGCGATCCTTGGTGCGATCGCGCGCGGAAACTGCGACGATCTCGATCGGCCGGCCGGCGCGGCGCGCGATCAGGTCGCCATTGGTGTCGAGCAGGCGAATGACGCCCCCGCCCACGGTTCCAAGGCCAGCCAATGCCACGCGCAGCGTTTCGCCCATATCGCTCATTCCTTCAGATTGCGGAGGTGCTGCCTAGGGCGTGTCGCCCCTGCCCGCAACGCTCTCGAAACGAGGGGCGCGTTTAGCTTTGCTTGTTGCGGGTCCGTTGGAGTGCCGCCTGCACCGCGTTGCGGCGATCGGCTTCGCGCAGATGCGGCGCCCATGCGCCCAGCGCGGACTCGCACTTGATGAGTACGGGCGCCAGCGCGGAGCGGGCGGCGCTGGCCGCGGCGGTCCCGGCGGCTGCGCGGACGTAACGAAGGCTGCCTTTCGGATCGGCCTTCACGATGCAATTGCCATAGGCGAGCGCTTGCGTTGCCCAGAACGGGCGAGGCGAGTTTTGCGCTGCCGCCGGAGCCGAAAGGCCCAGCGCCAGCAAGGTTGCAAGTATCGCGTTACGCATCCGCTTCGCTCTCGCCGTCATGCGTGCACAATAGCGGACGGGACGAATCCCGTCCACGCCCGCGATTGGCCGTTACTTCTTGATCAGTCCGATCTCGATCAGCCGTTCCATCAGATAATCGTGCGACGAAATCGGCTTGGGATAGCGGTTCGGATTGTCCGGGGTGATGCAGCCCGGCAGCGTCTCGATGACGAAATCGGGCGCGGGGTGCAGGAAGAACGGCATCGAATAGCGCGGCTTGTTACGGCGCTCAGGCGGCGGATTGACGACGCGGTGCGTGGTCGAGGGCAGGACATTGTTGGTCAGCCGCTGCAGCATGTCGCCGACATTGACCACCATCGCCCCTTCGGGCGGCTTGACCGGCAGCCAGTCGCCATTGCGATCGAGCAGTTGCAGCCCCGATTCCTCGGCGCCGAGCAGCAGGGTGATGAGGTTGATATCCTCATGCGCACCAGCGCGGACTTCGGGCGCGTCGGCGGGCACCGGCGGATAATGGAGCAGGCGCAGGACCGAGTTACCGTCCTTGACCGCCGGATCGAACCAGTCGGGCTTGAGGTCGAGATAGCGTGCAATCGCCGAAAGCAGCCGGTCGCCGGCCGCGTCGAACGCCGCGAACAGTTCGAGGAAGGTCTCGCGGAACCCCTCCGGCGCATCGGGCCAGATATTGGGAGTCATGACGCTTTCGAATCGGTGACCGGCGGCCAGCTGGCGGCCGATATGCCAGAATTCCTTGAGATCGACATGGGTCGCGCCCTTGGCGATCTCGGTCTTGTATGGCGTATAGCCGCGCGCGCCGCCGCCGCCTTCGACATAATAAGCGCGCTTGTCGGCTTCGGGCAGCGCGAAAAAGGCTTCGGTCATCTTCCATGCGCGGTCGATCAGCGCCTGATCGACGCCGTGATCGGCGACCATCGCGAAGCCGAAGCGCTGGAACGAGGCGCCGAACGCCTGGGCGAAGCCGTCTGGGTCCGTGGGCTGATCCTTCATCGAGATCAGCGGGACTTCGGCAAGAATGGTATCGGACAAAAGAAATCTCCGGAGGAGTCGTTACCCCTCAGATTAGCGCTTCTTGTGTGCCCGTGCCAAGCGCGGCGACCGTACCGGCGCGCTCCCGGTTGGAGAGGCGGGCCGGTACGGCGCCAACAAAATTACGCGCCGACCGTCAGCGTGCCCTTCGACTTGTTCGCGCCGTCCGCCTGCAATTCGAGCGTGACCGGCTCGCCCTTGTCGGTGGTGCCGGCGAAGCCGTCGCCCTGTGGCGAGACCTTGAAACCCTTCTTGGCCATTTCGTCACGATACCAGCCCTGGACCGTGGCGAGCGGAGCGGGGGCGTCGAACGAGATCGCGACATGGTCGCCGCCCGGACCTGCGCCGCCATTGCCGGCATCGACCTTGAAGTCGCGCGGCTTCGAGCCCGGATACAGCTTCAGCCCGCTGATATCGAAGTCCGCAGAATCCAGCGAAATCTTCGGCAGCTTCGCGGTGATGTCGACGCCCGGGGCCTTGATGCTGGTCTGCCCGTTGCCGTCGGTAACGATCGAGACGTTACCGTCCTTGTCGTTGATCGTGATGTTGCCGCCGGTGCCGCCGCATGCGGCGAGAGTCAGCGGGAGCAGAGCAGCAGCATAGCGGATCATGTAAGCCTCACACAGTGTATCACTTATACAATACACTAAGATCGAATTGACGCTGCGTCAAGCTGGGGGGTGACGCGGGCGTTCCGATCCGCCATTGGCTTCCGGAATCATGGACCAGCTGACGACCATCGATACCGAGCGGGAGAACCGCGCGCCGCTCGGCTTCAAGGAGTTTGTCGGGCTGGTCGCGGCGATGATGGCGCTGACCGCATTGGGCATCGATTCGATGCTGCCGGCGCTGCCCGCGATCGGCGACAGCCTCGACGTGGCGACGGCCAATCACCGCCAATATGTGATCACCTCATTCCTGATCGGCTTCGCCTTTGCGCAGCTGGTCTATGGTCCGCTGTCGGATCGGTTCGGACGGCGGCCGGTGCTGCTGGTGGCGCTGGGCGCCTATGTGCTGACCAGCGCGGTCGCGGCGATCTCGGGCAGTTTCGAGCTGTTGCTGCTCTCGCGCGCGGCGATGGGCACCGCTGCGGCAGGCGCGCGCGTGGTGACCGTGGCGCTGGTGCGCGATTGCTATTCGGGCCGGGCGATGGCGCGAGTGATGAGCCTGGCCTTCATCGTCTTCATGGCCGCGCCGATCGTCGCGCCCAATTTCGGCGAACTCATGCTCCTTTTCGGCAACTGGCGCCTGATCTTCTGGGGCGTGGCCGGCGTGTCGGGCCTGGTCATGCTGTGGTTCTGG
The DNA here is from genome assembly GCF_012927115.1 of Sphingomonas sp. G-3-2-10. Classification (NCBI taxonomy): domain Bacteria; kingdom Pseudomonadati; phylum Pseudomonadota; class Alphaproteobacteria; order Sphingomonadales; family Sphingomonadaceae; genus Sphingomonas; species Sphingomonas sp. G-3-2-10. The sequence goes on along the minus strand of NZ_JABBFY010000002.1, from coordinate 230,478 downwards.
CTGCGCATGCCCGAAACGATGAGCGCCGATGCGCGCCAGTCGCTCCATCCGGCGCGGATCGCGCGCGACTATGCGCTGGTGATGAAGGACCGCGCCGCGGTGGGCTATACGCTGGCGATCACGTTGCTTTCGGGGGGCATGTTCGGCTTTATCGGGTCGATCCAGCAGATCATGGCCGATGTGTTCCACCAGCCCAAGCTGCTCACGGTGATGTTCGCCGCGGTCGCCAGCATGATGGCGGTAGGGGCATATATGAACTCGCGGCTGGTGATGCGGCTGGGAATGCGGCTGATCTCGCACAGCGCGCTTGCGGTGCTGATCGTGCTGGCGGGGCTGCATCTGCTGGTCGCGTGGAGCGGCGCGGAGTCGCTGTGGACCTTCGGTATCCTGCAAGGCGCGATGATGCTGTTCATCGCGCTGGCCAACGCCAATTTCTCGGCGATGGCGATGGAGCGGATGGGCGACATCGCCGGCACCGCGTCGAGCCTGCAGGGCTTCACCACCACCCTGGGCGGCGCGTTGATCGGCGCGCTGATCGGGCAGGCGTTCAACGGGACGACCGTGCCGCTTTACGCGGGCTTCTTCATCCTGGGCGTGCTTGCGTTCGGAATCATCGCCGTGGCCGAGCGCGGGCGGCTGTTCCGCGCAACCTGAGGCGCTTTGGTCGGGCGGTACCGGCCCGCTTCCCCACCCGGCCACCCACAAGAGTAATCTGATTGGGTGGCCGGGTGGGGAAGCGGGCTGGTGCCGCTTCACCGGGTAGCGCCGGGCCGTTTGTCGCCCGGATTCGGAACGACTCCGCCCCAGCACCGTTCGCGCCTTGATGACAGGCGAGAATGGAGGTTCGCGATGGGCGGTTATCAGGTGACGGGACAGGGTTCCGGCGACGACGGCTATGACGAGGACGGCTATGACGAAAGCCAGCGGGCCGAGATCCTCGAGGCGACGCGCGACGGGCCGACCGACGGCATGATCCTGACCGACCTGCCGCCCGATCTGGGCGACGATCCCGATACGCTCGAAGACGATCTGCGGATGGTCGACGACGAACTGGGCGAAGAGGATGACGATGCCGAGCTGACGGCCGAAAGCCGCGCGGAGGACGAGGTTCAGGCCGATTTCGACGAGGACAATCTCGACGAGCTGGGCGAAGCCGACGAGGACGCGCTCGCACCTTGACCGGGTGACGCGTCGGGATAGCATGGCCTCCGAAGGGGAAGGCCATGACCAGAGACCCGCGCATCGACGCCTATATCGAGGCTCGCGCCGACTTCGCGAAACCGATTCTCGCCTGGCTCCGCGACCGCGTCCATGCCGCTTGTCCCGACGTGGTCGAGGCGATCAAATGGTCGAGTCCCTTCTTCGACTATAAGGGCAAGCCGCTGGCCAATATGGCGGCGTTCAAGACCCATGCGGCCTTCGGCTTCTGGTCGCGACAGGAACTGGCGACGGGCAAGGAAGGGGAAGCGATGGGCCAATATGGCCGGATCGCCTCGCTCGACGATCTGCCCTCCGCCGGGGAGATCGAGGCGCAGGTAAAGAGCGCGATGGCGCTGATCGACTCCGGTGCCAAGTCGCCCCGCGCCGGAAAGCCGCCCAAGCCCGAAGCCGAAGTGCCGCCCGAACTGGCCGAAGCGCTGGCGGCGGACGATGCGGCCGCCGCGACCTTCAACGCTTTCCCGCCGGGCTGCCGCCGCGAATATTGCGAGTGGATCGCCGAAGCAAAGCGGCCCGAGACCAAGGCCAAGCGCGTCGCCGAAGCGGTCGGCTGGATGCGCGAGGGCAAGCGCCGCAACTGGAAATACGAAGCCTGTTAGGGCTGCTTATTCGGGCGACATCGAGTTGACGAGTTCGGCGGCATTGTCCGGGATCGGCATGTCGCGCTCGCGCTTCGGGCGCGGCAGGTCGCCGGGTTCGAGGACGCCTGCCGGGATCGCGTGATCGACCTTGAACAGGGTGCTGCCGTCGCCGCCCTTCCAGATCGGCACGAGGCCCTGTTCCAGCCGCGTGTCGTAATGCGGCGGGCGGATCAGCCAGACATAGTCGAACGCATCGCGCGGGAAGAGCGCCAGCGCGCGGGCGACCGGGCGCCAATATTCGCGCGGGCACTGCACGTCGGTGACCAGTTCGGACGGATCGTGGATGAAGCTGCGCGCCAGCCGGTCGCGACCGCGCAGATATTTGACCGTCATCAGCTGCGCGCCGGCCATCGACCATTGATCGTTGGTGTAGGCCAGCCGCCGTTCCAGCGCGAGGCCGGGGATGTGCTGGAGGCGGGTCATCCGCCATTCGTTGTAGCAGGTCTCGCCGACAAAGCTGACCAGCCGCGCGCCGATCGGCACGTGATTGAGCGCCTCGAGTTCCTCGTCGTAGGAGGCGTCGTACTTGGCGAACGACCAGGTCGTGGAGACGATGCGCGCGGTGTAGAAGCTCAGGCCGAGCAGCGCGACGGTGGCCGCGCCGAGGATCGGCATGCCAGGCTTGGGCCGGATCGCGATGATCGCGATCGCGATCATGAACGGCACCAGCCGCATATCGGCATAGGCCGATCCGAACACGATGCGCGGCAGCAGCAGGAACACCGCCAGCAGGAAGATCGCCGACAGACCCAGGTTGCGCGAATATTGGATATTCGGATCGCGCACTGCCTTGAGCAGCAGCAGGAACAGCACGCCGACGCTGGCGATGTCGAACAGTTGCCAGCGATCGCGGAACACCTGCAACACCCACAGGATCTTGGCGCGGAAATTGAACCAGTCGCCGGTCTGGCCCGAAACGCCGCCGCCGCTGCGCCATGCCAGCATCAGCAGCACCGGCGGAGCGAGCGAGAGGCACTGGATTCCGGCCTTGAACCACGGGATCACCCAGGCCGTGACGAAATCCTGCCGCCAGCCGCCTTCGCGGCGCGGGCGGATGTCGTGCTGGCGGATCAGTTCGGCCGAGAAAGCGAGCACGCCCAGCACGCCCCAGCCGAAGGTGTGGGTCACCCAGATGATGCACGACAGCGGCACGAAGATGATCGCGCGAAGCCTGAGCTTGCCCAGCCGCGCAAGGCGCAGCCACAGCCCGAAGGCGAGCATCGCGAAGGCCATCGACAGCGCGAAATTGACGAAGCCGAAATGGAAGGGGAAGGCATAGGCCAAAGGCAGGGCGAACAATGCGGTGGCGGGAATGCGGCCATGTACTTCGCGCGAAATCCACAGCAGCCCGGCGACGGTCATCGGCGGGGTGGAAAGCACGATCAGCTTCACCGCCAGCTCGAGCCCGAAAATCTTCGACAGCGGAATGATGAGCAGGTCGACGCCCAGATTGCCCATCAGGCTCCACTCGAAATTATACCATTCCGAGAGCCAGGGATGCTGGGTGTATTCGAGCTGGACGCGATAGCGCCCCATATGGCCGGGCAGGTCCACCAGCGGCGGCACGTCGGGCCAGATCAGGGGGATCATCGCCAATATGGTGACGAACGCCACAAACGTTCGTGTCTGCCACCATTGCAGTGCTTCGCCCCTGTCCATCGGCTGGCTTGTAGGGCGAGCGGGGTAGGCGCCGCAAGCGGGGCGGGCGGGCATTTTTTACGGCTTTTCCGAGGTTACCGGACGATCCGGTAGAAGCGCAGCGGCGTGTCCTTCAGCGGCATCGGCTGGAGCCAGGCGGGCGCCTGCCCGTGCTGGAGCCGGGTGGCCATGCTGTCCGGGTAGTTCCGCGTCACGTCGATCTCGACGAAATCGCCGGGACAGAAGGCGACATAGTCGGTCTTCCACGCCGCCGCGATCGCTCGCGCTTCGTCGGGCTTGCTCAGGAAGAAACGGTACATCGCCATGTTGCCGGTGTTGTTGCGGTGATAGCCCGCGCCGATCGTCGAATGATGCGTCGCGCCCATCAGATAGGCCGCGACATTGGTGCCGGCCATGACCACGCCCGGTTTGAAGCGATCGACCTGAGCCCATGCGTCGCCGCCGCTGCATACGACCTGCAAGGTGGGGCGATTGACCATCGACGTGTCGCGCGCCACCCGCAGCTCGATCTGCTCGGGGATGGTGGCATAGGCCATGCCCGCGCCAGCCAGCCATGCGCCGATCACGGCGGGCAATTGCCACGTCGTCCGCGCGCGTGCCGCAACGACCAGCCCGGCGAGCACAGGCGCGCCAAGCGGTGCGCCGATATAGGCGCCGCGCACCTGAAGCAGCATGATCAACCCGGACATGAGGATCACCGCCGCGATCGGCAGCAGCACCGCCCAGCGTTTCGGCGCGCGCCAGATCATCCATGCCGAGGTGATGCACGCTGCCGCCAGCACGCCGCCGATGGCGATGATCCGGGCGAGGCGCGGCTGTTCGAAGACGCTGTTGGCCTCGTCGATATAGGGCATGAAGGCTTTGAGCAGGAACGGGTCCATCTCGCCATAGGGTCCGCTGATGCAGCTCGGGAAGAGATACAGCGTCAGGCCGAGCGACACAGCGCCGAGCAGTGCGCCGGTCGCGATCCGGACCTGCCAACTGGCCAGCCGGGGCGTGGTTGCGGCCAGCGCGCCGAGCGCCGCGGCGACGGCGAGCGTGCCGGTCGAGGAAGCGGGGGTGAAGGCGTCGCACAAGGCGGGCGACCAGAAGGTGGGGCGGAGGAAAGTCAGGAAGAACAACGTCGAAACGCCGAGGCCTGCCGCGAAGCCGGTGAGGCGCGAACGCTCGTTCATGCCGCGAACGACCCACAGCATCGCCAGCACCGCGACGAGGGCTGCGACCTGCGGCGCGGTTTCGAGGCCGATGACGAGGCTGAGTCCGGCTGCCAGTCCGGTCAGGATCCCGCCTTTCAACGTGGGCGTGCGCATCAGCAGCAGGACGAAGATCTGGATCAGCACGACCTGAAGCGCGTGATGATCGATCCGGCCGGGGATGAAGACGGTGGTGCCGGGATAGGCCAGCGCCATCAGTACCGCCGCGATCGGTCCGGCGGACGGTCCCCATAGCCGCCGCGCGATGCGGGCGGACAGGAAGAGGGCGAGCGCGAACAGCAGTGCCGGATAGACCAGCACCGCGAACATCTCGGCACCGGCCTGGCCCGCGAACGGTGTGGCGAGCAGGATCAGCGCGGCGATGCCGACATCGTTGATTCGCGACCAGTGCATCGGCGAACCTTCGGGCGGCGCCATGCGATATTGGGTCCAGTCGTTGATCCCCTGTCCGGCGATCCAGTCGCGCACCTGCGCGATGCGCATCATGTCGTCGGGATCGGGCAGCAGCATGCGGCTGAGCCGGCCCCAGTCGGTCAGCGTCCAGCCGATCGTCAGGATCAGCGCCAGCGCGACCGCCACGACCAGGTCGAGGCGGATCGCCCGGCGACGCGCTAGGGCGTCGTTCGGCTGGCCGGTCGTCATTTCCTCAGGTCAGCGCGACAGCACGGCTACGAAATGCAGCCCGCGATCGAAGAACCAGCTGAACGGACGCGGATAGAGTGCGAGATGCTTGGTGAACTTTCCGGTATCGAGATGGAGCTTGCCCCAGATCGACTTCCACTCGCGGTGCGACAGATAGTTGTACGGCAGGCGCACGCCATGCGCGGCGTTGCCGACCCAATCCATGAAGCGCAGCGTGATGCCCGCGGCGATGCCGTCGCGCAGATGGTCCTTGATGATCACTTGCGGCGCGACGCGAGCGATCTCGCCCAGCACGGCCTGCGGATCGTCGGTATGGTGCAGCACGTCGATCACCATCGCGGCGTCGAAATGATTGTCTTCGAAGGGGATATGATAGCCGTCATATTCGGTGACGGGGATCGCCGTATCCGGGCGGACCAGCACGTCGATCCCTTCGATCTTCACGTCCGGGCGCATCTGCATCACCAGCACGGCAAGGTCGCCGCTGCCGCAGCCCACGTCGATCACGCGTGCGTTCTGGGGCAGGCGATCGGCGATCGCGGTCGCTAGCTTCTGGATGCGGCGATTGAACACCAGCTTGCCATGAACGGAACCGAGCATCTTAACCTCCGGAGGCAGACCGCGTGAAAGGTTCGGCGGTCTTGTCGCGGGTCACGCTAGAGGGCGATCCGATGAGAAATGGTTAACGCGAACCCTTTCCGTGCGTGTTCGGCACGATTTATTTGGCCCTGTCGTTAACCAAAATTTGAAACGCGGCGGGGCACAGCGGGCAGGACAATCAGGACACTTTGGGAGCTTCCATGTCCGCTGCCCGCGCGCTCAAGACGTTTCACGCCCCCAACCGCCCGCCCGAAGCGCGGGAGGAAGCGATCGAACTGTCGATCGTCATGCCCTGCCTCAATGAAGCCGAAACGCTGGCGGTGTGCGTGAAGAAGGCCAAGGCGTTTCTCGCCGATCATGGCCTGAAGGGCGAAGTGATCGTCGCCGACAATGGCTCGACCGATGGGTCGCAGCAGATCGCCAATGCGCTGGGCGCGCGCATCGTCCACGTCCCCGCGCGCGGCTATGGCGCGGCGCTGATCGGCGGGATCGAAGCGGCCAAGGGCAAATATGTCGCGATGGGCGACGCCGACGATTCGTACGATTTCGGCGGGCTGATGCCGTTCGTCGAGCAGCTTCGCGACGGCGCCGAACTGGTAATGGGCAATCGCTTTCAGGGCGGGATCGAGGAAGGCGCGATGCCGCCGCTTCACCGCTATCTGGGCAATCCCGTGCTGAGCTTTCTTGGCCGCACCTTCTTCCGCATTCCGGTCGGCGACTTCCATTGTGGCCTGCGCGCGTTCAACCGGGACAGCATCCAGAAGCTGGGCCTCACCGCGCCGGGAATGGAATTCGCGAGCGAGATGGTGGTCAAGGCCGCGATCGAAAAGCTCGACATCCGCGAAGTGCCGACCACGCTGAAGCCCGACGGGCGCTCGCGTCCGCCGCATCTGCGCACCTGGCGCGACGGCTGGCGGCATCTGCGCTTCCTGCTGATCTTCGCGCCGAAATTCCTGTTCCTCTATCCCGGCGTCGCGCTTGCCGCTGTGGGCCTGTTCGGCGTGCTCGGGCTGATCGGCGGGGACGTGCATGTGGGCGGGGTCGAGTTCGGCATCCACACGATGATCTTCGCCGCGATGGCGGTGCTGATGGGATCGCAGCTGATCGGTCTCAGCGTGATGGCGCGGCGATACGGTACAATCGCGGGCATGTGGCCCGAAAGCGGGCTGATGCGGCGGGTGCGCAACTGGTTCTCGGTCGAGCGCGCCTGCATCCTTGGCGGTCTGATGCTGACCGGCGGCATCGCCGGCGCGGCGACCGCAACCGCGATCTGGGCGTCGAGCGGCTTTGGCGGACTGAACCCCGCAGCACTGATGCGCCTGACCATCCCGTCGATGCTGCTGGGCTGTGTCGGGCTTCAGATGGTGGTGACTGCCTTTTTCATCGGCCTGCTGGATCAGCCGCGCCGTTGACTGCCGATCGGCCGGTTCAGGATGCGATCTGGACCTTTCCGATCCGGTTGATCCCGAGTTCGCTGAACCAGATATTCCCGTCCGGCCCCTGCGTGATGCGATGCATCACCGTGCCGCGCGACGGCGCGCGGAAATAGCTGATGCCCACGCCGGACAGGTCGCCACGCTGCGCCAGCGCGATCTCGGCGCTCAGGCGCACGATATAATCGTCCGCTACCGGCCCGGTCGGCGGCGGGCTGACATATTGCTGGACCCACAGATTGCCGAGATTGTCGAAGGCGAGGCCCGCGAGGATCGCGCTCGACGCAGTCAGCGGCACCGGGAATTCGGTGATCGATCCATCCGCCTCGACCCGGCCGATCTTGCCGCCCGCTTCCTCGCTGAACCACATCCGCCCGTCCGGCCCCGCCACGATCGCGATCGGGCGGCTGTTGGCGGTGGGGATGACCGTTTCGACCGGTTGTCCACCGGCGGCCGGGATCCGTGCGATCCGGCTGCTGGTCAGCTCGGTACACCACATATCGCCATCGGGTCCGGCCGAAAGATAGATCGGCACCGCGCCCAGCGTCGGCAGCGCATAGTGGCGCACCTCGAACGTGACCGGATCGATACGCCCGAGGGTGTTGGTCAGCTTGCCGGTGAACCAGATTGCGCCGTCATGGCCGATGCCAAGGCCATGCGGGCGCGTGTTGATTGCCGGATCGATGCCCGGGCCGCTGATGCGCACGTCGATCCGCGCACCGATGCTGCCGTCGGGATGGATCTGCACGACTTCGCCCGAACCCTCGAAAGTGAGCCAGAGCCGGTGCTGCTGGTCGAACTTGATGCCGTGCGGTTTGCTGCCCGGCGGCATCGCGAAATAGGTTGCCATTCCGTCGAGCGTGACGCGGGCGATATGGTCATATTCCTGTCCCGAGACCCAGAAGACGGTGCCGCCATCGTGATCATAGACCAGTTCGTGCGTCGATCCGCCGCCGGGGGTGCAGCAATGGGTCGAGTCCGCCGCGGCGCTGCCGGTCGTCGGCTCGGCGCCGGGCCAGTCGAGCGGATATTCGGTCACCAGCCCCGCGACGTTGCCGCCATGCATGTGGCAATGATCCATGTCGTGCATCGCTGATCTCCCCCGCGTTCGGCCGTCGAGGATAGGTGGCGTGAAGGCGGACGCAAAGACTATCGCCGCCGAAGCGGGACGATCCCGCTTTCGCCGGACCAGCTTGCCGGATTATCAGGGTTCATGACCTGTCACGATTTCACCCATGCCATCCTCCGCACTCCGGGCCGCTCGGTCGTCGGCGGGCTTCACGCAGGCGATGGTCCCGCGCCCGATTATGATGCGGTACTGCGCGAACATGCCGCCTATGCCGATGCGCTGCGCGAGGCCGGGCTGACGCTCGATATTCTCGGGGCCCTGGAAGCGTTTCCCGATTCGATCTTCGTCGAGGATCCGGCTCTGGTGTTCGGGGAAGGCGCGATCCTGCTCAATTCCGGCGCTGATACGCGGCGCGGCGAAGTCGCCGAACTCGCGCCGGTGCTCGGTCGCCACTTCGGCGAGGTGCTCCGGATCGGCGAAGGTTCTGCTGATGGCGGCGATGTGATGGTGACGCCGGATCGGGCGTTGATCGGCCTGTCGGCACGGACCGATGCCGTGGGCGCGGCGGCGCTGGTGGAAGCGCTCGGCACGCTGGGGCGCAAGGCGGCGATCGTCGAGCCGCCGCGCGAGGCGCTGCACCTCAAGACCATCGCCACGCTGATCGACGAAGAGACGATCCTGACCACGCAGGCGGGGGCGGTGAGCGGGCTGTTCGCCGGGTTCCGCGTGCTGACGCTCGATCCCGGCGAGGAAGCCGCCGCCAATGCGCTGCGGATCAACGACACGCTGCTGTTGTCGGACGGCCATCCGCGCATCGCCGAGCGGCTGGATCGAGAAGGCTATCGGCTCAAGCTGCTCGACACGACGCACGTCGCGCGGATCGATGCGGGGCTGTCGTGCATGTCGCTGCGGTGGAACGCCGCGTGACGCTGCCGTCGCGGTTCGCCGCACCGGAGATGCGAGCGCGGCTGGAACTGATCGCGTCGAGCCATCGCCGGCTGACCGGGCGCGACCTCGTACCGTCGCCCGAAGCGTTATGGAGTGCGCCGCGTGTGATTCTCGCGCATGGGACCGAGACGGACCCGATCTTCTTCTTCGGCAATCGCGCCGCACTCAACCGGTTCGGCACCAGCCTCGAGGCGTTCGTCGCCATGCCGTCGCGCCTGTCCGCCGAGCCGATGCATCGCGACGAACGCAGCGCGCTGCTGGAGCGCGTGACGCGGGACGGCTTTATCGACGATTACAGCGGCATCCGCATCGCGGCGGATGGCAGCCGCTTCCGCATCGAACAGGCCATCGTGTGGAACCTGATCGATGCGGATGGTGCGATCCACGGTCAGGCAGCGAGTTTCGATCGCTGGACCGACCTTTGAGCTGACCTAGCCCTCGCGGCGGCCGAGCAGACGCAGGCGCAGCGCGTTGAGCTTGATGAAGCCCGCGGCGTCGCGCTGGTCGTACGCGCCCTGATCGTCCTCGAACGTCACGACCTTCTCGCTGTAGAGCGTATAGGGCGACTTGCGGCCGGTGACGATCACACTGCCCTTGTACAGCTTCAGGCGAACCGTGCCGGTCACCTTCTCCTGGCTGTGATCGATCGCGGCCTGCAGCATCTCGCGCTCGGGCGAGAACCAGAAGCCGTTATAGATCAGCTCGGCATAGCGCGGGGCCAACTCGTCCTTCAGATGCGCCGCGCCGCGATCCAGCGTGATCTGCTCGATCCCGCGATGGGCGAGGTGATAGATGGTGCCGCCCGGCGTCTCGTACATGCCGCGCGACTTCATGCCGACGAACCGGTTTTCCACGAGATCAAGGCGCCCGATGCCATGCTTGCGGCCCAGCTCGTTGAGCGCCGCGAACAGGGTCGCGGGCGACATCGCCTCGCCGTTCAGCGCGACGCCGTCGCCGCGTTCGAAATCGATCGTGATCGTCTCGGGCGCGTCGGGCGCGTCCTCCGGGTTCACCGTGCGCGAGTACACATAATCCGGCACTTCCTGCCACGGATCCTCGAGCACCTTGCCCTCGGACGAAGTGTGCAGAATGTTCGCGTCGGTCGAGAAGGGCGCTTCGCCGCGCTTGTCCTTGGCGATCGGAATCTGGTGCTTCTCGGCGAACTCGATCAGGCGTTCGCGGCTGGTGAGGTCCCATTCGCGCCACGGCGCGATCACCTTGATGTCCGGGTTCAGCGCATAATAGCCCAGCTCGAAGCGGACCTGATCATTGCCCTTGCCGGTCGCGCCGTGGCTGACGGCGTCGGCATTCACCAGCTTGGCGATCTCGATCTGGCGCTTGGCGATCAGCGGACGCGCGATCGACGTGCCGAGCAGGTACAGGCCTTCGTACAGCGCGTTCGAGCGCATCATCGGGAAGATGTAGTCGCGGACGAACTCTTCCTTGAGGTCGTCGATGAAGATGTGCTCGGGCTTCACGCCGGCCATCTCGGCCTTCTTGCGTGCGGGCTCGAGTTCTTCGCCCTGGCCCAGATCAGCAGTGAAGGTCACCACCTCGCACTGATATTCCTGCTGGAGCCATTTCAGGATCACGCTCGTGTCCAGACCGCCCGAATAGGCGAGGACGACGCGGTTGATCTTCTCTGACATGGGCTACGACTCCGGGGTTTTGGGAACGGTGCGCGCAATAGGGTCCGAAAGCCCGCGCAGCAAGCCGGGCATGTATGCGCCCAGCGCGGCGGCGCGATAGAGATAGCTGATCAGGAACGCCGCCCACAGGCCCCACAGGCCGAACGGGCGCAGGATCAGGTCGGTCGCGATGTACAGAGCCGTCGCCAGAATCGCGGCGTTGCGCAGCGCTCGGCCGCCAGTCGCGCCGATGAAGATGCCATCGAGCAGCCATGCCGGGGTGCCGAGAAGCGGCAGGATCGCGACCAGCGGCAGCGCGGCGATGGCGATGTCGCGCACGTCCTGATTTGTCACGAGGAACCGGATCGCGGGCGCGCCCGCCACCATCAGCAACACGCCGAACAATGCGGCGCAGACGAACGAGAATTCGCTCGTCAGCCGGATCGCGCGGATCAGGTCGGGCCGGCTCCGCGCGCCGATGGCATGGCCCACGCGCGATTCCGCAGTGAAGGCGAAGCCGTCGAGCACGAAAGCGACCAGGCTGATCGCTTGCATCAGCACCTGATTGGCGGCGAGCACATTGGTGCCGAGCCGCGCCCCGGCATTGGTGACCCATACGAACATCAGCAGCAGCGCGACGGTGCGGATCATGATGTCGGCGTTGACCGCGAAGAGCCGCTTCATCGCCGCGCGGTGGAACAGCCGCGCCCGGTCCGCCACCCCGCGCAGATGCGGGGCTACCATCAGCAGCCCCACCGCCAGTGCGGTCCATTCGGCGCAGGCGGTGCCATATCCCACGCCGCGCACGCCCATATCGAAATGCCACACGAACAATATGTCGAGGCCGATATTGATCAGGTTCATCACGATCTGGAGCGCCAGCGCCGCACCGCTGCGGCCGAGGCCCAGCAGCCAGCCGTTGATCGCGAACACCGCAAGGCTGGCCGGCGCGCCCCACATCCGCGCGGCGACGAACGTCTTTGCCTGCGCATCGACGTCCGCCCCGCCGTCCAGAACCCGGAAGGCAAGCGGGATCAGCAGCAGCTGAAGCGCGAGCAGCACCGCGCCCAGCGCCGCTCCGATGACGACGCCGCGCATCAGCATCGCATCGACTTCCTGCGCGTCCCCCGCGCCCTGCGCCTGCGCGGTCATCCCCGTCATTCCCATGCGCAGAAAGCCGAAGCTCCAGAACAGGAAGTTGATGATCGTCGTGCCCAGCGCCACGCCCGCCAGCGCCGCCGCGTCGCCGGTCCGCCCGATCACTGCCGTATCGACGATGCCGACCAGCGGCACGGTGGTCTGGCCGAGCATGATCGGCCATGCCTGCGCGAAGATCGACCGGCGGGTGAGGGGCAGGGCGGACATTGCCGCCGCTTAGGCAATTCGCGGCGGCTGCGATAGCATCGCGGCTGCGAATCGGGAGAGCGGGACATGGCCGAGATCAAGACCAAACCCACCGAAGTGACCGCCGACGCCTTCATCGACGCGGTCGAGAACCCCGTCCGGCGCGAGGATGCCAAGGCGGTGCGCGCGATGATGGAGCGGATCACCGGCCAGCCCGCGCAGATGTGGGGGCCGTCGATCGTCGGCTTCGGCAGCTATCACTATAAATATGACAGCGGGCACGAAGGCACGATGTGCCGCCTTGGCTTCAGCCCGCGCAAGGCCGAACTCGTACTTTACGTGCTGACCGGCGCGGAAAGCCAGGAGCCGCTTCTGGCGCGGCTGGGCAAGCACAAGACCGGCAAGTCGTGCCTCTACATCAAGAAGCTGGCCGATGTGGATGCAGGCGTGCTCGACGAACTGACGCGTGATGCGCTCGCGCACATGGACGAACGCTATCCGTCCTGAAGCATGAAGCCGCGAGGCATGGTCTCGTACAGCGCTTCCTCGTGCGCGAGCATATAGTCGCGGGTGATCGGCAGCGCGTCGCGGTCGCGGGCGAACTGGAGCTGGTAATTGACCAGCCCGCCGTTGAAGAAGCCGGTCATCGCCCCGGCGAGATAGAAGGTCCACATCCGGTAGAAGCGCTCGTCGTACAGCGCGACGATCGCGTCGTGCGCGGCGACGGTGCGGTCGTACCAGTGATTGAGCGTATGCCCGTAATGCTCGCGCAGCACCTCGACGTCGGTCATGAACCAGCGCAGCCCTTCATAGCCCTGCGCGATCTCCGACAGCGCCGGAATATAGCCGCCGGGGAAGATATATTTCGAGGTGAAGGCATCGGTCACGCCCGGCCCGCCCGCGCGGCCGATCGTGTGGAGCAGCATCACCCCGTCGGGCGTCAGCAGGTCGCGGCACTTGCGGAAGAAGGTGCGGAAATGCGGCACGCCGACATGCTCGAACATGCCGACCGACACGATCCGGTCGAACGGTCCTTCGACGTCGCGATAGTCGATTAGTTCGAACCTGACCTTGTCCTCCACGCCTTCCCATTCGGCGCGCTGGCGGGCGGCCTTGAGCTGTTCTTCGGACAGCGTGATGCCGAGCACTTCGGCGCCGGTCTTCTTGTGGAGGTAGATCGCCATCCCGCCCCAGCCGCAGCCGATGTCGAGCACGCGCATGCCCGGCTCGATCATCAGCTTGGCGGCGATATGCGCCTTCTTGTCGAGCTGGGCCTGTTCGAGGCTCTGGCCGGGATCGGCGAAATAGGCGCAGCTATATTGGCGGTCGGCGTCGAGGAAGAGATCGTAGAGCCGGGCCGACAGGTCGTAATGATGCGCGACGTTGCGCTTCGATCGGCGGCGCATGTTCATCCGTCCAAGCCGGTGCGCGATCGCGCCCGCGGCATAGCGGACCGGGCCGGGCAGGAAGGTCGCGCCACCCTGCTCCCAACGATTGTTGACGGTCATCAGCCACAACAGGTCGCGGATATCGCCTTCGACGAATGCGAGCCGTCCATCCATGAACGCTTCGGCTGCGCCCAGCGCCGGATTGCGCAATATCTCGCCCGCCACGCCAAGGGCGAAGCGCATGACGACTGGCCTGATGTCGGGATCGGGCGCACCGAAGCTGACCGAGCGGCCATCGGGGTGGATGAGGCTGAGCGATCCCCGCCGGATCGCCCGATCGAAGAACCGGTCGATAAGCGCCATGAGACCGGTACGCAGCCGGGCGCGAAACAGTTCCCGCCAGAATGGAATTAATTTGGATCAGTCGCACTAGATCCCGGCATACCATTCATAGCCGCTGCGATCCTCCCACAGCCCGCCGCCGCCCTTGTGAATGCCGGCAAGGCTCGCAACCGCCTCGATCCGCATGACATATTTGGCGTGCTTGTAGCCGAGCTGGCGTTCAACCCTCAGGCGGACCGGTGCGCCGTGGCCGACGGACAGCGGGGCGTCGTTCATCGCCCAGGCCATGATCGTCTGGGGGTGGTACGCGTCGATCAGGTCGATCGATTCATAATAGGGCGCGCCGCCGATCGCGTCGGCGCAGTGGAAGACGATGAACTTCGCGCTCTGCCGAAGCCCGGCGAGATCGAGGATGCGAGCGAGGTGCGGCCCCTGCCACTTGCCGATCGCGCTCCACCCCTCGACGCAATCGTGGCGGGTGATCTGCGCGCGCTGGGGCATCGCGCGAAGGTCGGCGAGCGAGATCGACAGCGGGCGCTGGACGAGGCCGTCGACCTTGAGCCGCCAGTCCGCGAAGCGGTTCGCGGCATGCGCGGCATAATCGGGCGTGTTCGGATTGGCGGTGCCGTTGACCCGGAACTTCGGGCTCATCTGGTCTGCGCGGAACTCGCGGGCCAGCGCGGCGCGATCGGTGATCGATCGCTGGAGGAATTTGTGCGCATCGTCGCCGGTCGAAAGGATCGACTTGCCGATCCCGCTGCTGTCCACTGCGTCGCACCCCGCGAGCAGCCCGCCCGTGCCGGTGATGAGGAAGCTGCGGCGCGAGATCATTCCTCGGGCACCTTCCACTTGCCGGTGACCATCGACCGGATCTCGTTGACCGGTCCGGCGAGGATCACCAGCGTCAGGTGCACAACGACGAACAGGCTGACCGCTCCCATCGCGATGAAATGGACCGACCGCGCCGATTGCCGCCCGCCGAAGATGTCGATCAGCCACGGCCATGCCGCATCCATCCCCGGCGACAAAGCGAGGCCGGACAGGATCAGCAGCGGCAGCAGGATGACGATCACCCCGGCATAGCTGGCCTTCTGGAAGATGTTGTAGGCGGCCGGGTTCTCGGGATCGTGGAAACGCAGGTTCCAGTGGGCCTTCAGGTCATCGCGTAGATGACCCGGTTTCAGCTCCTCCGGGCGGATGCGCAGGTCGCGCTGGAAATGGCGGTTGATCAGGCTGACGATCATGTACGCGAGCAGCCCGAATGCCAGCACCAGCGCGAAGAACAGATGCCAGTGCCGCGCGATCGCCAAGCTGTATTGCGAGGGGATCGTCAGCCAGCCGGGGAAGCGCGGCAGGCTGAGCCATGCCGCGTCGAAATTCGCGCCATAATGTCCCCAATAGAGGCGCGGATGCGCGTTGAAGATCATCAGGCCGCTGCCGATCATGATAATGACGGTGACGGCGTTGATCCAGTGCCAGATGCGCGTGAACAGGCGGTGCCGGACGACTTCGCGCACCGGCGCCGCCGTGTCGCTCACTCCGCCGCGAGATGCCATTCGGGTGGTTCCTCCGCCTCGCGCAGCCGGGCTTCCTCCTCGTACATATAGTCGCGCGTCATCGGGATCGCGTCGCGGCGCTTGACGTACTGGAGCTGCCAATTGACCAGCCCGCCATAGCGGAATGCCGCTTCGGCGCCCGCAAGGTAGAATTGCCACATGCGGAAGAAGCGCTCGTCATAGAGCTCGACGATCTCGTCCCGCGCGGCGTTGGTGCGATTGTACCATTCCTCCAGCGTATGGGCATAGTGATAGCGTAGCGCCTCGACATCGGCGACGATCAGCTTGTGCTTTTCGGCTTCGACGACAAGCTCGGACAGCGCCGGGATATAGCCGCCGGGGAAGATATATTTCCGCGTCCACGCATCGGTGGTGCCCGGTCCGCCCGCGCGGCCGCAGCAATGCGAGACCATCACGCCATCGGGCTTCAGCAGGCGCGCCATATGTTCGAAGAAACCGGGATAATGCGGGGTGCCGAGATGCTCGATCAGGCCCACATTGATGATCCGGTCGAACGATCCGGTGACGTCGCGATAGTCGATCAGCTCGAACTTCACCTTGTCCGACACGCCCAGTTCGGCGGCGCGCTCGGTGCAGAAGGCGATCTGGTCGGGCGCCAGCGCGATGCCGAGCACTTCGACGTCATATTGGCGGTGCAGATAAAGCGCGAGGCCGCCCCAGCCGCAGCCGACGTCGAGCACGCGCATGCCCGGCTTCAGGTTCAGCTTGGCGGCAAGATGCGCCTTCTTGTCGAGCTGCGCCTTTTCCAGGCTGTCGTCGAGGTCGCGGTGATAGCCGCAGGTATATTGCCGGTCCGCGTCGAGGAAGAGTTCGTAGAGGCGGCGAGTGAGGTTGTAGGTATGTTCGGCGTTGCGGCGCGACCGCGCCTTCCAGTTGATCTGGTCGATCCGGCCGGCGACATGGCTGATCGCCTTGCGGAAGGGGCCGGCGGGCTCGATCCCTTCGGGCTGTTCGAACGGGGCGTTGTAGCGGAACAGCAAGGCTAGGTCGCGTATGTCGCTGCCGCCCTCGATCACCATCCGCCCGTCCATATAGGCTTCGCCTGCGCCCAGCCGCGGATCGCGCGAAATGAAGTTCGCGGCGCCCTTGTCGGTGAAGCGGACTGTGACCGGCCTTACCACGGGATCGGGCGCGCCGTAGCGATACGCCTTGCCGTCATGGTCGATGACGAGGAGCTCACCCTTGAGGATGAGCTTGCGGAGCATCTTGTCGAGGAGCCACATGCTGTGCAGCATGTGGCAAGCATTGCGCGGGCGCAATGGCTCTCAGAGATAGACCCTTGCGAAGAAGACGAGCGTCGTCGCGCCCGTCACGATCAGGGTCCAGATGCGCACCAGACCGTGGGGCAGTTTCTTGCCGATATGCGCGCCGGCCCAGCCGCCCACGATCGATCCCGCAAGCATCGGCAGGCACAGTGCCCAGCTGACCATCCCGGCCGCGACGAAGACGAAGGCGGCGGCGAGGTTGGCGATGGCCAGCATGAGCGTGCGGATCGCGAACAAGGATCGCGGATCGGCGCCGGCGAGCAGGCCATAGGCGGCGGTGGTCATCAGCCCAACCCCGCCGCCGAAATAGCCGCCATAGATGCCGAGCAGGGTCTGCGCGGTCATCAGCGTGCGGGTGCCGATCGTGACGCGCGCCCGCAGCCAGTCCGACGCGGCGCGGCCGAACGCCATCACCACGAAACCGAGCAGCAGCAGCCAGGGGATGATGAAGTCGAAGGCGCGGCTGGGGG
Source organism: Sphingomonas sp. G-3-2-10 (assembly GCF_012927115.1). NCBI lineage: Bacteria > Pseudomonadati > Pseudomonadota > Alphaproteobacteria > Sphingomonadales > Sphingomonadaceae > Sphingomonas > Sphingomonas sp. G-3-2-10. Next base: position 213,040 of record NZ_JABBFY010000002.1, on the reverse strand, counting down.
TCAGCACCAGCAGCGCGCTGCCCACCAGCCCGGCTGCGAAGGTGATGATCGAAAGCGTGCGCACGCTCATCCCGCCGACTGGTGCGAGTTCGTCGCGAAACGCCCATGCGCTGGCCGCCGCGCCCGGCATCAGCGCGACGTTCGACGTGGCGTTGGCGATGTTGGCGGGCAGGCCGAGCGTGATCAGCGCGGGCAGGGTGGCGAAGGTGCCCCCGCCGGCAAGGGCGTTCATCACGCCGCCGAGCAGGCCTGCGGCCAGCGCGAGGAGGAGCGGGAAGGCGTCCACACTCTCCCCCTTACCGTTCGCCCTGAGCTTGTCGAAGGGCTGTTCTTCTACTGCACGCAAAAGCGAAAGAACGGTGCTTCGACAAGCTCAGCACGATCGGGATCGGCTTAGCCCAAAGCCGCCTGCTTCTCTTCCGCCAGCCGGTCGAGCTCGGCGCGCGACTTCTTCTCCGACGCAGTCTTCAGCTGGCCGCAGGCCGCGTCGATGTCGCGCCCGCGCGGGGTGCGCGCCGGAGCCGAGATGCCCGCGCCGAACACGATTTCCTGAAACGCGCGGATCCGCTCGGGCGTCGAGCATTCATACGGCGCGCCGGGCCAGGGGTTGAACGGGATCAGGTTCACCTTGGCGGGCAGATCGTAGAGCTTGATCAGCCGGACCAGCTCGCGCGCATCGTCGTCGCTGTCGTTCTTGTCCTTCAGCATCACATATTCGAACGTGATCCGCCGGGCATTGTTCGCGCCGGGATAGTCGGCGCAGGCCTGAAGCAGTTCCTCGATGCCGTATTTGCGGTTGAGCGGCACGATCTCGTCGCGCACTTCCTTGGTCACCGCGTGGAGCGAGACGGCGAGGTTCACCCCGATCTCTTCGCCCGCACGCGCCATCATCGGGACCACGCCCGACGTCGACAGGGTGATGCGGCGCTTCGACAAAGCAAGCCCGTCGCCGTCCATCACCAGCTTCAGCGCATCGCGGACATTGTCGAAATTATAGAGCGGCTCGCCCATGCCCATCATCACGATGTTGGTGAGCATCCGGCCCTCGGGCTGGCTCGGCCATTCGCCCAGCGAATCGCGCGCGAGCATCACCTGGCCGACGATCTCGGCCGGGGTCAGGTTGCGGACAAGGCGCATCGTGCCGGTGTGGCAAAAGCGGCAGTTGAGCGTACAACCGACCTGCGACGAGACGCACAGGGTGCCGCGATCGGCGTCCGGGATGAACACCATCTCGTAATCCTGCGCGTCCGGCGACCGCAAAAGCCATTTGCGCGTGCCGTCGTTCGATACCTGCTGTTCCACCACTTCGGGGCGGCTGATGACGAAGCGATTGGTCAGCCAGGGCTGCATCGTCTTCGAGATATCGGTCATCAGCGAGAAGTCGGTGACGCCGCGATTATACATCCAGTGGAAGATCTGCTTGGCGCGCAGCTTGGCCTGTTTCGGCTCGAGCTGCGAGGTCTCCAGCGCCATGCGCAGGTCGAGCTTCGACAGGCCGAGCAAGTCGATGCGGCCATCCGGACGCGGCACGATGGCGCGCGGAACGGGTACGGGATCGATGTGCCCGGGAATGGGCATGGGAGCGGCCGACGGTGAATGCATGGCGCAGCACATAGTGCATCGCGCGCGATTTTTCTACTGGTCTTGCGGTGGCGTCAGCGCCGCTGCGCCATCGGGAAGCGGCACGCGATATAGACGGCGAACAGCGCCGCCACGCTGCAAGCCGCAAAATGCACCGGCAGCAGCAGCATCGGAGCGGGAGACAGAAGCCCGGCCGTGACGAGGCCAGCGCAAATCATAAGGACGAAATTGACCGCCAGCAACGCGATCACCAGCTTTCGGATCAACGGGGTTAGCTCGAACATCTGTAAGCACAGGAGGAGCGAGGCCGCTCCCACTGTCATCACCAATGTTGGGTACTCCGGTATATCCATGGCAATTCCATAGCCTGTCGGGAGATATCATGCGAGCGACTTCGTACCCGGCAACCTTGTCTTCGGCAAGCATCCCAGCGCCGCCAGCGTCCACTCCATCGCCTCGTCCAGCAGCGTGTGCGGCTCTTCGCCCAACACTGCGATCAGCGAGCCATTGTCCAGTTCCACCGGGTGCCGCCAATAGGCTTCCATCTCGATCATCTCGCGCATCGTCGGGTTGAACGGGGCGATCAGCGGCAGGAGCCGCCACGGCATGCGGCGGAGCTTCGCGCGGCGGCCGGTAACGCGCTGGATCGCTTCGGCAAGGCCCAGCCCGTCGGCGTCCCAATGGCCGGCGAAATGATAGCGCGCGAAGCGGGGCAGATCGGCGTCGCGGTCGAGCAGCCGGGCGAAGGTCTCGCCGACATCGGGGAGATAGGCCCATGCATGGCCAATGCCGCGCTTTCCCGGAACCATGATCGAGGTCACCGGCTTGCCCGGCGTCACCATGCCTTGCGAGAGCCATGAATTGCCCGGACGCGGCCCGAAGAAATCCCCCGCACGCAGGATCAGCGCGCGGACGCCCGATGCTTCGATCCGCGCCTCCATGTCGCGGCGGATCGCGCCTTTGCGGGTCGAGGGACGCTGCGGACTGTCCGGTGCGGCGAGCGGCGTCGCGGCGGGATCGTAGTTGTAGATCGTGCCGGGCAGGGCGAGCCGCGCGTCATTGGCCTGCGCCGCCGCGATGCTGTTGTCGATCATCGGCATCACCAGCTTCGCCCAGTTGCGATAGCCCGGCGGGTTCACCGCATGGACGATCGCCTGCGTGCTCTCGGCAGCGCGCAGCACATCGTCGCGGTCCATCGCGTCGCCGATGGTCCAGTCGATGCCATCGCCCGAACGCGGCGTTCGCGTGAGCCCGCGCACGCTCCAGCCATGCGCAATCAGCGCCCGCGCCGTCTCGCCGCCGACGCCGCCGCTCGCGCCCAATACCAATGCCGTTTTCATCGCAATCTCCGTCACTTGGAACGACGGGGATATGGACTGGCTTAACCTCAATCAAAATTGACCAAGTTCGACGAGTCGAATAGACAATTTTTATGAACCTCGTCGACGATTGGGAGCGCCAGCGCGCCTTTCTCGCAGTGCTGCGCGAAGGAAGCCTGTCCGCGGCCGCGCGGCTGATCGGCGTTGCCCAGCCGACCGTCAGGCGGCGGATCGAGGAACTGGAGGAGTCGCTCGGTACGCCTTTGTTCACGCGCTCGCCCAGCGGCCTGCTGCCGACCGAGCGCGCCCATGCGCTGCGCGAACATGCCGAAGCGATGGCGATGGCGGCGGATGCATTCGTCCGCTCCGCCTCGGCGGGCGCGCGCGAAGTCGCCGGCACGGTGCGGATCAGCGCCAGCGAAGTGATCGCGGTCGAAGTGTTGCCGCCGATCCTCGCCGAGCTTTGCGTGCGCCATCCCAGGCTGGTGATCGAACTCAGCCCGACCAACCGCAACGAGGACGTGCTGCGCCGCGAAGCCGATGTCGCGGTGCGGATGGTGCCGCCGCAACAGGATGCGCTGGTCGCGCGGCGGGTGGGGGCGGTGACGCTGGGGCTGCACGCACATCGCGATTATCTGAAGGCGCGCGGCACGCCGGAAAGCCTCGACGATGTGCGGAGCCATGCGATCATCGGCGTCGAAGGCGACACGCCGGTACTTCGCGCGCTGCAGCATCGCGGCCTCGCGGTCGGGCGCGGCGATTTCAGCTTCCGCAGCGACAGCGATCTGGCGCAGCTCGCGGCGATCCGCGCGGGGCTGGGCATCGGTGTGTGCCAGATACCGCTGGCGGCGCGCGATCCGAAGCTGGTGCGCGTGCTGCCGCAGGCGCTGAGCCTCGATCTCGAGACCTGGGTGATCTGCCATGAGGATCAGCGCGGCGTGGCGCGGATTCGCGCGGTGTTCGACGCGCTGGTCGCCGGGTTGAACAAATATATCGGCGCCTCGCCGCTCCAGCGTTCCGCGCCCGAAGCGTGGCTCGAAGAGGAATTGCTGCTCGAAATGCCGGCGGACTAGCCCCGGACGCACCCCAGCGCGGCCGCGTCGATCGCGGTCGCGGCGCCCTGCAGCGAATAGGTATCGGCGAACGCGCCGCCATTCGCGCCGATGCTTTCCACGCTCATGCTGCGCCCCTGCCGGATCGCGGCGACCACCGCGGCATCGGTGCGGGCATCGGGCGACCAGGCGTCGGTCTCGCCCGCGACCAGTTCGAACCGGCGCTCGCCGACCGACAGCATCACTCGCGCGCGGGGGTGGCGGGTGCGGCTGAGGCGGACATGGAGTTGGGCGTGGACATTCTGGCCGGGCCAGGTCGCGATGCTGGCGAAGGGCTGCGACTGACTGTGCTTCTCCACCGGCTTGGCGATCGCATAGCAGCGGCGCGGCGACGCATCGCGGAACGCACCCCAGCTCTGGAAGGTGCCCAGCGGCGTACGGCCCTGCGCGTCCTGCGCCGGCGCGAACGCGATCAGGAGCAGCGCCAGCATCATACCGCGGCGTTGGCCAGCTTGCCCGAACCCCAATGCGCGACCGTCTCGACGCCGCCTTCGATCAGCGCGATCGACCCCTGCGGCAGATCGGGCGCGGCGGGCGATCCGAACTGTTCCAGCACCGGCGCATGAGTCATCACGCCGCGCAGCACCCGGCTCGACATGCCGTGCATGATCACCAGCCGGTCGCCCGGATCGTCATCGGTATCGGCGAGCCATGACGACACGCGCGCCGCGATCGAATCATACCATTCGCCGCCCGGCGCGGCATGGCGATAAAGCTTGTGCTCCTCGTCGAGGAACCCGGACAGCGCGTCGCCCAGTTCGTGATAATAGCGGCCGCTCCACTCGCCCATGCCGATCTCGACCAGCCGGTCGTCGCGGTTCGCGGCGTGCCAGTCGAGCTCGAGATGCTCGCAGATCAACGCCAGCGTCTGCAGCGCGCGGCCTGCGCTCGACACCCACAAAGTCAGCTTCGGCTTCGCGCCCAGCAGTTCGCGCAACGCCGCGCCCATTGCATCGGCCTGGGCGAAACCGGCGCGTGTGAGTGGCGTGTGCGGGTGATCGCCCTGCATTCTCTTCGCGAGATTATAGACCGTCTCGCCATGCCGGGCGATGAAATCGCGGCCTTGGCGGGGGCTGTTTCCGGAATGCGCGCGAGTGGAATCCATCGGGCCTGTTTCAAGTCCCTGTGGCCGGAAAGCAACGCTTTTCCTTGTTTATCTGAGGTTCATGAAACGAGGCGGCGGCGTTCCTAGTTATGCCTCGGCCCCAGTTGATCGGGCCTAGTAAAGGTACCCAAGGAGTTTTTATGCGTATCGCACTTTTCGCAGCCGCCCTCGCCGCCAGCACCGCGCTTGCCGCCCCGGCCTTCGCTCAGGAAACCGTCGATCCCACCTTCACCGGCCCGCGCGTCGAAGGCGTTGTCGGCTGGGATCGTCTCGATTCCGGTGACACCAGCGGCACCGAGGCCAGCGACGGCGTCGTCTATGGCGGCGCGATCGGCTATGACATCGCCACCGGCGGCGCCGTGTTCGGTGTCGAGGGCGAAATCACCGGCTCCACCAACAAGCAGGAAGGCGCCGGCCTGATCGTTCCGGGCGACTCGTTCCGCGTGAAGGCGGGCCGTGACCTCTATGCCGGCGTCCGCGTCGGCTTCCTCGCCGGTCCGCGCACGCTGATCTACGCAAAGGGCGGCTACACCAACGCCGCGGTCGAGACCCGCTACACCAGCGGCCTCACCACCGTGACCGACAGCGAGAACATCGACGGCTGGCGTCTGGGCGCGGGCGCCGAGTTCAACCTCGCCAACAACATCTATCTGAAGGGCGAGTATCGCTACTCGAACTACAGCTCGCTGGACGGCGTGGACATCGATCTGGACCGTCACCAGGTCGTCGCCGGCCTGGGCGTGCGTTTCTGATCTGAGGCGGTGCCGGCCCGCACCCCCGCCCTGCCACCCCACGGAAGTATATTCTATGGGTGGCCGGGTGGGGGAGCGGGCCGGCACCGCACGGTTCGGCTCCGCTGAACCAATCAAAGACGCAATCGCAGCAAAATAGCTGTGAAATGAAGGGCCGGGGCGCTTGCTCCGGCCCTTTTTCACGTTAAGGATATTGAACGGCGAACTGCCACCGGCCGCATGTGTGCGAGGTGGGATTTGGGCGGCGGCCCGGGGGTTTGAAGACATGAAGGCGACGATCGAACGCGCAACGCTCCTCAAGGGGCTCAGCCACGTCCAGTCCGTGGTGGAACGGCGGAACACGATCCCGATTCTCTCCAACGTGCTGCTCGAAGCCAATGCGTCGGGCACGCTGCGCCTGATGGCGACCGATCTCGATCTGCAGATCGACGAGACGATCGCCGCCGCAGTCGACCAGCCCGGCGCGACCACCATTTCGGCGCACACCCTGTTCGACATCGTCCGCAAGCTGCCCGAAGGCTCGCAGGTCGAGCTGAGCGCCGCCGATGGCCGCATCACCGTGGTTGCCGGCCGCGCGCGCTTCACGCTCTCGACGCTGCCGCGTGACGATTTCCCGGTGATCGCCGAGGGCGAGCTGCCGACCACCTTCGAACTGCCCGCCGAAACGCTCAAGCAGATCATCGACAAGACCCGCTTTGCGATCTCGACCGAAGAGACGCGCTATTATCTGAACGGCATCTTCTGGCACGTGTCGGACGAAGCGACGCCGGTGCTCAAGGCCGCGGCGACCGACGGTCACCGCCTCGCCCGCGTCACCGTGGCGCGCCCGGACGGCGCCGAATCGATGCCCGACATCATCATCCCGCGGAAGTGCGTCGGCGAACTGCGCAAGCTGCTCGACGAAGTCGATGGCTCGGTCGGCGTGTCGATGAGCAATTCCAAGATCCGCTTCGATCTGGGTCAGGCGATCCTCACCTCGAAGCTGATCGACGGCACCTTCCCCGATTACAGCCGCGTCATCCCGACCGGGAACGACAAGATCCTCAAGATCGACCCGAAGAGCTTGATGGCCGGCGTCGATCGCGTCTCGACCATCGCCACGGAGAAGACCCGCGCGGTGAAGATGGCGCTCGATCGCGACAAGGTGACCCTCTCGGTCACCAGCCCGGAAAACGGCGCCGCGGCCGAGGAAGTCCCCGGTGAATATGCCGCTCAGTCGTTCGAGATCGGCTTCAACAGCCGCTATCTGATGGACATTCTCGGCCAGGTCGAAGGCGATGCAGTGGAAGTTCACCTCGCCGACGCCGCGGCGCCGACGCTGATCCGCGAGAACGACAAGTCGCCCGCACTTTACGTGCTGATGCCGATGCGGGTCTGACCCGCTCGTTCCGGGCTGAATAAAGGAAGGGCGGGCGCGGCATATCAGCCGGCCCGCCCCTTTCGTTTCAGGCGAACATGCCGCGCCGCATCGCCAGTCCCATCTGAACCACCAGACTGACTGCCATTGCCGCCGTCATCAGCGTCCAGCTGCTGATCTCGGGTGCCAGCCCCAGCTTGACCATCGACGCCCAGCCGAACAGCCCCATCGTCAGCACCCAGAAGCTGATCGCGCTCGATTCCATCGCCAGCGCGCGAGTCAGCTCGTCGCTGCGCTTCGTGACGCGCCAGCTCAGCCAGGTCGTAAGGAACAGCAGCGCGCCCATTGCCGCCGCCACGACGATCGACGCCGTCTCGCCCGCGCCCAGCCGCACTGCGAAGGGCGGCGCCAGCAGCAGTCCGCCCGAGATCAGCAGCAGGATAGCGTTCATCCGCATCATCCGCAGCACATCGTCGTCGAGGGGGTCGCCCTCGCGGTAATTCTCCGCGATCGCCTTGTACGCGCCCTGGCTAGACGAAACGAGTACCGCGAAGCCCCCCAGCATCAGGATCAGCAGCGCCAGCACGGTGGACACGATGTCCTCCGCCGGCATGTCCTTCAGCAACTCGAGAAACCCGCTCGCGGCGGCAAGCGCGCAAAAGGCGAGGCCCACCAGCGCGCCGATGAACATGCGGAACAGCCGGACATGCAGCGGACGGTCAGTCATTTCGGGGCTCCGGCGGGGTCCAGTCGTCAAGGAAGATGGCATCAACGGGCACTCCAAAAACCTTTGCCATGCGCAGTGCGAGCGGCAGGCTGGGGTCGTATTTGTCGGTTTCGACGGCGTTGATCGTCTGACGCGAGACGCCGAGCAGCTTGGCCAGATCCCCCTGACTCAGCCCTGCTTCGGCACGCAGCACGCGAAGCCGGTTGTTCATCGGGTTTGTCCAGAGATCTTGTCCATATGACAAGAGTTCTTGTCAGCGATTCGCGGTGGTGTCAAGAGTTCTGGACATAGTCCCTTTGACAAAGCAGCCCTACGGATTGTGCCCGATCAAATATCGCAGTTGATTTTTAACCTGCCCGTGCTATTTACATCGATGTAAATAGTGATTCGGTGATCGACATGGCGACGCAACCCGCACCCGTTCCGACCTTCAACCCCGGCATCCCGATGAAGCGGGAATGGGGCACGGCGCTGTCGGCGCTGCGCAAGCTGCTCGCCAATGGCGACGATACCACGCAGGTCTTCAAGATCATGCGCGCGCTCAACGGTGACGTCACCCAGCGCAGCTATCGCAAGCTGCTGACCCTGCCGGGTGGCGGCAAGCTCGCCTATCAGCGGATCGAACTCGCCGAGCGGCTGACCGACCGCGCCTGGATCGACAGCTTTGCCGAGGGTACCGTCGGCGCGGCGTATCGCAACTTCCTCGACAGCACCGGCTATTCCGCCGACGGGCTGGTCGAAGTCAGCATGGCCGAAGGCGCGTTTCAGGGCGTCGATGTCGAACATCCCTATGCCTGGATGGGCCGCCGCGAGCGCGACATCCACGATATCTGGCACGTGCTGACCGGCTACAAGGCAGACGAGCATCTGGGCGAAGCCTGCCTTGTCGCCTTTTCCTATGCGCAGACCGGCGGTCTCGGCTGGGGCTTTATCGGCCTCGGCGCCGCGCTGAAGAGCCTGCGTATCACCAAGGAAGCGGCCTTCTCCAAGGCCGTGATCGAAGGCTACGCCCGAGGCAAGAAGACCAGCTGGCTCCACGGGCTGGACTATGAAGCGCTGATGGCCGAGCCGATCGACGCCGCGCGCAAGCGGCTGGGGATCGAACCCGCCCCGAAATATCTGATCGCACAGGCGCGGCTGGAAGCGGCGGGGCTCAAGGGCATCTGATTTCCCGCACGGGAAACCGCGCTCGTTCATAAGCCGTCACGCGCGCTCGTTCATGCGCGGGCAAGGATCGCGCACCGATAGGCAGGCCGCCGTTCCGGCCTGTTCCACGAGTGCCCTTGACCGCTTCCCCGCCCTTGTTCGAGTTCGCCTCGCGGCCGCTCCGCGCGCCCGAGCGCACGCCGGCCGCGCTCGACCGGCTCTCCCGGCGCGCCCGGCCCTACGTCACCCATGAGGCTTCGCTGGCGCTGCTGATGCTCCTCGTGGCGCTTGCCGCGCGGGCGGCGCAGTTCGGCAATCCGGTGCTCCATGTCGACGATCAATTCTATCTGCTCGTCGGCGAGCGGATGCTGTGGGGCGATGCGCCCTATTCGGACATCTGGGATCGCAAACCCGTTGGCCTGTTCCTGATCTACGCCTTTGCGCGGATGATGGGCGGAGACGGGGTGATCCAGTATCAGTTGCTGGCGACGGGTTTTGCCGCGGCGACCGCGTTCGTCATCGCTCGCATGTCGCGCCCGATGGCCGGTGCGCATGGCGGCGCGGCGGCCGGCGTCGTCTATCTGCTGTTCCTCGGCATCTTCGGAGGCGAGGGCGGGCAATCGCCGGTCTTCTACAATCTGATCGTCGTGCTGGCTGCATGGATCGTGATGCGCATCGTCGTCCACCCGGGCTTCGGATGGCGCGGCTTCGCGACCGGGCTTGCCGCAACCGCGCTGGCGGGGCTGGCGATCCAGATCAAGTACAGCGTGGTGTTCGAAGGCGCGTTCCTCGGGCTGGCGCTGGTCTGGAAGGCACACCGTGAAGGCGTCCGCTTGCCGCTGCTCGCGGCGATGGCCGGGGCCTGGATGGCGGCGGGGCTGGCGCCGACCGCCGCGGCATGGGGCTGGTATGCCGCGCAGGGGCAGGGGGAGACGTTCGTCGTCGCCAATTTCCTGTCAATTCTCGTGCGCGGACACGAAGCGCCCTGGGTGCTGATCAAGCGTGTCGCCGGAATGGCGATCTTCCTCGCGCCGTTATGGCTGGCGGCGATCGCGGCGCGGCGGGTGCCGTTGCGCGGGATCTGGGACGGCGAGCGCGGGGCGCGGCACTTCGCCTTGCTGTGGGCGATGGCGGCGATCGCCGGGGTGCTGCTGTTCGGGAGCTATTTCGATCACTACGCCTTGCCGCTGATCGCGCCGCTGGCAGTGGCCGCCGCGCCGCTGTTCGGCCATGCCCGAGCCGGGATCAGCTTCACCGCGCCGGGCACGGCATGGCGCATCCCGGTGGCGATCGCGCTGATGGGCTATGCCACCATATCGAGCATCACGATCATCAACGAAAATCGCCGCACGCGCGGATGGGGGCCGCAGGTCACCGCGCTGGCACAGGTGGTGAAGCAGCGCCTCGGCCCGGGATGCCTGTTCGTCTATGATGGCGATCCGGCGCTGTACCGGATGACGCACAGCTGCCTGCCGACCCGGCTCGCCTTTCCCGGCCACCTCGTCCATGCGCGAGAGGATGGCGCGGTGGGCATCGACACGCTGGCCGAAACGCAGCGGATCATGGCCGGCCGGCCCCGGCTGGTCGTCTCGACGCTGGAGCCCGATCACGCGGTCAATCCGCGCACCAATGCCTTCATGCGCAGCCAGCTTGCCCGCGCCTATCGCCCCGCCTTCACCCAGCGGATCGGCGGGCGCTACTTCACCGTGTTCGAGCGCCGCGACGGAGTCTAGTGCAGCTTGGGCATGGCGCGCGCGCCGGATTCGGGGCCGACCGACTGGAAGAATTCCATCGGCTCCACTTCCGCGCCGGGCAGTTCGAACCGGCTGGCGGCGATGTCGGCGGTATCGACGGACACCAGCTTGAGGCCCTTGTCGTCCGCGGCGTTCTTGCCGATGCGGATCGGCGTGCCCTTTGCGAAGAGTTCGGCGGCGCGGGCGCTCAGATCGGCGTCGGCGAGGAGCATGTCGACGACCGGCAGCACCTGCGTCAGGGATTCCAGGAACACCCGGCCGATCGGCGCAAGCTGCGGATCGGCGCTCATCACGAATTCGAGCAGCTCGCGGCTCCGATCGGCCTCGCTGGCGTCCGGCTTGAGCGGGCCGAACCGCCACAGCGTGCCGACGCGCCCGGCAACGGTTTCGTTCGTCCCGCCGGGGATCACCTGAAACTTCATCTTCTCGTCGTTCTTCGACGCGACGTCGGCAATGCCCTTGAGCTGTGACGACAGCATCGCGATGAATGCGTCGGCGCGGGTGACGACATAGTCGCCCTTGGGGTTCTTTGCCGCGAGATAGTCCACGCCGTTGCGGCGGATCAGGATGAATGCGCCAGCGATTTCGGCGCGATGATCGCCGCCGTCATCGACTTCGATCACCACTTCCTTGCTGCCCGCCGAATAGCGCGCGGTGACATCGGCCAGCGCGGGCGCGGGCATCAGCATCAGCAGGGCGGTCAGCAGGACTTTCATGCGCATCCGGAATCTCCTTGGGCCCAGCATCGGCGAACCAGTGTTCGCGGGCAAGAGGCTGCGCTAGAGGAGCTGTCCAATGGCCATCACGCGTCTCGTCCTGACCGATTTCCGCAACCATGAAGACGCGGTGCTCAGCCCCGGGCCGGGCTTTGTCGTGCTCGCGGGAGAGAATGGCGCGGGCAAGACCAATATACTCGAGGCGGTGTCGCTGCTCGCTCCCGGGCGTGGCCTGCGCCGCGCGAGCGTAAGCGAGATGGCGCGGCAGGGCGGATCGGGCGGCTTCGGCGTCGCGGCGCGGCTTGGCGATGTCGATATCGGCACCGGCGCACAGCCCGATGCGCCCGAACGGCGGCTGGTGCGGATCAACGGCGCGGCGGCGGCGGCGACCGCGCTGGCCGAATGGCTCACCGTGTTGTGGCTCACCCCGGCGATGGACCGGCTGTTCGTCGAGGGGCCGGGCGAGCGCCGCCGCTTCCTCGACCGGCTGACCCTCGCACTGGCGCCGGGCCATGCCCATCATTCGAACCGCTACGACGCCGCGATGCGCCAGCGGAACCGCATCCTCGCCGAAGACGGCCCGCCCGATCTCGGCTGGCTGGGCGCGCTCGAAGCACGGATGGCCGAACATGGCGCTGCGATCGAAGCCGCGCGGCGCGACGCGGTGACCGCGCTGGGCGAGCGGCTGGCGGCGCAGGCCGAGGGGCCGTTCGCGCGCGCCGGCCTGACGCTGGAAGGCTGGGCAGGCGACGCGGACAGCCTGATCCGCGAACTGGCCGAGGGCCGCCGCCGCGATGCCGCCGCGGGCCGCACGCTGGCGGGGCCGCACCGCGCCGACCTGATCGTCACGCATCTCGGCAAGGGTCAGCCCGCGCATCTCTGCTCCACCGGCGAGCAAAAGGCGCTGCTGCTGGGCCTCGTCCTCGCCCATGCCGAACTGGTGGCGGAGCGCGTCGGCCGCGCCCCGATCCTGCTGCTCGATGAAGTCGCCGCGCATCTCGACCCCAGCCGTCGCGCCGCGCTGTTCGACAGGCTAAGCGGCAAGGGACAGGTATGGATGACCGGCACCGAGGCCGCCTTGTTCGAGGCGGTGCCGGGCGATGCGACGCGCTACCACGTCGCGCACGGCGCGATTCTGCCGGACTAGAGCCGCTCCAGCGTCTCCCGCGTGCGTTCGGTGACGACATTCCCCGTATTCAGCGTCGTATCGGGCTCGACCAGCAGCACGTGGCAGTCCGGCCCGATCGCTTCGGGACAATGCTCGACGCCCTTGGGCACGATCAGGAATTCGCCGGGCGACAGATCGATATCGCCGTCGCGCAGCTTCATCCGCAACAGGCCCGAGACGACGAGGAACATCTCGTCCTCATGCTCGTGATGATGCCAGTCGAACGCGCCTTCCAGCTTCACGAGCTTGATCGCGGTGTCGTTCACCTGCCCCGCGATGCGCGGGCTCCACGGTTCATCGAAACGGGCAAAGGCCTGGGCGAGGTTGATCTTCTGCATGATGCGGCTCCGCACTGTCTGGACCGGGTTGCGCCATTCGTGGCAGGATCGCAACCGTTCGAGGAGGGCAGGCGATGCTCGCGATGCTGTTGCTGATTGCCGTGCAGGATGTGCCCGGCCCGCCGGCCGACGACGCGGTGGCGGTGGAGGCCCCGCTCACCCGCCAGCGCTGTTCCCGGAATGCGGACGAGATCGTGGTGTGCGGCACCGCGGAGTCGCCACGCCTGCAAGCTCTGCCCGAACCTGAAACGCAGCGCGTCTTCGGTCCTGCGAGGGTGCAGCTGTCACCCAACAAGCGCGCCGGATTGCGCGCCGAAAATAGCGGAAACCCGACTTTGTCCGCGCCCCGGATGATGCTGGATTTCACGATCGATTTCTGAGGCGACAAAGCCCCCATTTTGCTTCCGTTTTGTGACCTTCGTTCCTATATGCTTGGCATGGCAAGCGACGACACGACTCCCGAAAATCTCCCCAACGCGAACAGCTACGGCGCAGACTCGATCAAGGTCCTCAAGGGCCTAGACGCGGTCCGCAAGCGGCCGGGCATGTATATCGGCGACACCGACGATGGTTCGGGCCTCCACCACATGGTGTTCGAAGTCTCGGACAACGCGATCGACGAAGCGCTTGCCGGGCATTGCGACCGGATCATCATCCAGCTGAATCCGGACGGGTCGGTCTCGGTCGAGGATAATGGCCGCGGCATCCCCACGGGCATCCATGCCGAGGAAGGCGTGTCGGCAGCCGAAGTCATCATGACCCAGCTCCACGCCGGCGGTAAGTTCGAGAACACGTCGGACGACAATGCCTACAAGGTCTCGGGCGGCCTCCACGGCGTGGGCGTTTCGGTCGTCAACGCGCTGTCCGAATGGCTCGATCTCAACATCTGGCGCGATGGCGAGGAGCATTGGATGCGTTTCGCCTATGGCGACGCCACCGCCCCGCTCAAGGTGATCGGCAAGGCGCCCGAGGGCAAGAAGGGCACCCGCGTGACCTTCCTCGCCTCGACCGAAAAGACCCCCGGCGACGGCGGCACCTTCAAGAATCAGATCGAGTTCGACTTCGAAAAGCTCGAGCATCGCTATCGCGAACTGGCCTTCCTCAATTCGGGCGTCCGCCTGTTCCTGCGCGACGCGCGGCACGAAGAGGTCAAGGAAGTCGAGCTGTTCTACGAAGGCGGCATCGCGGCTTTCGTGAAGTGGCTCGATCGCAACAAGCAGCCGCTCTTCCCGGATCCCATTTCGGTCACCGGGCATCGCGACGATATCGGCATCGACGTCGCACTGGAGTGGAACGACTCCTATTACGAAAACGTCCTCTGCTTCACCAACAACATCCCGCAGCGTGACGGCGGCACCCATCTCGCGGCGTTCCGCGCGGCTCTGACCCGCACGATCAACGGCTATGCCGACAAGTCGGGCCTTCTGAAGAAGGAAAAGGTCACTCTCACCGGCGACGATATGCGTGAGGGTCTCACCGCGATCGTCTCGGTCAAGCTGCCCGATCCCAAGTTCAGCTCGCAGACCAAGGACAAACTCGTCTCGTCCGAAGTCCGTCAGCCGCTCGAAGCGCTGATGGCCGACAAGATGACCGACTGGCTGGAAGAGAATCCCGCCCTCGCCCGCGCGATCATCCAGAAGGTGATCGACGCCGCCGCCGCGCGCGAGGCCGCCAAGAAGGCGCGCGAGCTGACCCGGCGCAAGGGCGTGATGGACATCGCGTCGCTCCCCGGCAAGCTGGCCGATTGCCAGGAGCGCGATCCCGCCAAGTCCGAACTCTTCCTCGTCGAGGGTGACTCGGCGGGCGGCTCGGCCAAACAGGGCCGCGACCGCCATTTCCAGGCGATCCTTCCCCTGCGCGGCAAGATCCTCAACGTCGAGCGCGCGCGCTTCGATCGCATGCTTGGGTCTCGCGAAATCGGCACGCTGATCCAGGCGATGGGCACCGGCATCGGCCGCGACGATTTCAACGTGGAGAAGCTGCGCTACCACAAGATCGTCATCATGACCGACGCGGACGTCGACGGCGCGCATATCCGCACGCTGCTGCTGACCTTCTTCTATCGCCAGATGCCCGAGATCATCGCCAACGGGCACCTCTATATCGCCCAGCCGCCGCTTTATAAGGCGAGCAAGGGCCGGTCGGAGGTGTACCTGAAGGACGACAGCGCGCTCGATCAGTATCTGGTCGACGCCGGTGTCGGCGGCAATGTCCTCGAAACCGGTGCGGGCTCGCGCTCGGGCGACGATCTGCGCACCTTGGTCGAGCATGCCCGCCGGATGCGCACGCTGATGCGCTATGTCCCGCGCCGCTACGATCCCAACATCATCGAAGCGCTGGCGCTCGGCGGGGCGTTCAACCCCGAAGCGCTGCGCGAACAGCGCGAAGCCGCATTGCAGGTCGTCGTCAGCCGCCTCGACGCGGCGGACGCCGATGCGCGCTGGTCGGCGCGGGTCAGCGAAGAGGGCGGCTATCATTTCGAACGGCTGTGGCGCGGCGTGACCGATCACCACATCGTCGAGGCGCCGTTCCTCGTCTCGGCCGAAGCGCGCAAGCTCCACACGCTCGCCAGCGAACAGACCGACAGCTATCTCGCTCCGTCCAAGCTGGTTTCGGCCAAGGGCGCCGCGTTCGACACCGAAGCCCCGCTGGAGAATGTCGAAGAGGTCGAGGAAGCTGTCACCGTCGGCAAGGGCGAAGCGCTCGTCTCGCGTCCCTCGCAGCTGCTCGATGCGATCCTGGCCGCTGGCCGCAAGGGCCTGTCGATCCAGCGCTACAAGGGTCTGGGCGAAATGAACGCGGAACAGCTGTGGGAAACCACGCTCGATCCGCAGAACCGTTCGATGCTCCGCGTGGCGATCGATCAGGCCGACGTGGCCGACGAGATCTTCACCCGCCTGATGGGCGACGTGGTCGAACCGCGCCGCGAATTCATCCAGGAAAACGCGCTCAGCGTGGCGAACCTGGACGTTTGATCTTTAAATCCTCCCCCGGAGGGGGAGGGGGGCCGCGAAGCGGTGGAGGGGGCTTGCCTCAAGCAATCGCCTGTGGCCCTCTCCCTCCGTCAGCTGCGCTGGCACCTCCCCCCGCCGGGGGAGGATTTAGCGCTGGTTACCCCCGAAACGCCCATCGCAACGTGCCAGCAAACCCGCGCGTCCCCGCCCGGATCGCCGGTCGCGTAACCCCGGGCGCTTTCAGCCCGTGCATCTCCCGCGCCCAGCCGGGCAGCAGATCCACCGCCGCCGCGAAGATCATCTTCTGCACCGGCGCGACGGCCATGCTCGGCGCAGGCTGATCGAGCACCAGCCGCGCCACTTCGCGCGATCTCGCATCCGCCACTAGTTCGCTTCGCATCTCGGCGATCAGCGCCTCGCCTTCGGCGCGCGTACGCGGCACGGGATCGGCGCCCAGCCGCTCGGCGATGATCGCAAACTCGGCGAAATAACGGTCCTGATCGGTCATGCTCATGTCCGGCTCGGCATAGCGGATCCACGCGTCGAGGAAGCTTACCGCTTCGGTCACATGCACCCATGCCAGCAGCCGGGGATCGTCGGCGGCATAGGGCGTGCCGTCGGGCAGCACCCCGCGCACCCGGGTATGCACCTCACGCACCTTTTCGATCGCGGCTTCAGCGGCTTCCAGCGAATCATAGCCGGTCACCGCGATGAACCGCGCGGTGCGCCGCAGCCGCCCCAGCATGTCCTGCCGGAACGCCGAATGGTCCCACACCCCGGCGAGCACGGCGGGGTGGAGCATCTGGAGCAGCAGCGCCGAAACGCCCCCGACCATCATCGTCACCACATCGCCATGCACCCGCCAGCACACCGATTGCGGACCGAACAGCCCGTCATCGCGGCGGATCACCGGGGTCTCGCCGCGCTCCTGATCATTGAAGGTCTTGCGAACCTGCGCGATCAGCGCGCGGCGGAGGGGATTGGACGTCATGGATTCAGGCGAATAGCTCCCACAGCGTCCACACGCCAATGACGATGAACAAACCGGCCGAGATCTTGCGCACCAGATCGAAGTTCAGTCTGCCGAGCAGCTTGTCGCCCAGCAGCACGACCGGCGCATTGGCGACCATCATGCCCAGCGTCGTGCCCATCGTTACTGCCACCACGTCATCGAACCGCGCGCCCAGCGCCACGGTGGCGATCTGTGTCTTGTCGCCCATCTCGACGAGGAAGAAGGCGATGGTCGTCGCCAGGAACGGGCCGAAGCGCGACGGTTTTGCTTCATCCTCGTCGAACGTGTCGGGGACCAGCGTCCACAGGCCCATCGCGACGAACGACACGCCGATCGCGATGCGGAACCAGTTGCTGGAGAGAAAATCGGCCGCAACCGTGCCGAGCAGGGCCGCGAGGAAATGATTGGCGACAGTTGCCACGAAGATGCCGGCGATGATCGGCCAGGGCTTGCGGAACCGCAGCGCCAGCACGACCGCGAGCAGCTGCGTCTTGTCGCCGATCTCGGCGAGCGAGACGAGGCCGAGGGAGGTGAGGAATGCTTCCATGAACTATACTCGGGGCCGGGCGGACATGGACACGACGACAACGCCTCTCCCGCCCGACCATGAGCGGAAAGCCGTTGCCATCGGTCTCGCCTGAAGCACTCCGTTTCCGGACCGCTCCTGCCGCGCCATGAGGTCTCCCCCAAGTATGTTGACGCTGGCATCCGCCCCAAAGGACGGCGGGCTACTCCCCGAATGACAGGGGTCCGGTAGGCGCACCGGATCGCCGCGTCAATCTTGTCACGGCGCGCCGGGAATGCGATTCTCCGGCGCGAACAGTTGGAGCGTTACATGCGGGGATCGATCATAGTCGCGGCGATGGCGGCCTCGGGGGCGGCCTCGGGCGCGCCGATGGCCGCGCAGGCGCAGGCGGTGCCCGCTGCCGCACCTGCATCGGCTGCCGATCCGCTGGTCGATCCCTTCTTCGATGCGCTGAAACGGGGGCAGGTGGTACAGGCGCTGGCCGGCCTGACCAAAGCCGCGCCGCTGCTGGGCAAGCGCATCGCCGATGCCGACGAACTGCCCAAACAGATTCAGGCTGCCCTCGATGGCTATGGCCCGGTGCTCGCATGGGAGCGGATCGAAACGACGCCACTCGGCAGCCTGCTCCGCCGCGATACCTGGCTGGTCCAGCACCGCGACTATGTGACCCGCTGGCGCTTCGTCTATGCCCGCACCGCCTCAGGCTGGACGCTGACGTCGTTCGTGTTCGACGATCAGGTCCCCAGCTGGTTCGATTAACAGCAGTTCGTTTCCCTCTCCCATAGGGAGGGGAAGAATATGTCGGCATCCCGTGAACCTTAACCCGGATCATTACGCTTCCGGTTGCGACTCTCCTGCCCGCTGATATGACGTCATGACGGCAGCAAGGGGTGATTCCTTATGATCCGGGCACTGATCCTGACCGCGGGCGTCGCCCTTCTCGCCACCGCCGGATCGGCGCAGCTTCAGCCGCTGGACGAAGGCACGGTGATGGACGCGGTCGAGCGGCTCAAGCCCGGCCAGTTCATCTGGGTTCCCGAGATCGCACCCGAAGGGCCGATGCTGGTGGTGGTGAACATCGCGACCCAGCGGCTGGTGGCCTATCGCAACGGCGTGCCGATCGCGGTTTCCACCGTCTCCACCGGCCGCGCGGGGCATCGCACGCCGCAGGGCGTCTTCACCATCCTCCAGAAGAATGTGAAGCACCGCTCCAGCACGTACAACAATGCGCCCATGCCCTATATGCAGCGGCTGACGTGGCGCGGCATCGCGCTGCATGGCGGCAATCTGCCGGGCTATCCCGCTTCGCATGGCTGTGTCCGCCTGCCGCACGAATTCGCCAAATTGCTGTTCGATCAGACCTCGCTCGGCATGACCGTGGTGATTGTCAACCAGCCGGGGCAGCTTCGCGTAGGGCCGAACGCCCAAACGGCGTTCGAGCCCCCCTCCGGGTCATTCGCGCCCACGACATGGCGTCCCGAGCTTTCGCCCTATGGCCCGGTTTCGATCGTGGTCAGTGCCGCGGATCGCCGGATGGTGGTGCTGCGCAACGGGATCGAGATCGGATCGGCGCCGGTGCAGTTCGATGGCGTCGTCGATCGCACCCAGGCCTATGTCCTGCAAAGCGTGAGCGGTGGCGATTATCGCTGGAAGCGGGTGACGCTGAGCGGCGAGCGGGCGACGGCCAGCGCGATGGCCGCGCCCGATGGCGGCGCGTTCCAGGGCACCGATCTGTTCCGTCAGGCGCTGGCGGGAGTCGTGCGGCCGGGGACGACGATGATCGTCATTCCCGATTCGCTCGGCCTCACCGCGCGTGCGACTGTCCGGCCCCAGCAGATCACGGTTATCGAGGCGGAACCGGCTGCTTATTTAGACACCGGTGTCACCAGCGGGCGCTGATATCTGCGAGAAGATGATTGACGCTACGGCTGCTGCGGTGCAGCAAGGCGACCCTATGGCCAGCCCGACGATCGCGAACAATCCCGACATCCGCCTTTTGGGACGCCTGCTCGGCGACGTCATTCGAGCCTATGGCGGGGACGAGCTGTTCCGGCGGATCGAATATATCCGTGCCGCGTCGGTCGATCGCCATCGCGGCGTGGTCGGCGCCGATGCCGTCGATCCGGGCCTCGACCGGCTGACCCTCGACGAGACGCTCGATTTCACGCGCGGCTTCATGCTCTTCTCGATGCTCGCCAACCTTGCCGAAGACCGGCAGGGCGTCGAAGTCGAAAGCGGCGCGGATGTCGCCAGCACGCTGAAGCGCCTCAAGGCCGACGGGATCGGCCGCGAGGCAGTGATGCAGCTGCTCGATCACGCGCTGATCGTCCCCGTCCTCACCGCGCATCCCACCGAAGTGCGCCGCAAGTCGATGATCGACCACAAGAACCGCATCGCCGAACTGATGGCGCTGAAGGATCTTGGCCTCGAAGAGACCGAGGATGGTGACCGGATCGACGATGCGATCCTTCGCCAGATCGCGTTGCTGTGGCAGACCCGCGTCCTGCGCCGCGAGAAGCTTGGCGTGGCCGACGAAGTCGAGACCGCGCTGTCCTACCTCCGCGATGTGTTCCTGCCCGTGCTGCCCGCGCTCTACGCCCGCTGGGACCGCGCCCTTGGCGATCGCGCGCCGAGCTTCCTGCGCGCCGGCAGCTGGATCGGCGGCGACCGCGACGGCAATCCCTTCGTCACCGCCGATTCGATGCGCCATGCGCTGGCCCGCGCGGCGGAGACCGTGTTCGTCTATTATCTCGATCAGGTCCATGCGCTCGGCGCCGAGCTGTCGATCTCGACCGAGCATGTCCAGGTCGATTCCTCGGTCCTCGAACTGGCCGAAGCCAGCCACGACACCGCCGCCAGCCGTCAGGACGAGCCGTATCGCCGCGCGCTCTCCGGCATCTATGCGCGCCTCTCGGCCACGCATCACAAGCTGATCGGCAAGGCTCCGCCGCGCCCCGCGCCGCTCGCCGCCGCGCCCTATGCCGATCCCGCCGAGTTCCGCGCAGAGCTGACTGCGATCGCGCGCGGCCTTACGCTGGAAGGTAACGGCCCGCTCGCCAGCGGCGGCGCGCTCGGGCGGCTGATCCGCGCGGTCGAGACCTTCGGCTTCCATCTCGCCACGCTCGACATGCGCCAGAACAGCGCGGTCCATGAGCGCGTCGTTGCCGAACTGCTCAAGACCGCCGGCGTCAGCGAGGATTATCTCGCTTTGTCCGAGGACGAACGCGTCGCACTTTTGCGCAGCGAACTCGCGGGCCCGCGCCTGCTCACCAGCCCCTATGCCGAATATTCGGAGGAAACCGCTTCCGAACTCGCCATCGTCCGCGCCGCCGCCGATGCGCACAAGCGCTATGGCCGCGGCTGCATCACCCACTACATCGTCTCGATGGCGCAGTCGGTCTCGGACCTGCTCGAAGTCCATGTGCTGCTCAAGGAAGCCGGCCTCTACATCCCCGGCGAGCCGCCTCAGGCGCACATCATGGCGATCCCGCTGTTCGAGACGATCGGCGATCTCGAAAGCGCGCCGGGCATCATGCAGCACTGGCTCGGCCTGCCCGAAGTCGCCGCGATCACCGGCGAGCGCGGCCATCAGGAAGTGATGATCGGCTATTCGGACAGCAACAAGGACGGCGGCTACCTCACTTCGACCTGGCAGCTCAGCCGCGGCTCGACCGCGCTCTCGCGGGTGTTCGAGAAGTCGGGCGTCGCGATGCAGCTGTTCCACGGCCGCGGCGGCTCGGTCGGCCGTGGCGGCGGCTCGTCCTACGCCGCGATCCTCGCCCAGCCGCCGGGCACGGTGCAGGGCCGCATCCGCATCACCGAACAGGGCGAAGTCATCGCCGCCAAATACGGCACCCGCGCCAGCGCGATGACCAACCTTGAGGCGGTCACCTCGGCGACCCTGCTCGCCAGCCTCGAGCCGGAAAAGCTCGGCGCATCCGACGCCCAGCGCTTCGTTGCTGCGATGGACCAGCTCTCGGATCGCGCGTTCAAGGCCTATCGCGGTCTCGTCTATGAAACCGAGGGCTTCCGCAGCTTCTTCCGTCAGGCCACCCCGATTGCCGAGATCGCCGGCCTCAAGATCGGCTCGCGCCCCGCGTCCCGCAAGAAATCCGATGCGATCGAGGATCTGCGCGCCATCCCCTGGGTGTTCAGCTGGGCGCAGGCGCGCATCATGCTGCCGGGCTGGTACGGCGTCGGCGCCGCGCTCTCCTCGTTCGAGGACAAGGGCCTGTTGCGCGAAATGGCCGAGGGCTGGCCCTTCTTCGCCGCCACGCTCGCCAACATGGAAATGGTGCTCGCCAAGTCCGACATGCGCATCGCCGCGCGTTACGCCGCGCTGGTCGAGGACGATGCCCTGCGCGACGGCATCTTCAGCCGCATCCGCGACGGCTGGCAGGAAACGCATGACGGCCTGCTGCAAGTCACTCGCCAGACCCGCCTGCTCGAAAAGCATCCCGCGCTCGAAGCGTCGATCCTGCTGCGCCTGCCCTATATCGAGCCGCTCAATCTGCTTCAGATCGAGCTGCTCAAGCGCCACCGTGCCGGCGAAGATGATGCCCGCATCGGCGAAGGCATCCTCCTGTCGATCAACGCAATCGCCACCGCGCTGCGCAACAGCGGGTAACGCCAGCCTTCCCTTGCGTAGACTAGGGTCTGCTTCTTCAGCAGGCCCCAGTCGGAGCTGGCTGAGGGGTTTCGGGAGCCGTCGAGAGGGCAAAACCCCTCACCTGCCTCCGCTAAGGCAGCAAGCTGCCAAGCTGCCAAGCTGCGATACCTCTCCCTATGGGAGAGGAAAGAGTGGGAACCAGCCCTATTTGATCCGATGCCAATGCTGCGTCTTGCAGACGATCCCCAGCAGCGTGCACCCCGAAACCCGGATCAGATCGCCGCTCAGCTGCGTCACCGTGCCCGAAGCACTGGTGTTGATGTCCGGCACGAACACCTTGCCGCGCCACGTCCCGTCGCTGCCCTTCTGCAGGTCGCGCAGCAGCACGCTGCCGATCAAATCCCTGCCGCTGCCCTTGCGCGCATCGGCGCGCTGCTGCTCCGCCGCCCAGGTCACCGTGCCGCACAGCGATTTGCCGCACGGGGCCAGCTTCATATGCACCGTATTCTTGGTGTTGCGCCATTCGCCCTGCAATCCGGCGGCGGGCTGGGCAGGGGCGGCGGCGCTGAGCACCAGCGCGCTGGCGGCAATTGCAAACAGTCGAATCTTCATGGCGCCCAATCTCTGCGGTCAACATGCCGTTTCAAAGGCGCAATCGTGGCAGGATCAGGCTTGCCCCAAACTGAACCCCTTTTGCGCCAGAGCATTGCGGTGCGCCCGTGCGAGCGGATAGGGCTGGCACATGACCACCCCCCCCGCGGACATCGTTCCCGACACCGAACATCGCGGCATGATGCGGCTGCTGCCCGCGGCCGCGCGGCCCTATGCGCTGCTCGCGCGGTTCGACCGGCCGATCGGCTGGTGGCTGCTGTTCTGGCCCGGCGCATGGGCGATCGCGCTCGCGGGCCGCGCGATCGAGCGGTGGGACATGATCCTCTGGTTCCTGCTCGGCAGCATCGCGATGCGCGGCGCGGGCTGTGTCTATAACGACATCGTCGATCGCGATCTCGACCGTCAGGTCGCCCGCACGCGCAGCCGCCCGCTCGCCAGCGGCGCGGTGAGTCTCAAGAAGGCATGGGTCTGGCTCCTCGCGCTCTGCCTGATCGGCCTGATCGTCCTGCTTCAGCTGACCCCCAGCGCCGCCATCGTCGCGATGGCCAGCCTCGTGCTGGTCGCCGCCTATCCCTTTATGAAGCGGATCACCTGGTGGCCGCAGGCGTGGCTCGGCCTCGTCTTCTCCTGGGCGGCTTTGGTCGCATGGGCGCAGACCGGCGTGGCGGCCTATGGCTGGCTGCCCGGCCTGCTGCTCTATGCCGGCTCGATCTTCTGGGTAATCGGCTACGACACGATCTACGCGCTGCAGGATGTCGAGGACGATGCGCTGGTCGGCGTCCGCTCCTCCGCGCGGCGGCTCGGCGGGCAGGTGAAGCCCGGCGTCGCCACTTTCTACATCCTCGCCCTCATCCTGTGGGGCGCGGCGCTGTGGCAGATGCGCGCCGAATGGCTGGCGCTCCTCGCGCTGCTGCCCGTTGCGCTGCACCTCGCCTGGCAGGTGCTGACCCTCCGCCCCGAGGACGGCGCAGGCGCGCTCGACCGCTTCCGATCAAACCGGTTCGCGGGGCTGCTGATGTTCGCCGCATGCCTCGTCGTGGGTCAGACGGTTTGATCTTGCGGCGTTGCGACCCTAAGTCGCATCGATGCTGAATACCGAACAGGCCCGCGAGCGCGTCCACGATATCGTCGGCCGCGCACGCCGCGCGGGCGCAGACGCCGCCGATGCCGTACTGATCGCCGACCGATCGCTCTCCGTCTCCGTCCGCATGGGCGCGCTTGAGGATGTCGAGCGTTCGGAAAGCGCCGAGCTTGGCCTGCGCGTATTCTCTGGTAACCGCTCCGCCAGCGTATCGACGTCGGATCTCAGTTCGGCTTCGCTCGACACGCTGGTCGAGCGGGTGCTCGCGATGGCGCGCGAAGCCCCCGAGGATCCCTGGGCCGGTCTCGCGCCCGACGCGATGTTGCTGAGCGGCAGCGCGCCCGATCTCGATCTCGACGATAGCGCGGACGCCGATCCGCAGGCGATGCGCGATCGCGCGCTGGAAGCGGAGGATGCCGCGCGCGCCGTGCCGGGCGTCACCAACAGCGAAGGCGGCGGCGCCAGCGCGAACCGCTCGGTCACCGCGCTTGCCACCAGCAACGGCTTCACTGGCGGCTATGCCGTGACCAGCCACATGATCTCCGCCAGCGTGCTCGCGGGCAGCGGCGGCGAGATGGAGCGCGACAGCGCGTGGCACTCCGCCCGCCATGCCGCGATGCTCGAAGCGCCCGACGCGATCGGCCGCCTGGCCGGTGAGCGTGCGGTCTCGCGCCTCAATCCCGGCCGCGTCGCCAGCGGCGCCATGCCGGTGGTGTTCGACCGCCGCGTATCGGGGGGCCTGCTCGGCCACTTCATCGGTGCGATCACCGGCTCTTCGATCGCGCGCAAGACGAGCTTCCTGCAGGAGCATCTCGGCAAGCAGGTCTTTGCAAAGGGCGTTACCTTGCACGAGGATCCGCACCG
Source organism: Sphingomonas sp. G-3-2-10 (assembly GCF_012927115.1). Lineage (NCBI taxonomy): Bacteria > Pseudomonadati > Pseudomonadota > Alphaproteobacteria > Sphingomonadales > Sphingomonadaceae > Sphingomonas > Sphingomonas sp. G-3-2-10. The sequence goes on along the minus strand of NZ_JABBFY010000002.1, from coordinate 188,307 downwards.
CCTGCGTGGCCTGCGCTCGCGCCCGTTCGACGGCGAGGGGCTGCCGGTCGGCCCGCGCCGGCTGGTCGAAGATGGCGTGCTTCAGACGTGGCTGATGGAAAGCGCCTCGGCGCGACAGCTCGGGTTCGACCCCACCGGTCATGCCGCGCGCGGCATTGCGGGCGCGCCGGGTGCCGCGCCCAGCAATTTGTGGATGAGCGCGGGCGATCAGTCGTTCGACGCGTTGATCGCAGATATCGATACGGGCATCCTCGTCACCGAACTGATCGGGCAGGGGGTCAATGGCGTGACTGGCGATTATTCGCGCGGCGCGGCGGGCTTTCTGATCGACAAGGGCCAGATCGCCGGTCCGGTCTCGGAGATTACTATCGCGGGGAACCTGATCGACATGTTCCTCGCCGCGATCCCCGCAAGCGACCTTGAATTCCGCTACGGGATCAATGCCCCGACCCTGCGCATCGACGGGATGACCATCGCGGGTGACTGAACTGGGCGCAGCCGTCGCGGCGATCGCCGCCGAAGCCGGAAAGCTGGCGATGGATCGCTGGCGGACGGATTTCAGGCGCTGGGAGAAGGTGCCCGGCAGCCCGGTGTGCGAAGTCGATCTCGAAGTCGACGCCTTTCTCCGCCAGCGGCTCGAGGCGCTGATCCCCGATGCCGGCTGGCTGTCGGAGGAGACCGCCGACAATCGCGACCGGCTCGAGGCCGATCGCGTCTGGGTGGTCGATCCGATCGACGGCACCCGCGACTATATCCGCGGACGCCCCGGCTGGGCGGTGTCGGTGGCGCTGGTCGAGGATGGCCGCCCGGTGATCGGTGTGCTCGATGCCCCCGCGCGTAACGAGCATTGGTTCGCCGAAATGGCGATGGGCGCCTCGCGCAACCGCAAGCGCATCCACGCCGCGCGGCGCAATGTTCTGGCTGGCGCGCGCGTCCCTGCAGATCAATTGCCCAAAGTTGACGCTGATCTCGTCGCCGTTTTCAAACCCAATTCGATCGCCCTGCGCATCGCGATGGTCGCGGCGGGCGAAGCCGATCTGGTCGCCTCGCTGCGCTGGGGCAACGAATGGGACATCGCGGCTGCCGTGCTGATCGCCCGCGAAAGCGGCGCGAAAGTCACGAATGCACTGGGCGCGCCGGTCAGCTTCAACTCTCCGGATGGCGAAGCCTTCGGCGTAGTCGCGGCGGTGCCGGGCATCCACGATGCCGCGATCGAGCGGCTGCGGGAGCGGGCGCTAGGGGCGTTGAAGCGGTAACCAATCCTCCCCCGTAAAGGAGGTGGCGCCGAAGGCGACGGAGGGGGCGGACACGAAACAGAAATGGCCGCTTGCCTCCCCTGGCGGGGGAAGATTTAGCGGTTCGCTACACCAATCAACGCCGTTGACGGAACCGCCAGCACCGCGCGATCCCCCGCGGCAACGCCAACTTCCGTGACAACTTGTGCCTTTTCGGCGTCGCTCAGCGAGGTCCAGTCGGGCGACATGCCGAACAACGTGTCAGGCGCTTCCAGCGCAGCGACGTCCAACAGATAGTCGTGCGTGGCGCTTTCGATACGCGGATGTTTGTATCCCGCCGCGATCAGTTCGCGCGCGAAGTCCGCCGGATCGCTCAGCGCCTGCACCGCTTCGGGCATCTGCATGCTCTCGCGCTCGGGCCACAGCTTCGCCCGAACCTGCCCCAGCAGCAGGAAGGTCGCCGCTCCCCGGCTCTGCCAGGTCGCGACAACGCCCTGTCCGCCGGGCCGCGTTACTCGCGCCATCTCGCGCAGGCCCTTGCGCCAGTCGGGGAACATCATCACGCCGAAGATCGATGCGACAACATCGAAGCCCGCGTCCGGCAAGTCGAGGGCCTGCCCGTCCATCACTTTCGCTTCGACATTGGCCAGCCCCGCCGCCGCGATCCGCCCGACCATGCCCGCCGAAAAGTCGGTCGCCAGCACCTGCGCCCCGCTCCGCGCCGCCGCCAGCGCGAACGCCCCGGTTCCCGCGGCAATGTCGAGCACGCGGCTCTGCGGCGTGATGGCGGTCATCGCCAGCGCATCCTCTGCGTACATCGACGTGAAGGGGTGGGCGGTCTTCTCGTAATGGCTGGCGGCATTGTCCCAGTGATCGGGATTCTCGAACGTCTTCATTCCATTGGCCTCGCGAATCATGTAACATCATAAGTATCATGATGGGAGGCCCTTGCCAATTGCGCATCACCTTCGCCACCTTGCGGGGATGAGAAAGGACAGTCGTCTCTCCCGCATGCTCCACGTGCTGCTGCATATGGCCCGGCACGACGGGCCGATGACGTCGGAGGTTATCGCGGCCATGCTCCAGACCAACGCCGTGGTCGTCCGCCGCACGATGGCGGGCCTGCGCGACGCCGGTTACGTCCGGTCGGAAAAGGGGCATGGCGGCGGCTGGGTACTCGCCAGCGACCTCGCCAATGTGTCGCTGCTCGATGTCCATGAAGCCGTGGGCGGGCCGAGGATCTTCGCCATCGGCAACGAGCACCCCAACCCCGCCTGCGCTGTCGAGCAGGTGGTCAATGCGGCGGTAGAGGATGCACTGGCGGAGGCAGAAAAGCTGCTGATCGAACGGCTTGGCTCGGTCAGCCTCGCCGAACTGGCGGCGGCGTTCGACGCCCGCTGCGGGGCTTAGCCCGCGATTTCGTCGTCCTTGTAGCGGATCTGGAGATAGCGTCCGCGCGTCGCCAGTGCGTCGAGGTCGCCTTGCGCGATCTGGGTGGTCATCTCCGCGATCTCGTCGTCGATCAGCTGCAGGCCCTGCGTCAGCTGCTGGTCAGGCGTCAGCCCGTTGCGCTCCACCTTGCGCAGCGGTTCGGGCACTCGCTGATAGCCTTTGACCAGTTCGGGCAACTGCTCGCCGATCAGCTTGCGCACCTCGGCTGCGGCTGGCTCGCTCTCGTTCAGCGTGGCCAGCTGCGGCGCCAGCGTCTCCAGCTTCACTCCGATCGAATCGACCAGGGTCCGTACCGGCGCGGGCAGGGCGGGGCGCTGCGTCTCCAGCCAGCGCTCGGTGGTCATCGGCAGCGCCTTGAGCGGCACTTGGCCCAGCGCCTCGACCGTCACCGGCGCGCTGACGGGCATGATCGCGAAGAAGGCCGTGGCGAGGATCAGCAGCGCCATCACGCCCAGCGCGCCCATCATGCCCAGCGGGTAGAACAGCCCGACCACGATCGCGCCGATAATGATCAGCGCATCGGCGCCCGCAATCCGGCCGAGCCGCCTCGCGAACTCGACTTCCTTGTTGCGGCGGGTGCGCTGGGAAACGGCGCGGTCTCGCGTCCGCTCCAGCAGTGCATCGGCCCGTGCCAGTTCGCGATCGACGTCGGTCATCAGTCTTACAGGGCCTCGAGCTTGAAGGTTTCGGTGCCCCCGCCGACCTGGTTCTGCGCCGCCCCTTCGGCACGGGCGATATAGCCCTTCGACTTCTCGACTTCGCTCGACAGCGTGTTGACCGTGGTCTTCATGCTGTCGAGTGCCTTGAGCTTGAACGTGTCGATCGCGTCCATCGTGTCGTAGATGTTCTGGAACGCGCGCTGGAGCGTCTCGACCGGAATGGTCGAGCTTGCCGCCTGCTCATGGATCGCGGCCGACTGGCTTTTGAGCAGCGCGCCGGTCGAGTCGATCAGGCCCGCCGTAGTGGTGTTGAGTGCAGTGATCTGGTCCAGCACCAGCCGCTGGTTGGTCAGCGCCTGCGCCACGGTCACCGCGGTGCGCAGCGCCGATACGGTCGTGGTCGAGGCGCGATCGACGCCCTTCACCAGCTCGACATTGTTCTTCTTGACCAGATCGAGCGCGAGATAGCCCTGCACCGTCACTGCCATCTGGGTGAGCAGATCCTGGGTGCGCTGGCGGACATAGAATAGCGCGGTTTCGCGCACTGCCTTGGCCTTGGCCGGATCGGTGTGGTCGAGCTCGTTGGCCTTCTCCTCGAGCTTCGCGTCCATCTCCTTGGAGAGATAGATCATCTGTTCGAGGCGCCCCATCGAGGTCCACAGATTGGCGCGCTCGGTGTCGATCGCGGCATTGTCCATCAACAGCTCGTCCTTGCCGCTGGCAAGGCTCTTGAGGATCGCGTTGATGTGGCTCTGCGACGACTGGTATTTGCGGAAATAGCCGGTCAGGCCCGAACCGAACAGCTTCTGGAGGAAGCCGCCGCCGCCAATCAGCTTGCCGTTCTTGCCCGGATCGAGCTCCTCGACGGTTTTGCGCAGCGCGAGCAGATCGGCGCCGACGCCGGTTTCCTGATCCATCGCGCGCACCGGGCGGTCGAGGAAACGGTTCGACTGGCCCGCGGCGTCGCGGATTTCCTTCTGGCCCATCGCCGCGATCGCATCGACCCGCTTGCCGAATTCGGGCGAGTTCACGTCCTGCGCGATCAGATCGTCGATGAAGCTTTCGACCCGCGTCTGCAACTCGGTCTTCTTCGTATCCTCGACCGGCACGAGTCCGGCGGCCTTCGCGGGCGCGACCGCTGCTACGGGCGTGGGGGGCGTGAGCACCAGATCCGCTTCGGCCACCTGCGTCTCGCTTGCCATTCAAACCTCCAAAAAACCGGTGCTCCACATCTAGAGCAGTTCGCACCGGCATCAAGTGTATTGCAAATATAGTACACCAGTCGCTTGCCGCCAAGAGCAGGCTAGTTGGTCTCGGTATATTTGCTCTCGCTGCGGACGATCTGCTGGCCCTGATTCAGCGGCTGGAGGCGGCAGCCGTTCTGCGGCGCGCTTTGCTGAAGGCAATATTGGGTGGTGTCGGTCACGCCGCTCGCAGTCGCGGTCTTGCCGGCATCGGCGGAGAGGCGCTCGATCTTCTCGCCGGTCACCAGTAGCAGGTGGCACGAACCGCTGCTCGACGCGCGGCAATTGAGGATCACGTTGCCCGAGGGAATATCGGCCTCAAGCATTGCGGATACGCTCTGGCTCTTGGTCACCTTGCCGCCGCACCCTGCGACCAGCAGTGCCGCGGCCACGATCATCACCCGTTTCATCGCCATAACCTCGAATGTGTATTATTGTCGCAATACACAATAGCCTCTTTCCGCCCGCAAAATCCAGTGCCAAACCCTCACTTCACGATCTTGAAGGAGGGGAATCTGGTGTTGGTCCGGTCGTTGGTGTTGCTTGCCTCTGTCGCGATGACTGCCCCGCTTTCCGCGCAGGCCCAGACCTGTTCGATGCCGGCCGCATTGGCCGAGCGGGTGTGCGCCGATGCCGATCTGGCGAGGCTCGACGCGCAGCTGGTGGCGACGGAGAAGCGGGTCGAGGCGGCCACTTCGCGTCCGGCGACGTGGGCGGTGCGGGCGCGCCAGTTTCGCGAGGATCTGGCGACGCAGACCGATGGCGAAGACAAACCCCTGGGCCGCGAGGCGCTGATCGACCAGATTCAGAGCCGCATCGCCGAGCTGGAGAATGAGATCGTTCGGGCGAAGGGCATCGCGGCGGTGCGCGACGCCAATTCGGTGGCGACGGGCAGCAAATGCCTCTCGGCATGGCTGAGCATGAACTGCATCGTGCCGATGTCGGGCGTGCTGCGCGACGGCGACGGGACGAAGATCGTCTGGCAATTCCAGAGCGGCGCTTCCGAAGCAGATGGCGGTGCGACCGGCGTTCTGCTGTGGGACGCGAGCAAGCCGGGCGCTCCCAAGCTGATCGGCTGGACCTTCGAAGGCGTGATGATGGAAGCGCCGCGCTACAATGCCGAGAGCAAATTGCTGTGGGTGCCCGGGCGGATGGTCGGCACCGGCGATCATAATGCCGACATCCTCTACCAGAAGCGCGGCGACCGCTGGGTCGAGATCGACATGGGCGGGTGGAACGCGGCGCTGGAAGGGCGGCTGCCGAAGGGACTCGGCGTGTGGCACGGCGTCGATTACAGTTTCACCGGCGACGCGATGGGCGCCGAGACCGACCTTTGGAAGGACGCGGACGCCAATTGCTGCGCCACCGGCGGCCGCGCCAATCTGGAGTTCGCCATTGAGGGCGACGCGCTGAAGCTGACCGGAATCTCGGCGCAGACCGAGGGGCCGGGCAGTGAGTGGAAGGATTATTGATCCGGCTCAGCCGCGCATCTCATAGCGCATCGCGCCGATCTCGTTCCCCTCGGTATCGAGGAAGCGAATCAGCGCGCCGACCGTGGGGATCACCGATTTCGGCATGGTGATCGTTCCCCCGGCGGCGGTGACGCGCGCAGCCACTGCATCGACATCGTCCACCCCGAAGGTGGGTTCGACACCGGTCAGCCCGGTGCCGGTGCGCGGCACATGGCGCTGCTGGAGGAGGCCCTGTACGCCCGGCGCGTCGCCGGTGCCGGTATGGATCAGATAGAAGCCCGGCGGCCCCCACGGCTCGAACGCCCATCCGAACACGGCTTCGTAGAAATGGCGGGCGCGATCGACATCGTCGGCATGGATCGCGAAGGAAGCGAGATTGGCGGGCATCCGGGTCTCTCCTGTCTGTCGATCGCGAATGTGGCGGGGTCGCTACTGCGCCGCAATCCCGCTATTCCGGCACACAATGTCGCGAAAACGGCGTAGCGTGGCCGACGAGCCCTTCCTGCTGGTGCGCAGCCAGGCCAGCGATCATCGCGCGGGCGAGGCAATCGCGCCGCATGTCCATGACTGGCACCAGCTGATCTTCGCCGCGAGCGGGGTGATGCGCGTGTGGACCGAGCGCGGCTCATGGGTCGCGCCGCCCAGCTGGGCGATCTGGGTGCCGGGTGGCGTGCGGCACGGGATCGGCTTTGCCGGGGCGAGCCTGTTGCGCACGCTCTATCTCGAACCCGGATGGGCCGGCGATGTGCCGGGAGATTGTGCCGTCGCCAGCGTATCGCCGCTGCTGCGCGAGCTGGTGCTGCGCACGGTCGAGATCGGGATGCTGGATGGGCGCGACGCGCACGAGGCGGCGCTGGCGCTGTTGATCCGCGGCGAGATCGCGCAGCGCGGGGTGCCGCCGTTCGACTTGCCCCAGCCGCAGAGTCCGGCGCTGCGCGCAGCTGCCGAACGGGCGCGGGGCGATGCTCCGCCGGGGCTGATCGCGGAGGAAGCCGGCATGAGCCTGCGCGTCCTCGAGCGCCGCTTCCTTGCCGAGACCGGGCTCAGCCTCGGCCGATGGCGGCGGCAGGCGCGATTGCTCGCGGCGATGGAGCAGCTTGCGGCGGGCGCGTCCGTAAAGCGTGTCGCGGCCAGCGCAGGCTATGCGACGCCCAGCGCCTTCGTCGCGGCATTCCGGTCGGCGTTCGGCGAGACGCCCGGCCGCTACTTCCAGCGGGCCTAGCCCTCGCGTCCGGCCTTCAGCGTCCGGCCCCACCACGCCAGTTCGTCGAACAATGCCGCCAGAGCCTTCTGGTCATAGCCATCGGCGTTGAACCGGTCGCCGTCGCGCTTTGCGCCGGGGCGGATCAGGTGGACGGCATTGTTCAACGGCGCCATCTCCAGCGCGATCGAAGTCATGCGGAGTTGCTCGACCGAACGCGCGCCGCCCGCGCCGCCATAGGCGACATAGCTGACCGGCTTGCGGTTCCACTCCGCGAACACCGTGTCGAGCGCGTTCTTGAGCACCGCGCTGGACGAGTGATTATATTCGGGCGCGATCAGGATATAGCCGTCCGCGCTCGCGATCTTCTCCGCCCAGCGGATCTGGAGCGGATCGGCATAGTTGCCCGCTGCCGGCGGTTTCGGATGCGGGAAGAAGGGCAGGTTCCAGTCCTTCAGGTCGACCAGTTCGCATGACAGATCGTCGCGGTCCTCCGCCTGCTCCATCACCCAATTGCCCACCGGCAACGCCATGCGGCCCTCGCGGACCGATCCGAGGATAACGAGGATGTTGAGGGGCGGCATGGCTGAATCCTTTCACCGCGGGCTATCGGCCAAGCCGGACGGCGAAAGCAATATGGCGCGGGATGGCTTGAGCGGGCGGGTGCCCGATTGCAAAATTCCGCATCGGACTGCCTTGAGCCCGCCTGCTTTGCGATAAGTCAGGCGGCCCGGAATTATATCCTTGTGGCGGCCACATCGAAGGAAAGGAAAATGGCCCCATGTTCGTAATAAGTGCAGATTTCGATTCTGAATTTTCAGTCCAATTCGGATAGATATCTCGATTATTGTTCTTGCGCGCCAGCGCATGTTTATTGATTATGGAATTGAAGTGCGCGTTACGTCCTTGGGGGAGGAACATGACGGGGCAATCAGAACAACAATCCGATACTGTTAGCGAAGAAGCCAGCTTGCTCGAATGGATCCGCCGCCGGGCTCTGATTTTGGCCAATATCGGCCTCCTGATCGCGATTGCATCACTCCAGAAATTTCAGGACCCGCAAATCGCGGGAGGTATCTACGACCTCTTAATGTCGTTTTTGATCAATGCGTTTGCGGTGTCCTTGATCGCGATGTGCCTGGAAATTTTCTATCGCAAAGTGTCGGATCGAGAGAAGCATATCGCGATTGCAACTGTGGTCGCCCAGCAGAATAGGCATTTCCTCGCTGATTATATCACCAGCCAGAACAGGCAGAATTTATTGGGACTTCATGCGGTTCAGTCCAGAAGAAGCATAAGGGAAATTGGGGATCAGATTAAGGGCGCTAAATCCCGTGTATGGTTATTGGACTGGTGGGATCCAAACCTGGCAAATTTCATGAATCAGATTTGCGAAATATCTGATCGTGTTGATGTGCGGATCGCTATCCAAGACCCGTCAGCCGAAGTTTCGCATCGCGCATATTCGGTGGATTTGAAGAATATTTTGGGAGGCTCCGATGATGTAAAAAATGGCATCGATGGAAATATACTCGCCTTAAAGACGAGGCGTTATGACTTGAATGGTACGAAAATAAGATATTTCCAAACCAATATATCGATACCGATTTTGGTGATAGACGACCTGATCTACACCGGTTTCTACCTTCATGGCGTCGTTTCAACGGAGAGGCCGCAGCTCGTGATTGATGCTGACGAGGCCCTCGGAAAAGTAGTCCTTTCTGAATTCACGAACGTCTGGGACTATCGCTGTGTTTCGGAATATGAACTTCCTGACTGGGTCCTGAAAACCCTGCCTAGGACCGGTGGCGCTTCCTAGGGCGCTTTTTTCGCCGGTCTCGTAGCAGGCGCGGGTTGGGACACAGCCTCTTCCCGCAGCGCACCATTTCCGCTATGCGCCCCCGCGAACCGCACACCCGCGGCATCCAGGACACATCAATGAACCTCCGCAACGTCGCGATCATCGCGCACGTCGATCATGGCAAGACCACGCTAGTCGACCAGCTTTTCCGCCAGTCCGGCACCTTCCGCGACAACCAGCGCGTCGAAGAGCGTGCGATGGATTCGAACGACCTCGAAAAGGAGCGCGGGATCACGATTCTCGCCAAGCCGACGTCGGTCGAGTGGGAAGGCACGCGCATCAACATCGTCGATACGCCGGGCCACGCCGATTTCGGCGGCGAAGTGGAGCGCATCCTCTCGATGGTCGACGGCGTGATCCTGCTGGTCGATTCGTCGGAAGGCGCGATGCCGCAGACCAAGTTCGTAACCGGCAAGGCGTTGAAGCTGGGCCTGCGTCCGATCGTGGTGGTCAACAAGGTCGACCGCCCGGACGAGCGCATTCAGGAAGTGCTCGACGAAGTGTTCGACCTGTTCGTGTCGCTCGACGCGACCGACGAGCAGCTCGATTTCCCGGTGCTCTACGCGTCGGGCCGCAACGGCTATGCCAATGAGGACCCGAGCCTGCGCGAAGGCACGCTGCGTCCGCTGTTCCAGAAGATCGTCGATCACGTGCCGCCGCCGTCGCTCGAAGTCGACGCGCCGTTCACCTTCCTGGTGACGCTGCTGGATCGCGACAACTTCCTCGGCCGCATCCTCACGGGCCGCGTCCAGTCGGGCACGGTCAAGGTGAACCAGCCGATCCACGCGCTCGACATGGCGGGCAATGTGATCGAGACCGGCCGCGCGTCGAAGATCATGACCTTCCAGGGTCTCGACCGGGTGCCGACCGACGAAGCCAGCGCGGGCGACATCATCTCGATCGCCGGCCTGACCGTCGCGACGGTGTCGAACACCATCGCCGACACCACGGTCACCGAAGCAATCCAGGCGCAGCCGATCGATCCGCCGACGCTGTCGATGCGCTTCGCCGTCAACGATTCGCCGATGGCGGGCCGTGAGGGTTCGAAGGTCACGTCGCGCATGATCCGCGACCGTCTGGAGCGCGAAGCCGAATCGAACGTCGCGATCAAGGTGACCGAGAGCGAGGACAAGGACTCGTTCGAAGTGGCCGGCCGCGGCGAGCTTCAGCTCGGCGTGCTGATCGAAACGATGCGCCGCGAAGGCTTCGAACTGGGCATCAGCCGCCCGCGCGTGCTGTTCCGTCAGGACGAGAACGGCAACAAGACCGAGCCGTACGAAACCGTCGTCATCGACGTGGACGACGAGCATTCGGGCACGGTCGTCGACAAGATGAACCAGCGTAAGGGCGAGATGACCGACATGCGTCCGTCGGGTGGCGGCAAGACCCGTATCACCTTCTCGGCGCCGTCGCGCGGCCTGATCGGCTATCACGGCGAATTCCTGTCCGACACGCGCGGCACCGGCATCATGAACCGGCTGTTCGAGAAGTACGGTCCGCACAAGGGCAATATCGAAGGCCGAAAGAACGGCGTGCTGATCTCGAACGGCAATGGCGAGGCGCAGTCCTATGCGCTTGGCCCGCTCGAGGATCGCGGCATCCTGTTCGTCGGTCATGGCGAAGCGCTGTATGAAGGCATGATCATCGGCGAGAATGCCAAGACGGAAGACCTTGAGGTCAATCCGATGAAGGCGAAGCAGCTGACCAACTTCCGCGCATCGGGCGGCAAGGACGACGCCGTCCGCCTGACCCCGCCGAAGAAGATGACGCTGGAACAGGCGATCGCGTATATCGACGACGACGAGATGGTCGAAGTGACCCCGAAGAAGATTCGCCTGCGCAAGCGCCACCTCGATCCGCACGAGCGCAAGAAGGCGTCGCGGGCGAAGGTCGCGGCCTGATCCCAGCTTTGGACGAAGGTTCGGCGTCGCATCCCCGGGGGTGCGGCGTCGAACCTGTTTCGGGCCTGCCGCAATTGCGCTTCAGTCCCATGCTTGTCTGTGCGCCTCACGGGTCGGGAGGTGTTGGATGATCTTCGCGATGATGCTTGCGGCGGCGGGCGTGCAGGATGCGCCGCCCGTGGACAAGGCTTCGGCCCCTGCCGGATCTTCGGTGTCCGCGCCCTCGACCGACAGCGACGGCACGCAGCGCTGGTCGATCCTCGTCGATCCCTGCGCTTCGGTGACGGGCAATCCGGTGCGCGACGAGATCGTGGTTTGCGGCAGCACCGTCGCGGCGAGCCCGCGGCTTCCCTTGCCAGGCGAGCGCGGACCGCCCGACCGGCCGATGCCGAGCAATCCCTATTTGAGTGGCATGGGCGCGCTGGAGGCGAGTGTCGCCCCCTGCGCGGCGCGGAGTCAGGGCTGCACGACCGGCGTCGACCTGTTCGGCGGCGGCACGGCGCTGGTGCGGCTGATCGGCAAGGTGATCGATCCCGACAGCTGCTGCGAGGCACAGGGCGAGGCGACCAATCCGTTCGCGCTGGCAGGCGATATCGGATCGGGCGTGGCGGGGCTGTTCAGGGGTAAGCCCGACAAGTCGAACCGTATCCCGATTCCGCTGGAGGATCCCGTGTCGGGCGCCGGTCCGATCCCGTAAAACCGTATGCTGTGGGAAGCCCGATATGCCCGCTTGCGATTGACACCGGTGTCCAATAGCCTGTCCGAAATAGCGGGAGAGGCGGAATGCGGATGATGTTGTGCGCGGCGATGGCGATGGCCGTGGCGTTTCCGGCACTGGCGCAGACCGCACCTGCTGTGCCGGGCGTCGGTGAACGGCCGCCGGTCACGCCGATCAAGGCGTCCAAGGTGGTCCTTGTCGGCGATTCGACCACCCAGTCGCTCAGCGGATGGGGCGGGGCGTTCTGCGCGAACCATGTCACGTCGTTCCTGCACTGCGTGAACATGGCGCGGGGCGGGCGCAGCACCTATAATTACCGCGCCGAGGGATCGTGGGACCTCGCTTTGTCGGAGATGAAGGCGCCCGGCTTCGACACCGTCTGGGTGCTGATCCAGTTCGGGCACAACGACCAGCCGGGAAAGCCGGGCCGCTCGACCGATCTCGCGACCGAATTCCCCGACAATCTGCGCCGTTATGTCCGCGAAGTCCGGGCGGCGGGCGCGGTGCCGGTGCTGGTGACGCCGCTGACCCGCAGGCAGTTCAAGGACGGGAAGCTGGAAAACGACCTAGAGCCGTGGTCGGCATCGATCCGCGCGATAGCGAAGGAAATGGACGTTCCTTTGGTCGATTTGAATGCGCGCAGCCATGCGGCGGTGCAGGCGATGGGGCCATCGATGGCCAACCGCTTCGCGCAGCGGCCGCCTTCGCCGGATATCGCGGCGGCGGCGTTGTCAGGTACGACCATCGCTTCGACTGCACCAGCCGCGACAGCCACCCCGCAGGCCAACGCCACGGTCGAGCCGATGGGCGATGCCAAGCTGTCGTTCGACTATACCCATCTCGGCCCGGAGGGCGCGGAATTCTTCTCGGCGATGGTCACCGCCGAACTGGCGGTTCAGGTGCCGAAGATGCGGCGGATGCTGGTGCAGTAAACGGGCGTCAGGCGCCCATTTCCAGCAGCACCTTCCACTCGTCGGCGCGGACCGGGGTGACCGACAGGCGCGACTGGCGGATCATCTCCAGCGCCTGAAGGCGGGGTTCGGCCTTGATATCGGCCAGCGGCACGGGCTTGGCCAGCTTGGCGACAGGCTTCACCGCGACGCTGGCCCATTTGCCGTCGTCGCCGTCGGGCTGCCAGGCGCGAGTGATCTCCATGATGCCGACCGCAGCCTTTTCGGTGTTCGAATGATAGAAGATCGCCTGGTCGCCCGGCTGCATGTCCTTCAGGAAATTGCGCGCGGTGTAGTTACGCACCCCGTTCCATTCGGTCGCGCCTTCCTTGATCAGGTCGTCCCAGCCATAGACATCGGGTTCGGAGCGGAGCAGCCAATAGTTCATGCGCACCCGGTTAGCGGGCCTTTGTTCGTTTCAGCAAGGCTGAAACGGTGCGGTGCCAGTCCGCTCCCCCGCCCGGCCACCCAACAAGGTTATTCTATGGGTGGCCGGGCGGGGGAGCGGGCGGAGCGGCCCAAGGTTCCGGCGATGCGAAGCATCGTTGGAATGGCTGCGGGCGGCACCGCCTAAACAAGGGCTGAACACCCGATTCCGAACCAGTTCAGCCCCCGAACGTTACCTCTTTCTACCTCAGCGCCGCGACTCGCCGACGGGATGGCGAAACTGGCGCCAGTATGAGTGAGGAGGAATGTCATGTTGAACTTTGCCACCAAGGCGGCGCTGGGCGCCGTTCTGGGCGTCACCGCGCTGACTGCTGCGGCCGCCCCTGCCGATGCGCAGCGCTATCGTCACTATCGCGACCGGGATCGCGGCGGCGAAGTGCTGGTCGCCGGCATCGCCGGCATCGCGATCGGCGCCGCGCTCTCGCAGGACCGCCGCTACGATTACGACCGCCGCTATTATCGCGAGCGCGGCTATTATCCGCGCAACGGCTATTATTACCGCGACAATTACCGCCGCTATCGCGGCTATGAGAATTGCCGCATCCGCCGCGTATGGGACGACTGGGAAGGCCGCTACGTCCGCGTTCGTTACTGCCGCTAAGGCATCGGGAGGGCGCGGATCCACCGGGGCCGCGCTCTCATCCGATCGTATGGCTCGCCACGCCCCTCGCGGCTGATATGGTGGCCGCGTGGCACAGACAGATTCGAACGGGCAGCGGCCCGACCCCTCCGATCCGTATCAGCGCATGGCGCAGACCTTTCCGGCGCTGGCGCCGGAGATGCTTGAGCGAGTGATCGCGTTCGGCAGTGAGGAAAAGCTGCCCGATGGCGCGATGCTGTTCGAACGGGGCGAGCGCAGCGTCGACTTCTTCCTCTGCCTCGAAGGCGGGATCGAAGTGCTGGAGAGCGACGACGAAGGCGAACGCCACGTCGTCCACACCCACACGCCGGGCCAGTTCACCGGCGAACTCGATCTGTTCAACGACCGCAAGATTCTCGTCACCGGCCGCGCCGTGCCGGGCAGCCGCGTGCTGCGCGTCAAGCGTCGCGACTTCCAGCGGATGATTGCGGCCGAGCCTGACATCGGCGAGATCATCATGCGCGCCTTCATTCTGCGCCGTGTCGGGCTAATGTTGCACGAACAGGGCGGGGTGACGCTGATCGGGCCGGGCCATTCGGCCAATATGGGGCGGATCGAGACCTTCCTGACCCGCAATGGCTATCCCCATCGCCGGATCGATACCGAAGTCGATATCGATGCCGGCGGCTTTCTCGACTGTTTCGAGCTGACCGAAGAAGACCTGCCGGTGGTAGTTTGCGAAGGCCGGGCGCACCGCAACCCGAGCAACGCGGCGCTGGCCGACGCGCTGGGGCTGACGGTCGCGATCGATCCAGAGCATGTTCACGATCTGGTGGTCGTGGGCGGCGGCCCGGCGGGACTGGCGGCGGCGGTCTATGCCGCGTCGGAGGGCCTCGACACCGCGGTGATCGAAGGCACCGCGCCGGGCGGGCAGGCCGGGACCAGTTCGAAGATCGAGAATTATCTGGGCTTCCCCACCGGCATTTCGGGGCAGGCGCTGGCCGGGCGTGCGCAGGTTCAGGCGCAGAAGTTCGGCGCGAAGCTGCTGGTGGCACGCGGCGCGACCGGTCTCGATTGCAGCGCGGTGCCGTTCACCGTGGAACTCGAACATGGCAAGTCGGTGAAGGCGCGTGCCGTGGTGGTCGCCACCGGCGCGCGCTACCGCAAGCTCGATCTGCCGCGTTACTGCGAGCTGGAAGGCAACGGCATCTACTACGCCGCGACCGCGATGGAAGCCGGGTTGTGCGCCGACACCGAAGTCGTGGTGATCGGCGGCGGCAATTCCGCGGGGCAGGCCGCGATCTTCCTCGCGCGCACGGTGAAGCACGTCCACATCCTCGTCCGCGGCAAGGGACTGGCCGAGACCATGTCGAGCTATCTGATCGAGCGGATCGAAGCGTCGGAGAAGATCAGCCTGCACCCCTATTGCGAAGTGACCGAGCTGAAGGGCGAGAAGCATCTGACCGCGCTCAAATGGGTCGAGAAGGGCGGGAAGGAGCATTGCCTCGACGTCGGCGGGCTGTTCGTGATGATCGGGGCAGCGCCCAACACCAAATGGCTCGACGGCTGTGTCGAACTCGATGCGCAGGGCTTCGTCGTGACGGCGGAAGGCGCGACCTTCGCAGCGTCGAAACCGGGAATCTTCGCGGTAGGCGATGTCCGCTCGGGATCGGTCAAGCGCGTCGCATCGGGCGTGGGCGAGGGATCGGTGGTGGTCTCTGCCATCCACAAATATCTGGAAGGGTTAAACCTGGCGCAGGCGGCCGAATAGACGGGACTTGCCCGCATCGGCATGTTTGCGGCAAAGGGCGCGGATGAGCGACACTCCTCCCGACCGGCTCTCGGTCAACCAGAAGAGCCCCTATTTCGACGAAGCCACGCTGATGCGCGGCATCGGCATCCGCTTCAAAGGCGTCCAGCGCCGCGACGTGGAGGAATATTCGATCAGCGAAGGCTGGATCAAAGTCCAGGTCGGCAAGAAGATGGACCGCAAGGGCAATCCGCTGACGATCACGCTGAATGGCCCGGTCGAGGCATGGTTCGAATCGCCCGCGCCGGGCGAAGGCGACGCCGACGAGGCGAAGCCCGAAGGCGAGTGATCGCTGCCGGTCGGGCGCGGAAGTTGACACGAAGTTGACACTATCGCGGGCGTTCGGACAGGAGCTGGATCGGCGCGTGAGGCTCTTTGTTTGAGGCTGTGTGGCTGGTGGTTTCAAAGAGCGGCCGCGCGCTTGCTGATTGCAGCAGGCGAAATCCAACATTGCAAACCTAAAGCCCTCCCCCTTGATGGGTGAGGGTTGGGTGGGGGTGACCTCTCCTCATGGGACCGTTCAATGAGGAGAGGTCACCCTCATCCTCCCACCGCTTCGCGGCGGGCCCCTCCTCCCATCAAGGGAGAAGGTCTCGGCGCGGGGTTAGGGTGGGATTCGTCAGATACCGGCCTATCGTTTGAGCTACGCCTCTGGGATTCCCCGAGGATATCGTTGTTCCAGAAGCGCAACACGCGATAGCCATCGACTTCGAATCGTCCCAGTTCTGACCGCATCGGTGTCCGGTCGGTGCTGCCCGCCATCGGCTTCGACGATCAGCTTGTATCGATGGCTGGCGAAGTCGGCGAAATACTGGCGAAACGGGACTTGTCGGCGACAGCGAGCCTCGGGAAAAGCCTCGCGGAGCAGTCGTCACAACAGTTTCTCGGCTTCGGTGGGATCGCGCCGGAGTTTGCGCGCCCGGGATGTGCTGCCTGACGGCGGGACCTTCTTCATGCGGCCTCTCCCGTGGAGAGGTCACCCCCACCCAAACCCTCCCCCATCAAGGGAGAGGGCTTTTAGGTCATCCCCCAAACGCCGCCCGTGCCGCGTCCTCGAATGCCTTCAGTGCGGCCATGTGCGGGAACGGGCCGTGGCTGATCCGCGCGGCGCCGGCCGAGGCGACCGACTTCGCGTCCGGCGCGCCGGGGAAGGCCATGAAGTTCACCGGCAGCGGCACCGCCTTGCAGATCTTTTCCAGCAGTCGGAGGTCGGCGATGCCGGGGACGAAGAAGCCGTTGGCGCCGGCTTCGGCATAGGCATGGCCGCGCGCGATCGCGGCGTCGACCAGCGCGGCGTCATGCGCATCGGGCTTCGCGATCAGGAAATAGTCGGTGCGCGCGTTGATGAAGAAGGACGGTCCGACTTCCCACCGGATCGCGGCGATGCGCGCGGCCTGTTCCTTGATGTCGTGCATGGCGCGCGGGTTCGCGCTGCCGATCACCTGATCCTCGAAATTGCAGCCGACCGCGCCGGTGGCGGCGAGGCGCGCGACATTGGCGGCGGCGGCGTAGCGATCGGGCGAATAGCCGCCCTCGAAATCGATCGAGACCGGCAGGCTGGTCGCGCGGACGACGCGATCGGCATTGGCGAGGGCGAGATCGAGCGGAAGCGCCTCGGCGTCGCTATAGCCGTGCGCGGTGGCGACCGACGCGCTGCCGGTGGCAATGGCCTTCGCGCCCGCGCGCTGCGCCACGGCGGCGCTGCCCGCGTCCCAGACATTGAACAGGATCAGCGGATCGCCGGGCACGTGGAGCCGGGCGAAGGTTTCGAATCTGGCCGACATGCATTCCTCCCGCCTGTGATGCGGAAGCGTTGTTGCCGATTTGTTCCGAGCGGGTCAAGCGTCGCTGCCCGTTTTGCGCCTCCCGGCCGGGGCCGGGAGGATGGAAGGCATCAGCGGAAGTTGACGCAGACCTGATCGCGGATTTCGAGCATCGCGCGCGAAATCTGCTGCGCGATCTTGTGCGCGCCGGGACCTTCGGGAACTTCGGTCGATTTGCCGATCAGCGCCGAAACGCGGGGCAGATCCTTGCAGATCTGCTTCGAGCGCCTGTTGTTGTTCGAGCCGTGATAGGCGGCCTGGGTGACGGTGCACACCTGGATCAGCGACTGGCCCCAGCCGGGAAACTGGAAGCCCTGGCCGATCACCACGCCCGTGACGCCCTTGCATGCGCTGTCGAGCCGGGCGCTGTCGCCATTGATCAGCGCTTCGTAAATGCGCTCGGCGCGGGCGGTCCAATTGGCCCAGCCTTCGGCGCGGTCCTTCGCCGCAGCGATACCGGGGAGGATCAGCGCGCCGGCGAGCGCGGCGATGGTGAACGAGTGACGGATACGCATGAGAGACTCCCTGTCGTGAAAGGTCCGGCGCGGGCGCGCGTCAGCACATTCCCTGGCGCAGCCCGCGCATCGCTTCGGTGAGCTGCCTCGCCAGCGGATAGGCGCGGGGCTCGGCTTCGACCGGCTTTGCCTTGCCCAGCTCGGACTCGGCGTTGCGCAGGCGATTGCAGAGGGCGCGGCTGCGGCCCTGCGTCAGCCCGGTCTTGAGCGCGTCGCAGACATAGATCAGGCCGGTCGCCCATTGCGGCAGATATTTCCCGCCGACTTCGCGCTGGATGTTGCGGCAATAGAGATTGACCTGGCTTTCCTCGCCGCTCTCGATCGCCTTGAGCAGGGTGCCGGCGCGATAGACCCAGTCGTTCCACACCTGGGGACTCGCGTCCTGCGCCGATGCGGGTGTTGCGGCGGACAGGAGCAGGATCGGCAGGGCGATCCGCGAGACGATGCGATTCATGAACAGGCGTCCTTGCGAAGTTGGGCGATCATTGCGGAGATTTGGCGCGCGCGATCGTCGGCCTCGGGCGCCTCGGCGACTTCGCGGGCGCGGCCGATCTCCTTCCCCGCCTGTTTGAGATTGCGGCAGACGATGCGGACACGGCGGAGGTCGCCGACCGGCTCGAACAGATTGCGCAGCGCGGCGCATGCGGGGCGCAGCGATTGCGCCCATGCCGGGAATTTGACACCCGAGCGCGTGAGCACCCGGCCCACGTCCGAACAATGCGCGTCGAGCAGATTGAGATTGGCGGTCTCGATCGCCTTCATCAGGCCATCGGCGCGATATTCCCACATCCGCCAGCCGCCGCCGTCCTGCATGGGGGCGGCACAGGCCGTCCCCGGAATCGCGACCAGCAGCGCCAGTATCGCGAAAAACCGATGCCGCATTCGAACGCCCCCGTCCCACCTAACTCAGGGCGATGTGGGGGAAGGGGATGGGGGACGACAGCCCCATTTGGGGCAAACCCCTCCCCGCGCGGGCGGAGAGGGGCGCTAATTTGCCGGAAGGAGGCGCTTAGTGGACGAAGCGCGCCACCACGTCGCGATACGAACGGCTGACCTTCACCGACGCACCCGAATCGAGCACGAGGAAGCATTCGCCATTGGTGTGCGGCTTCACCTGCTTGACCAGATCGAGATTGACGATGGTCGAACGATGGACGCGCTGGAACCGGCGCGGATCGAGGCGCTTCTCGAGGTCCTTCATCGTTTCGCGCAGGATCAGCGTGTTGTCGCCGGTATAGATGCACATGTAATCGCCGGCCGCGTCGATCCGCTCGATCGTATCGACATCGACGCGGAAGATCTGGCCGCGATCCTTGATGTTGATGAGCTTTTCGAAGCGGTTCGAAGCGAGTTCGCCCGCGCCGCCATCGGCCGAGGCCATTTCCTCGGCGGTGTCGGGAGCGACTTCGGCGAGGACTTCCTTGAGCTTCTCGACTTCCTCGGCCCCGCGCTTCTCGTTCAGGCGCATCCGCACGCGTTCGATCGTGTCGGCGAGGCGGGCCGGTTCGACCGGCTTCATCAGATAGTCCATCGCCTGCGCTTCGAAGGCGCGGATGGCGTGGTCGGAATAGGCGGTGACGAAGACGAACAGCGGCGGTTCGACTTCCATAAGACCCTGCACCACCGAAAATCCGTCGAATCCGGGCATCTGGATATCGAGGAAGACGAGGTCGGGTTTGTGCGTCTTGATGGAACGGATCGCTTCGCGGCCGTTCGAGCATTTGTCGATGATCTCGACGTCGTCATGCTCCTGAAGCCGGAGCTCGAGCCCCTGGATCGCCAGGGGTTCGTCGTCGACGAGAATGGTTCTGATTGTCATGCGGCCTCTCGGTTCGGTTCCTCGATCTGGAACGGGATTTCGATCTCAACGCTGAACCCATGCCCCGGGTTCGATTTCGTTTCGAATCGATGGTCAGGCCCGAAAGCCTGCGCCAGTCGCTCCTTGATATTGGCGAGCCCCACGCCGGTTGAAAGGGTCGGCCTCGCTTTCATCTCGATCAATCCCGGGCCGGTGTCGGATACGCTGATCTGCACCCGTTCTCCGGCGAGCCGAGCGGAAACGGTGATATCGGCGCCTTCTTCCTGCGGAGTGACGGCATATTTGATCGCATTTTCCACCAGCGGCTGGAGCAGCAGCGAGGGCAGCCGGGCCTTGGCGACGCGCGGGTCGATCTCGAAATGGGTGCGCAGTCGCTCGTCGAACCGCATCTTCTCGATCTCGAGATAGAGTTTCAGCGTTTCGGCTTCCTGCGCCAGCGTGACGTGCGCGGTCGGCTCGTTGGCGAGCGTATAGCGCAGGAACGACGCGAGGCGGGAAAGCATGATGTTGGCGCGTTCGGTCTGCTTGAGCAGCACCAGCGTCGAGATCGAATTGAGCGTGTTAAACAGGAAATGCGGGTTGAGCTGATAGCGCAGCATCGCCAGCTGGGCGCTGCTCGCCTGATGCTCCAGCACCTGCATCTGATCGGCCTGTTGCTCGACGATCAGGTAGAAGTTGATGCCGAAATAGAGCGCGGACCAGCCTGCCAGCACGGTGAAGTTGAGGAACATGGTCGCGAAGACCAGCGCGACGCTGATCCCCGGCTGCAGCGAATCGCCGTTGATGAACGAGAAGCTGAAGGCGTTGAGCACCGCATAGACCAGAGTCGCGGTGGCCAGCGTGGCGAGAGTCAGCAGGATGCCGCTGATGCGCGGCAGGCGGCGATAGAAGCCGTAGAGCGTCGAAAGCAGCAGCGTCAGGCTATACCCGATGATCGTTTCGACCAGCGGGATCAGCACGCCCTTCAGCGTGATCCCGATCGAAATGGACGAGACGGTGCGCAGGATCAGATAGCCGCTCCACCCGACCGCCTGGAGCATCCAGAAGGCGCGGCTCTTCTCTTCGAAGAAGGGGCGCGTGAGCACTTCGGGCCGCGCGATGGCCGCGGGCAGCAGGCGGAGTCTGGGTCGGGCCGGTTCGAGCACGGGCCTGCTCTAACACCGCTGACAAGTGCGGGCAAAGAGGGGTAGGCTTTGCGTCGGCAAGGGAGCGGGCTGGCACCGTCCCCCGGCATGAGCCGGGAAAACATAGGAGAGGGCCGATGGAGGATTCGGGCGAGCGCGCCACGTTCACCGCGATGAGCGAGGGAACGCAGGCGGACTGGAACATCATCGGCAGCCAGTTTCGCGGCTTTGCCGGCGGATTGGCGGACCGGGTGCTGACGCATCTGCGGCTGCTCGACGGCGATTTCGGCGGCTTTCCGATCGACCGGATGCAGCATTCGCTCCAGACCGCGACTCGCGCGCATCGCGACGGGCGGGGCGAGGATTATGTGGTGATGGCCCTGCTTCACGACATCGGCGACACGCTGGGCAGCTATAATCACCCCGAGATCGGCGCGGCGATCCTCAAGCCGTTCGTGAGCGAGGAGATCCATTGGATCTGCCAGAATCACGGGGCCTTTCAGGGCTATTATTTCTTCCACTTCATCGGGATGAACCGCGACGCGCGCGAGGCGTTCCGCGGGCATCCTCATTTCGCGGCGTGCGAGGAATTCTGCGCGAAATATGATCAGGCGGCGTTCGACCCTGACTATGACAGCGAGCCGCTGGAATATTTCGAGCCGATGGTCCGCCGCGTGTTCGCCCGGCCGGTGAACTCGCTCTACGCCAAGGCGGCCGAGACGGTCTGATCCGCTCAAGTTGAGTAGCGCTCCGGCGAAGGCCAGGGCCTTGGCAAATTGCAGCCGGCCAGGCCAACGCTCCGGTCTCCGCCGGAGCACGATTGCTTTGGATGTGCAGGTTTGGCCTGATCCGAAGCGAGCATAGCCGCTGTCGTCCGCCTTATCCCCCAAACGAAAACCGCCGCCCCCTTTCGGGAGCGGCGGCTTTCTTCTTGCCGGGGTGGCGGTTGGCTTAGAAGCCGACCACGAAGGCCATCGTCACTGCGCGCGGCACGCCAAAGTTGGCGTTCGGGACAGTGTAGCGGTTCGACGAACCACCGAAGCCGCCGACATAATACTGATCGAACAGGTTGGTCACGTTGAACTGGAGATAGGTCTTTTCGAGACCCCACTGAGCCATGTTCAGACGGATATCGATATCGACCAGCGTGTATTCCGGCGCAGTCGCACCATAGACGGTGGTGGTCGTCGCGCCGCTGACCTGCTGGATCGGCAGGTTCTCGTCGTTGACGTAGCGCTTGCCGGTACGCTTGGCCTGAACGCCGAGGTCGACCGGACCGATGGTGCCCTGGATACGGCCGCCGAAGGTGTAAACCGGAGCGCCCGATTCACGCTTGCCGGCGGTCTGCACGAAGTAGGGCGAGCCGACCGTGGTGCAACCATACTGGCCTGCAGTCACGAACGCTGCCGAGCAGTTGCCACCCGCCAGATTGTCCTTGATCCGCGAGCTCAGATACGAACCGAACACATAGAGCAGGAGGTCCGGGGTCGGCTTGTACGCGATGCTGCCGTCGAAGCCCCACTTGGTGACGTCGCCCAGGTTGCGGGTGATCGTCTGGTCCAGTTCGGGATCATAGGCGGTGGCGATACGGTTGGTGTAGCCGGTGTACCAGCCCGCGAGCTGCGCGGTCAGGCGGCCGCGACGATAGCGGAAGCCGCCGTCGAAGCTGTTCGTGCCTTCAGGAACCGGGCGCGCGCCGTCGGCGGAGACCGGGAAGTAGAAGGCGCCGTACAGAATGTCCGTACCGGGAACCGAGATGCCCTTGGTGTAGCTGGCGAACGCGCTCAGATCGTCGGTGACATCGAAGGTCACGCCGAGGCTCGGCAGGACCTTGTCATAGTTGTACACGCGACGCTGCGGAGCGGCGAAGCCGACGACGCAGGTGACTGCGGTGGTGCAAGCACCGGCCGGACGCGTCACAGTGGCGCCGTTGCTGTTGGTGGTCGAGGTCACGCCCTGGCCGAAATAGGCATAGGGGTTGGCCGCGCCATAAGCTGCGAGCTGGCCCGCGGGCAGGCAGGCGACGTTGCCGTTGGCTGCGACGGTGAAGCAGTTCTGCGTCAGATCGCGCTTGAACCACTTGCCGGTGACGCTGGCGACGACCGTGAGCGGACCGAACTCGCCACGATATTCACCCGAGACCTGCTGCAGCTGGGCATAGGACAGGCGGTCGCGCTTCTGAAGCGACGGACCCGAACCGGTCAGGATCGGCATGTTCACCGGGAAGACGTCCAGCGGTTCACCGTTGATCGCCAGCGGAGCGTGCTCGCCGGTCTGGCGATGGCGGCCGCGGTCATAGGTGTAGCTCAGGCGGAAGCGCTGGCCCTGGGCGAGCGTGTAGGCGAGCGACGAAACCACGACATAACGACGGGTGGTCGTCTGGCTCGGGTTCGCGATCTGGACGGTGTCGAGCAGATCGCCGTCGCCGTTGAGGTCACGGCCGACATAGGTGCCGAAGCCGCCCGGCGATGCATTGCCGCCGTTCGGGCCCGCATTGATCACGCCGGTGAAGGTGCCCGCGCCGCAGCCCGGTGCCACGACGGGCGCGGTGCCCAGCGTGGTGCAGCCTTCGCGCGCTGCGACGACGCCGCCGCCGTTCGCCTTCACATACTGGAAGCTCGGGTCGACCGTCAGGACCAGACCTTCGGCCAGCGTGAAGCGCATGTTGCCGCGGATGTTGCCGGTGTTCGACGGGTTGTAGCGACGATCGAACTCGGTGCCGCACGAGTTGGTGGTGTCCACCAGACCGGCGCGAGCAACGGCCGTGTTGCACGGATAGTTGATGTTGTACTGACGCTCGGTGTTGGTCAGCGGGAAGCGGTTGCCCGAACCGCTGCCGACGACGCGAGCCGGATCGGCGCGTAGCGGGCCCGAACCGAAGAAGTTGTTGCGGTTCTCGTTATAGTGGCCCGCGATGGCGATGAAGTCGCCATTGTCGCCGATCGACTGATAGAGACGGCCGTTGAACTGGGCCTTCTCGAGCTGGCCATAGTTGTTGAAGGGGTTGTCGCCCTTCAGCCACGAAGCCGAAACGAAAGCGCGGGTGCCGATGCCGGTGAAGTCGCCGGTGTCGATCATCGCGAAGCCGCGATAGAAGTTGCGCTCGCCGGCCGGTGCGCCATTGGCGGCGTAGGTGCCGATCATGCCGCTGAACAGCGCGCCCAGTTCCTCACCCGGAACGCGGGTGCGGATGTTGACGGTGCCGCCCGAAGCCGAGGCGGTCGGGCTGTCGGCGTCGGTCGAGCCGAGGTTGACGTTGATCGACTCCAGCGTCTCGGGATCCTGCTGCTGGTTCGAATAGATGGCGTAGTTGCCGGTGTCGTTCAGCGGAATGCCGTCGATCGTCTGCGAGATGCGGGTCGAGTCGAAGCCGCGGATCGTGAAGGTGCCGCCCGACGCGCCGGTGGCGTCGTTGTTCTGGAAGCTGACACCCGGCGACAGGTTGATGATGTCGTTGACGGTCTGGCCGGGGCGCTGGCGCTGGATCAGTTCCGCGTCGATGACGACCTTCGACTTCGGCGTATCGGGCAGCTGGACTCCGCCGACGCTGCGCTGAACGGCGGTGCCGGTGACGACGATTTCATTCTCGGCTTCGAACTCGGTCGAGCCGGTCGACTGAGCGAAGGCTGCCGACGGCAGAATAAGCGCGGCAAACGCCACGCCTGCGAAAAGCTTAGTGCGCATGGTCTTCCCCTTGTTGGGTGGTGCCCGTAATAACTCGCGGTGCGGTGCTATCACCGTCTGAGCCGCCCTCTGGCGACTGAATATGGCAGTCACGTGACAGTCAACGCGAGTCTTATTTCCGCGCAGATTCCGTCATGCTGCGTTGCAAAAAAGCATCACTGTGAAGTCCCGGAATAGATTGCATTCCATTCGGCTTCGTCGATCACGCGGATGCCGAGTTCAGCCGCCTTTTTCAGTTTCGATCCAGCGCCCGGACCCGCAATGACGAGGTCGGTCTTCGCCGAAACCGAGCCCGCGACTCGCGCGCCGAGCTTCTCCGCCTGCGCTTTTGCTTCGTCGCGGCTGAGCGTTTCGAGGCTGCCGGTGAAGACCAGGGTCTTGCCGGTCACTTCCGACTCGCGCGCTTCGACTACGAAAGGTGGGGGCGTCACCTCGGCGAGCAGATCATCCCACACGGTGCGGTTGTGCGGCTCGTGGAAGAAGTCGGCCAGGGCATGGCCCACGGCGGCGCCGACATTCTCGACGCCGATATGCTCGGCAATGGCCTTGTCGAGCCGGGTGCGGAATTTCTGGTCGGTCTCACCGATTTGCTGCGCGGTGGAGTCGCGCAACGCGATGAGTTCGTCGGCCAGCGCCTTGATCGCATCGAAGGTCGCATAGCGCTTGAGCAGGTCGCGCGCGGTGATCGCGCCGATATGGCGGATGCCCAGGCCGAACAGCAGCCGGGCCCCGTCGGGTGCGCGCTTGGCTTCGATGGCGTCGAGCAGATTCTCTACCGACTTTTCCTTCCACCCTTCGCGCCCGAGCAGTTCCTCGCGATGTGCGGCGAGGCGGAAGATGTCGGCGGGCTCGGCGATCCAGCCCAGATCGAGGAATTCGACGATGGTCTTCTCGCCCAGCCCCTCGATGTCGAGCGCGCCGCGGCTGACAAAGTGGCGCAGGCGTTCGAGCCGCTGGGCGGGACAGATCAGCCCGCCGGTGCAGCGGATATCGACTTCGCCTTCCTCGCGCACCGCGTCCGACTGGCATTGCGGACAATGGGTGGGAAATATCCACGCCTCGCGCGCCACGTCGCGCGTGAGGTTCTCGACGATCTGGGGGATCACGTCCCCGGCGCGCTGGAGCACGACGCGGTCGCCCGGGCGCACGCCGAGCCGCTCGATCTCGTCGGCATTGTGCAGCGTCGCGTTGCGGACAACGACGCCGCCCACGGTAACCGGATCGAGCTTGGCGACCGGCGTGAGCTTGCCGGTGCGGCCGACCTGAATTTCGATATCGTTGAGCGTGGTTTCGGCGCGTTCGGCGGGGAATTTGTGGGCGATCGCCCAGCGCGGCGCACGGCCGACACTGCCCAGCCGCTCCTGCCAGTCGAGCCGGTCGACCTTATAGACCACGCCGTCGATGTCGAAGGGCAAGTCGGCGCGCTGCGCCTCGATCCGGCGATAATGGGCGAGCGCGGCTTCGACCTGGACGCATTCGACGACCAGCGGGTGGACCGCGAACCCCCAGCCTTCCAGCGCGCGGATCACGCCGAACTGGGTATCGGCGGGCAGCGCGGATGTTTCGCCCCAGCCGTGGGCGAGGAATTTGAGCGGGCGGGCGCGGGTGACCTCCGCATCCTTCTGGCGCAGCGATCCGGCGGCGGCGTTGCGCGGATTGGCGAACTGGCGGGCTTCCTTGCCGCTGTCCTCCGCTTCGGCGAGCAGCCGGGCGTTAAGCGCGTCGAAATCCTGCTTGGCCATATAGACCTCGCCGCGCACCTCGAACACGTCCGGCGCATCGGCGGGCAGGGTCTGGGGAATGTCTTCGATCGTGCGGACATTCGCGGTCACGTCCTCGCCCACGCGCCCGTCACCGCGCGTGGCGGCCATCACGAGGCGGCGATGCTCGTAACGCAGCGAGCAGGACAGGCCGTCGATCTTGGGCTCTGCGGTCAGCGCCACGCGATCGTCGGTCCCGAGCGACAGGAAGCGGCGGACGCGCAGGATGAAATCGATCACGTCCTCGTCGCTGAACGCGTTGTCGAGGCTCATCATCGGCTTCGCGTGAGTCACCTTCTGAAGATTGCCGGTGGGCGCGGCACCCACGGTCTTCGACGGCGAATCGGCGCGGACCTGATCGGGGAAGGCGGCTTCGATCGCCGCGTTGCGCCGCATCAGTGCGTCATAGTCCGCGTCGCTGATCTCGGGCGCGTCGTCGGTGTGATAGAGGCGGTTGTGATGCGCGATCTCGGCCGCGAGACGTTCCAGTTCGAGGGCGGCGTCTTGCGGATTGGCGGGGAGCGGCGCGGTCATGATCGCGGGGTAGGCGCGGCGGGGGTGTGCGATCAAGGGGATGCTTGAACCCGCCGGCCTCAGCCGCGACATAGGGGCGATGCACCGCATCCATCCCGCCCTGCGCTGGACCGGCACGATCCTGCTCTGGGCCATCGTCGCCGTCTGCCTCACCCTGACCGTGATCCCCCACCTTCTCGACCGCGTCTATTATCGCGGGGCGGTGACGTCGCATTTCGACGGCGAGCATTTCAGCAATCCCGATGGCGACGACGACCGGCTGAAGACGACCGGCGGGCGCAGCCGGATCGGGTTCATGTGGCGGCAGGCGTTCGGCGATGCCGAGCGGCCGGTGTGGCCGGAAAAGGTGGCGGTGACGCCATCGAAGCCCGCGCCGCGCGTCGATGACGGGCGGATGGTCGTGACCTGGGTGGGCCATGCGACGGTGCTGGTGCAGGCGAACGGGCTCAACATCCTGACCGATCCGATCTGGAGCGAGACGGCGGGGCCGTTCGGCGTGGGGCCGCGCCGCGTGACCGATCCCGGCGTCCGTTTCGAGGATCTGCCCAGGATCGATCTCGTGCTGGTCAGCCACAATCACTACGACCATCTCGATCTCGCGACGCTGAAGCGCCTCTGGGACCGCGACCGGCCGCTGATCGTCACCTCGCTGGGCAATGACAGCGTCATCGGGCAAGCGGGCGTGCCGGCAACGGCGCTCGACTGGGGCGGGCGGATCGCGGTGCGGTCGGGCATCGAAGTCGCGGTAACGCGCAACCATCATTGGGGCAGCCGCTGGTTCAGCGATCGCAACCGCGCGCTCTGGTCGAGCTTCGTCGTGCGGATGCCGGGCGGCAATTTCTTCTTCGCGGGCGATACGGGGCTGGGCGACGGCAAATGGCCGGCCGAAGCGGCGGCGCTGGGGTCCATCCGGTTTGCCGCGATCCCGATCGGCGCGTTCCGCTTCGAGGAAGGGCAGATGCGCAACGGCAGCCATATCAGCCCGCCCGATGCGATCCGGGTATGGGACGGGCTGGGCCGGCCGCGGTCGCTGGCGATTCATTGGGGCACGTTCCGGCTGAGCCGCGAGGCGCGCGAGACGCCGCCGGATATGCTGCACGGGATGATGGACTGCGCGGGGAGCGATCCGGCCCGGTTCGGGGCGAGCGGGATCGGCGAGGCGTTCGAGGTCGCGCCGCTGTCCGCCGCGCCGCCGCCGCCCGACCTCGCCGCGCTGGATGCTTGCGAGAAGGGCGGCGCTTTCAGGGCGTTGCGCTGAACCCAAAGCCGCGTATCCTGCACGTCGAGCTATGAGGGGAAGTTCGATGTCGAGCATGACGATCCGGATGATTGCGCTGGCCGGTGGCGCAGCGCTGGCCCTGTCCGCATGTTCGCCCGCGCCGGGCGGTTCGCGCCCCGGCACGGCCAGCAGCGCCGCACCGCGCGAGCGCCCCAATCCGAGCCGAGACATGATGCAATCGCTGGGCGGCGGCCTGCGCGGCGGCGCGCTGCGCGACGCCATCGCCAGGGCGGAACAGCATCCGCTGGGATCGAACCTGAATCCGGTGCGCGAAAACCAGCCCCAGGGCCAGCGGGCCTATCTCAGCCGCCTGCGCTGCGCGGACGGCACTGCGCCGAGCTTCTTCCGCGCGGGCAACGTCGGCGCCGGCGTGTTCGGCTATATCGTCGATCTGTACAAGGTGACCTGCGCGGGCCAGCAGCCGGTCGATATCTTTATCGACATGTACCATTCGGGGCCGGAGAATCGTCCGGTGCCGGGGTTCACGATCGTCGATTGAGGCTCGGCAAAGTCGAATGCGGCTCAGGTGCAATCGCCGAGCCGCTTCCACTTCATCTCGACGCCGACGCGGATGCGTTCGGTCGCGCCGCTGGATTGCTTGAGGTTGACATTCATCGAGAGGGTGGCGTCGATCCGGTCCTCGCGCTCGCGGCCGTCGAATTCCATCGTCCCGCTCATGGTGCCGCCGAATCGGCTCGCGGGGCCGCAGGTTCCCTTGCCGACGATGGCGCCGTCGCTGCTTTCGAGCGAATCGACGGTGCAGAGCTTTTCGGTGTTGGCGAGGAAGTTGCTGTTGATCCTGTTCTTCGTTTGAAGCGCGGGTTCGATGCAGGGGATGACTTCGTTGCGATCGGGCGGGAGGTCGAGCGGGGCGTCCTTGCGGTCGATCCACACATCGTTCGCGATCAGCGCGACGAGCTTCACGTCCTTCTGCCACTTCCCCATTTTCGGGATATTGTCGGGGCTGTCGGCACGGGCGCCGCAGCCCGCGAGCAGGATGAGAGCGGCAATCGGCATCGTCCGGATCATGGCGCGCATGGGTTCCCCTCCCGCGGTCGTCAGCCAAGGGGTGCACGGGACCCGTTTCAAAACGGTTAAACTGCAGCGTCAGGGTGCTTGAGGCGCGGCGCGGGGACGCGTATTTCATTGCACGGGGTTGGAGGGATTTCTTGCCGATGGAAGGCGTGGCGCGCGCACCGAGAATCTATGAGACGACGCTCGACCGGACCGGGTTCGCGCTCGGCACCGGCGCGCTGCTGGGCGGGTTGACGGTATTGGTGCTGGTGGTGCTGGGCGGCGCGCGCGAGCCGCTGACGCTGATCGGCTGGTTCCTGCTCGGATCGGCCTTCTCGGCGATCGCGATAACCGCGGTGGCGGGGCCGCTCTGGCTGGTGATGCATGTCGCGGGGCTCAGGCGCGCGCGGCACGCCGCGATGATCGGCGCAGCGGCGGCGCTGGCGATTCTCGTGGGCGCGCAGACCTGGGGGTTCGGCCTGCTCGAAATGCCGCCGATCGACAATAATACGTTGCTCTATCGCTGGGTCAGCGCGGTGCTGACCAGCGCGGTGGTCGCGGTGATCGCAGCGCTGATCGGGCTGGCGATGTGGCGGGTGGCCTACCGGCGCGTGGATTGAGGGCTTTGCGCCGGCAATCCGGTGCCGGCGCTCAGCGGAGTGTCAACAAATTACGCCGGGCCCACGCGGAACGCACAGAGCTTGTTGCCCTCGGGATCGCGGAAATAGGCGGCGTAGAAGGCCTGATCGCCTTCGTCGCCGCGCACGCCCGGGCCGCCCTCGCACTTCGCGCCCAGCTCGACCGCCTTGCTGTAAAGCGTATCGACCTTGTCGCGGGTATCGACCACCAGCGCGATCATCGTGCCGTTGCCCGAAGTGGCGGGCTGGCCGTCATGCGGCGGCCCCATGCCGAACATCGGCTTGTCCCAACTGGCGCCCCACGCGGTCGCGCCGGTCGGAAATTCCATCAGCCGGCCGACTCCGATCGAGCCGAACAGCGAATCGTAAAAGGCGCGGCTGCGTTCGAGATCGTTGCTGCCGACGAGCGTATATCCGATCATATGCCTGTCCTCTCCTGAACGCCGCTGCGTTGGCGGCTACCGCACCCAGTTCCGCAGACGCGGGCAGGGTGCGGCGCATTCGGCTTACTTCTTCGCGGGCGCCGCCGGGGTGGTGCATTCGCCGGTACGCTTGCCGCTGATGCGCATCTTGCTGTGCGCCTTGCCCGTCGGCATCGTCATGTTGGTCTCGGCGACGGCAGTGATGCTTTCGTCGGTATAGGTGGCGTCCGACTTGATCGTCATCGCGCCGCCCGGTCCGGGGCAGCTCATCTCGGATTCGACCTTGCCGCCCTGGATCGAATATTTCGAGAATTTGCACTGGCTCGACGGCGCGCCGGCAAGGATTTCGGACATCGGCTTGTCGACATCCTCCTTGGTCACGCACTTGCTGTCGGTGCGGCTGCCCTGCGCCTTCATCGCGGCCTGCATGTCGGGCGTGATGCCGGGGCCTTCGATCTCGATCACCTCGAGCTTAAGCTCCCACTGGCCGGGCTTCATCTTCTGGTTGGCGCCAGCCTTGTCGACGGCCTTGGCGACTTCTTCGGGCGACGCGTTGGTCAGCGAGACGCTGGGTCCCTGATTGCAGGCGGCCAGCGCGAAGGCGAGCGCGATCGGGGCAAGTGCGATGCGGTTCATTGGATATTCCTTATTTCTTGGCGTCGGGCGTGCAGTCGCCGGTACGCTTGCTGACGGTATTCGCCTTCATGTTCATGCCGAACTGGCCGGTGGACTTCACCGAAGTGACGGCGGTTGCCGAATCCCCGTTGAAGGTGCCGTTGACGCTCATGGTCATATTCTGGCCGCCCGGTCCCGGGCACACCATGACCATGTCGATCTTGCCGCCCGACATTTCGAACTTGCTGTAGGTGCAGGTCGATTCCTCCGCCCCGGTGAACATGCCCCCGGGCTTTTTGGATTCCTCTTCGGACAGGCAATATTTGCTGGGCTTCTTCTTGCCGTCTTCCTTGGCCTTGGCGAGCGCCGCGGCCTTCATCTCCGCGGGCATGCCGGCAATGTCATATTCGGTGATCTCGACCGTGGTTTCCCACATGCCGGCGCGCATCGTCGGCTTGAGCCCGTTCGCTTCCGCCGCCTTGGCGACTTCCTCTGGCGTGGCATTGGTCAGCGAGACGCTTGGACCGCCGCAGGCGGCAAGCATGAGCAGCAGCGCCATCGGCGCGACGATCTTCGTGGCCATCGTCTTCTCTCCTGTTGCGTGCCTTATTTGGTGCAGACGCCGGTACGGCGGCCGCTGACATCCATCGCCAGCTTTACCCGCCCCGTAGGCGCGGGATAGGCCATCTCGATATTCATGTGGATCATGAAATGCTGCGGGTCATAGGTACCGGTAACGGCATTGGTGACCGGCGAGCCGTCGGGCCCCTTGCACTTCACGACCGCGTCGAACGTGCCGCCGCCCATCGTGATGCGATCATAGACGCACTGGTCGCCAAGCATTTCGAACACCTGCTTGGGCTCGGGCGCACTCTGTTCGATGGTCGGTTCCTGACAGAGAGTCTCGGTCTTGGGCGGCGCCTTGGCTGCCGCGATCTTTGCGTCGCGATCGGGGCCGGCCGGGATATCGGGCATGTCGATCGAGACGATCTCGTAGCGGCGTTCCCACTGGCCGGTGGCGATCGGCGCGCCGGGCTTCTTCGTCGCATAGGCCTCTGCCACCTGTTCCGAGGTCGCGTTGGTCAGGCTGAAGCTGCCCGTGCTCTGGCCCGCGCCCATCAGCGGAATGGCCAGCAGCGCGAGCGGCGCCAGATAGGTTCGGTTCATTTTTTGTTCTTCCCGCTTTTCGTTGGGCGCGACTCTCCCCATATTCCCCGTTTATGGCAATCCAGATTCGCACCGACCTGGCCGAACCCGAGACCGGGCAAAGCTTTATCCCGCACCGGCCCAACCGGCCGGACAAGCTGGAGGGCGGCCGCAAGTTCAAGCTGGTTACCGAATATACCGCCTCGGGCGACCAGCCCGGCGCCATCGCCGAGATGGTGGCCGCGGTGGAGGCCGGTGAGCGCGATCAGGTGCTGCTGGGCGTCACCGGATCGGGCAAGACCTTCACCGTCGCCAAGGTGATCGAAGCGACCCAGCGCCCGGCGCTGGTGCTGGCGCCGAACAAGATCCTGGCGGCGCAGCTCTATGGGGAGTTCAAGAGCTTCTTCCCGGACAATGCAGTCGAGTATTTCGTCAGCTATTACGACTATTATCAGCCCGAAGCCTATGTCGCCCGCAGCGACACCTACATCGAGAAGGAAAGCTCGGTGAACGAAGCGATCGACCGGATGCGGCATTCCGCAACCCGGTCGCTGCTGGAACGGGACGACGTGATCATCGTGGCGTCCGTTTCGTGCCTCTATGGCATCGGGTCGGTCGAGACCTATTCGGCGATGATCTTCGACTTGAAGAAGGGGCAGAGCGTCGATCAGCGCGAGATCATCCGCAAGCTGGTGGCGCTCCAGTACAAGCGCAACGATGCGGCCTTCAACCGCGGCGCGTTCCGCGTGCGGGGCGACAGCCTCGAAATCTTCCCGTCGCATTATGAGGACACCGCCTGGCGGATCAGCTTCTTCGGCGACGATATCGAGGAGATCACCGAGTTCGATCCGCTGACCGGACAGAAGGTCGCGAACCTCGATTACATCCGCGTCTATGCCAATTCGCACCACGTCACGCCCGGGCCGACGCTGAAGCAGGCGATGGAAGCGATCCGGCATGAACTCTCCGAGCGGCTGAAGGAGCTCCATGCCGAGGGCAAATTGCTCGAGCATCAGCGGCTGGAGCAGCGGACCAACTTCGACCTCGAAATGATCGCCGCCACCGGCAGCTGCGCGGGGATCGAGAATTACTCGCGCTTCCTCACCGGCCGTATGCCCGGCGAGCCGCCGCCCACCTTGTTCGAATATCTCCCGGACAACGCCCTGCTGTTCGTCGACGAGAGTCATCAGACGATCGGCCAGATCAACGGCATGTCGCGCGGCGATCATCGGCGGAAGGTGACGCTGGCCGAATATGGCTTCCGCTTGCCCAGCGCGATCGACAACCGCCCGCTGCGCTTCAACGAATGGGACGCGATGCGGCCCCAGACCACCTATGTCTCGGCCACGCCCGGCGCATGGGAAATGGAGCAGACCGGCGGTGTGTTCAGCGAGCAGGTGATCCGCCCTACCGGGCTGATCGATCCGCCGGTCGAGATTCGCCCGGTCGAGGAGCAGGTGCAGGACCTGATCGTCGAATGCCGCAAGACCGCCGAGGCCGGCTACCGCTCGCTGGTGACGACGCTGACCAAGCGGATGGCGGAAGATCTGACCGAATATATGCACGAAGCGGGGCTGAAGGTTCGCTACATGCATTCGGATACCGAGACGCTGGAACGCATCGAACTGATTCGCGATCTGCGCATGGGCGTGTACGACGTGCTGGTCGGCATCAACTTGCTGCGCGAGGGCCTCGACATTCCCGAATGCGGGCTGGTCGCGATCCTCGATGCCGACAAGGAAGGCTTTCTGCGCAGCGAAACCTCGCTGATCCAGACCATCGGCCGCGCCGCGCGCAATGTCGATGGACGCGTGATCCTCTATGCCGATCGCATGACCGGCAGCATGGAACGCGCCATCGCCGAAACCGACCGCCGGCGCGAAAAGCAACGCGCATATAATCTCGAACACGGCATCACGCCGACCACGATCAAGCGCAACATCGGCGACATCATCGCCCATGTCGCGTCGAAGGATCAGGTCACCGTCGATATCGACGAGGACCGCCCGCACATGGTCGGCCACAATCTGCGCTCGTATATCGAGAGCCTCGAAAAGAAGATGCGCGATGCCGCCGCGAACCTCGAGTTCGAGGAAGCAGGCCGCCTGCGCGACGAGATCCGCGCGCTGGAGGCTGAGGAACTTGGGCTGCCCGCGAGCGAGCACAAGGCGCCGATCATGGGCCGCAGCAACGAAGGCAAGCCCGGGACTCGGAAGGGGCGGTTCGGGAAGCAGAGCAAGACGAAGTGGGGCGGGGGCAAGCGCTGATGCTCAAGGTCTTCGACCCCCGCCAGCTGGGCCACGCGCCCGAGCGTGAGTTCCACAATGGCGGGTGGGCGGACTATGCCGAGACGCCGGTGCGGTCGCGGATCGTGGCGGAGCGGGTGGGGGATACCGTGCCCGCGCGGGATTTCGGGATGGCGCCGGTCGAACGGGTGCATTCGCCGGACTATCTCGCGTTTCTGCGGACCGCGCACGATCGCTGGGTTGAGGCGGGGCGCACGGGCGATGCGATCGGCTATGTCTGGCCGGTGGTCGGGCGGCGGCCGCTCAACCTCTCGCGGATCGACGCGCTGCTCGGGCAATATAGCTATGACGCGGCCACGCCGGTCGCGGCGGGGACGTGGGACGCGGCCTATTGGGGCGCGCAGACGGCGCTGACTGCGCTGCAACCGCTGCTCGACGGGGAAGCTCGGGCGAGTTTCGCTTTATGCCGTCCGCCGGGTCATCATTCGGGTGCGGATTATTGCGGCGGCTATTGTTACCTCAACAACGCCGCCATCGCAGCGCAGGCGGCGATCGATGCGGGCAAGCGCCGCGTCGCGATCCTCGATATTGACTATCATCACGGCAACGGGACGCAGGATATCTTCCTGGATCGCGATGACGTGCTTTTCGCCTCGATCCATGCCGATCCGGCGACCGACTATCCCTTTTACTGGGGCCATGCCGACGAGCGTGGCGAAGGCGATGGCGTGGGGGCGACGCTGAACCTGCCGCTGCCGCGCGGGACGGGGATCGAGGCGTATCTGCCCGCGCTCGATACCGCGCTGGCGGCGATCGACGCGTTCGGGCCGGAGCTGATGATCGTTTCGTTCGGTGCGGATACCTTTGCCGAGGATCCGATATCGCACTTCAAATTGCAGACCGCCGACTATGGGACGATCGCGCGGCGGATCGCCGGCGCGGGCCTGCCGGTGCTGATCGTGCTGGAAGGCGGCTATGCCGTCGACGCGCTGGGCGAGAATGTCGACGCCTTTCTGAACGGCTTTTAGGTAGCGGTAACATTTTCGCTTGCGCGGCTGTTTTTCATCCGTACCTTGTCAACGTTGACATAATGGCTCCGTAACGAGAGCCGGGACCGGAGGAGAGTGGGATGAACCGCAAGCGCATGGCCGCTTCGTTGATGGTGTTGAGCCTTGTCGCGTGCAGCGGCGGGGCTTCGGGGAGCAGCACTTCGGGCGGCGGCGCGGTGACCGGAGCGCCGACTCCGACTCCTTCGCCCTCCGCCTCGCCGGCCCCCACGCCCAGCCCGACCTCGTCGCCGGCGGCTTTTACGCCTGCCGCTGCTGCGATCCCATCCACTGGCGGTTCGCTCAAGCTCGGCAAGTGCGTCAACCTGTCCAACATGCTCGAAGCGCCGACCGAAGGGGCGTGGGGCCGCGCCTTCACCGACAGCGACATCGCCAACATCAAGTCGAAGGGGTTCACCGGCATCCGCCTGCCGGTGCGCTTCTCGGCGCACGCGCTGGCGGCGGCGCCCTATACGATCGACGCGACGTTCATGGCGCGGGTGAAGCATATCGTCGATCTCGCGGTGGCCGCCGACATGGCGATCATCATCGACATGCACCATTATGAGGAGCTGTTCACGGATCCTGGCGGCCACGCCGCGCGCTTCGCCGAGATGTGGCGGCAGATCGGCGTCGCGTTCAAGGATTACCCTTCGACGGTCTATTTCGAGCTGATCAACGAGCCTAACGGCAAGCTGGACGTGACCAACAATCTCGCGGTGCAGGGCCCCGCGCTGGCGGCGGTGCGCGCGACCAATCCGACGCGGCAAGTGGTGATCGACGGGCCCAGCTGGGCGAACATCGATCATATGCTGACCATGCCCTTCCCGGTGGACCCGAACGTGGTGCCGACCTTCCATTATTACGATCCGCAGAATTTCGGCTTCGACACTGCGCCGTGGATGACCCCGGCAAGCCGCAACGATTTCGGCACGGCGGGCGACATCGCCGCGTTGAACGTAGTGCTGGGCAAGATCCGCGGGTTCATCGCCTCGACCGGGCGGGTGCCGTTCGTCGGCGAATATGGCGCGCACGAGATTCGGCCCGATGCCGCCCGCACGACCTATTACGGGATGGTCAGCGCAGCCTTCGCGTCGGTGGGCGTGCAGAGCTGCGCCTGGGGCTATACCAACACCATGCATCTTTGGCGCGACGCGACAGGCTGGACGCCGGGCGTGGCCGACGCGATCGTCACGACAAGGACCCTGCCATGATCCGCGCTTCGCTTTCCATCGCGCTGGGGCTTGCGCTCGCCGCGCCCGCGAGTGCGCAACGCTACACTCCAGCCCCGGCGGCAAAGGCGCGCGTCGGGATCACGCTGCCGATCGGCAAGTGCGTCAACATGGGCAATCATCTCGAGCCGCCGAACGAGGGCGAATGGGGCCGGGCGATCGCGGACGACGATTTCAAGGTCATCAAGGCGGCGGGCTTCACCACGATCCGCTTGCCGGTGCGCTGGTCGACTCATGCGCTGGCCACGGCGCCCTATACGATCAACGCGAAATGGATGGCGCGCGTGGCGCATGTCGTGCGGACCGCAAACCGGGCCGGGCTGAACGTCATCCTCAACCTCCACAATTATGACGAGCTGGTGATCGAGCCGGACAAACATGCGGCGCGCTTCGCGGCGCTGTGGAAGCAGATCGGCGCGCACTTTGCCGATGCGCCGGCCAATCTCTGGTTCGAACTGCTCAACGAGCCGCACCGGGCGATCGACAACAAGAATCTTCTCTCGATCCTCAACCCCGCGCTTGCCGCCGTCCGGGCAACCAATCCCACTCGCCCGGTGCTGATCGGCGGCGAATTCTGGAGCAATGTCGATTCGCTCAAGACGCTCGAACTGCCCGACGATCCCTATGTGATCGCGACGATCCACACCTATGATCCGTTCGATTTCACCCATCAGGGCGCAAGCTGGGTCAATCCGTCGCCGAAGATCGGACGCAACTTCCCAATTCCCGCCGATTACAGCGGGCTGGAAGCCAATCTGCAGAAGGTCCGCGACTATATGGCGCGCACCGGACGGGTGCCGTTCGTCGGCGAATATGGCGCGACCGATATCGCCGCGGTGCCGCTGGCGCAGCGGATCGACTATTACGGCACGGTCAGCGCCGCCTATGCCTCGATCGGCATTCAGACTTGCGCCTGGGCCTACACCAATACTTTCCGCTTACGTGAAGGCAATGCATGGCTTCGGGGCATGGTCGAGGCAATCCGGGCGCCTACCACGCTGCAATAGCGTGGCATTCATCACGAATAGTCGCAGATTATTCACCCATTTCGGTTGTAAAATGGGAAATTACGTAGAGACGGGAACCAGTCGTATCGCGCAGGGTTGATCCAAGTTAAGGGTGATTCGCGTGACGCTTAGGACGATCAAGCAACTTTGCGACGAGCATCGTGAACTGGAAGCCCAGGCACGCCAGATGCTCGATATCGTCGCCATAACCATGCCCGATCCCGCATCGATCGCAGCGAAGCGCTGGAGGATGGCGCAGGAGCTGTTCGAGCATTGCGCGCGCGAGGATCTGGCGATCTATGAACAGCTGATCCTGTCGGGCGACGCGGTCGCCATCGCCACCGCCTGGAAGTATCGGCGCGAGCATGGCGGGCTGGGCCAGATGTTCGGCCGGTATATCGCTGACTGGCCGGTCGTGCGGATCGGCCGCGAGTGGGAGGCGTTCCGCGAGGAAACCCGCGAAATCATGACTCGCCTCGCCAATCGCATCCAGAGCGAGGAACGCGAACTCTATGTGCAAGCGGCGCGCCTGCACGATCGCCGCGCCGCATAAGCGGCCCGGCCCGTCCCCGAACGGCCCAGCTTCGAGGTTGAGCGCTGCCCCGCCATCCCGCATAAGGCGGCGATGTTCGGCCGTACCCTTCCCGCAGCTCTCCTGACCCCCGTGATCTTCGGCGCGCTGCTCGGCAGTTGCTCCGGACCGGTCGAGATCGTTCCGCCGCCGCCGCGCCCCGTGCCGGTTCCCGCGCCGACGCCCACGCCGAGCCCGCCCCCGGCTCCGCGCCTGACCGGCGAGTGGCGGGACTGGCCACTGACGCCGGGGAGCTGGGTCTATCGCCAGGACGCGCGCGGCAGCATCGCGCTCTATGGCCGCACCGGCGCGGACGCGGACTTCACCGTCCGCTGCGACCGCGACCGCCAGCGTCTCTATCTCTCGCGCCGGGGGGAAACGCCCGCGCAGATGACCGTGCGCACCTCGTCGACGCTGCGCAGCTTCGAACTGCTCCGGGCCGGCACCGGCTATGGCGCGGCCGAGCTGGGCGTGCGGGATTCGCTGATCGACGCGATCGGATATAGCCGCGGCAAATGGGTGGTGCAGAGCCCGGGCGTGGCCCCGCTGGTGCTGCCCGCGCATTCCGAAATCCTGCGCGTTGCGGAGGATTGCCGCTAGATTGGACGGTGGCACCGGCCCGATCCCGACCCTCTTGCCAATTCCAGTGACTCGGTAGATTAATACACCTTCGTAATATTCGGAGGATGCCGTGACTCGTTGGAAGCCCGCTTTGCTTGCCGCCGCGATGTGCCTCGCCGCGCCGGCTTTTGCCCAGACCGCCGCCGATTACGGCGCCGCCGTCGCCGCGCAGGACCGGCCCGCCGATCAGGTCAAGCTCGACGCCGGACGCCATCCGGCGGAAGTGCTTGCCTTCCTCGGCCTGAAGCGCGGCATGACCGCCGCCGACATCATGGCGGGCGCGGGCTATTACAGCGAGATCATGGCGCATGTCGTCGGGCCGAACGGCAAGGTGATCGCCTATGAGCCCGAGCAATTCTATGGCGACAAGGCCAAGCCGGTCTGGGCGGCGGTGATCGGGCGGGTGCCCAATGTCGCGCTGACGCCCTATCCGTTCGACGCGTTCGGTGCCCCGGCCGCCAGCCTCGACTTCACCTTGCTCCACCTGGTCTATCACGACCTGTATTGGGAGAGCGCCCAGTACAAGATTCCGCGCACCGATCCGGCTGCGTTCCTGCGCGCGCTGTTCGCAGCGACGAAGCCGGGCGGGATCGTCGGCGTGATCGACCATGTCGGGCTGCCGGGCGATACGCGGGTGACGGTGGACAAGCTCCATCGCATCGATCCGGCGGTGCTGGTCGCCGATTTCAAGGCAGCGGGCTTCGTGCTGGAAGCGGAGAGCCCCGTACTGCGGGTGGCCGGCGACGATCACACGAAGCTGGTGTTCGATCCCGCGGTTCGCGGTAATACCGATCGCGTCGTGTATCGTTTCCGCAAACCGAAATAGGGGCATGGCCCCGCTGGGAGGGGCCATGAAATATCGTGCGGTGTTGGGCGCGCTGCTGGCGCTGGGCTGGGCCGGATCGGCGCAGGCGCAGCGGACGCGCGGCGTCGAACTCTCGGCCAGCTATTGCCTGCTGACCGTGGCGGTGGCCGACGGCGGCGAGACGCGCTATCTGTCGCGTCCGTTCCTGACCCGCTGGGGCGAGATGCAGAACGAAAGCTATTGGTACGCGATCGACCAGCGGCCCGACGACAGGATGCTGCATGCCTTTGCGAGCGAAGTAATGCTCCGCCATCGCAAGAGCGAGTTCACCGGCGCCGGCTGCATAACTCGCCCCAATCGCTTCATGACCTTTGCGATGCGGGACATGTTCGCGAAACTGCCGGGCGCGACGCTGGTCGAAATGGCCTGGCCGCCAAGCGAGGCGATCGATTCCCAGACGATAGAGCCAGTCGCGGTGGTGCCGCTGAGCGCCGACGCGCGCAGCGGCGAACTGCTCGAATATGTCGTCCAGACCTGGTTCTGGGAGGCCGATCGCGACTGGCCGGTGGTGATGGCTCCGGCATTGCGCGCGGCGATGACGCCGAAGCGGACCGAACAGAGCGCCGAGATAAAGCGCCACGGGCATGTGACCGGGCTGCGATTGCTGCGCACCGATGCCGTCGGCCGGCGCGTTTTCCGGGTACAGCACGAGCAGGGCGTGCTCGACTGGACCATCGGCGACGACGGCAAGCAGATCACCAGCCTGAGCTGGGTAGTGGCGCCGAAGGAGTGAGGTTTCCTGCCTGAGTCGCGGTGTTACGGCGCGGCTTTCGGGCAGGCGGAAGAGAATCGTCGAAACCGCGTATAATTACAAGACTTGATCTGCGACTCGCGCTGATTCAAACAGTTGACGTGCCCAGGCGAGGGTACGGTGTTTCAACAAGCGAAAGGAGGTGATCCGATGTCTCATGGTTCAGCAATGGGGTCGGTTCAGTTCGTTCGGGAGACGCGCCGCTGAGCTGAAGGCGCGGACGGAAGCCCTCCGTCCGTAGGGTGAGCGGGAGGTATTCTCCTCCAATCAACGCCACCAGCTTGCAGCAAAGCGGTCCGCATGGTCTCCCAAGCTGGAGCTTCCGGCCGCTGACCATGTCGGAGGTCGCCGGGTGCCAGGGATGGCATCCGGCGGCCTCTTTCATTTAGGGGCATCGCAACCCTGCCCGCAGCCCACCGACCGGGCGCGCGCATCGGCCCGAAAAATGCGCCTGATGCTAACGACTCGCAACTGGCGCGAGATCGGAACGATCGCCGCAAATAGCTGTTTTCCATCCCGAATTTCAGGAGATGGATCATGGTCGACAAACCGGACGCAATCGCACTTCTCAAGGCCGACCATCGCAAGGTGGAGGAATTGTTCGAGCAGTTCGAAGGCGCGAAGGGCGCTGCGAAGAAGCAGAAGATCGCCCTCGAAATCTGCCTCGAACTGACCGTCCACGCCCAGATCGAGGAGGAGATTTTCTACCCCGCCTGCGAAGGCAAGGTGGAGGAGGATCTGCTGAAGGAAGCCTATGTCGAGCATGACGGCGCCAAGGTGCTGATCGCCGAGATCGAGGCCGGCGGGCCGGACGACGATTATTACGACGCCAAGGTGAAGGTGCTGTCCGAGCAGATCGAGCATCATGTCGAGGAAGAGGAAAAACGGATGGAGGGCCTGTTCTCGCAGGCGCGCAAGGCCGGGCTCGACATGGATGCGCTGGGCGAGCAGCTGGCCGCGCGCAAGGCGGAACTGGTGGCCGATTACAAGGCCAATGGCCTGAGCAAGCCCGAGACGACGACGCTCGAGACCGTCGAGGTCTGACTTTGCCGCCCGGCGCTGCTATGCGGCCCGCATGGAAATCATGCGCCGTACCAATTGGCCGCGCCGGATCGCCGCCGGCATCGTGATCGGCATCACCGCGCTGGCGGTCAGCTGGGTCTTCACGCCGCGCGAACCCGCAATCCTGGCCGGGCTGGCGGGGGAGTTCGACGCGCAGAATGCCGAGCTGACGCAGCGCGTGGCTCGGCAATTCCCTGCTGGATCGCCGGAGACCGCGATGCGCAAGGCGATGCTCGATCAGGGCTTCACCGTTTCCGCCGGCCACGCGAAGTGGGAACGCAACGAGTATCCCTGCCGCACTTTCGTCGACATTCGCTGGGACGCGGCAGGCGGCAGGATCGCGGCGACCCGCGCCAGCTTGTTTCAGGCCTGCGCCTAGCTCCGCGGCTCGAAGATCGACCAGCCGGTGCGCGCCACCAGCCGCTCCAATGCGAGCGTGCCGAGTTGCGAATTGCCGCGTTCGTTGAGCCCTGGCGACCAGACCGCGATCGAGGCGATGCCCGGCGCGACCGCCAGGATGCCGCCGCCCACGCCCGACTTGCCGGGCAGGCCGACGCGATAGGCGAACTCGCCCGATCCGTCATAATGGCCGCACATCAGCATCAGTGCGTTGATCCGCCGCGCGCGCTGGGCCGAAACGACGCTGCGCCCCGTCTCCGGATTGACTCCGCCCGCCATCAGGTAACGCCCGGCCAGCGCCAGCTGGCGGCAGCTCATCGCCAGCGCGCAATGATGGAAATACACGCCCAGCACGTGATCGGCGGCGTGGTGCAGATTGCCGAAGGCGCGCATATAATTGGCCAGCGCGATGTTGCGGAAGCCGGTGTCCTGCTCGGCGCGGGCGACCGCTTCGTCGATGAAGATCGCATCGTCGCCCGACAGCGACCGGACGAAGCGCAGCATCTCGCCGATCGTCTCGCGCGGCGCGCTGCGGCCCAGCAATATGTCCGACACGACGATCGCCCCGGCATTGATGAAGGGATTGCGCGGGATGCCCTGTTCGGTTTCGAGCTGGACGATCGAGTTGAACGCGCTGCCCGAAGGCTCGCGGCCGACCCGGCTCCAGAGCTGATCGCCGACCGCGCCCAGCGCGAGGGTCAGCGCGAAGACCTTGCAGATCGACTGGATCGAAAAGGGCATGTCGCCATCGCCCGCGACATGAGTGGTGCCGTCGGCTTCGACCACCGCGATGCCGAAGCGGGCGGGATCGACCTGCGCCAGCGGCGGGATATAGCTGGCCGGGATGCCGCGATCGGGCGCGACCGCCATCTCGGCGGCGATCTCGGTCACGATGGCGGAGAGGCCGGTCATTCCTCGCCGAGCGCGCGATTGGCGCGGCGGATCAGCGTGCGGCCCGTGTGGATCAGGAAGATCCCGGTGCCGCCGAAAAGCAGGATCGCGAGCGGGACTGCGAAGCGGCCGGCGCCGTAGCGCTGGACGCCCCATTCCAGCCGGTAATGCGATATCGCCGCCGCAGCGACACCGATCACGAAGATCCAGCCGAGCGCCGCCACCATGCGACCGCCGATCTGCATCGAGGCGATGTCCTTGTCGGTCACGGGGTGGTCACAACTCGTCCACCGCCAGCGCCTTCAGCCGGTACAGCACGTCCAGTGCCTCGCGGGGGCTGAGCGCGTCGATGTCGAGCCCGTCGAGTTCGGCGCGGACCGCGTCGA
Organism: Sphingomonas sp. G-3-2-10; assembly: GCF_012927115.1. Lineage (NCBI taxonomy): Bacteria > Pseudomonadati > Pseudomonadota > Alphaproteobacteria > Sphingomonadales > Sphingomonadaceae > Sphingomonas > Sphingomonas sp. G-3-2-10. The sequence continues at coordinate 145,327 of NZ_JABBFY010000002.1, read as the reverse complement.
CGGTTTCCTCCATCGCTTCCACCGCCGCGGCGAACAGCGGCAGGTCGCCAAGGCCCGCGGCGAGGCCGCCGGTCTGCTGGCGCCCGGCCTCGAGCTTGTCGAGCACCGCCTGCGCGCGCTTGACCGTCACCGGGGGCAGGCCCGCCAGCCGCGCCACCGCGATACCATAGCTGCGATCCGCCGGCCCTTCGGCGACTTCGTGGAGCAGGACCAGATCGCCCTTCCACTCGCGTGCGCGGACATGGTGGAGGGTGAGCGCGTCGCAGCGCTCGGCAAGGCGAGTCAGCTCGTGATAATGCGTCGCGAACAGGCAGCGGCAGCGATTATCCTCATGGATCGCCTCGACCACCGACCATGCGATGGCGAGGCCGTCATAGGTGGAGGTGCCGCGTCCCACTTCGTCGAGGATCACGAAGCTGCGCGGCGTCGCTTGCGCCAGAATTGCGGCGGTCTCGACCATCTCGACCATGAAGGTCGATCGGCCGCGCGCCAGATTGTCCGACGCGCCGACGCGGCTGAACAGCCGGTCGACCAGCCCCAGCTTTGCGCGGGTCGCGGGGACATAGCTGCCCGCCTGTGCCAGCACAGCGATCAGCGCATTCTGGCGCAGGAAGGTCGACTTGCCGCCCATGTTCGGGCCGGTGACCAGCCAAAGCCGGCTGGTGTCGGATAGAGTGCAATCGTTCGCGACGAAGCGTCCGCCCGCACGGCCCACTGCGTCCTCGACCACCGGATGCCGCCCGCCCTCGACTTCGAAACAGGCGTGATCGACCAAAGCCGGGCGCGCCCAGCCGCTTTCGGCGGCGCGCTCGGCAAGGCCCGCCGACACGTCGATCCGGGCGAGCGCATCGGCGGTGCGCGCCACGGCTTCGCGCACCGCGAGCGCGGCTTCGGTCAGGGCTTCGAGATGCGCGGCTTCGGCGGCGAGCGAATGGGCGCCGGCCTGTGTCACCTTCAGCGCCGCTTCGTGCAGGTCTGGCGCGTTGAAGCGGACGACGCCCGCCAGCGTCTGGCGATGGGTGAAGCCGCTGTCCTGCGCCATCAGCGGATCGGCGGAACGCGCAGGCACTTCGATATGATAGCCGAGCACGCCATTGTGGCGGATCTTGAGCGTGCTCACGCCGGTGCGCTGGCGATAGTCGGCCTCAAGCCCCGCGATCACCCGCCGTCCGCCCGCACCGGCATCGCGCAGATCGTCGAGCGCGGCGTCATAGCCTTCGGCGATATAGCCGCCCTTGTCGGCGTCGATCGGCGGCTCGGGCACCAGCGCGCGGCTGAGCAGATCGATCAGGGCGCCATGCCCCTGAAGCTGGGGGATCAGGTCGTTGAGCAGCGCGGGGCGGTCCGGCGCGGCGGCGAGCCGTTCCGCCAGCCGCCATGCGCCGTCGAGCCCGTCGCGTAACTGGCCGAGGTCGCGCGGCGATCCCCTGCCCGCGCCGATCCGCCCCAGCGCGCGGCCGATGTCGGGCAGCGCGCGCAGATTGCCGCGCACCATGTCGCGCAGCGTGGAATCGTCGTGGAAGCGCTGGACCAGATCGAGCCGCGCATCGATTCCCGCACGGTCCATCAGCGGCGCGGCGATGTCGCTGCCCAGCAGCCGCGCGCCGGCGCCGGTGACGGTACGGTCCACGCTGTCGAGCAGGCTGCCCTTGCGGCTCCCCGCGCTGCTCAGCGTGAGCTCGAGGCTTTCGCGTGTCGCGGCGTCGATCGCCATGTTCGCATCGGTGCGGCTGACGCGCGGAGGGCGGAGGAAGGGCAGGGCGCCCTTCGCGGTATGCTCCAGATAGGCGACTAGCCCGCCCGCCGCAGCAAGCGCCGCGCGGCTGAACTGGCCGAAGCCGTCCAGCGTCGAGACGCCGAACAGCCGCTTGAGCCGCGCTTCGCCCTGGCTGCTGTCGAAATCGGCGCGCGGGCGCAGCGCGGTGGTCAGGTCGGCGAACTCGCTCGCGTCCGACGCGATGGTTTCGGCGGGCGAGAGCCGCGCGATCTCGGCGCTGACCCGGCTGCCGTCGCTTTCGATCACTTCGAACCGGCCGGTCGAGATGTCGGCACAGGCGATGGCGACCGAGCCGCCGGCTTCGCCGATGCTCGCGCACCAGTTCGCGGTGCGGCTGTCGAGCAGCGATTCCTCGGTCAGCGTGCCAGCGGTGACGACGCGGATGATCGCGCGGGCAACCAGCGCCTTGGATCCGCCGCGCTTCTTCGCTTCCTCGGGCGTCTCGATCTGGTTGGCGATCGCGACGCGATGGCCCGCCTTGATCAACCGCGCGAGATAGCCGTCCATCGCATGCGCGGGTACGCCGCACATCGGAATACGGTCGCCATCATGCTCGCCGCGCGCGGTGAGCGCGATGTCGAGCACCGCGCTGGCGACCTTCGCATCGTCGAAGAACAATTCGAAGAAGTCGCCCATCCGGTAGAAGAGCAGGCAATCCTCGGCCTCCGCCTTCAGCGCCAGATATTGCTGCATCATCGGAGTTGCGGTGGAGCCGGACATTGCGTGCCCTGAGGTAGCCGAACCGAACGGACGATCAACCTCCCGCACGGGGATTTTCTGGGGACAAACCACAGTTGTGCGATTTTCCGCACAACTGGCCCCGCGCAGCATACGGGCTTAAAGAAATCCCTGCCTTCCCCTCCGGAATCGGCGCATTGCGGCCTTGGACACGTCATCCTAAAGGGATCGCAATCCCCGGGAGATAAGAATGTCCGAAGACAGCAACGTCCAGTTTTCCGAGCGCGAGGCGCTGCTGTTCCATTCGGAAGGCCGTCCCGGCAAGATCGAGATCATCGCGTCCAAGCCGATGGCGACCCAGCGCGACCTGGCGCTGGCCTATTCGCCGGGTGTCGCGGTACCGGTGCTGGCGATCGCCGCCGACCCGTCCAAGGCCTATGACTATACCGCCAAGGGCAATCTGGTCGCGGTCATCTCCAACGGGACGGCGATCCTCGGCCTCGGCAATCTCGGCGCGCTGGCTTCGAAGCCGGTGATGGAAGGCAAGGCGGTGCTGTTCAAGCGCTTCGCCGACGTCGACTCGATCGATATCGAACTGAAGACCGAGGATGTCGATCGCTTCATCGACGCGGTCGAGCTGATGGAGCCGAGCTTCGGCGGCATCAACCTCGAGGACATCAAGTCCCCCGAATGCTTCGTGATCGAGCAGACGCTGCGCGAGCGCATGAACATCCCGGTGTTCCATGACGATCAGCACGGCACCGCGATCATCGCCGCTGCCGGCCTGATCAACGCGCTCTACATCACCGGCCGCGACATCAAGCACACCAAGGTGGTGATGAACGGCGCGGGCGCCGCCGCGATCGCCTGCGCCGAACTGATCAAGGCGATGGGCCTGCCCAACGACAATCTGCTGATGTGCGACCGTACGGGCGTGATCTATCGCGGCCGCGACAAGGTAAACCAGTGGCAGTCGGCGCATGCCGTCGACACCACCCGCCGCACGCTGACCGAAGCGCTGGAGGGTGCGGACGTGTTCATGGGCCTGTCGGCTGCAGGCGCGGTCAGCCAGGACATGGTGCGCGGCATGGCCCCGCGCCCGATCATCTTCGCGATGGCCAATCCCGATCCCGAGATCACCCCGCCCGACGCCAAGGCTGCGCGCCCCGACGCGATCGTAGCCACCGGCCGGTCGGACTATCCGAACCAGGTCAACAACGTCCTCGGCTTCCCCTTCATCTTCCGCGGCGCGCTCGACGTGCGCGCGACGACGATCAACGATGCGATGAAGGTCGCCGCAGCCCGAGCGCTGGCCGAACTCGCTCGCCAGCAGGTGCCCGAGGAAGTCGCCGCGGCCTATGGCGTGCAGCACGTCTTCGGCCCCGATTACATCATTCCTGCGCCGTTCGATCCGCGGCTGATGGAAATCGTCCCCGCGGCCGTCGCTCAGGCGGCGATGGATTCGGGCGTCGCGACCAAGCCGATCGAGGATTTCACGGCCTATCGCCAATCCCTGCGGGCACGTCTCAACCCGACCACGTCGGTGCTGACGCTGGCCTATGAAGGTGCTCGCGCGAACCCGAAGCGGGTGATCTTCGCCGAAGCCGAGGAAGAAGTCGTGCTGCGCGCGGCGATCGCGTTCAAAGAAGGCGGATACGGTATTCCGGTGCTGGTCGGCCGCGAATCCGTGCACGAGCGGCTGCAGGCGCTGGGCGCCGACCCCGCCGATTTCGAGCTGCACAACAGCGTCAATTCGCCGCTGGTGCCGCGCATGGGCGACTTCCTGTACGAGCGGCTTCAGCGCCGCGGTTATCTGCGCCGCGATATCGACCGGATGGTCAATCGCGATCGTAACATCTTCGGTGCGCTGCTGCTCCAGCTGGGCGAAGCCGATGCGATGATCACCGGCGTCACCCGCACCTGGGCGGAATCGATGCGCCAGGTGAAGCGCGTGATCGATCCGGTTCCGGGCCGCACCGCGTTCGGCATGCACATTCTTGTCGGCCAGTCGCATACCGTGTTCATCGCCGATACGACGGTGAACGAGCGCCCGAGCGCCGAGGAACTGGCGGACATCGCCGAGGGCTCGGCCGCGGTCGCCCGTCGCATGGGTCATGAGCCGCGCGTGGCGTTCCTCAGCTATTCGAACTTCGGCAATCCGGAAGGCCGCTGGCTGGAGAATCTCCGCGGCGCAGTGAAGGTGCTGGGCGATCGCAAGGTCGAGTTCGAATATGAAGGCGAAATGTCGCCCGACGTTGCGCTCAACAAGCGCCAGCTGGCCAATTATCCCTTTGCCCGCCTGTCCGGCCCGGCGAACGTTCTGATCATGCCGGGGCTTCAGTCGGCCAATATCTCGGCCAAGCTGCTGCGCGAGCTGGGCGGCGATTCGATGATCGGCCCGATGCTGATCGGCATGGAAAAGCCGGTCCAGATCGCGCCGATGACCAGCACGGCGAGCGAATTGGTGACGCTGGCGGTACTGGCGGCGGGCGGGATCGCACGCTGATCCGACCCTGAAAGACTGTCTCTTGCTGCTACATTTGTAGCATGCTACAAATGTAGCAGGAGACGGGTATGATCGAGTCGTTGCCGCGCCGCGAGCGCGAAGTGTTCGAGGTCTTGTGCAGCCTTGGCGAAGGGACGGCTTCGGCGGTCCGCGCCGCGCTGGCCGAGCCGCCAAGCGACTCCGCGGTCCGCACCCTTCTCGGCCGGCTTGCCGCCAAGGGCCTCATCACCCACCGCACCGTCAGTCAGGCCTATGTCTATGCGCCGGTGCCGCAAGCGGAAGCGGTGGCCGAGACCGCGTTGCAGCGCATTGTGCAGACCTTCTTCCAGGGATCCGCCGCCAGCGCCGCGACTGCGCTGCTGGGCATGGAGCCGCGCCTCGATGCCGAGGAGATCGAGATGCTCCAGCGCGCGATCGACAAGGCTCGGCGGGAGGCGAAGTGATGGACGCGTTGCTGATCGATCTGGGCTGGAAATCGGCGCTGGTGGCGGGCGCGGCGCTGATCCTGAGCGCGGCGATGCGCCGCGCGGCGGCGAGCGAACGGGTGATGGTGCTGCGCGCAGCGGTCGCGGCGCTGCTGATGCTGCCGCTGTTCGCGCTGGCGATGCCCACGCTCGAGCTGGCCGTGCTGCCGGCGCAGGATATTCCTCTCGGCGATGCACCCCTGGCCGGCGGAACGATTGCGGCCGACGCGCCTGAAGACGCCGGGATCGATCCATCCTTGCTGTTCTATGCTGCGGGTGCCGGTCTGGTTTTGCTGCACCTTGTTGCGGGCCTGCTCACCCTGCGCCGCTGGACCCGGACGGCGCGGCCCGTTGCCGATGCGCGCTGGACCAGTGCGGTGGCGCGCGCTGCTGCGCAGCTGCGCCGTCCGGTCCGCCTGCTGGTCTCGCCGCAGGTTCCGGGACCGCTCAGCTGGGGCGTCGCGCCGGCATGGCTGCTGATCGGCGCGACGACCGAGCAACATCCCGAACAGGCCGAAGCCGTCATCGCGCACGAAATGGCACATGTCCGCCGCTTCGACTGGCCCGTGCTGGTCGCGTCGCGGATCGCGATGGCGTTCTTCTGGTTCAATCCGCTGGTTTGGCTGCTCGTGCGCACGCTTGGCCGCCAGACCGAGCTGGCCGCCGACGACGACGCCATCCGCCATGTCGCGCAGGCCGATTATGCGCAGACGCTGCTTACCGTCGCCAGTCCCGCGGTGCCGTCGGCGGCCTGTGGCATGACTGTCTCGCAATCGATGCTGTCGGGCCGTATCCGTCGCGTCCTGGAAAGTGGTGCGCACCGCTCGGCGAGCCGGTTGCTCGGCGTGACGCTCCTGATCGCCACCCCGGCGGCTGCGCTTCCCTTGTCTGCGTTGCAGTTCGTGCCCGCCGGGCAGCCGACGCCGCCGTCGGCCCCGCGCGCGATACCGGCACAGGACGCGCCGGTGGCCGAGCGAGCCGAGACCTTGCCTGCCGCCGCCACCCTGCAGGCCCGCCGTCCGGTGCCGGCGCGGAAAAAGCGGGTGCGCGCGGCGCCCTCGGCCCCCGTTGCAGTCGAGGCAACCACGCCTCCGCCGGCCGCCGCATCGCATCAGGATCGCAAGATGCGCCACGCCGGTCCGGATGGCCGCCTTGTCGACGTCGAAACGCGCAAGGCGATCGCTGCAGGAATCGGTTCGCCGCGCCTTCCGCCACGTGCGGTCGTTCCGGCGCGATCGCTCGCGAAGCCGCCGCGCGTGACCGTTCCGCAGCGCTCCTTCACCGCGACATATGCGCGGCGGTCCCTGCCGACCGAGGTGGACCGGCGCGTTGCGCTCGATCTCACCAATGCCGCCAGGGGCTTGCGTACCAAGGCGGCGTCCTTCGAGAAGGCGGCGCAGAATCCCGCGCTCGAACCTGAAGCGCGGAAGGATCTGTTGCGCGAGGTCCGGCTGCTGCGCGGCGAAGCCGACCGACTCGACCGGAACGCGAGGCGGCTGATCTTCGAAGGCTGACGCCCGACACTTTCAACACCCGGACTGCAGCAAACCAAAGCGCGATTTCGCGCCACGGGAGCGGCTTGCCGGCGATCAAGGGAGAGAGACGATGTGGCTGACCAAATTCGCACCGCTGGCGCTTCTCGGCGCCTGTGCCGCTCATGCACCAGCGATCTCGCAGGAGCCCGGCGCGCGGGTTGCGTGGCGCGATCTCGCGCTGGAAAGCCCGGCAGGGCGGGCCGCGCTCCGCCAGCGGGTCGCGGACGCGGCGCTAGGCTATTGCCGCGAACATGAGGACGAGGTCACGCCTGATGCGCTGCGCAACGACGGCTTTCATTGCCTCGAGACGCTGCGCAGCGCGATTCTCGCCGAGATGCCCGCCGATATCCGCAAGGCCTATGCCCGCGCGCTGATGGAAGCCGGCATTCGCGGACGCCGGCTCTGATCGCCCGATCAAGCGTCGATGCTGGTGCCGAGCGAAGCGTGGACCAGCCCGCCATCGACGGTGATCGTCTCGCCGACGACATAGTCGCCCGCGCGGGATGCGAGGTAGATCGCCGCACCGGCCATGTCCTCGTCCACGCCGATGCGCTTGGCGGGAATCGCCTTGGCGACATCGCCGCCATGATCGCGTGCCGCCTTGTTCATGTCGCTGGCGAAAGCGCCGGGCGCGATCGAGGTGACCACGATCCGGTCGCGGATCAGGCGGGCGGCCATGCGCTTGGTCAGGTAGATCAGCGCCGATTTCGACGCGTGGTAGCTGTAGGTCTCCCACGGATTGAGCCGCTGGCCGTCGATCGAGGTGATGTTGATCACCTTGGCCGGCTGGCCCGTGCCGCCTGCCTTGAGCAGCCCGTGCAGCGCCTGCGTCAGGAAGAAGGGCGACTTGACGTTGAGGTCCATCACCTTGTCCCAGCCGCTCTCGGGAAACTCCTCGAACGGCACGCCCCATGCCGCGCCGGCATTGTTGACGAGGATGTCGAGCCGCTCCTCGCGCTCGGCCATCATCGCGGCGAGCGCCTTGCAGCCATCGACGGTCGCGACGTCGGCCGGCAGGGCAATGCAGTTGGGGCCGAGCGCGGCGGCGGTTTCCTCGCACGCCGCTGCCTTGCGCGACGAGACATAAACCCTGGCGCCCTGCTGGATGAAGCCCTCGGCGATCATCCGGCCGATGCCGCGCGATCCGCCGGTGACCAGTGCGACGCGGCCGTCGAGGCGGAAAAGGGTGCTGGTGTCCATGTCTTTATCTCCTGTTTCCCTCTCCCCTTACGGGAGAGGGAGGGAGGCGACGAAGTCGCCGGAAGGGTGAGGGGAGCGGGGTGAGGGCGCATATATCCCCCTCATCCTTCCCACGCCGTCGGCGCGGGCCCCTTTCCTTCTCCCACAAGGGGAGAAGGAGAAGAATTCAGCCGCCGCGCCTGATCGTTTCGCGCGCGATGATCAGCTGCTGGATCTGGCTGGTGCCTTCATAGATGCGGAACAGCCGGACGTCGCGATACAGCCGTTCGATGCCGTAATCGGCGATATATCCGGCCCCGCCGAAGATCTGCACTGCGCGATCGGCGACGCGGCCGACCATTTCGCTAGCATAATATTTGGCGGCGGCGGCCTCCATCACCACGTCCTTCCCCGCGTCCTTGGCGGCGGCGGTTTCCAGCACCAGCGCGCGGGCGGCGAGCGCTTCGGTCTTCGAATCCGCTATCATTGCCTGGATCAGCTGATGCTCGGCGATCGGCTTGCCGAACTGCTTGCGCTCGGTGGCATAGGCGACGCAATCGGCGATCAGCCGCTCTGCCACGCCGACGCAGACCGCCGAGATGTGCAACCGCCCGCGATCGAGCACGCGCATGGCGATCTTGAAGCCTTCGCCTTCCGCGCCCAGCCGGTTGGCGGCAGGAACGGGCGCATTGTCGAAGATCACGTCGGCGACCTTCGCGCCCTTCTGTCCCATCTTCTTCTCTGGCTCGCCGATCGAGACACCGGGCAGGTCGCGCGGCACGAGGAAGGCGGAAACGCCGCGTCCGCCGGGCTCGTCGCCGGTGCGCGCCATCACGGTGAACACGTCCGCCTTGTCGGCATTGGTGATGAAGCGCTTGGTTCCGGTCAGGCGATAGACGTCGCCGTCGCGAACGGCCCGGGCCTTCACCGCGCCCGAATCCGAGCCCACGTCCGGCTCGGTCAGCGCGAAGCTCGAAATGATTTCGCCGGTCGCGATCTTCGGCAGCCATTCGGCCTTTTGCGCATCGGTGCCGGCCATCACGATGCCCTGCGATCCGATGCCGACATTGGTGCCGAACGCCGAGCGGAAGGCCGGGGTGGTGCGGCCCAGCTCGATCGCGACCCGCACTTCCTCGCTCATCGTCAGGCCCAACCCGCCAAATTCCTCGGCGATCGACAGGCCGAACAGGCCGAGCGCCTTCATCTCTTCCAGCACGTCGCCGGGAACGGCGTCATTGGCTTCGACTTCAGCTTCCAGCGGACGCAGCCGCTCGGCCACGAAGCGGCGGATCGTGTCGATCAGCGTGTCGAAGATCTCGGGGTCGAGCGCCATGCGGGAAGCCGTTCCTGTTGTTCTAAGCGGTCAGCTATATCGCCTGCATCGTATCGGACAAGCCATACCCGATCTTCCAATCGCTTTCGATTGACGCGTTCCGGAGCTTACCTATGCTGATCGGGATCAAGCGTGTGGAGAGTAAGATGTCCGAAGCCCCAGCCTTGCCGCCCGTCCGCCGGGTGGGGCAGCGATCCACGCTCGCATACGGGTTCGGCGCCGCCGCTTACGGGGTGAAGGACTTCGGTTTCTCCACCTTTCTGCTGCTGTTCTACAATCAGGTTCTGGGGCTTCCGGCCGCGCAGGTCGGATTCGCGATCATGTGCGCGCTGATCCTCGACGCTTTCATAGACCCCCTGATCGGCTTCCTTTCGGACAACACCCGCAGCCGCTGGGGACGCCGCCATCCGTGGATGTATGCGGCGGCATTGCCGATCGCGGCGGGATGGCTGCTGTTGTGGAACCCGCCCGAGCTGTCGCAGGATGCGATGCTGGTATGGGTGTTCGCCACCTCGGTGCTCGTGCGTACCGCCATCTCGGCCTACGAAGTCCCGTCGCAGGCGCTGACGCCTGAACTCTCCGCCGATTATGACGAGCGGACGCGGCTGACTGCCTATCGCTATCTGTTCGGCTGGGCCGGGGGGATGGTAACCTTGTTCGTCACCTATACCTGGCTCATGGCCGGGCCTGACGGGCAGCCGGATCAGCTCAACCGCGCCAATTATGCCGGCTTCGCTTTGTTCGGCGCGGCGGCGATGCTGCTGGCGATCTTCACCTCCGCGATCGGCACGCATGGCGAGATCAAGAGGCTGCCCAGGCCCGAGATCGTCACCAAGCCGCTCGGCACCCATTTCCGCGAGCTATGGGCGACGATCCGCAACCGGGCGTTCCTGATCCTGATGCTCGCCGGGCTCTGCTATTATTCGGCGCAGGGGATCAGTTTCGCGCTGGCCACTTATCTCTACGTCCATGTCTGGCAGTTCGACACGGCGGCGTTCGGCACGCTGGCGCTCAGCCTGTTTCTCGGCGTCAGCGGCGCGTTCGTGATCGCCCCGCGCGTGGCGAACCGCGTGGGCAAGCCGGTGGCGGCGATGGTCTTCATGTTCTCCGCTGCAGCCTTGCTGGCGACGCCCTATGCCCTGCGCCTCGCCGGGCTGTTTCCAGCGCCCGGCGATCGGGTGATGCTGCCGCTGTTGCTCACCTTGTTTGCATTCAACACCGGCTGTGGCGTTTCGGCGACGATGCTGGGCGCTTCGATGATGGCCGATGTGGTCGAGGATTCCGAAGCGAAGACCGGGCGCCGGTCCGAAGGCGTATTCTTCTCGGGCGCCTTTTTCATCCAGAAATGCTGTAGTGGTCTCGGCATCTTCGCGGCGAGTCTGATCCTCCATTTCGCCGGCTTCCCCAAAGGCGCGAAGCCCGGGACGGTGGGCGTCGAGGCGATCGACCGGCTGACGCTCTACTTCATCCTCGCCTATCTCGCGCTCGGTTGGGCGGCGGCGCTGATCTACCGCTTCTTCCCCTTCGGGCGCGACGAGCATGCCGCACGGGTCGCGGCGCTGGCCAAGGGCGAAGCCGGCTGATCGCGTCGACCGAGGGTTTTGGCTGCTCCTGACGTAAGCGCCCGCCGAAGCCTGTCGAGGCTCCGGCGGGCACCCTTTCCTCCCCAGGAAAGACGTTCGCGCTGGTTGGCGCGATATCGGGGCTGCGTCAGGCGGCGACGCGGCCGAGGCGGTGGTACAGGTTCGAGAACTTCACCGATTCCGGCGAATCCTTGACCTGCTGAAGATGGGAACCGACGGCTTCGCGGATCAGGCGGAAGTCTTCGGTCGAGAACACGGCGCGGCTGCGCTGGGGTTCGGTGGTCATTTTAATCACTCCTCTCAGGCTGCTTGCTGTTTGAACTGGTCTGCTTCGGTGCTCTCGGCGAGCGCGGTGGTCGAACTGTTGCCGCCCGCGACGGTGGTGGCGATCAGATCGAAATAGCCGGTGCCGACTTCGCGCTGGTGGCGGGTCGCGGTGTAGCCGTTCGCTTCGGCGGCGAATTCGGCCTGCTGCAGCTCGGAATAGGCTGCCATGCCGCGATCCTTGTAGCCCCGGGCCAGCTCGAACATGCCGTAGTTGAGCTGGTGGAAGCCCGCGAGGGTCACGAACTGGAACTTGTATCCCATCGCGCCGATTTCGCGCTGGAACTTGGCGATGGTTTCCTTGTCGAGCTTGGCTTCCCAGTTGAAGCTGGGCGAGCAGTTATACGCCAGCATCTTGTCGGGATATTCCTTCTTGATCGCTTCGGCGAAGCGGCGCGCATCCTCGAGATTGGGATAGCTCGTCTCCCACCACAGCAGATCGGCATGCTCGGCGAAGCTCAGGCCGCGCTTGATGCAATGATCGACACCGGTGCCTTCCTTCAGGCGGAAAAACCCTTCGGGGGTCCGCTCGCCGGTCAGGAACTCGTGATCGCGCTCGTCGATGTCCGAGGTGATCAGCTTGGCGCTTTCCGCGTCCGTGCGGGCGCAGATGATCGTCGGGACACCGCACACGTCCGCCGCCAGGCGAGCACTGTCGAGGTTGCGGATATGCGCCTGGGTGGGGATCAGCACCTTGCCGCCCAGATGGCCGCACTTCTTCTCCGAAGCGAGCTGGTCCTCATAGTGCACGCCCGCTGCGCCGGCCGCGATATAGGCCTTCATGATCTCGAAGCAGTTCAGCGGGCCGCCGAAACCGGCTTCGGCATCGGCGACGATCGGCGCGAACCAGTCGCGGGTCGCGCCGCCTTCGCTATGCTCGATCTGGTCGGCGCGCTGCAGGGCGTTGTTGATCCGCTTGCACAACTCCGGACCGGCATTGGCCGGGTAGAGCGACTGGTCGGGATACATCGACGAGGCGGTGTTGGCGTCGGCGGCGACCTGCCAGCCGGACAGGTAGATCGCCTGCAGGCCGGCGCGGACCTGCTGCATCGCCTGATTGCCCGACATCGCGCCGAGCGAGTTGATGTACGGCTCGTTCTTGAGCAGTTCCCACAGCTTCAGCGCGCCCTTGCGAGCCAGCGTGTGCTCGACCGCGAACGACCCACGAAGCTTCGCCACGTCGTCGGCGGTGTAGGGACGGGTGATCCCGTCGAAACGGCCAGCCGGCGCGGGAACCAGATCTTCGAAGGTCGTCGTCATTGTGTATTCCTTGACTGGATAGGCGTTGCTGTCCCAGTTTGGTTGACACGGTTGACACCTAGATTGGAGAATATTCCCCCGCCGATGAGGTGGTGTGGTTGTTCAAGCTTGTGAACTCTGTTGTCGTGATGTAACTTATTTACAATCCACTCTGATCGACGTTCGATTCGAACATAAGCAGAACTTTGGTGTGTAGGACATGGCCGATCGCAAGATTTTCGCCGGGCATGCGGTCAAGCGGCTCCGTCGCACCCTCGGGTTGACGCAAGCGGCGATGGCCGAGGCGCTGGAAGTCTCGCCCAGCTATCTCAACCTCATCGAGCGCAACCAGCGTCCGCTGACCGCAACCCTGTTGCTGCGCCTTGCCGAAACCTATGATTTCGATCCTCGCGCCCTGACCGCCAGCGAGCCGGGTGGCGGAGCCGATGCGATCCGGCGGCGGCTGGCCGACCCCATGTTCGCCGATCTGGAAGTCGACCGCACCCAGGTCGAGGAATGGCTGGCTGGCGCGCCGGGCGGGGCGGAAGCCTTTGCCCGCTCCTATGACCGGATGGGATCGGGCGGCGCATCGCCGGACGAGACGCCCGATCCGGCAGGTGCTGTCCGCCGCGAGATCGAGCGATGGCGCAACCATTTCGCCGATCTCGACGCTGCCGCCGAAGCGCTGGCCGACGAGCTGCGGCAAGGCTCGGGCGAGCTTTATGGCGCGATGGCCGAGCGGCTGCGGGTGAAGCATCAGCTGTCGGTGCGCATCCTGCCGGCCGACGTGATGCCGGGGCTGGTCAAGCGGATCGACCTGCACGCGCGGCAGATCCAGCTTTCCGAGCTGCTCGGTCCCGAATCGCGGACGATGGCGCTCGCCGAGCGGCTGGCGCAGGAAGCGGGCGCCGAGATTGAGGGGCTGGTGCGCGGCGCGGGCCTCGATCGCACGGGGGAGCGGCTCTATCGCCGCCACCTGACCGGCTATTTCGCGGCGGCCCTGGTGATGCCCTATGCCCGGTTCCTGCGCGCGTGCGAGGCGACCGGATATGATGTCGAACTGCTGATGCGGCGCTTCGGCGCGAGCTGGGAGCAGGTGGCGCACCGGCTGACCACCTTGCAGCGCGTCGGCGCGCGCGGGCTGCCCTTCTTCATGATCCGGGTGGACCGGGCCGGGCAGGTGTCGAAACGCTATGGCGGGGCGAGCGGATCGCCGCTGGTCGAGGGGCAGGGCGTGTGCCCGCTCTGGGGGCTGTTCGACGCGTTCGAGCGGGCGGGCGACGTGGCGACGCAGCTGGTGTCGCTCGAAGACGAAAGCCGCTGGCTGACGACCGCGCGGATGGTGACGCCGCCGGGAGCGCGGGCGGGCGGCGTGCGCGCGCGGTTCGCCGTCGGGCTGGGTCTCGCGGCGAAGGATGCCGGCACGCTGGCGGCGGCGCGTGGACTGGATCTGGCGAGCGGTGCGGTGCCGATCGGCCTGGGATGCCGCGCCTGCACCCGCCCCGATTGCGCGCAGCGGTCGGCGGCGCCCGCGACGCGAGCGCGCACGGTCAACGAGCGCGAGGCGGGGCTGTCGCCCTTCGGGTTTGCGGGGGATTGACGGAGCGCGCGTCGGGCATCACCCATCGGGCATGATGACCAAATTCGCAGTAGCTACACTCGCCGTGTTCCTCGCCACCGTGACACCGGCGGCTGCCCAGAATTGGAACTCTGCGCCGGGGCTTTCCCAGGACTGGCTCAAGCACGATATGGGCGACGAAGGCTGTGTGGTGGCCAATATGACCGAGGGGCATTCCTTCGGCTATCTCAAGCTGCGCGCGAACGGTGTGGTTACCGAGAGGGTGGCGTTCTCGCCTGAGGGTTGGCCCGAAGGCGGCGTTGCGAGCTTTCCGGCCAGGTTCATCGCCGATGGGCGCGACATCGGCGCGATCACCTTGACCCGGACCAAGACCGGAATGTGGGAAATGGAATTCAAGTGGCGCGACGAGACGGCGCGGCACGAGTCATTCGAGTTGCGGCTGAGCGAGTATCCCGGCGTCGATCCGTTCGTGGTGAATTTTCCAATGGACGACCGCGCCGCGGCGCTGGCGCAGGTCAAGGCCTGCTAATAGGCGTTGGCGATCCGCATGCGGACCGTCACCAGATCGCCCAGCACGATTCCGGTTGCCTTGCGCACCGCCACCTTGAGCGGAAGCAGATAGGCGCCGTCGCGGGGGAACAGCGAAGTACGGAACGAGATGCCGCCGATCTCCGCGGATACCGGGACCACGCCCCAGCCATAGCTGGCAAGCCGGGCGGCGTAGCGGACTTCGCCGGTATGCTCTTCGGGCACCGCGACGAAGACGAATGGGGCAGGGCCGCGCCATTCGAAGGCTTCGGCCGTGAAGCGGACATCCGCGAGGATCTCGCCCGACGGCATCATGCCAGCGTCAGATAGATTTCCGCCTCGATCACCCAGTCGCCATCGATCCGCCGCCACTTGGCGGTGTAGGCGCCCGAGGCGAGTTCTTCCCCGGATGCCGCGAACACGCCCTGCCAGGCCCCGTGCTCCATCGCGATCGGCTCGACCGGGGAGATGACGATCGTGTCGGGCGTGCGGGTGTAGATCACCCGGTCGGGCGAGGCGAAATTCTTCTTCCAGATGTCGAGCTGCGCCTTGCGATCGGTGCGGATCGCGCTGTCGGTGCCGGTGACGATCACCGAATTGGCGGCGAGGATCGGGCGGATCGCGGCGAGATCGGCTTCGGCCAGCGCGCGATTGAACGCGGCGCGGCGCAGGCGGATGGCGAGGTCGGGGCTGGTTTCCATGCCCTGTCCCTACAGGCTCGGCGTGCGATCGGGAACCGGGCGGAGGCGGCGCGGGTTCGCATCGGGAGCGGATTTTTTCGCGAGTTTCGGAGAGCGCAATGGAAACCATGCAACTGCATCGCGGCAGGCTGATCGACCATATCCAGCTGGTCGTGGCCGACCTGTCCGCCAGCCGAAAATTCTACACCGCGCTGTTCGAAGTGCTCGGCCTGCCTCTGAGCGGCGAGGGCGAGGATTATTTCTGGGTCGACGAGCTGTTCATCTCGACCGCGGACAGCGAGGCCGCAGCGGGCAAGCTGACCGGACGGCACCATATCGCGTTTCAGGCGAAGGACCGGGCGATGGTGGAGGCGTTCCACAAGGCCGGGCTGGCGGCGGGCGGCAAGGACAATGGCGCGCCGGGCGAACGCGCCTATCATCCCGGCTATTACGGCGCGTTCCTGATCGATCCCGACGGCAACAATATCGAAGCGGTCTATCATGGCGAGGCCGAGCAATCGGCGGAGAGCGTCGTGGTGACCTTCGCTATGTAGCGCTCGCCTCGCGGCGGACGCGCCTCAGCCATTCGGCGCGCATCTGCGCCGGGCGGCCGGGGATCGGATCGTCGAGAAATTCCGCTTCGCGGATGCGGTCTAGCCGGAAGCTGCGATAGTCGCCGCGCAACTCGCACCAGCCGATCAGGATGCGACGCGCGTCGAGATAGCCGATCATCAGCGGCCAGACGGTGCGCTCGGTGACCGCGCTGCTTTCGTCGGCATAGCCGATGCGCAGCTTCCTGGCGGCGCGGATTTGCGCACGAAGCTGTGCGGCGTCGAGGCCGTCTTCGTACCGGTCCCATGCCGGTGCGGTGCGGGCGGTGGGATCGGCGATGAAGGGGCGCAATTCCTCGGGCAGCACATTCTCGATCTTGGCGAGTACGTCACGGGCGGCGCGGGCGAGCGCGGGATCGGCATGGCCCGCGACCCAATGCGCGCCGAGCGCCACGGCGTCGATCTCGTCGGCGGTAAGCATGAGCGGCGGCAGGTCGAACCCGCCTTCGAGGACATAGCCTATACCGGCCTCGCCCCGGATCGGCACGCGCTGGCCGATCAGCGCCGCGATGTCGCGATAGACCGATCGTTTGGAGGTCTCGAGCTCCTCGGCGATCGCATCGGCGGTGATCGGACGCGCGGTGCGTCGCAGGATCTGGACGATCTGGAACAGGCGGTCGGCTTTTCTCATTTTGCGGACCCTACTGCCATGCTGCTGACACCATGCTGGCAGCAGCATGGCAGTAGGTCCAGCCTCGTCAGTGCAAACGAGGAGATGCGAGATGATGAAGACCTATCAGGGCAGCTGCCATTGCGGCGCAGTGAAATTCGAAGCCGACATCGATCTCGCGGCCGGCACGGGCAAGTGCAACTGCTCGATCTGTACCAAGCGGCGCAACTGGGGTGCGCTGCTCAAGCCCGATCAGTTCCGTCTGCTTTCGGGCGAGGAGGTGCTGCGCGAATATCGCTTCGGCACGATGCAGGGTTCGCACCGCTTCTGCGGCAATTGCGGCTGCGCGCCGTTCAGCGAAGGCAATGTGCCCGAGATCGGCGGCGCGTTCGTATCGGTGCAGGTCATGTCGCTCGACGATGCGAGCCATGAGGAACTGGCCGCCGCGCCGGTCAACTATGGCGACGGGCGCAACAATAGCTGGTGGACCGAGCCGAAGGAGAAAGCGATTCTCTAAAGGCCCGCGTCGCAGAGCCGGTCGAGCTGATCCGGGGTCAGCGTCAGGTCCCATGCGCGGAGCAGGTCTTCGAGCTGTTCGCTATTGGAGGCGCTGGCGATCGGGGCGGTGACGCCGGGCTGTGCCATCAGCCAGGCAAGCGCGATCTGGGCCAGCGACGCGCCGGTCTCCGCCGCGACGGTGTCCATCGCGGCGAGAACCGCAGGCCCCTTGCCGTCGATCAGCTCGCTCATCCGGCCGCCGCGCACGCTCTTTGCGGTGTCTTCGGCGGTGCGGTACTTGCCTGTCAGATAGCCGGCGGCGAGGCCGTAAAAGGGCAGGGCAGCGATGTTGCGGGTGACGCAAAGGTCCTCGAGCTCGCCTTCATATTTGTGGCGGCTGACGAGGTTATATTCGTTCTGAAGCGCGCGGTAATGCGGCAGGCCTTCCTTCGTCGCAATGTCGAGCGCCGATTTGAGGCGGGCAGCGTGGAAGTTGGACGCGCCGATCGAGTGGACCTTGCCGGCATCGATCAGCTTGCCGAACGCAGCGAGGGCATCGGCCTGCGGCGTCGCGTCGTCGTCCTGATGGGCATAATAGAGATCGATCCGCTCCACCCCGAGCCGCGCCAGCGACGCTTCGGCCGCCGCGGCGATGCGGGCGGGGGCGAGCTTCTCGCCGCCTTCGCCCGGCAGCATTCCGACCTTGGTGGCGATCAGCACGCGATCGCGCTTGCCGCTGCTCTTGAGCCATTCGCCGATGATCGTCTCGGACTCGCCGCCCTGATGTCCCGGCACCCAGGCCGAATAGACGTCGGCGGTGTCGATCAGGACATTGCCGATCTCGGCCACGCGATCGAGGATGCGGAAGCTGGTCGCCTTGTCCGCGGTCCAGCCGAAGACGTTGCCGCCCAGCACCAGCGGACGGATCGAAAGGCCGGACGTGCCCAGCGGGCGGAGATCGCTCATTGCGCTGCGGACTCGTTGGCGGGTTCTACCGCGTTGATGTCGGTCGCGGCAGCCGCCTCGTCGAGCTGGCGGGCCTCGCCGCGCGTCACTTCGCCCGGACCGGGATCGCTGTCCGACTGGCAGGCGGACAGCGCGAGGGCTGCGATCAGGGCGAGCGCGCGCATCTTATTCGTCGCCGCTGCCTTCCTCGACGGTCGTGTTGCCGGCGGGGATGGTGGTGTTGTCGTAGCTGATCTCGGCGTTGGCGAAGGCGGAATTCACATCGTCCACGGCTTCGCCCATCGTGTTGCTGTCGCCGCCGATCAGCTCATTCGCTTCGAGCGCTTCGTTCGGCGCCTTCTTGCCGCAACCGGCAAGGCCGAAGGCAGTGAGAGCGAGGACGGGGACGAGGAGGGCCTTGCGCATGATATTCTCCGGACGGAACTGTGGCCTGCTGGCTACCCCGGCGCGCGGGGGCGGGCAACTGCGTTGACCTGATATAAAGATATCTTTATATCTATATCCCACCATGAATCAGGCTCTCGGCATTTTCCGCGCGCTGGCGGACTCGACGCGGCTGCGCATCCTTGCGCTGCTGCGGGCGATGGAGCTGTCGGTCGGCGAACTGGCGCAGGTGCTGGGGCAGAGCCAGCCGCGCGTGTCGCGCCATGTGAAGATATTGTGCGACGCGGGCCTTGCCGAGCGGCGCAAGGAAGGCAGCTGGGTGTTCGTGGCGCTGGGCGAAGGCGGGCGCACCGAGCCGGTATTTGCGGCGCTGGACGCGTGGCGCGAGCCGAACCATTGGGCCGTGGCCGACGAAGCGCGGCTGGCGGCGGTGCGTGCCGACCGGGCAAGCGCAGCGAACGAATGGTTCGAGGATCATGCCGGAGACTGGGACGCGATCCGGTCGCTCCATGTCGCGGAAAGCGAAGTCGAGGCCGCGATGGGCCGCGTGCTGGGAGAGGGCTCGCTAGGCAGCCTGATCGATATCGGCACGGGCACCGGACGGATGCTCGAACTGTTCGCGCCGCGCGCGGAGCAGGCGCTGGGGATCGATCGCTCGTCGGAAATGCTGCGCCTGGCGCGGGCCAAGCTGGTCGACGTCGCCAATGCCGAACTGCGTCAGGCGGACCTCTATGCGCTGCCGCTGCCCGATGGCGGCGCAGACACGGCGATCCTGCATCACGTGCTCCATTTCGCGCAGCAACCCGGTGCAGCAATTGCCGAAGCGGCGCGTGTGCTGGGGCCGGGCGGGCGGCTGCTGATCGCCGATTTCGCACCGCACGAACGCGAGGAATTGCGGTCGAAGGACGCCCATGCGCGCCTCGGTTTTTCTGACGAACAGATACTTGGCTGGTTCGAAGCGCAGGGGCTGGCCCCGGTGCTGATCGAGACGCTCGAGGGCGGGGAATTGACGGTGAAATTGTGGCTGGGTCGCAAGACCGGTCAGGAGACGGGGAAAGTGAAGGCGGCATGAGTAACAAGGTGGACCCGTACGCAGCGCCGCTGTTCGCGGACGTGGCGGGCGATATCGACGTGTCGTTCGAATTCTTCCCGCCCAAGACCGAGAAGATGGAAGAGACTCTGTGGGAGTCGATCCAGACCCTGTCGCCGCTGGGGCCGCGCTTCGTCAGCGTGACCTATGGCGCGGGCGGCACGACGCGTGAGCGCACGCACAACACGGTGGCGCGGATCGCGCGCGAGACTTCGATCCCGGCGGCCGCGCACCTCACCTGCGTCGAAGCGACCCGGGAAGAGATCGATCAGGTCGCCAACGAATATTGGGAAGCCGGGGTGCGCCACATCGTCGCGCTGCGCGGCGATCCGCCTCGCGCGGGCGAGAAGTACAGCACGCATCCGGGCGGCTATGAGAACGCCGCCGATCTGGTCGCTGGCCTGCGCAAGCTCCATCCGTTCGAGATTTCGGTCGCGGCCTATCCCGAATGCCATCCGGATTCGCCGCACGCGGCCGCCGATCTCGACAATCTGAAGGCCAAGATCGACGCCGGCGCGAACCGCGCGATCACCCAGTTCTTCTTCGAGCCCGAGACCTTCTTCCGCTTCCGCGACGATGCCGCGAAGGCCGGGATCACCGCCGAGATCGTGCCGGGCATCATGCCGGTGATGAGCTTTGCCGCGGTCACCAAGATGTCGGCGATGTGCGGCACCGACGTACCGAAATGGATGGGCAAGCTGTTCGAGGGTCTCGACGACCATCCGGCGGCGCGCCAGTTGGTCGCGGCGACGGTCGCGGCCGAACTGTGCCGCAAACTCTATGCGGGCGGCGAGCGGGCGTTCCACTTCTACACGCTGAACCGAGCCGAGCTGAGCTACGCGATCTGCCATTTGCTGGGGGTTCGGCCGAAGGTGTTGGAGCCGGTGGCGGCGTAACCAGATAAGCCCCTCCCCTTCAGGGGAGGAGTTGGAGGTGGGGGATTTCTCGCAGAGACCGCCGCTCGTGAAGACTGCCCCACCCCGACCCCTCCCCTGAAGGGGAGGGGCATTAGAAGGTGAAGAAGAATGACCCCACGCGAACGACTGCTGGCCGAAGCCGCCAAGCGCATCCTGATGACCGACGGCGCGTTCGGGACCGAGATCCAGAACTGGAAGCTGGCCGAGGCCGACTATGCCGGCGCGCTGGGCCTGAGCCACGACCAGAAGGGCAACAACGACATCCTCGCGATCACCAAGCCCGAAGTGCCGGAGACGATCACGCGCGAATATCTCGAGGCGGGATCGGATATCGTTTCGACCAACACCTTCTCGGCCAACCTGATCAGCCAGGCGGACTATGGCGCCGAGCATCTGGTGAAGGAAATCAACGTCGCGTCGGCGCAAATCGCGCGCCGCCTCGCCGACGAATATGAAGCGAAGGACGGGCGTCCGCGCTTCGTCGCCGGGGCGATCGGACCGACCAACAAGACGCTGTCGCTGTCCCCCGACGTCAACGATCCGGGCTATCGCGAGATCGATTTCGATTACCTCAAGGACGTGTATCGCGAGCAGATCGATGCGCTGGTCGAGGGCGGGGCGGATTTCATCCTGATCGAGACGGTGTTCGACACGCTGAACGCCAAGGCCGGGATCAAGGCGGCGATCGAAGCGGGCGAAGCCTTGGGCCGCGATTTGCCGATCATGATGTCGATGACGCTGACCGATCTCTCCGGGCGCAACCTTTCGGGCCACACGGTCGAGGCTTTCTGGCACGCGGTGCGCCATGCGAAGCCGATCACGATCGGGCTGAACTGCTCGTTCGGCGCGGAACAGCTGCGTCCGCACGTGAAGACGCTGAGCGGCATCTGCGACACGCTGATCATGGTCTATCCCAATGCCGGCCTGCCCAACGAACTCGGCGCCTATGACGAGATGCCGGTGACCACGGCGGGCCTCGTCAAGGAATGGGCCGATGCGGGTCAGGTCAACATCCTGGGCGGCTGCTGCGGTTCGACTCCGGCGCATATCAATGCGATCGCGGAGACGGTGGCGGGGCTGGCCCCGCGTCCGATCCCGGCGGCCGAGGTACGCACCAAGCTGGCCGGGCTCGAGCCGTTCACGATGGCGGCTGCCTGAGTTCTAAAGCCCTCACCCCGACGGGGAGAGGGTTGGGAGAGGGGCAGGACGCTGCCCGGATCCCGACGGTGATTGAGACAAGACACACTGCCCCTCACCCCGACCCTCTCCCCGGAGGGGAGAGGGAGCTAAGAAGAAGACCCATGAACACCACCACCTCCTCCACCAATTTCGTCAATATCGGCGAGCGTACCAACGTCACCGGATCGGCGCGCTTCAAGAAGCTGATCATGAACGGCGACTATGCCGCCGCGGTCGAAGTCGCGCTGCAGCAGGTCGAGGCCGGCGCACAGGTGCTCGACGTCAACATGGACGAGGGCCTGCTCGACGCGCACGAGGCGATGACCACCTTCCTGAAGCTCATCCAGGCCGAGCCGGACATCGCGCGCATCCCGGTGATGGTCGACTCGTCCAAGTGGGACGTGATCGAAGCGGGGCTGAAGTGCGTTTCGGGCAAGCCGATCGTCAATTCGATCAGCATGAAGGAAGGCGTCGACCAGTTCCTCGAACATGCCCGCAAGTGCATGGCCTATGGCGCGGCCGTGGTCGTCATGGCGTTCGACGAGGTCGGGCAGGCTGACACCAAGGACCGCAAGGTCGAGATTTGCGAGCGCGCCTACAAGCTGCTGGTCGGCATCGGCTTCCCGCCCGAGGACATCATCTTCGATCCCAACGTGTTCGCGGTCGCGACGGGGATCGAGGAGCATAACAATTACGGCGTCGACTTCATCGAGGCGTGCCGCGAGATCAAGGCGCGCTGCCCGCATGTCCATATCAGCGGCGGCCTGTCGAACCTCTCCTTCTCGTTCCGTGGCAACGAGCCGGTGCGCAAGGCGATGCACTCGGTGTTCCTCTATCACGCCATCCCCGCGGGCATGGACATGGCGATCGTCAATGCCGGCCAGCTTGATGTCTATGACCAGATCGAGCCCGAGCTGCGCACCGCTTGCGAGGACGTGATCCTCAACCGCGATCCCGATGCGGGCGAGCGGCTGGTCGCGCTGGCGGAGCGGTTTCGCGGCACCGATGCGGTGGCCGAGAAGCAGGCGGCGGAGTGGCGCGGCTGGGGCGTGGCCAAGCGGCTGGAACACGCGCTGGTCAAGGGCATCGACACGTTCGTGGTCGAGGATACCGAGGAATGCCGTCAGGCCTTCGCGCGCCCGATCGAAGTGATCGAAGGGCCGCTGATGGACGGCATGAACGTGGTCGGCGACCTGTTCGGATCGGGCAAGATGTTCCTGCCGCAGGTGGTAAAGTCCGCCCGCGTGATGAAGAAGGCGGTGGCGCATCTGCTGCCCTTCATCGAAGCCGCCAAGGAGCCTGGCGCCAAGGGCAAGGGCAAGGTCATCATGGCGACGGTGAAGGGCGATGTTCACGACATCGGCAAGAACATCGTCGGCGTGGTCCTGCAGTGCAACGGGTTCGAAGTCGTCGATCTGGGCGTGATGGTGCCGTGGACCAAGATCCTCGAAGCCGCGAACGAGAATGACGCCGACATGATCGGCCTGTCGGGCCTGATCACCCCCTCGCTCGACGAGATGGTGACGGTGGCCGAGGAGATGCAGCGTTCGGGCATGACCATGCCGCTGCTGATCGGCGGGGCGACGACGTCGCGCGTCCATACCGCGCTGCGCATCGAGCCGGCGTACAAGGGGCCGGTGGTCCATGTGCTCGACGCGTCGCGCGCGGTGGGCGTGGCGACCACGCTGGTCTCCGACACGATCCGCGACGATTATGTCGCCAAGATCGCGGAGGAATATGAGCAGGTTCGCGTGGCGCGCGCGGGGCGCGGGCAGAGCGAGCTGGTGCCGATCGACAAGGCGCGCGACAATGCGTTCGATGCGGACATGGCGCTCAAGCCGGGCAAGCCGCGGATGCCGGGGGTGCACGAGTTCCTCGACTGGGACCTCAACGACCTGCGCAAATATATCGACTGGACGCCCTTCTTCCGCGCGTGGGAGCTGGCGGGGAATTACCCCGCGATCCTCACCGATGAGGTGGTCGGCGAGAGCGCGACCTCGCTGTTCGCCGATGCTCAGGCGATGCTCGACAAGATCATCGCCGAAAAGTGGCTGACCGCGCGCGGCGTGGCCGGGCTGTGGCCGTGCCGGCGGCAAGGCGACGACATCATCGTCCATGTGCAGGACGAACAGCATGTCACGCTGCCGATGCTGCGCCAGCAGATCCAGAAGCGCCAAGGCCGGGCGAATATGTGCCTGGCCGACTTCATCGATCATGACGGCGACTGGATCGGCGGGTTCGCGGTGGGCATCCACGGGATCGAGCCGCATCTGGCGCGCTTCAAGAACGCGATCGACGATTACAGCGATATCCTGCTCAAGGCGCTGGCCGACCGTCTGGCCGAAGCGTTCGCCGAGCGACTGCACCAGTTCGTGCGCACGTCGCTATGGGGCTATGCCGAAGGCGAGCAACTCGACAACGAAGCGCTGATCCGCGAGCAATATCGCGGCATCCGCCCGGCGCCGGGCTATCCCGCCTGCCCTGAGCACAGCCTGAAGCCGATGCTGTTCAAGATGCTCGACGCGCACAAGCGCACCGGGATCAGCCTGACCGAGAGCTTCGCGATGCTGCCGACCGCGGCGGTCTCGGGCTTCTATTTCGGGCATCCGCAGGCCGAGTATTTCGGCGTGGCGCGGATCGGGCAGGATCAGCTGGAAGACTATGCCGTGCGGCGCGGCGTGGACGTGACGCAGGCGACGCGCTGGCTGCGGCCGAACCTCGACTGAGGCCCGGCCGCGCCCGAGCGGTCAGCTCGTGCTGTACTGGCCCACGCTCCAGGCGGTGCTGCCCGGATCGAAGCACCATTCGGTGGTCTTGCCGCCGCCGGTGACATAGAGGCGCATGTGCTGGCCCGCCGAATCCTTCCAGGTCGTCACCGATGCCTGCTGGCCGTCGAAGATCGACCCGGTGACCCAGCCGCCGCTGGTGCTGGTGGTGTAGCGTTCGGTGATCTTGTAATTGTCGCTCGAGAAGACGTGGATCTCGAGGCTGCCGTTCGCATCGAACCAGTTGCACACGCACGTGCTGATCGGGTCGCTTGGCATGTCTGACATATTCCCCTCCAGTTTTGCGCCGCGTGTCGAATCGCGCGGGCATGAGGGAGTGTCTGATGCGCGAGGAAGCGTGTCGCCAAATATCGAAGCCAAGATGGCGCAATCTCCGCCTCTTGCCGCCTGACCCGAACCGGGTAAATCTGCCACAAAATTGTGGGTGGGGATCCGGAACATGGCGACGAATGCCGAAGGGACGCCGCAACACGCGGCTGAGCCGAGCGCGAAGGAAATGCGGCTGGTGATCGGCGCATCGTCGGCCGGCACCGTGTTCGAATGGTATGACTTCTTCATCTGGGGCACGCTGACCACCACCGGCATCCTCGGGCGGACCTTCTTCCCCGCGGACAATGCGGTGCTGGGCGATCTGCTCGCCTGGGCGACGTTCGCGGTGGGTTTCGGCTTCCGGCCGCTGGGCGCGATCCTGTTCGGCTATCTGGGCGACAAGCTCGGCCGGAAATACACCTTCCTCGTCACCATCACGCTGATGGGCATCGCCACCGCCGGGATCGGGCTGGTGCCCAGCTATGCCGCGATCGGCATGGCCGCACCGATCCTGATCCTGCTGATGCGCATCGCGCAGGGACTGGCGCTGGGCGGCGAATATGGCGGTGCGGCGATCTATGTCGCCGAACATTCGCCGGGCGGACGCGCCGGATTCCACACCAGCTTCATCCAGGCGAGCGTCGTGGGCGGCTTCATCCTCAGCCTGATGGTAGTGCTCGGCTTCAAGCTGCCGATGCCTGCCGAGACGTGGAACGACTGGGGCTGGCGCCTGCCGTTCCTGTTCTCGATCCTGCTGCTCGCCGTGTCGCTGTGGATGCGGCTGAAGCTGTCCGAGAGCCCGGTGTTCAAGGCGATGAAGGAAGCCGGCGAGACCGCAGCCAATCCGTTCGTCGAAAGCTTTACCTATCCCGGCAACTGGAAGCGGCTGATCGTCGCCCTGTTCGGCATCGCGGCGGGCCTGACCGTGATCTGGTACACCGCGATGTTCTCGGTCCTGTCGTTCCTGACCGGGCCGATGCGGGTCTCGCCCACCGCGGCGCAGCTGATCACCGGTGCGGCGGCGACGCTGGGCCTCGTCTTCTTCATCTATTTCGGGAACCTCTCCGACCGGATCGGGCGCAAGAAGCCGATCGTGATCGGTTATGTGGTGACGCTGCTGCTGCTGTTCCCCGCCTTCTGGGTGATCGGCAGCGCGGCCAATCCGGCGCTGGCCGAAGCCGCGAAGCGCGCGCCGGTGGTCGTCTCCGGCCCGGCCTGCAACTATGATCCGTTCGCGGCGAAGCAGGCCGACGAATGCGGGCAGGTGCTCGACTATTTCTCGAAGAAGGGCGTCGCCTATACCAAGGCGCAGGCGTCGTCGATCGACGTGACGGTGGGCGGCGTGCGGATCGAGGACACCAGCGCGACCGGCCTCGACGCGGCGCTGAAGGCGGCCGGATACGATCTCGCGCCGCAAATCCCGTCGCCGCGCAACATCGCAATCATCATTGCCGCGATCGTCGCGCTGATGGCGCTTTCGGGCGCGACCTACGGGCCGGTGGCGGCATTGCTGTGCGAGATGTTCCCATCGCGGATCCGCTACAGCTCCATGTCGATCCCCTATCATCTGGGCACCGGCTATTTCGGCGGGTTCCTGCCCTTCATCAGCCAGGCGATCGTGGTGAAGACCGGCGATCCCTATGCCGGGCTGTGGTACACGATGGCGGTGGTGGCGATGGCGCTGGTGGTGACGGTCTGGGGCCTGAAGGAGACGAATCCGCCTCGCGCCGCCTGAACCGGGGTGGCGCGCGGCGGCCGGGGCCGCTACCTCCCGAAGCCATGATTACCGCCCCTCTTCGCCTGCGGATCGATGGAGACGCACTGGTCTCCAACTGGCGCGCGCTCGCGCAGATGAGCGGCAGTGCGGCGTGCGGCGCGGCGGTGAAGGCCAATGGATATGGCCTGGGCGCGCCGCAGGTGGTGAAGCGGCTGGCCGATGCGGGGTGCCGCGATTTTTTCGTCGCGACCTGGACCGAAGCCGCTGAACTGGCCGGGCTGGGCGTTTCGGTATCGGTGCTGCACGGCCCGCGGGCCGAGGACATGGCGGGCGAACGGCCGGGCCATGCGCGGCCGGTGCTGAACACCGCGGAGCAGGTGAAGCGCTGGCGCGAGGCCGGCGCCGGCCCGTGCGACGTGATGGTGGATACCGGCATGAACCGGCTGGGCGTGTCGGTTGCCGAGATCGCCGATGGCCTGCTGGATGGGCTGACGATCGAGACGCTGATGAGTCATCTCGCCAGCGCGGACGAGGAAACCCCGCTCAACGAACGGCAGCGCGCGGCGTTCGCGGGCCTGAAGGGCCGGACTTCGGCGCGGCGGATGAGCCTGGCCAATTCGGCGGCGATCGCGCGCGGCGCGGACTATGCGTTCGACCTGACCCGGCCGGGCATCGCGCTCTATGGCGGCGTGCAGCGGCCCGAGCACGCGGCGGCGATCCGGCAGGTGGTGACTCCGCAGGCGCAGATCCTCCAGCGGCGGCGCGTGCCCGCCGGCGGGATCGTGGGCTATAACGGGACCTTCACCGCGCCGCACGACATGGACGTGGCGGTGCTCAATATCGGCTATGCCGACGGCTATCTGCGCTGCTTCTCGGGCAAGGGCCGGGCATGGGCGGGCGATGTCGAACTGGCCGTACTGGGCCGCGTATCGATGGACCTGACGGCGGTGGGCGTCGATGCCGCGTCCGGGCTGGGCGAAGGCGACTGGGTGTCGCTCGACTATGACCTTCCCGCGACGTCCGCGCTGAGCGGGCTTTCCCAATATGAGCTGCTGACCGGACTGGGCCGCCGGTTCGACAGGGTCTGGGCGTAACGGCGCTCCCCCGGCGCGAGCGGGTGCGCGCGCCAATCCGGACATAGCTGCGACACTGCCGGAGCGCTTCTTCGCGCGGTTGCCGGATGGCGCGTCATGCCTGCCATGCTGCATCGAAAGGTTCTGAGCCGGCGCGTCGTGGCGTGGTCCGGCCAAAAAAAAGGGGGCGAAGGATGAACCTTCGCCCCCTGTATCAGGTCAGATCGCGAACGATCAGAAGCGGGCCTTGAAGCCAGCGTAGAAGTTACGGCCGCGGATGTTGTAGATCGCGCTGCCGGCGCCGGTCGCCGTGGTGCCGAGCGGAGGCTCGGTCGCCAGGACGTTGTCGATACCAGCGTAGAAGTTGAGACCGCTATTCTCGCCGCCGACACGCATGTCGAACCGGATGTCGTGATAGAAGACACTCGGATACTGCAGGATCTCGAACGCGTCCGAGTTCTGCGGCGTTTCGTTGTTCAGCGAGTAGATGTTCTCGTACGTCGTGGTCAGCATCGGACCGATGTACCGCATCTCGTAGCCGAAGGTGAAGCGACCGACAGCGACGTCCGCGTTGAAGCGGAATTCGTCCTGCGGATCACCCAGCTCGCTCAGGAGACGGTTCTCGTAGTTCGGACGAGTCGGATCCTGGAAGTTGCTGTTCTTCAGCTGATGCGAATAGATCAGGCGCGTGCTGAGGCGGACATCCGAGCCGAGGTTGGTGCGATATGCAGCCTCGACGTCGATGCCCTGACGCTCACGGCGAGCGAAGTTCTGCGGGCCCTGAACCGTGGTGTAGTTCAGGATCTGGCCCGGCAGTTCGCCTGCAGGTCCGTTCGAGCCGCTGAGGTTACGGGCAAATGCCGCGCACAGCGGGCTGCTGAGGCCCGGAGAGTCATAGCACGAGTTCACGATCGTCTGCGCAGCGAGCGACACGATCACGTTGTTGACCTTGATGTTGTAGTAATCGACGGTCAGCGACAGACCCGGAATCCAGCGCGGCTGGATGACCGCGCCGATGGTGTAGGAGTCCGAAGTCTCCTCTTCCAGGTTCGCGTTGCTGCCCGAGACAACGCCGAGCGAGTAGCCGCCAGTCGGAAGATTGGCGAGCTGCACGGTCGAGAGCTGCGCGGCGCAGTTCGCCGAACGGTTCACGTTGTTACCGATCGCGTTTGCGTTGCACGGATCGATGAAGCCGTTGGCGAAGTTGTTGACCGCCGGGAAGCCGGTTTCCGAAACGTTCGGTGCACGCACCGAGCGGCCATAGTTGGCACGGAAGCGGATATCACGGATCGGGGCCCACTCGACGCCGCCGTTGTACGCCCAGACGGTGCCGACTGCGATGTTGTAGTCGGAAACGCGTGCGGCGCCGCTGACGGTCAGTTCTTCGAAGAACGGCACGCCCTTGAGCAGCGGGATCTGAATTTCGCCATAGGCTTCCTTCACTTCCAGCGCCGGAGCGTCGACGTCGCCGAGGAACACCGAGTTCGAAACGCCGGTATCCGCAGCTTCATCGCTGTTGTTGAAGGCCTTTTCACGACGATATTCACCGCCGAGTGCGAAGCGGACAGGACCGCCCGGCAGCTCGAACAGCTGGCTCAGGTCACCCGAAACGAAGCCCTGGATGTCGAGCTGGTCGATCGAGGCAGTGTTGACGATGCGCTGGCTGAAGTAGTTGACCGCTGCGCTGTTATCCTTCGACCCGAACGGGTTGTAGGGAACGCATGCGGCAACGTCCGCTGCCAGGGTCGCTGCCGACTGGCTGTAGCCCGGAGCGCCGATGCGTGCAGCGGCGTCGAACTTCGAACGGCACTGAATGCCGGCACCCGGATTGGCCGGATCGATGGCGGAGTCGAGCGACAGCAGGAAGCGCTGACGGTTGACGAAGCCCTTCATCTCGGCCCGCTCTTCCATCTTCCCGTAGTTCACGGAAAGCTCGTAGTTCCAGTCCTCGTTGAACGTGCCGCGAGCACCGACGACAACACGATAGGTGTTGCGGCGGAAATACTCGTCACGATCCGGCGAGTCGGTCAGGTTGCGAGCGAACAGGAAGCGGTAGGTGCCGTTGGCGATTGCAGTGTTGCGAGCCGCGAGGTTGGCTGCCTTGGTGGCTTCCTGAGCCGGCGTACCGCCACCCGGGGTGTTGTCGGTGCAGGTCACGGTGCCGATGCTGGTGCCAAATGCATAGGTGCAGTTGTTGGCCAGAATGGCGTTGGCGATGAGCGTGCGATCCGCCGAGTTCAGGAACGGGTTGTCCAGCCGCGGATTGAGGCGGGTGTCGTTACCGAGCGAAGCGGTGGTGTTGTTGAGGAACGTCGGCCCAAGCTGGTTGCCCACCGAGTTGGTGCGGACATACTTGGCTTCGGCGAACACTTCGAACGCGTCGCTGAAGGTGTAGTGCGCGAGCAGGTTGGCGTTCACACGCTCCATGTACGGCAGGATCGAGAGCTGCTGGCCTTCACGCGAGGTCTGGCCGTTGCCGCCCACGAAGGTGCCGCCCGGGCCCGAACCGAAGCGGGTGCCGGTCTGGGGAACCAGACGACCGTCCGCATTGAAGATGTAGTTGCAGTGGAACGCCGTGCCGCTGGTGTTGGCCGGGCCGTTGTTCGCCAGGGTGCCGCGACCGCAAAGGCCGGTGGCGTTGGGCTGCGGAACCGAAACGAGGCCGAAGCGGTGGATCGTGGCGCTGCGGATGTCGCGGACGAAGATCGCGTCGGGGAAGCCGTCGCTCGCCTGCGGCAGGCCGGCGCTGTCGGTGTCGACGGTCGCAAAGCCGTCAACGCGCTGGAAGGCCGGGATGTCCGAAGCGTAGATGCGCTCCTGATGGGCATATTCGACGTGCGCGGTGATGTTGCCGCGGCCGTCGGCGAAGTTCTTGCCGTACATCGCCGAGACGTACTGGTTGCCGCCGAAGCCTTCTTCCGAAACGGCAGCGATGCCGCGAACCTGAAGACCGTCGAAGTCGCGACGCAGCACGAAGTTGACGACGCCCGCCAGAGCGTCCGAACCATAAACGGCCGAGTTGCCGCCGGTCACGATGTCGACGCGCTCGATCAGATCGTTCGGGATGGTGTTGACGTCAGGCGAAGCCGCGAAGTTCAGGATGTCGGCAGCGACGTGACGGCGGCCGTTGACCAGCACCAGGGTGCGGACGGTGCCGAGGCCGCGCAGATCGAGCAGGTTGAGGCCGGCGATGCCGACGCCCGCGCCCGGGTTCTGCTGAGCGAAGGTGCTGCGCAGCTGCGGGAGGTCGTTCAGCGTGTCGCCGATGTTGGTCTGACCCTGAGCGAAGAATTCTTCACCGGTGATCGACGTGACGGGAAGGTTGGATTCGACATTCGGACGACGAATGCGCGAACCGGTGACCAGGATGGTCTCTTCACCTTCCGTGGCAGTTTCCTGCGACGTGGTGCTGGCCGCGTCCTGCGCCCATGCGGTCGCGGGAACCAGGACCAGGGTACCAGCGAGCGCCGAGGCGCTCAGCAAGCGTGAGAGTTTCATAGGTAGTGCCCCTACCAGGCGGAAGTGCCTGAAGGGGGCATGAACAGCAGAGTTTCTATCTCGCTTGCAAGTTACATCGCATTGCAGCGTGGGCTTTGTGTCTGAAGTGTTGCGAGAATGTAACACCGCTGTGCCGCAATGGGAGAATTCCGTACGATTCGTGCGTAAATTCCCCCTCTTGCGCATCTTTCCGCAACCGCGAGCGGCGGTGCGATAAACCTACGATTCGGACTATTGCGATCTCAGCGTTCGATGCACATCGCGATGCCCATGCCGCCCCCGATGCACAGGGTTGCGAGGCCCTTCTTCGCGTCGCGCTTGCCCATTTCGTAGATCAGGGTGGTCAGCACGCGGGCGCCCGAAGCGCCGATCGGATGGCCGATGGCGATCGCGCCGCCGTTCACATTGACCTTCTCCGCGTCCCAGCCGAGCTCCTTGCCGACCGACAGCGCCTGCGCGGCGAACGCCTCATTGGCTTCGATCAGGTCGAGGTCGGCGAGGGTCCAGCCGGCCTTTTCCAGCGCCTTCTTCGACGCCGGGACCGGGCCGATGCCCATGATCGAGGGGTCGACGCCGGCCGAGGCCCAGCTGGCGATGCGCGCGAGGACGGGGATGCCGCGCTTGTCGGCTTCGGCGCGCGACATGACGACCAGCGCCGCGGCACCGTCGTTCAGGCCCGAGGCATTGGCGGCGGTGACGCTGCCATCCTTCTTGAACGCCGGGCGCAAGCCCTCGATGCCCTCTACCGTCGCGCCCGCGCGGATATATTCGTCGTCGGCGACGATCGTATCGCCCTTGCGGCCCTTGATCGTGACCGGGGCAATCTCGTCCTTGAACTTGCCCTCGGCGCGAGCCTTCTCCGCGAGGTTCTGCGAGCGGACCGCGAAGGCGTCCTGCTCGGGCCGGGTGACCTGATACTGCTCAGCCAGATTCTCGGCGGTGATACCCATGTGATAGCCGTTGAACACGTCGGTCAGGCCGTCCTTGATCATCGTGTCGACCAGGCTCAGGTCGCCCATCTTGGTGCCCGGGCGCAGCGACTGGGCGTGGGGGCTGAGCGACATGCTCTCCTGACCTCCCGCCACGACGATGGTCGCGTCACCGGTGGCGACGGCCTGAGCCGCGAGCGCAACCGCGCGCAGGCCCGATCCGCAGACCTGCTGCACGCCCCATGCCGGAACTTCCTTGGGAACGCCGGCCGCCATCGACGCCTGACGCGCAGGGTTCTGGCCCTGGCCAGCCGTCAGCACCTGACCGAGAATGACTTCGGAGACGTCCTCGCCCGCGACGCCGGCCTGCTGCAGCGCAGCTTCGATCGCGATACGGCCAAGCTCGTGCGCAGGGGTGCTCGCGAAGGCGCCGAGGAAGCTCCCCACGGGGGTGCGCTTGGCGGCAACGATGACGATATCGGACGGGCTGGTCATGATGAGCGACTCCAGAATTTGGAGGCTATCTAGTGCGCCGCAGCATCCTTAGCCAGTGGGCGAGCGGTTCCCACAATGCAGCGCGGGCGCGGCCGCCCACGATCATGCCGACATGGCCCATCGAAAGTTCGACATTCTGCTCGAAGCGCGCGGCGGTGGCGGCGGGGACGATCCTGTCGGTCAGCGAGACGAAGCCGATCGAGGGGCAGTCGAGCGCTTGCGGGCCGACCGCCTTGCCGCCGATCCGCCACTGGCCGCGGCCGGGCAGATCGGCGGAGAGAAATTCGTCGAACAACTGGCGTCCCGCGCCGAAGGTGAGCGGCGCCCCGGCATTGGCCCAATCCTCCAGCGCGACGAAACCACGCGCTTCGGCGCTACCCGGCTTCAGGCGAGCGAAGCGTTCATATTTGCTGACCGTTCGGCGCGGATCGAGTTGCCAGAAACCCGCTTGCAGCACTTCCATCGGGACGAGGCCGAGCGCGTCGCAGATCTCGTGCGACTGGTCCCACAGGTCCGACATCGGGCCGAGCGCGTCGCCATAGCCTTCGAAATGCCAAGGTGCGGCGATCGACGCGACGCCGGCCACGGGGGTGAGGCACGCGGCAGCGGTGGCCATCGTACCGCCCAGGCAATAGCCGACCAACGCCGGGGGGCGTTTTAGCGCGCGCAGCATGGGGACCAGCAACTGCTCGATATGCGCTGCAACATCCTGCTCGCGGTCGGCGGGGGTGGGGCTGCCCCAATCGACCAGCAACGGCCGCACGCCCTGACGCACCATCCAGCGCAGCAGCGAATTGCCGCGCGCCAGATCGAGGACGAAGGGCGGGTTTATCAGCGAGGGGATGAAAACCACTGGAATCCCGCTGCCGCCATAGTCGCGGAGGCTGGCGCGGCCGGCGCTCGCAACCACCGGCTTCGGCGTGCGCGGGGCAGGGCGGGGCGCCTCCTGATAGGCCTTAAGACCGGCCAGCGCGGCTGCCCGCCGCTCGGGCGATGCTGCGGTTTCGCTGCGCAGCAGGTCGAGGAACAGGGGCAGGGGGCGCGGCCCGTGTTGCGCTGCGGAATGAAAGGGTGATAGACGGGACTCACTCACAGGGGCGAAGGTTCCAAATATGAAAAAGACGGCTCCCGGCGGCGGTCCGGTCATCATCAAGAAATACGCGAACCGCCGTCTCTATAACACCGAGACGTCGTCCTACATCACGCTCGACCATCTGGCAGCGATGACTCGGGAAGGGCGCGACTTCAAGGTGGTCGATGCCAAGACCGAAGACGATATCACGCATAACGTTCTGACCCAGATCATCATGGAAGAGGAGCAGCGCGGTCAGACCATGCTGCCGGTCAACTTCCTGCGCCAGCTGATCGCGCTGTATGGCGACAGCATGCAGGCGATGGTTCCGGGCTATCTGGAAGCGTCGATGGAGAGCTTTCGCCGCAACCAGGAGCAGTTCAAGACTGCGGTTGAGGGCGCGTTCGCCAATTCGCCTTTCGCCGAGATCGCCAAGCGCAACATGGCGATGTTCGAAGCGGCGGCGAGCGCGTTCAAGCCGGGCAGCGCAGAAGCGATGGCTGCTGCTGCGGCGGCAGCGTCGAATGCCGCAGCGGCACCCGCCGCGCCTGCACCCGAAGCTACCAGTGGCGGCGACGAGATGGCGGCGCTGAAGGCCGAACTCGCGCGGCTGCAGGACAAGGTCGAGAAGCTGGGCAAGTAATCCCCGCGATCCGCGCGTTCGAAAGGCGCGCGGATTACGGAACTACTGGCCTCGCCCGTCAATTGTTGTAGAGGGCGACCCGCAAGGACATTCCCCGCCGCGCATCCGTGCGCGGCGGTCGTTTACGTTAAAACCATCAGGAAAGATTTCGACACATGGCAGGTTTCAAGGTTCCGAGCTTCCAGGATCGCATGACGGCAGCGGCCGATGCGAAACAAAGGGCGCTTGCGAAGCTGAAGGCGAAGCCGGCGGTCGATCCGGCGGTTCTGGCCGAACGCGCCGCGGCTCGTGCTGCCAAGGAAGCAGCCGAAGCGGAGAAGCGTGAGGAAAAGAAGCGCGCCAAGGCGGAGGCCGAGGAAGCCAAGCGCATCGCAGTGGAAGAAGCTGCCGCCGCCGCGCTGGCTGCCGAAATCGCCAAGCGCCCCAAGGTGCGGACCGCCGCCGAGATGAAGGCGGCCCGCGACGCGCGTTACGCTGCGCGCAAGGCCCGGATGTAAGATCCGGCTGGCCGGGCGCGTCTAGACGACGCGCCGGCCAGTGAAGAGCTGGATCAGGCCGATGACCAGGGCGATCACCAGCAACAGGTGAATGATGCCGCCGCCGATGCTCATGCTGAAGCCAAGCAGCCAGAGCACCAGCAGAATCAGTACAATCGTCCAGAGCATGGGTTCTCTCCGTTTTTTCGTTTCGATACGGAGGGATAACGTTGCGGAGGCGCAACGCGTTCCGTCGCTGACGAATGGAGTGATCCGATGGACCTCGACACGCTGATCCACCATTATTTCGGCGCGGACGATCCCGATGCGATCGATCCGGCGCAACTCATGCTCGGCAAGGAAAAGCTGGCGGTCGATTTCGGCACCGAGCGCGATCCCGGCCGGCGCTTTGCGCTGTGGACGCTGATGGATGCGTTCGGCGTTGCGCCACCGCCCGCCGAAGCCTTCGAGAAGGACGCGAAGCTGCGCCGCGCGGCGGAGGACTACCTCACCGCCGCCTGGCGGATCGAGCGGGACTGACCTCGTTGCCTCAGGGCCCCGGCGCCGGCGGTTCGACCGGGACGGGGCCGGGCAAGGGCCCGGGCCGGGGCAGCGGCGCCTTGTACACCGGGATTTCGATCTCGCTGCCGGCGTAGAGCGATCCGTCCTCGAAGATCAGCCCGACATTGCGATTGTGCAGCGAGAGCAGGGTCGCGTCCGATGCAGAGCCCATTTCGCGTTCGGCGATGGACGTCAGCGTATCCTTTGGCTGCACGATGTACCGCCGGACGCTGTCGGGCGCTCGCAGGGCGCGAGCGTCGCCACTTTTCTTGTATTCGGTGAAGGCGTTGCGGAAGCTCGTGTCCATCCGCGCTGCGCGGCGTTCAATCGCTTCCCATAATCTGCCGAGCGACGGCGGGCGGTAGGGAACGCCCTCGGGCAATTGCTCGGCGGGCATCCGGAAACGATGGACCAGCGAGTCGTGGAGCGGCCCGTCGTCGGTATCGGGAAAGCGGCGGTCGCCAAGCCCGACGCCCATCAACCGGTCGCCGATCGACCATTTGCGCTTGCCGGTCACGTTGAAGAGCTGCGCGCGCGGATCGGGCCGCAGCATGAAGATCGGCGACTGATCGTCGCGATCGAACGCCAGGCCCTGCATCACCGCGCCGCGGAACACCCATTCGAGCGCGGCGTCGGACAGACCGCGTACCGGACCCCCGCCGCCGACCGCGCCGTGGACGCCGGGGAAGAAGAGCTGCTCGTAGCGATTCTCCTTCGGCGCGCCGGCATTGAGATCGGCGAGGTTGCTCCACAGCGAAGGCGCGAACGTCTTGCGCTTCTCGTCGACCGCGACGGCGTGGCGCGCGCGTTTGACCACGCTGCTCAGCGTCGTGTCGTGGAACGAGAATTTACGGTTGAACAGCAGGGAGAGGAGCCGGAGGTGGCTCGGCACGCCAAGCGCGCCCACCGTGTCCCACACGCCGAGATAGGCGATGCGCAGCGGCGTGAGATCGGCGGTGGCTTCGGGATAGGTGCGTTCGCGCCATTCGAGATCGCCCGGCAGGCACAGTTTCGGGCAATGCTTGAAGCGGAACTGGCGCGCGCTCTCCGAATCCGGTGACGCGTCCTTCGCCCGGTTCGCATAGAGATCGACCGCTGCCCGGATATGGCTGAGCGAACGGCGCGAGATGATGCCGCAGTTGCGGATCAGCCGACGAACGAGCGCGCGGTATAGGCCCCGCGCGAGAAGCCGAAGACGTGAATATCGTCGCCCGGCTCATAGTTGAGCACGAGGAAATGATAGGCCTCGATGATGTTTTCGCGCAGCCCGTGGCCGAGAATGCCGCCGGTCCAGCGCGACGTGGTGCTCGTGCCGACGCCTTCGTCATAATAGATGATCTGCGGCATGCCCTTTTCGTCGAAGCGCGAGATGGATTGCGCGACGCGTGCGACATTGGTGGGATAGTCCCCGTCGATCTTGTTCCAGGTGCCGTCGAAACAGAATGCGATGCGTTTCATGCCGCGTCCCCCTATGGCCGGGGAAGCTACCATCGTGCGCGGCTCGGCCGGAAAGACGAAAGCGGCCGTTTTGGTGGTATCGGCTAGCCGGTACGCGCGAGCACAGCCGTACAGGCGGCGGCGATCTCTGCCGCATGGGTCAGATGGAGGAACCGGCCGCCCTGTTCGATCGCCAACACCGCGACGCCGGGCAAGGTCGCGCGCCAATGCGCCTCGGCTTCGTCGAAGCGGTAGAGCGGGTCGCGCTGGCCATAGGCGATCGTCCAGTTGCTGCCGTCCAGCAGCACAGGCGCGCGGGCGCCGGCGCCGTGGGTCAGGATCTCGTTGAGGAAGCCGTGCATTCCCAGCGCCGACTGGCGGCCGGCGCGGACGATGGTGGCGAGCTCCTCCGGATCGTCGAGCGCGGCGAGATCGATCGCGCTGCCGTTGACGCTTTCGCGCATCATCCGCGCGATCGATTCGGACGAGGTGCGGTGCGCGAGCAGCCGGGTGAAACCGGCCGCGAGGCGTGGATTGTCGTAGAACAGTTTGCGCCCCGCGCCCATCATCCCGCTGCGGACCCGGTCGAGCTCGACGGGCGGATCGGGGCCGAGCAGCACTCCGCCGCGAATCCGGTCCGGCATCGCTTCGGCTGCAGTGATTGCGCCGGTCGAGAAGCCGCGCGAGAGCAGCAGCGCCTGCTCGATGCCAAGCGCGTCGAGGATCGTGTCGATGTCGTGCGTCGCGGTGCGATAGGGATCGCCCTCGACGAAATCGGTGAGGCCGAAGCCCGCGCGGTCGAACGCGATCGGGCGCAGGCCGGCCGCCTGCAGGGTGGCGATGAAACGCTGCGAGATGGCGCGGCCCATCACATTGACCTGCAGGATGACGACCGGGAAGCCGGTGTCGGGCCCGTGATCGGCGACGGCGATGCGGCCGGGCGCCCAGCCGCGGGGGATCAGCTTGAGCGGATCGTTGACCGCCTGGCCGATGTTGAGCGCGACGTCGCAGGCGGTGGCGAGCCCGGCCAGCGCCTCGACCTCGGCGACGATGCGCGCGAGATCGACCGCGGCTTCGACGCCGCAGGCGACATAGACGATCTTGAGATCGGCCTTCACCGCATGTTCGGAAACGCCCATCGCCTTGGCGACGGCCGGGCGGGTGCCGCCATGCGCGATGCCGCGCGCGGCGCGGGCCTGACGCTCGGTCAGGTCGAACAGGTCGGCGAACAGCCGGTCGACATTGGCCGGTGCGCGCAGATCGCCGGCGGCGAGGCGGAAGGCTTCGCGGACCAGATCGGTCTGGCGGCGCGCGCCGCATTTCTCCATCGCGCTGGCGACCTGCTTGCGCGCGGTTTCGTGCGCGATGCCGAGGCTACGCGCGGCGGCGGGGAGATCG
Organism: Sphingomonas sp. G-3-2-10; assembly: GCF_012927115.1. NCBI lineage: Bacteria > Pseudomonadati > Pseudomonadota > Alphaproteobacteria > Sphingomonadales > Sphingomonadaceae > Sphingomonas > Sphingomonas sp. G-3-2-10. The sequence goes on along the minus strand of NZ_JABBFY010000002.1, from coordinate 107,273 downwards.
CCTTCGCGGGCCAGCGCCGCGACGAGGCGGGTTTCGGACAGCGTCCAGCCATGAACGCGGGCGATCCGCTCCCAGCCGCCCGAATCGGGGCGGAAGCCGACGACCGCATGGCTGGCGCGGCCATCGGCGAGCGCGGCGCGCACCGCTTCGCCCAGCGGCCAGCGCGCCACCGCGCGGCTGCCGCCGGCCGCCAGTGCGACCGGGCGGCCGTTGCCGTCCTGCGCGAGGACCGAGAGATAAGGCTCGCCATCGTCGACGCGGCGGATCACCGATCCGATCGGATCGTCATCGTCGAACCAGGCGCGGAAGCTCTTGTCGGCGACGACCACCTGGCCGCGCGCATTGCACGCCGCCGAAGCGAAGGCGCCGTGGTTCAGCTCGGCGATCCAGCCGGGCACGCGCGCCGCCGCCGCTTCGACCGATTCCGCGAACTCGGCCGGCGCATTGTCGATCGCCGCGGCAAAGCCCTCGGGATCGTCGGCGAACAGCGCGAGCGGAGCCTCGTGCCGTTCGAGCGTGCGGAACCGGTCGAGAAAGGCGGCGGCGCGCAAGCCGGGTCAGCGCGGCTTGCGGAAGCGCAGCGTCATGCGGTCGCTCTCGCCGATGGCGACATATTTCTCGCGATCGACATCCTTCTGCGACAGGCTGGGCGGCAGGGTCCACACGCCCTTGGGCCAGTCCGCCGTGTCCTTCGCATTGGCGTTGATTTCCGAAGCGCCGACGAACTCGAAGCCGGCGGCTTCGGCGAGGCGGCGGATGGTCGAGACCTTGATATAGCCGCTGCTCTTTTCGCGATCGTCGCTGGCGCTTTCGGGCAGGCGGTGATCGACGATGCCCAGCGTGCCGCCCGGTTTCAGCATCGCGAACATCTGGGCAAAGGCCTCGCCCGAATAATCGGTGCCGCCGCGCTGATAGCCCATCCGCCAGTTATGGACGTTGCGGAAGGTGAGGACGACGTCCGCGGTCCCGTCCGGAACCTTGGGCTGGCCCTCGGCCCAGGGGAAGGCGGCGAACTTCACATGACCATAGGTGGCGGCGTCGGCGGTTTGCTTGTTCTGCACGCCCTTGTTGCCGTCGGGCCAGGGGCTGGCGGCGTAGTAGGTGCCCTTGCCCTTGGTCAGCGGGGCGAGAATTTCGGTGTACCAGCCGCCGCCGGGCCAGATCTCGACCACAGTGTCGGTCGGCTTCACGCCGAAGAAGGACAGGGTCTCGGCGGGGTGACGATACTGGTCACGGGCGAGGTTGGCGGGGGTGCGGGTGGATGCTGCAACCGCAGCCTTGATGTCGGCGCTCGGCTCGGGAAGGTTCGCGGCGGCGGCGAGGGCAATAGCGGTCGCGGCAAGGGCCGTGACGAAGAGGGGCTGGCGCATTTCGGCTCCGTACATATCTGGGGTGACGGGAACCTGATCGGCGGGCGGGAATGATGCAACTGGAATTCTTGGCGAGCCTGTGGACGCTGGTGGGAGGCATGGTCGTGCTGGCGGTGTTCAGCGCGATCGCCGACTGGCGACGGCAGCGCCGCCGCAACCTCGACGCGGCGGGATTCATGCCCTGGGCGCTGATCCAGATACTGGCGCTGTTCGCTGCGGCAGGCGCCGCGATCGCGGCGCTGCACGGCTAAGACGTTACAGGCACGCCTCGAGCAGAGCCTGGTCGAAGCCGTACTGCTTGGCCTTGTCGAGTGTGTAGGGGCGCAGGCCCATCGAGCGGTATTCGCCGATGATCTTGCCGTCGGCCGATTCGTCGAGATACTCGAACTTGAACAGCTCCTGCGTCACGATGACGGGGCCTTCCATGCCGATCACCTCGGTGATGTTGGTCACGCGGCGCGAACCGTCGCGCAGACGCTTCACCTGCACGATCAGATCGACCGAATCGGCGATCTGGCGGCTGATGGCTTCCTTGGGCATCTTGATGTCGCCCATCATCACCATGTTCTCCATACGGCCGAGGCATTCGCGCGGGCTGTTGGAGTGGAGCGTACACATCGAGCCGTCATGGCCGGTGTTCATCGCGGCGAGCAGATCGAAACACTCCGATCCGCGGATTTCGCCCAGGATGATGCGATCCGGGCGCATACGCAGCGAGTTCTTCACCAGATCGCGGATCGAGATTTCGCCCTGACCTTCCAGGTTGGGCGGGCGCGTTTCCAGCGGCAGCCAGTGCGGCTGCTGCAGGCGAAGTTCGGCCGCGTCCTCGATCGTCAGCACGCGCTCGCCCGGGTCGATCATCTTCGACAGGGCGTTGAGCATCGTCGTCTTGCCCGAGCCCGTACCGCCCGAGATGACGATATTGAAGCGGCTCGCGCCCGCGACCTTCAGCGCAGTGGCCATCTTCTGGCTCATCGATCCGCCCTGCGCCATCATGTCGAGGGTGATCGGCTTGGCCGAGAATTTACGAATCGAGATCGCGGTGCCGCGCAGCGACAGCGGCGGCACGATCACGTTGACGCGGCTGCCGTCCTTGAGGCGGGCGTCGGCCAGCGGCGTGGTCTGGTCGACGCGGCGGCCGACCGAGTTGCAGATTCGCTGCGCGATCTGGAACAGATGCTCCTCGTCGCGGAACTGGATGTTCGCGAGTTCGAGCCGGCCCTTGCGTTCGACGTACGTCTGCTCGGGGCCGTTGACCATGATGTCCGAGATGGCGCTGTCGGCGAGAAGCTCTTCCAACGGCCCGAGGCCCAGAAGCTCGTCGACCAGCACCTTTTCGAGCGCGAACTGCTCGCGGCGGTTGAGCGTCAGCTTCAGCTCGGCGAGCACTTCGCCGATGATCGGACGGAATTCCTCGGCGAGCTCGTCCTTGCTGAGCGTGGCGGCGGCTTCGGGATCGACGCGTTCGAGCAGGCGCGGCAGCACCTGTTCCTTGATGCGATGGACCGATGCTTCGAAGCCTTCGGCGCGCGATGCGCCGGCATCGCCGGAGGCGGCCTGACGCTCGGCAAGGCGCTGCATGGCCTCGCCGGTGGATTGATTCTGGCTGGACGGCGCGGCCTCGGGCTCGGGAGCCGCTGCGCCGGGCAGGGGCACGCTACCGATCGGCGGGAATTGCTCGCCGCCGGGCATCGGCTCGGAAGGACGGAGCGAACCGCCGCCCTGCATGGGGCGCGCGACGCCGAACGCGGGCCGGCCACCTGTGCCGCCCCCCAAACCGCTGCGTCGTCCGAAAGCACTCATGTGACTTCAATGATCCCCAGGAACCCGCCCGATTGCAGAGGGGTAGCGGCCAAGGTTTTACAATTGCCTAACCACAGCCTCCGGTTGGCCTGGCTTGCGGGTGATGGCGCGCCTGATAGGCTCGCATCGAGGGGAACGGGACATGCTGATTGCAGCCTTGATCGCGATGACGGTGCCGGCGGCCGCGCAGGACGCACAATTGCCGCGCTGGATGCTGGGCAACTGGTGCATGAAAAGCAGCGACATGCATCAATGCATCCGGGTCGAGGATGCCGCCGATGGCGGGTTCGTGGTTTCGGTGATCTATCCGGATTCCCCGAAGGCGGAACGCGTAGACTCTGTCGGGTGGATGCGCATCGTCGACGGGCGCCTCGTTTCCCACAGCGAAGGCGCGGGAACCACCTATCGCGAGGTTTCGCACAGCCCCGGCGAACTGCTGCTCGAGCGGACCGGCGGGGCTGGCGTGCCGCACATCAGATATCGCGTCCGGGGCACCACGCTGACGGTGTATTTCGGGAACGGCAAGGCACTCGCCCAGGTCTATCAGCTGACGCCCTAGACGAACGGTCCCTTTGCGCGGGCGCGGGCCTCCCGTGGGGGCAAGCCGGCAAGGGTGCGGAAATCGCGGGCCATGTGCGCCTGATCGGCATAGCCGGTCGCGGCGGCCGCATCGGCGAGGGGCTCCGGGCTCGACTGGACCTCGATCAGCGCGTCTCGGAAGCGCAACAGGCGCAGATAGCTGCGCGGCGGCATCCCGAAATCGCGGGCGAACAGGCGCTGCAGGCTGCGGTGCGGCAGGCCGGTGGCGCGGGTGATTTCCTCGACCGTGGCGGCGGTGCGCACGGCGGCGATCGGGGGCAGGGAAATCGATGCGAAGGCGCGGACGAGGGCGGGAAGCGGATCGCCGCTCTCGGGCAGCAGCGCCGCGAGCGGATCGGTCGCGGCGATCGCCCGCCAGCCATCGGCGAAACCGGGACAAAGCGCGCCGCCCAGCGCGTGCCACGCCCAGGGCCACAGCTTGATCGCGGTGAAGCGGGCGTCGCCGCTGAAGGCGAGCTTGGCGGTGGTCTGGGCAAGACCGGTGACGAACAAGGGCGGCTGCGCCTCGCGCCACACCGAGCGGCCCGAATGCCGCCGGATCAGCTCGATACAGCCATCGGGCGCGGCCTCATGCTCGATCCAGCCGTCGCCGCCCGCCGACATCGTCCAAACCGCGGCGACGAAGCCGTCGAGTTCGGGCGGCAGGGGCAGTTCGGCATAGTCCATGCGCGAAGCTTTGCATGTCGTGTCGGTTCAAGCCAGCATGGCGCGCAGCGTGCCACGAGCGGGGTGACCAATGGGAGGATTTCGATGACGCGTTTCGCACTCGCCCTGATTGCCGCAATCCCGCTGACCGGTGCAGCGACGCCCGCCGCGCAGACCCTGCCGGACTGGCTGGCGGGCAGCTGGTGCACCGCCGATGGCGCGCACGGCCGCACCTGCGAGCGATGGGGGCCTGCGGCGGGCGGCATGATGATCGGCACGTCGCAAACGGTGAAGGGCGGCCGGACGGTGAGTTTCGAATTCCTCCGCATCGCGCTGGACGGCGAGACGCCCGTCTATATCGCCCAGCCCGGCGGCAAGGCGGCGGTCGCGTTTCGCGCGGTGGCGGGGGAGAAGGGTGTGACCTTCCTCAACGAGGCCCATGATTACCCGCAGCGCATCCGCTACTGGCGCGAAGGCGATGCGCTGGTCGCGGAAATCGCGCTGAAGGACGGCACGAACGCGATGTCGTGGCGCTACGCGCGCGGGGAATGAAGCGCGTCAGTTGCGGCGGTTGAACAGGGCGGCGCCCGACGGCACCTCGCCCAGTTCGATATGGTTGCCGATGGTGAGCATCATCAGCGTGTCGCCATCCTTCTGCAGCAGCGAGGTCCGGGCTTCGGGTGCGTTCGGCGGGGTTCCTGCCGGAGCGCCCTGATAGCCGGACGTGCGGGCACGGGCGTTCATCCGGTCGAACCGGCTGTGCGCTGCGTCGTCGACGAACGTGACGGCGCAGGTGCGGCCGTTTTCGGTGCTGGCAGCGGCGAGGAAGACGGGTTCCTCCGGCGGGCCGCCACGGACCCACACCGCCTTGCCATGCGGCCGGGACGGCACATAGCCGATCGCGGCGAGATGCTGCGCGTTGTCCAGCGCGATCGTCCCGTCCAGAATCTTCGGGCAGAGTTCGAACATCGCGGCTGCGACCGCCACATCGTCGGCGGGAAGGGCGGGCGTGGCGGCGAGTGCGGCGACGAAGAGGCTGAAGGACAAGGATGCGCTCCGCAAATGACAACGCCGCCGAGAATGCCCGGCGGCGTCAATGCGTCAAGCGCGAAGGCAGCGGAGAACCGCCGTCAAGGCGGTCAGCCTGCGGTTTCGGCGAGGACAGTCAGGCCCTTGGCGTTCACTTCGGCGAAGCCGCCCTGGATGCGGATCGCCTCGGGCGCCGAACCCTGGGTCTTGTAGATGGCGAGATCGCCGTCACGGATCGTCGACATGACCGGCGCATGGCCTTCGAGCACGCCGAAATCGCCCTCGGTGCCGGGAACGACGACCATGTACACGTCCTCGGAGCGGACGAGCTTTTCGGGGGTGACGAGTTCGAAGTGCAGCATTGATCTTGTCCTGATTTCCCTCTCCCGCTTTCGCGGGAGAGGCAGCGAGACTTGGCAGCTTGCTGCCTAGTCGCAGCGGTGAGGGTCTTCTTCTTCCGCGAGGCGGTCGAAACAGGAGAAGAAGACCCTCACCCAACCCTCTCCCGCAAGCGGGAGAGGGCTAGAGAAGGCAATTACGCCTCTTCGGCCAGCTTCTGGGCCTTGGCGACGACTTCGTCGATGCCGCCGACCATGTAGAAGGCTGCTTCCGGCAGGTGGTCATACTCGCCGTCGACGACGGCCTTGAACGACTTCACCGTGTCTTCGATCGCAACGAACTTGCCGCTGATGCCGGTGAAGACTTCTGCGACGTGGAACGGCTGCGACAGGAAGCGCTGGATCTTGCGGGCGCGGGTAACGGTGACCTTATCCTCTTCGGAAAGCTCGTCCATGCCCAGGATCGCGATGATGTCCTGCAGCGCCTTGTACTTCTGCAGCGTTTCCTGAACGCGGCGGGCGGTGTCGTAATGGTCCTGACCGACGATCGCCGGGGTCAGCACGCGCGAGGTGGAGTCGAGCGGGTCGACTGCCGGGTAGATGCCCAGCTCCGAGATCGCGCGGTTAAGCACGGTCGTCGCGTCGAGGTGGGCGAACGACGTTGCCGGCGCCGGATCGGTAAGATCGTCGGCGGGAACGTACACGGCCTGCACCGAGGTGATCGAGCCCTTGTTGGTCGAGGTGATGCGCTCCTGCAGCGCGCCCATGTCGGTCGACAGGGTCGGCTGGTAGCCCACGGCCGAAGGAATACGGCCCAGCAGTGCCGACACTTCCGCGCCCGCCTGGGTGAAGCGGAAGATGTTGTCGACGAAGAACAGCACGTCCTGGCCTTCGACGTCGCGGAAATATTCGGCGATCGTCAGGCCCGACAGCGCGACGCGAGCGCGGGCGCCCGGCGGCTCGTTCATCTGGCCGAACACCAGGGCGACCTTCGAACCTTCGCTGGTCGGATTGCCGTCGGCATCCTTGGCGATGACGTTCGCGTCGAGGAACTCGTGGTACAGATCGTTACCCTCGCGGGTACGCTCGCCGACGCCGGCGAACACCGAGGTGCCGCCGTGGCCCTTGGCGATGTTGTTGATCAGTTCCTGGATGAGCACGGTCTTGCCCACGCCGGCGCCGCCGAACAGGCCGATCTTGCCGCCCTTCGCGTAGGGCGCGAGCAGATCGATGACCTTGATGCCGGTGACCAGGATCGCGCTCTCGGTCGACTGGTCGACAAAGGCGGGAGCCGCTGCGTGGATCGGCGCGCTGTCGGTGTTGCCGATGGGGCCGCGCTCGTCGATCGGCTCGCCGATGACGTTCATGATGCGGCCGAGCGTCTTCGGGCCGACAGGAACGCGGATCTGCGAACCGGTGTCGGTGACGGCCTGACCGCGGGTGAGACCTTCGGTCGCGTCCATCGCGATGGTGCGCACGGTGTTTTCGCCGAGGTGCTGCGCGACTTCGAGAACAAGGCGGCTGCCGTTGTTGTCGGTCTCGAGCGCCGAGAGAATGGCGGGCAGCGAACCACCGTCGAACGAAACGTCGACGACGGCGCCGATGATCTGCGAAATGCGGCCGGTGCTGGTCGTCGCCGAAGCGGCGGTGCTGGCGGCCGCTGCAGGCGCGGCGGCCTTGGGCGCACGCTTCGCGGCGGGCTTCTTGGTGGTCGGGGCTGCGGTTGCCATCGTGGTTTCCTTGCTTCGAATTTCTTAGAGCGCTTCGGCGCCGGAGATGATTTCGACGAGTTCGGTGGTGATCGCGGCCTGACGGGCGCGGTTATACTGGATCGACAGACGCTTGATCAGATCGCCGGCATTGCGGGTCGCATTGTCCATCGCGGTCATCTTGCTGCCCTGCTCCGACGCGGCGTTTTCACGCATCGCGCGGTAGAGCTGGATCGCGACGTTGCGCGGCAGCAGGTCGGCGAGAATCTCGGCTTCGTCCGGCTCATATTCGGTCGCTGCCGACACGCCGGTCTCGACCGCGGCCGAAACCGTGGGGATCGCAACCGGGATGATCTGCTGCGCGGTCGGCTCCTGCGTCAGGACCGACTTGAAGTTCGAATAGAACAGGGTCGCGATGTCGAATTCACCGGCTTCGTAGCGGGCGATCAGATCGTCGGCATAGCCGCGCGCGTCGAGGAACGTCAGCTTGCCCAGATCGCCCGGCTCGATGCCATGAACCAGCAGGTCGCGGAACTGACGGTTCAGCACGCCGCGGCCCTTGCGGCCGATCGTGTAGATCTTGACCGTCTTGCCGGCGGCGAGCAGGTCCTGCGCATGCTTGCGGGCAAGGCGGGCGATGTTCGTGTTGAACGCGCCGGCCAGACCCTTGTCGCTGGTGGCGACGACGAGCAGGTGGACCTGATCCTTGCCGGTGCCGGCGAGGAGCTTCGGCGAGGATTCGCTGACGGTCACCTTGGAAGCGAGCGACGCCACCACGGCTTCGAGACGCTGGGCATAGGGGCGCCCGGCCTCGGCCGCTTCCTGCGCACGGCGCAGCTTCGCGGCGGCGACCATCTTCATCGCCTTGGTGATCTTCTGCGTCGACTTCACCGAGCCGATGCGGACCTTGAGGGCCTTGAGAGAAGCCATTGTCTTCCTTCTTCTCCTCTCCCCCGAGGGGGAGAGGGAAATGACTTACGCGAAGGTCTTGGCGAACGCTTCGAGCGCGGCCTTCAGGCCGGCGCGGCTGTCGTCGGACAGGTCCTTGCTGTCGCGGATCGCCTTGAGCACGCCGGCATGGTTGGCGCGCAGATCGGCGAGCATCGCCTGCTCGTAACGCACCACGTCCGCGGCCGGGATCACGTCGAGGAAGCCCTGGGTGCCCGCGAAGATCGAGGCAACCTGCTCTTCGAACGGCATCGGCGAGAACTGAGCCTGCTTGAGCAGCTCGGTCAGGCGCGCGCCGCGGTTCAGCAGCTTCTGGGTCGAGGCGTCGAGGTCCGAACCGAACTGGGCGAAGGCAGCCATTTCACGATACTGGGCCAGCTCCAGCTTGATCGAGCCGGCGACCTTCTTCATCGCCTTGGTCTGCGCCGACGAACCCACGCGGCTCACCGACAGACCCACGTTGATCGCCGGACGGATGCCCGCGAAGAACAGGTCGGTTTCGAGGAAGATCTGGCCGTCGGTGATCGAGATCACGTTGGTCGGGATGTAGGCCGACACGTCGCCTGCCTGGGTTTCGATGATCGGGAGCGCGGTCAGCGAGCCGCCGCCATTCTCGTCGTTCATCTTCGCCGCGCGCTCGAGCAGGCGGCTGTGGAGATAGAACACGTCGCCCGGATAGGCTTCGCGGCCCGGCGGGCGGCGCAGCAGCAGCGACATCTGGCGGTAAGCGACGGCCTGCTTCGACAGATCGTCGAACACGATCAGCGCGTGCATGCCGTTGTCACGGAAATACTCGCCCATCGCGGTGCCGGTGTACGGCGCGAGGAACTGCAGCGGGGCCGGCTCCGACGCGGTTGCGGCGACGACGATGGAATATTCCATCGCGCCATTCTCTTCGAGGGTGCGGACGAGCTGCGCGACGGTCGAGCGCTTCTGGCCGACGGCGACGTACACGCAGTATAGCTTCGCCTTCTCGTCGGTGCCCTTGTTCGCTTCCTTCTGGTTGATGAAGGTGTCGATCGCGACGGCCGACTTGCCGGTCTGGCGATCGCCGATGATCAGTTCGCGCTGGCCGCGGCCGACGGGGACGAGGGCGTCGAGTGCCTTCAGGCCGGTCTGCATCGGCTCGTGAACCGACTTGCGCGGGATGATGCCCGGTGCCTTCACTTCGACGCGGCTGCGGGTCTCGGAAACGATCGGGCCCTTGCCGTCGATCGGGTTGCCGAGGCCGTCCACGACGCGGCCGAGCAGGCCCTTGCCGACCGGAACGTCCACGATGGTGCCGGTGCGCTTGACGGTGTCGCCTTCCTTGATCTCCGAGTCCGACCCGAAGATCACGACGCCGACATTGTCGGCTTCGAGGTTGAGCGCCATGCCCTGGATGCCATTGGCGAATTCGACCATCTCACCGGCCTGGACATTGTCCAGACCGTGGATGCGCGCGATGCCGTCGCCGACCGACAGCACCTGGCCGGTTTCCGAGACCTGAGCCTCGGTGCCGAACGATGCGATCTGGTCCTTGATGACCTTCGAGATTTCAGCGGCGCGAATGTCCATGAGTGTAGCCTTCAGCCTTTCATCGCGTGAGCGAGAGAATTCAAACGGGTCTTGATCGACGAATCGATCATCTGGGAGCCGATCTTCACGACCAGGCCGCCCAGCAGCGAGGGGTCGACCGACAGGTCGACGGAAACGTCGCGGCCAAGCCGCGCGCGAAGCTGCTGCTTCAATTCGGTCACCTGCGCGGCGCTCAACGGATGCGCCGAGACGACTTCGGCGGTCGCTTCGCCGCGATGGGCGGCGGCGAGCGCGCGGAACGAGCGGATGATCGCGGGAAGCTGGTTCAGCCGGCGATTGCCGGCGAGCACGCCGAGGAAGTTCGCAACGGTCGATTCGAGCTTCAGCGACTTTGCCACTGCCGCCACCGCGTTCGCCGAAGCGCTGCGCGAGATCAGCGGGCTGGTGGTCAGCGCCTTGAAGTCAGCCGATTCGGCAAGCGCCGCACTGACCGTGGCGAGGCTCGCCTCGACCTTGGGCAGCGTATTCGAATCGCGCGCCAGCTCGAACAGAGCGGTAGCGTAGCGTCCGCTTAGGCTGGCCTGGATACCGCCGGAATTCTCCACGCGTATGAGTTCCTCTTGGGAGCAGGAGTGGCCCCATGCGAAATGGGTGCAGCACCTCGGTAAAAAGGGCGCCCCCGATGGGTCGCGGCGCGGTTAGCATCGGACTTGCTGCGATGCAACCCGAGTCGGGACGCTGCCCGAAGCATATGAGAATCGTTGCGCGCCCGGCGCGGTGCTGCAAATCTCCCCCCGGGCAAATCTGGAGGGGATCATCATCATGCGGACCTTGTTTCTCTTAACGGCGAGTCGCGCCGGGATCGCGGCAATCGCCACGGCGATGCTGGCGGCGACTCCGGCGGCGGCCGAGACGCTGACGATGACCGGCCTGTTTCCCGCGCCGTGGCGCGAAGCGGCGATGCTGCGCTCGATCGCAGTCGAGCGGCTGGGCGGGCGCGACGGCGCCGCGACGGGCATGGCGATCGAGCGCGCGCTCTCGCGGCCCAGCGGACGGACGGGCGCATGGTTCGAGATCGTCTATGGCGGGCGGCGCAACAATGGCGGCTATGCCGACGGCACGCTGTCCGGCGCGGTCTCCAGCGGCGTCGAGGACAGCTATTTCAAGCGGCCCGAGAAACAGTGCACGCAGCGCGACAAGGACAACAAGTGCACCAAGGAGGAAGAGGTGCAGGTCAATTGCACCCGCCGCGTGGCGAATCTGAGCGCGGACCTGCGTATCGTGCGGCGCGACGGGCGGATCGTCTATTCTGCCGTGAAGCCGCTGCGCGAGGAGATCACCTGGTGCCAGGGGCAATCGCCTTCGCGCACCGCCGAGGAGATGATCAACGGCATGATCGGTCAGATCGCGGAGGGCGTGCGGCGCGACACGGTGCCGGTGACCGACACCTACAGCATCCGCATCCTCGAAAGCTCGAAGGGGATTCCGAAGGAGCATAACCGCTTCTTCAAGGACACGATCAAGCTGACCCAGCGCAATCCGGGTCAGGCCTGCCAGGACTGGCAGCGGCTCAACCAGATGATCCCGAACAACGGCGTGATCGTCTTCAATATCGGGCTGTGCACCGAATGGCGCGGCGATCTGCAGGGTGCGCTGCGCTGGTATCGTCAGGCCAGCCCGTTGCTGGGGCGGCGCAACAACGAAGCCGATACCGGCCTCAACCGCGTCGAACGCCGGCTGACCGCCGATGCCGATTATGCCGAACGGGAGCGCGCACGATGAAGGCGATATTGCTGGGGCTGATCGCAAGCGTCGCGATCTGCGGACCGGCGCTCGCCCAAAGCCGAACGGTCAGCTTCGAGGTAGGCGGCGTGGCGTTCACCCCGCCGATGCCGGAAGGCTATTGCCCGGCCACCGCCGCGCAGCAGCCGCTGGATCAATATGCGGCCACACTCGACAAGGATAATCTGACGTCGATCACGCTGCATTCGTGCGGCGCGTCGGCGAACATGCTCGATTACATCATCATCAAGACGCCTCATGCGGTCGCCGGTACGGCCGTGACGCGGGCGCAGGTGCTGGAATCGCTGGGGCCGGACTTCGACAGCAAGGACGGCAAGCCGTTCAATCTGGAAGACACCGAAACGATGCTTTCCGGCGCGCTGGCGGAGACCACGGGCAAGAAGGCCGAGGTCTCGCTTGATCTGCGTCCGCGCGGCAAGGACGATGTCTGCGGCTATTTCGGCGGGTTCAACGTCACCACGCCGGCGGGCGGCAAGAAGATCGAGATGACCGTGGGCAGTTGCATCACCGCGGTCGACGGGCGCGTACTGGTCCTCAATTTCTACGCTGCCGGCAACGATCCGGCGACGCTTGCCGCGCTGTTGCGCCGCTCGCGCGCCTTTGCGTTGACGCTTCGAGGCAAGCCCAGGGGTTAAGGGAGGCGCGGCGATGGGTGAATTCATCCGGATGACGATGGCCGATGGCGCGGAGGTCGCGGTCTATCACGCTGCGCCCGAAGGCGAGCGGCGCGGCGGCCTTGTCGTCGTGCAGGAGATATTCGGAGTCAATTCGCACATCCGCTCGGTCTGCGATGGCTATGCGGCGGATGGATACGAAGTGCTGTCGCCTGCCTTGTTCGACCGCGAGCATCCGGGGTTCGAAGTCGGCTATGATTCGGACGGCATCGCGGCGGGCCGGCATCTGGCGCGCGACACGCATCCCTTCGCGCTGACGCTGGCGGATACCCAGAGCTGCATCGATGCGCTGGCGGGGAAGGGGCCGGTATTCATCACCGGCTATTGCTATGGCGGATCGGTGGCATGGTTCGCGGCGACCCGGCTGGCGGGGCTGGCGGCGGCGTCATGCTATTATGGCAGCCTGATCCCCGACGCGGCCGATGCGGAGCCGGATTGCCCCACCATCTGCCATTTCGGCCGCCACGACAAAGGCATCCCGATGGCAGGCGTGGAAAAGCTGATCGGGGCGGACCATCCGAACGTCGAGGTCTTCGTCTATGAGGCCGGGCACGGCTTCAACTGCGACCAGCGCGCGGACTATGATGCCGCCAGCGCAACGCTGGCACGGGCGCGGACGCTGCAATTGTTCATGGAGAATGGCGGGTGAGGATGTGGAAATATTGGGGCGCGGCGCTTGCGCTGGGCACGGCGGCAATCCCGGCGACCGCTGCCGCGCAGGCGGCGACCCCAGCGGAGTTCCACGCGGGCGGTATCAACTTCACGATGCCTCTGCCCAAGGGATATTGTCTTCCGAGCGCCGGTGCGAGCCAGTCCGTGGCTCAGCTGATCTCGGCGGCGGATAGCGAGAATCTGACGCTGCTGGTGTTGTTCGATTGCACGGGCACGCCGGGCGTGGATGCCGATTACCTGGTGATCAAGATCCCAAAGCCGGCGCTGATGGTGGAGGTAACGCGTGAGCAGGTGATCCGCGAGGTTTCAGCGGCAGTTGGAACGACGGAGTTCAAGGCGGCAACCGCGCCTGACAAGATCAATACCGACACGGCCAAGTCCATCGGCGATGTGCTGAACACGGAAGTGAAAATCGACAGTGCCTTCGCGCCTTCGGGGCATGATGATTTCTGCGTCTATATGCAGGGAATTATCGTGATGGGTGTCGCGGGTAAGCAGGTCAAAGTGGCTGCCGCCGGATGCGTGACCGGGATCGGCGGCCGGATCCTGACCATCTATCGCTATGGCGACGGCAATGTTCCCGGGAGGGTGGAGGCGCTGGTTCCGGAAGTCCGCGCCTTGGCCGAATCGATTGCCGTCAAACCGGTGCGCTGAGCCGCTCCGGAGCGGCTTCGACAGAAAAGGCCGAGGCGTCGCGCCCCGGCCTTTCCTAATTTATTCCTGACCCTCCCTCGTGGGGAGGGGGAACCGCTCAGCGCGAACGGCCCGCATTGTTGCGGTGGCCGCCGCCCTGGGTGGGGCGGCCCTGCCACTTGCTCTTGCGGGCATAGTCGCGCTGCGGCTTCTCGCCCTGCGGCCGGTCGGCGCGCGGGGCGTCGTTACGGCGCTGCTCGCCCTGACGCGGACCCTCGTGGCGCGTATCGGCACGCGGGCCGTCGAGACGGCTCCAGTCGTTCCGGCCGCCTTCGGCGCGGCGCGGCTGATCGCCCCGCTGACCCTGCGCCGGGCCGCGATTCTGACCCTGACCTTCGGGGCGGCTACGGCCACCCTGTGCGCCGTCGCGGCGCTCGTTTGCCGGACGCGCCTCGAACTGGGCGGGGCGCTTGCGCGGTGGCTGGCCACGCCCGGCACCCGGACGCTGGCCCTGCATCGCGCGACCGTTGCGGCCATTGGCCTCGTCGCGGCTCATCACCATCGGCGAGCGGGTCGATTTGATCTTGTTCGACTCGTTGATGAAGTCCTCCGGTAGCGCAACGATTTCGATCTTCTGACGCGTCAGCTTCTCGATGTCCTTCAGATACGGCTTCTCATCGGGCGCGCAGAAGCTGACCGCGATGCCATCCGCGCCCGCGCGCGCGGTGCGGCCGATGCGATGGACATATTGCTCGGGCACGTTGGGCAGCTCGAAGTTGAAGACGTGGCTGACGCCCGACACGTCGATGCCGCGCGCGGCGATATCGGTGGCGATCAGGATCTTGACCTTGCCCGCCTTGAACTCGCCCAGCGCACGCTCGCGCTGCGGCTGCGACTTGTTGCCGTGGATCGCGTTCGACGCGACGCCATTGCCGGCAAGCAGCTTTACGACGCGGTCGGCGCCATGCTTGGTGCGGGTGAAGATCAGCGCGCGGTCGATCGAGGGATCGCGGAGCAGAATGGTGAGCAGCGCCTGCTTCTCCGCCTGCTGGACGAACGTCACCGACTGGGTGACGCGCTCGGCGGTGGTAGCGACGGGAGTGACCTTCACTTCGACAGGATCGGACTTGAGGAACTGGCCGGCCAGATCGCGGATCGTCTTGGGCATGGTCGCCGAGAAGAACAGCGACTGGCGCTTCGACGGCAGATCGCGAACGATACGCTTGAGCGCATGGATGAAGCCCAGGTCCATCATTTGGTCGGCTTCGTCGAGCACGAAAATCTCGATGCCGAGCAGGATCAGGTAATGCTGGTCCATCAGATCGACGAGGCGGCCCGGCGTGGCGACGAGGATGTCGACGCCGCGGGCCAGATCGACCTTGTTCTTGTGGACCGACGTGCCGCCGAACACGGTGGCGACGGTCAGGCCCGTGCCCTTGGAATAGGCCTTGGCGCTCTCGGCGATCTGGGCGGCGAGTTCGCGGGTCGGGGCAAGAACCAGCATGCGGCAGCCGCGCGGCTGGGGGCGCTGCTTGCTGGCGACCAGGCGATCGATCGAGGGTGCGACGAATGCGAGTGTCTTGCCGGTGCCGGTCTGGGCGATGCCGAGCAGGTCCTTGCCCTCGAGCAAAGGCGGGATCGCCTGCGACTGGATCGGGGTGGGGACGGTATAGCCCTTCGCGGTAAGCGCAGAGAGAACGGCCTGCGAGAGACCGAGTTCATTGAATTGCATTGGAAACCTTACAAATGCGGCCGACGCGTGCACCTGAAACGGGCGCGCGGAGGCGGGGTCAAAAAATGACGCCCCGCGTGATATGGGAAGCCGGAAATATGAACCGAGGCAGAGCCGGAGCTGTTCGCTCCATCACGCTGCATGATGCCTCGATGCGCTGCGATATGGCGGTAATACTGTCCTAAGTCAAGGTTGACGCTCGGCAGCCTGCCGATGCGCAGGGTGTCAGGCTCCTGATGACCTCGCGCCCCGCTATCCACAATCTTCTGCCGCCG
Source organism: Sphingomonas sp. G-3-2-10 (assembly GCF_012927115.1). Lineage (NCBI taxonomy): Bacteria > Pseudomonadati > Pseudomonadota > Alphaproteobacteria > Sphingomonadales > Sphingomonadaceae > Sphingomonas > Sphingomonas sp. G-3-2-10. The sequence goes on along the minus strand of NZ_JABBFY010000002.1, from coordinate 91,524 downwards.
GACCGGGTTTTGCCGAAAATCCGTTAACGATTTGGCGAGTAGCGTGGCGCCAGCGGATCGCGATTCAGACGATCCGGGGAGGTATGGGTGCTGGTCGCACGATTGGAAGTGCTGGGCGAGATCGACGCGCGTGGCGCGGTGCGGTTCGAAGTGGATGTCGACAGCACGTTGCGCGGCATGGACGGCGAGCCGGTGAACGTCACGGTCGAGGATTTCTCGCGCACCGGCTTTCGCTTCAGCGGCGATCTGGAACTGCCGGCGGGCACGCTGATCTCGATCGGATTGTCCGGCGCGGGCGCGCGCGAAGCCAAGGTGGTGTGGCGCGACGGGCAGGCGCATGGCTGCGAGTTCCTGATGCCGCTGCCGCGCGAGAAGATGCGCAACGCATTTCGCGGGCAGGACGATCTGGTCGCCGAACTGGAGCAGCGATTTCGCGAGGGACCGCCTCCGGCCCCGCCCGTGAAGACGGGATTGCGCGACCTGATCCGGCGCCGGTTCAAGCCGCGCTGAAGTCTCGCTCGCGATAGTCGAACCAGTCGAAATCGGCGTGGAGGCCCGCGCCGCTCACGTCCTGGCACGCCATGCCGATGAACGCGCCGGTGAAGTTCGGTGCGCCCGGGGCGGTGGCTTCGTCCGACAGGATCGAGGCGTCGAATTGCTCGGGCAGCCATTGCCAATCCTGCCGATCGAGGCGGAAGGCGAAGCGCAGGCGTTCCTCATCGACTTCGGCGCGCAGTTCGACGCGTCCCTCGGGAATCGCGATCGGCGCGGAGAAGGCGTCGGCCTGAGGGCTGTCGGGCAGGGCGGACATCACGCGGATATGCCGGCCGATCTCGGCGTCGTGGGTGACGTGGAGATAATGGAATTTGGCCCCGTTATAATAAGCGACGAGGCCCGCCGCCTGCTGGAAATGCCGCGGCTCGAACTCCATCGCGCAGGACGCCGTGTAGCAGAATGCCTGTTGCCGCCGTGCCACCAGCGACTGGGTGAACAAGCTCCCGATCGTCTCGCGGCCGTAGAGCCGGAGATGGCCGGGACGGGCGGTGAGGCTGAAGATTGCGTCCGGCTCGGGCGTACGGAGCCATTGGAAATCGATCGGCAGCTGGTCTGCATCGAAGTCCGCGCGGACCGGCGTTTCGGGCCAGGGATGCGGCGGCAGATCGGGAGCGGGGGCTTCGCGCATCGGGACGCCCTGACCGTCTAGGGTCCAGAGCCAGCCGTCGCGCCAGACCATCGGTTGCAGCGCAGTCTCGCGGCCCAGCACGCAGCGGCCGCGATTGGGCAAGGGACGTCCGCACAGATAGGCCATGTACGTCTCGCCTGCCGGCGTCTCGACCAGATCGGCATGGCCCGCGCGCATCAGCGGGGCGTCGGGCCGGGTGCGGCTGGAGAGGATATAGGTATCCGGATGCAGCTCGTATGGGCCGAGCAGGTCGCGGCTGCGCGCCATCGTCACCGCATGGTTCCAGCCGGTCCCGCCCTCGGCAGTGATCAGATAGTAGCGGCCGTCGCGGCGATAGAGATGCGGCGCTTCTGTCAGGCCCAGCGGGGTGCCCGCGAAGATATTGTGCCGCTCGCCGATCAGCCGCCGCTCGCGCGGGCAATATTCCTGCAGCACGATCCCCGCGAAGCGATTGCGGCCCGGCCGATGGTCCCACAGCTGGTTGAGCAGATATTTGCGCCCGTCATCGTCGTGGAACAGCGAGGGGTCGAAGCCGCTCGAATTGAGATGCACCGGGTCCGACCATTCGCCGTCGATCGTCTCGCAGGTGACGAGGTAATTGTGGAAGTCGCGCAAACTCGCGCCCGATGCGCCGCCCACGGTGGTGCGGCCATAGCGTTTCACATCGGTGTAGATCAGGTGGAACCGCTCGCCGTCATGGCTGAGGCACGGCGCCCATACCCCGCAACTGTCGGGATCGCCGCGCATGTCGAGCTGTGACTTGCGAACCAGCGGCCGCGTCAGCAGCCGCCAATTCACCAGATCGCGGCTGTGGTGGATCTGTACGCCCGGAAACCATTCGAAGGTCGAGGTCACGATGTAATAATCCTCGCCGACGCGGCAGATCGACGGATCGGGATTGAAGCCCGGCAGGATCGGGTTGCGGATCATGCCGCCCGCCGCGTCCGCGCGCGCGCTTCGATCGCGATGCCGAGACCGAGCAGCAATACGCCGAAGCCGAACCCGACATAGCCCGCCACGCCGATCGAGCCGATCCCCACCACGCCGCCCAGATAGACTGCGGTCGCGCCGCCGAGCAGAATCGGGATGATCCCGCTCTCGCGCTCGGGCGGGCCACCGGGCTTCACCACCAGCGACCAGAGGATCCCCGCCGCGACCAGATCGAATACCGCCAGCGCCATGAAGAAGGGCGTATAGCCGATCTGGGTGACGAGCGCGCCGATCAGCAGGGTGAAGATCATCACGCCCAGATTGGCCATCGTCCCCGCCATGCCCGCCACGGTGCCCAGCTCGTCGCGGCGAAACAGGTCGCTCGCCATCGTGATGCAGGTGACCGACAGCGTCTGGTGCGCGAACGCGCCGATGCTGAGCAGCGCCACCGCGGCATAGGGACTGGTGACTCCGCCGACGAACATCATGCTGGTCATCATCAGCGCCCCCAGCGTGAAGGTCCAGCGCCGCGCATCGATCAGCGCCACGCCGCGCCGCTCCAGCCACACCACCACCGCCGGCCCGAACAGGCACCCCAGATCGGCCGCGACGAAGGGCAGGATCACTGCGATCGCCAGTTCCTTCAGGTCCAGCCCGCGCACCTCGCTCAGGTACAGCGGCAGCCAGAAGGTCAGCGTCGCCCAGGTCGGATCCGCCAGGAACCGGGGCAGGGCGATCCCCCAGAAATTGCGCCGCCCCAGCAGCGACAATATCGGCGGCTTCTCGCCCGCTGCCTGCACATGCGCTTCCTGCCCCGACTGGATCAGCGCCAGTTCCTCCGGCGCGAGATCGGGATGCGCTTCGGGCGCGCGATACCAGCGCAGCCACAGCGCGACCCACAGCAGCGCCAGCACCGCCGCGACATAGAAAGCCGCGCGCCAGTTCCACAAGGCGATCGAGATCGCGACCAGCGGCCCGGCAAGCGCGATCCCGGCCGATGCGCCCAGATTATAGATGCCCCCCGCGAACCCGCGCTCCTTCGCCGGAAACCATTCGGAAACCACCTTGAGCCCCAGCGTGTGCGAGGTGCCCTCGGCGAACCCCAGTGCCCCGCGCAGCGCCGCCAGCCCCTGCCAGCTCGCCACCCAGCCATGCGCCGCGATCAGCACCGCCCACGCCGTCGCGAAGATCGCCATGCCGGTGCGCAGGCCGATCCGGTCGAGGATATAGCCGACCACGGGCTGCATCATGATGAAGCCCTGAAACACGCCGGTGACCCAGCTATATTGCTCCTTGGTCATCGCGACATCGGCCTGGAACGGCTCGGTGGCGACGGCGACGCCCAGCGTCTGGCGGACGAGATAGTTGATGATCGTGCCCAGCATCACGATCGCGATGATCCACCAGCGGAGCTTCCGCGTGCGCTGCCAGTAGGTCATGCCGTCTCCCGCCGGGCTCATCGGAAGCGAGCCTGTTAGCGGTAACGTTACTATTGTCCGAGTTTATTGCAACTCGGGTGTGAGTGCGGAGACCAGCCGTTCGCCGCCGCGAACGATCGCATCCGCCAGTGCTCCGGGCGTGCACGGCGCCTCGGCCTGCACCCAGCCGCGGATCGGCGCCAGCGCCGCTTCGGCCAGTTGGAGCGACGCGAGGCGCAGGGGAATGGTGAGGGGACGATCGCTCAGCCGTTCTTCGATCATCGAAGCGAGCAGCCGGGTCACGCGGTCGCCAAGTTGCCCAGCCACGGTCTCGCGCGCACGGGCGCGGTTCTCCCAGAAATGGACAAGCAGCGCGGTGACGGCGGAAAGCTCGCCCCGGCCCGAGGCGGCGTCGGCCAGCGCCGCCATCGGATGCCGCAGCGCTTCGAGCATGACTTCGTCGGCGCTCGAATAATGTTCATAGAAGGTCGAGCGGCCGACTTTCGCCTGTGCAACGATGTCGGCCACGCGGATGCGGCGCTGGCGGCGGTGCAGCACCAGATGGTTGAACGCGCCGATCAACGCGGCCCGGGTGCGGGCGATGCGACGATCCTGCCTGTCTTTCATGCCCATCTCCGGATTCTTCGTGCGCCGAGTCCGGAAACGAGAAATCGCGCTTTCGCCGGCGCGTGCAGACGTACAACCAACCGGCCTTCACGCAAATCGGGGATGGCAGGAATGGACGCAGATCGGATTGCAGGCGGGGCGCTGATGCTGGCGGCGCTCGGGATCGCAGTGATGATGGGCCACCATCCATCGAGCTTCCAGGCCATCGCTCTGGCGCGCTTCATCCACGGCGCGATGATCGCGCTGGTTGGCGTGACGACTTATGGCTTCGCGCATCTGGCCCTGCGGATGGGGGTGGAGAAGCCGGCGGCGCTGGCAGGATTGGTCGCTTGCGGGATTGGCGCGCTCGGGGGCATCGGCGCTGGGACGATCAACGGTTTCCTGGTGACCGGGCTGGTCGTACGCGGCGTAACCGATCACGATCTGTTGCTGTTCGCGTGGGAAGGCAATCAGGCTCTGGCGCGTATTGGCGTGATCGCCAGCGGTACGGCCTTCCTCCTCTGGTCGAGCGATTTCGTGCGGCGGCCCGGTTGGGCAGCGCGCGGGCTGGGGGCGCTGGGAATTCTCGCGGGCACCCTGCCGATGCTGCTGCTGTGGTCGGGCATGCTTGGGATGAATTTGGCCGGCGCGATCCTGATCTATGGCATCCACGCTGCATGGATCGCGTTGGCAGGCCTGTACCTCTGGTCCGGCCGGTTCGCGGCGGATCGCGCGGTTTGAACGCAAAGCGCGGGATGTGGTGCGCGATACGTGCGCTTATATCCGGGTCATGGACACGCAGCAGACCCTTTCAGACGATGCCGCATGGGCGGCGTTCGAGGCTCGCGACCGCGCCTTTGACGGTCGCGTGATCGGCGCGGTTCTCACCACCGGCATCTATTGCAAGCCAAGCTGCCCGGCGCGGCGGCCGAAGCGGGAGAATGTCGCATTCTACGCCGATGCCGAAGCTGCGCGGGCGGCCGGGTTCCGGCCCTGCCTGCGCTGCAAGCCCGACGAAGTGGGCCGCGACCGGGTGGCGGTGGCGAAGGCCGTGGCGTTGATCGAAGCGGCGGAGGAGAGCATCGATCTCGAGGCGCTGGCGGATCTGGTCGGCTATGCCCCGCATCACTTCCACCGGCTGTTCAAGCGCGCCACCGGCGTGACGCCGGCCGCCTATGCCCGCGGCCTCAAGGCCCGCCGCGCCACCGAAGCGCTGAGCCGTGAGGACAGCGTCACCGGCGCGATCTACGAGGCCGGCTATTCCGCGCCGAGCCGCTTCTACGAAACCGCCAACGCCCGTCTCGGCATGACGCCCAGTGCGTGGAAGCGCGGCGGGGCAGGCGTGACAATCCGCTGGACCGTCGCCGAAACCAGCCTCGGCCCGCTGCTGATCGCCGCGACCGACAAGGGGCTGTGCCGCGTCGCGTTCGACGAAGACCAGTTCGAGCTTGCCCGGCGCTTCCCCGCTGCCGAGATCGTGCAGGGCGGGGCTGCGCTTGCGGCTCTCGCCGCGCGGGTGGTGAGCGAAGTCGAGACGCCGGGGCGCGACATGGACCTGCCGATCGACGTGCAGGGCACCGCGTTCCAGGAAGCCGTGTGGGAAGCGCTGCGCGCGATCCCCGCCGGCGAGACGCGCAGCTATGCTCAGCTTGCCGCCGTCGCGGGCAATCCCAAGGCAGTCCGCGCCGCGGGTACGGCGTGTGGCGCGAACCATGTCGCGGTGCTGATCCCGTGCCACCGCGTCCATCGCGCCGACGGCAGCATGGGCGGCTATGCCTATGGCGTCGATCGCAAGCGCGTGCTGCTCAAGCGCGAGGGATCGGGCGAATGAGCTACCGCATCTCCGGCCTGCCGCGCGACCGGTTCGCGCATCTGTTCGGCCTGTCCGACGATGCGCTGGCGGCGTATGGCGCAGTGCGGATGACTGCGACGGCGAAGCCCGGCTATCCGTGCCGCGTGACGCTGGAGGCTGCCGAGCCCGGCGAGAACCTGCTGCTGCTCAACTACGAGCATCTTCCGGAGGAGACGCCCTATCGTTCGCGCCATGCGATCTTCGTTCGCGAAGGGGCGGGCGATGCGGCCGAATTCACCGGCGCGGTGCCTGAACAACTCGCGATCCGCCTGCTGTCGGTCCGGGCCTACGACGCGCAGCACATGATGACCGATGCCGATGTGGTCGAGGGCGCCGAACTGGAGCCGCTGATCGCGCGCTTCCTCGCCGATCCGGCCGTTGACTATCTTCACGTCCACAATGCCCGGCGCGGCTGCTTTGCGGCGCGGGTGGACCGCGCCTGATAGCGACAACCGGGTGGCGTGAGTCGAGCCGGTAGTGGCAACGTTGTCACTAACTCATACAATAGAGCGAAATTGGCGCTTTCGCCGGATTTCTAGGCGTAAGTGACTGAATCTGTTCACCGTCAAACTGGCTCAAATGTATGAGTTGACACTAACTCAGACCAGATATAGCCCTAATGTGACCGCTAACATCGCGACGGTGCGGTGGCGGGAAGCCCAAAAGAGGCATCACAGGAGGGGACCGATGATCACATTCTCACGCCCGAATTCCGCGCGCCGTGCGGCCGCCTTTGCCGCCATCCTTCTGACTGGCACTGCCTGGCCGGCACTCGCCCATGCGACCGATCCGGTAACCGGCAAAGCGAAGGACGATACCGTCGTGGTGCGGGACGAGACGCCCGTCGCGCAGGATCCGGCGCCACAGGACGAAGAGAATACGATTACGGTCACCGGCTATCGCGGATCGCTGCAAAGCTCGACCAACGCGAAGAAGAGCTCGACGGGGTTCGAGGATTCGATCTTTGCCGAGGATATCGGCAAATTCCCCGACACCAATATCGCGGAATCGTTCAACCGCATTCCCGGTGTGACGATCAGCCGCGAAATCACCGGCGAGGGCCTGCAGGTCACGATCCGCGGCCTCGGCACCAACTTCACTCGCGTGCTGCTCAACAATGCGCCGGTCACCATCTCGTCGACCGGGCGCACCGATGCGCAGAGCACCAACCGCGAAGTCGATCTCGACCTGTTCCCGACCGAGTTGTTCACTCAGCTGACCGTCAGCAAGAGCCCCACCCCGGGGATGCTCGAAGGCGGCGCCGCGGGCACGGTCAACATGCGCAGCGCGCGGCCGTTCGACAATCCGGGCACCCACCTCGTCTATTCGGGCCAGCTGACCAAGGGCAGCAATGCCGACAAATGGGGATATCGCGGCTCGGTGCTGGCCAGTTACACCAGCGGCGATTTCGGCGTGCTGTTCGGCGTGGCGGGGGTGCGCAACGAAGTGCGCGTGACCGGCTACGAGACGATCGGCTGGACCAATCCGAACCTGAGCGCGACGCAAAGCACCAGTGCGACGCGCAACTCGACCGGCGGGGGCAACTGGACCATTCCCGGCACCGTCCCGGCCAATGCGGGCATTTCGGGCGTGGCCGCCGGTACGGTGGTCGATCAGGCCTTCCTGCTGGCGCAGAACCCCGGCGCGAACATCACCCAGATCGACAACGGCATCATCCCGCGCCTCGGCCGACCTTCGGACGAATATGGCACCAAGGAGCGGCTGAACTTCATCGGCAGCCTCGAATATAATGGCGACGGCATCCATGTGTATGTGGACGGCATGTTCGCGCGGAAGCGCAACCTGCTCGAGCGCATCGACATGAACTGGGTCGGCCGCAACGGCGCGATGATACCGGTCAACACGCAATATGACCGCTCCGACTGCACCAATGGCTGCGTCGTCACCAAGGGCACCTATCACAACGCCCAGTGGTTCCTCGAATATCGCCCGCACAACGAGCATGTGCAGTATTGGGGTGTGAACCCCGGCATCGAAGTCGAGCTGAGCGACAATCTGCGGTTCGACATCAACGCCAACTATACCAAGAGCCAGTTCCATCGTGAATCGCCGACGGTGCTGGTGATTACCCCGGCGGGCTCGGGCGTGACGGTCAATTACGACAACACCAACGGCAACATGCCCGTCGTCACCACCAATATCGATCTGAACAATCCCGCCAATTTCGGCTGGCCGGGCGGCCGCGTGAACATCCAGGACGAGCGGCGCGAAACCTATACCAAGGGCGTGCGCAGCGACTGGCGGTTCGGCGGCGACAAGCTCAATGTCCGCTGGGGCGCGGCCTATGACGATGTGTCGCGCACGATCCGCGGCTATGACAACAGCCAGGCTTGGCAGAATGCGGTGTGCGGCGACCGGCCGAGCGTCACACTGCCCGGGCCCAATCGCCAGCCCGCCTGCGAAGGGCTGAACACCACCACCCCTGCCGGCTATCCGACCTATCCGGCCTATGGCACCGGCTATACGTCGGGAGCGACCGGTACGGTGACCTATGCCGGATCGCTGATCCCCAACGGCGCGCCGCTGCAGGCGCTGCTCAAGCCAGGCCCGAGCGGGTTCATCACGGTCGATTGGGAGAAGTTCAAGGCCGCGTCCAACTATGACGCCTTCCACAATGCCGCGCCCGAATCCGGCGGCGCGAACACCGGCGCGAGCGGCGGCTATGTCCGCGAGCGGACGCTGGGCGCCTATGGCGAAGTGAATGGCGACATCAACATCGGTGACAACCGCCTGACCTTCAACGCGGGGCTTCGCTGGGTGCGGACCCAGCAGCGCATAGGCGGGCGGGTCTCGGTGCCCGATCCGCGCAACTCGACCGATCCGGACGGTGTCGGCCCGCTTCCGGCGGATTGCCCGGGCACCGGCGCCAACGCCAATGCACGCGACGGCTCCTGTTATCCGAACCTCGTCAATTTCATCTACACCGACACCGAATATGACAACTGGCTGCCCTCGGCGACGGCGGCGTTCCGGATCGGCGAGAATGCGGTGGCTCGTGCGGCGGTGTCGCGGACGATGACTCGCGCCAATCCGAATTCGATGCTGCCGGGCCTGAACTTCTCCAGCCCCTCGGCCGATGTCGGTTCGGTCGGCAATCCGGCGCTGGCGCCGTTCATCTCGACCAATATCGATCTGGGCTTCGAATATTATACAGGGGCGGAAGGCTATATCGGCTTCACCGCGTTCCGGAAGGCCGTGACCGGTTTCACCGTGACGACTGGCGTGACGGTGCCGTTCACCGATCTGGCAACCTATGGCGTCACCTTCAACACGCTGTCACCGACGCAGCAGGCCGCGATCAATTCGCGCGGCGGGCCGAATTCGGCGACGGTGGTGCTCAACCAGCAGGTCAATGCGACCGGCACGCTGAAGGTCAATGGCCTCGAAGCGAACTGGGTGCAGCCGCTCGACTTCCTGCTCGGCCGCTATCTCGGGGTGGAAGGCTTTGGCTTCAGCGCCAACCTGACGCTGATCAGCCAGACCGGATCGGGAGCCGCGCCGGCTGTGGCGGTGGGCGTCGCGCCGCTGACCTACAACATCACCGGCTATTACGAGAATCACGGCGTCACGCTGCGCCTGTCGACCACCTTTACCCAGGGCGGGATCAGCGCCACCGCGCCGCAGAACGGCATCACCGCGGCGGCACTGTACAATGACGATTACCAGCAATGGGATCTGAGCGGCTCGCTGGCTCTGTCCGAGATCCTCGGCACCAAGGGGCTGCCCGACCTGACGGTGGACATCCAGAACCTGACCAAGGCCCAGCAGCGCAGCTACTTCCAGTTCGAGAATGCGCCGTTCACGCTCTATCAGCCCGGGCGTGTGGTGATGGTGGGCCTGCGCGGGCGGTTCTGATCGCGGCGCAGGAAAAGGGGAGCGGCGGCCGGGAGACAAGACCGGCCGCCGCTACTTCCCCGCCGATCCCCCGATCAGCGTACCCCGTTCCCAGTGAGGTTCCCCAGAACCGTAGTCAGCTCAAGCGGCCGCAGCGGCTTTTCCAGCACGGCTTCGAACCCGCAGGCCTCCGCCGCTTCGCGCAGCACGATCGACGAGAAGGCGGTGACCAGCACCGCGCGGCCAGTCCATCCCAGCGCCCGGAGTGCCCCCAGCACCTCCAGTCCGTTGCTGTCGCTCAGCCGGTAATCGGCCACCAGCCACGCCGCTTCGCCAATCGCCGGGTCGGCGATCAGCGCCGCCGACGTAGCGAAGGATCGCACGTCATAGCCCTGAGCCTGAAGCATCAGGTGCGTCGAGCGGCGAACGCCCTCGTCGTCCTCGACGAGCAGGATGCGTTGGCGCTGCGAAGTGGTTTCGGTTTGCATGAGCATTTCCGAGCGGGAATCTGCCGGAAACGCCGTCACGTGTCGTTACGTGAAGGTCCTAAGTAATCTCGACTAAGTGACTGTACCCCGAGGCGTCTGCCCGTGGTTCAGCCATCGCCCTCGAGCCCCGCGCCAAAGGCGATGCGCAGCGCTTCGGAAAGGCTCCTGACGCCCAGTTTCGCCATCAGATTGGCGCGGTGGACCTCCACCGTGCGGGGGCTGATGCCCAGATCATAGGCGATCGTCTTGTTCGGGTGCCCACGCACCAGCCCGCGCAGCACATCCACTTCGCGCTGAGTGAGCACAGACAGCCGCGTCTTGGCGTCCTGCTCGCTCGTCGCGGCTTCGACCTTCTGGTCGAGCCGTTCGAACGCGCGTTCGATCGCGTCGAGCAGCACGGTCTTCTCGAACGGCTTCTCGATGAAATCGACCGCGCCGCCCTTCATCGCGACGACGGCGGTCGAGATGTCGCCATGACCGGTCAGTACGATCACCGGCATCGGCACGCCGCGCGCATTGAGCTCGGCCTGGACCTCCAGCCCGTCCATGCCCGGCATCCGTACGTCGAGCAGGATGCAGCCCGGCGCGGCGCCCTTCACCGCGTCGAGGAACGCGACGCCATCGACATAGGTCTCCACCTCGAAGCCCGAGGTGCGCAGCATGAAGCCCGCCGATTTGCGGATGGCTTCCTCGTCATCGACGATGTGGATGGTGCGTTGGCCGGTCATATCGCCTCCTCGGTATCAGCGCCCATGATCGTGAACTGGAATATCGTGCCGCCGCCGGGCCGGGGTTCGGTCCAGATGCGTCCGCCATGTGCCTCCACGATCGTGCGGCAGATGGAAAGCCCGAGACCCATGCCCTGTTCCTTGGTGCTGGCAAAGGCCTGGAAAAGCTGGGACGAGATTCGCGGGTCGATGCCGGGCCCGGTGTCGGAGACCGACACCCGCACCATGCCCTTGCCGCCCGGCCGCGCCGCGACGGTCAGCTCGCGAACCGGCGATTCGGCCATCGCCTCGACGGCATTGCGGATCAGATTGACCAGAACCTGCTGGATCTGGATCCGGTCGACCAGCACGAGGCCGATCTTGCCGCTGATGATGAAATCCGCCGAAACGCCACGTTCGCGCGCGCCGATCAGGCCGAGGCGGCTGGCTTCGTCGATCATCCTGGGCAGATCCTCGACATGCTTCTCGACGTCGCCTCGCGAGACGAAATCCCGCAGCCGCCGGACGATCCCGCCGGCGCGGAGCGCCTCCTTGGCGGATTCTCTCACGGCTTCGTGGAGCATCGATTCGAGTTCCGCGGAGCGGTTTTCGCGTTTGAGCAGGTCGCGCGCGGCTTCGAGATAATTGGCGATCGCGGTCAGCGGCTGGTTGAGCTCGTGCGCCAGCGTCGACGCCATCGTGCCCATCGCCGACAGGCGCGAGACATGGATCAGTTCGGACTGGACCTCCTGCAGCTTCAGTTCGTTGCGCTGCTTCTCGGTCAGGTCGCGGATGAAGCCGGTGAAGATGCGGTGGCCGTCGGTATTGGCTTCGCCGACCTGCAATTCCATCGGGAAATCGCTGCCGTTGCGGCGGCGGCCGGTGACGATCCGGCCGGTGCCGATGATGTGGCGTTCGCCGGTGACGAGATAGCGCTGGAGATAGCCGTCGTGCCGCTGGGCTTCGGCTTCGGGCATCAGCATCGATACGTTTCGGCCGACGACCTCGCCTTCGCTATAGCCGAACAGCCGCTCGGCCGCGCTGCTGAACGACAGGATCATGCCGCGTTCGTCGATCACCACCATCGCGTCCGGCACGGCGGAAAGGATCGAGCGCAGGTGCAGCGCGCTGCGTTCCAGCGCGCGTTCGGCGGCCTTGCGATCGGTGATGTCGCTCAGCACCACGCCGAAGCGCGGAAGCGAGCCATAGGCGCCGGGAATGATCGTGATCGTCACGTCGGCGAGGAATTCGGTGCCGTCCTTGCGCAGCCGCCAGCCTTCCTCGCGGAAGCGGCCTTTCTCCTCGGCGATGGCGATATCGGCGGCGGGACGGCCCTGTTCGCGGTCGTGCTCGGGGTAGAGCAGGGCGCCCGGCTGGTCGACAATCTCTTCGGCGCGCCAGCCGGTCATCAGTTCCGCGCCGGCATTCCAGGTGCTGATCCGTCCCTGGGCGTCGAGCAGGAAAAGCGCGCGGTCGCTGTCGGTTTCGACGAACAGGCTCAGCGCGGCGGCTTCGTCGCTAGTGCGCTTCATGCGGCGATCCGGCGGGTCATGACGGCCGATCATGCCGCGTGCGCGCGGCCTTGGCCAGCGTGCCGGGTGGCATCGAGTCCGATCCGGGTGGAATCCGCGCCTTTCCCGGCGCGCCCGGACGCGGTAGCCGGGGATCATGACACAATCCCCCCTGATTGCTGGCCTCGAACTCGGCGGCACCAAATGCGTGGCGCTGCTCTCCAGCGGCCCCGGTGATGTCCGCGACCGGGTGACCGTGCCGACCACCGATCCGGTGACGACGATGGCGGTGCTGGAAGCGGCGCTCGACGGCTGGGCGTTCGATGCGGTGGGCGTAGCCAGCTTCGGGCCGCTGGAACTCGATCCCGGCAAGCCCGATCATGGTTCGATCACCGCGACGATCAAGCCGGGCTGGAGCGGGACCGATGTGTCGCGGCGCTTTGCCGAACGGTTCGGCAAGCCGCTGGAGGTGCAGACCGACGTCAACGGCGCGGCGCTGGCCGAGGCGCGCTGGGGCGCGGCGCAGGGGCTGTCGAGCCATGCCTATATCACCATCGGCACCGGCGTGGGGGTCGGCACCATCGTGGGCGGGCGGCCGGCGCAGGGCATGGCGCATGGCGAGGCGGGGCATATGCGCGTCGGCCGCGCGCCGGGCGATGCCTTCAAGGGCTGGTGCCCGTTTCACGGCGATTGCGTCGAGGGGCTGATCGCCGGCCCGGCGCTGGCGGCGCGGTTCGGCGTGAAGGGCGAGGCGCTGCCGGACGAAGGGCCTGAATGGGATTTGTTCGTCCATGACCTTGCGGGGCTGCTCCACAATCTGGTCACCACCTTCGCGCCCCAGCGGATCGCGATCGGCGGTGGCGTGATGAGCGCGCGGGAACGGCTTTTCGTTCCGCTGCGCGAGCGGCTGGCCTCGAGCATCGCGGGTTACGGGTCGTTCGCGGGGCTCGATATGGAAGCGCTGGTCGGCCCGCCGGGGCTGGGCGCGATGGCCGGGCCGATGGGGGCGGTGGCGCTGGGGCTGGAGGCTCTGGACGCTTAAAGTTGTGTGCGTTCGGCGCGCTGGCGGGAGGCTGTGCGATAATCCCTGAAGAACTGGCTTAGGGCGTAACCGACGAAAAACACCAAGAGCAGCAGCCACAGCGCGCGATCGATTACCTTCGCAGCGGCGGGCGGGATGAAATCGGGCACGGGCAGCTGGTAATAGCTGCTCATCAGCAGAGCGGTGCAGAGTGCGATCAGCGCCAGTGAGAGGCCGCGACGAAGGCTGTGTGCCTCGGGGCCGAGGAGATTGATGGTAAGCATCGCCCCGCATGCCAGCGGTGCAAGCATATGGGTCAATTCCGACATCGCCTTCGCCCCCCTCAGATCACGTCCATATCAACCTTATAATGGTGCCAGGCAAATATCGCCACCGCGCCGCGATGGGGGCGCCAGGCTTCGGCCCAGTCGCGAATCTGCTTTTCGCTCGGGCGTTCGGGGTGACCCATGATGCGGCCGATCTCGATCTGCACCGCCAGATCGCCCGCCGGCCAGATGTCGGGGCGGCCCTCGGCGAACAGCAGGTAGATTTCTGCCGACCAGCGGCCGATGCCCTTGATCCGGGTGAGCGCGGCGATGGCCGCTTCGTCGTCCTCGGGCAGATTGGCAAGATCGAGTCGCCCGCTGGTTACTTCGTCGGCGAGGCTCTTGGCATAGCTGGCTTTTTGCCGGGACAGGCCCGCGGCGCGCAGATCGTCGTCGCTGGTGGCGGCGATGATTTCGGGCTTTGTCAGGTCGCCAAGCGCCGCGGCGAGCTTGTTCCAGATAGCGTTCGCAGCGGCCACGCTGACCTGCTGGCCGACGATCGTGCGCAGCAGGGTTTCATAGCCCCGATCGCGGATTCGCGGCTCGGGATAGCCCGCGCGGGCGAGCGCCACGGCAAAGGCTGGTTCGGACGCCGCGACCGAATCGATCGATTTTCTAATGGCGGCGCCACTTATTCCCATCGAGCGTCGCCTTGCGCTGAAGCCGGATCGGCGGCATGGACGCCGGCATACAGGGAGAGAAACATGCCGAAGCTTATCGTCGTGACCAGGGAAGGTGAAGAGCGCGAAGTCACGGGCGAAGTGGGCCTTTCGGTGATGGAAGTGATCCGCGACAACGGGTTCGACGAACTGCTGGCGCTGTGTGGCGGCTGCTGCTCGTGCGCGACCTGCCATGTCCATGTCGATCCGGAATTTGCGGCCAAACTCCCGCCGATGAGCGAAGACGAGAACGATCTGCTCGACAGCTCGTCGGACCGGAACGAGAATTCGCGCTTGTCGTGCCAGCTTCAGATGACTTCCGATCTGGACGGCCTGCGCGTGACGATCGCCGCCGAGGACTGAGGTTCCGGCGGATGGCCGGCTAGAAAAAAAAGGGGAGCGCCGCGGGTTCGCGGCGCTCCCTTTTTTATTGCTGCTCCGGCGAGGCGATCAGCGCGGGACGACGCGCAGGACGGCCATCGGCGCGTCCTTGGTGATCGGAGTCACGTTCCAGGTGATGCTCGACTTGCCGGCGGCCTTGGTCGCGCCGTCCTCGTTGTTCTGGCTGACGATCTCGGCATCGGTGGTCAGGGTGAAGCTGCCGCTCGCGGTGCCGTCCGCCGCGCCGCCGCTGCCCGCGCCGGCCATACCCATTCCCGACATGTCCTGCTTGGCGAAACCCGGCGCCTTGACGCGCACGGTGTCCTTGCCGCGCAGCTCGATCGCGACCCACGGGAAGATCAGCCCGGAATCCTGGTTGAACGGATAGACGAAATTGTGGGTCAGCACGCCCGAGATCGAATAATCGACGAAGAACTTGCCGTCGCCGAGATACTCGACCTTGCTGTAGCCGGGCTCCTTGGCCAGCTGCACCGCCAGCTCGCGGAACTGCTTGTCGCGCTTGGCCTTCTTCTCGGCCTTGGCGGCCGCCTGCTCGGCTGCCGTGGCGCCGTCCTCGGGGATTTCCACGACACTGTTCGTCACCGCGCCGTCTTCGGACACATCCTGCTCGACGACCTCGCCCATCGTGTCGCCCGAACCGGCCATGCCGTCCATGCTGTCCGGATCGATCGCGATCACTTCGCCCTTGTAGGTGTAGGTGAAGCTGCGATCCTTGTTGATCGTCAGGCTGGAAACGAACTTGCCCGGAGTGAACAGGCAGGCGGTGAGGATCAGCGGGGCGATCATCACCACCGCGGCGGCACGGAACCAGTGCTTCATCGGTCTCAACTCCCCCAGATCAGCCGCGAACCGCGATCGCATACAGCGCGATCGCCGCGGCATTCGACACGTTCAGGCTCTCGACCTTAGGCGAGATCGGCAGCTTCGCAAGCTGGTCGCAATGCGTCTCGGTATTCTGGCGCATGCCTTCGCCTTCGGCACCGAGCACCAGCGCGATACGGTTCTGCCCGATCGTATCGGCCAGCGTGGCTTCCGCATGGCCGGTCAGGCCGACGCGCCAGAAACCGGCTTCGGCGATTTCGTCCATCGCGCGGGCGAGATTGACCACGCGGACCCAGGGCACGGTTTCCAGCGCACCCGATGCGGCGCGGGCGACGGTACCCGATTCGGGCGGCGAGTGACGGTCCTGCGTCACGATGCCGAGCGCATCGAACGCCGCCGCAGAGCGCAGGATCGCGCCGACATTGTGCGGATCGGTGACCTGATCGAGCAGGATCAGCGGGCGGCGATCGCCTTCGCCCTGTGCGAGCAGATCGCCCAGCCACATATCCTCGAGCGGATCGACTTCGGCAACGAGACCCTGATGCGGGGCGTCACCGGGGACGAGGCGGCCGAGATCGGCGGCATCGGCATAAGTGACCGGGATCGACGACGGGATGTCGAGATGGGCCAGCGCCTCGCGCGTTCCCCACATCTTGCGCACCACGCGTTCGGGGTTCTCCAGCGCGGCAAGCACGGGATGGCGGCCGTAGAAGCGCGGGCGGCCGGGGCCGGCGACGCTGGGACGATGTCCACGCTTTGCCATCAGGAAGGGTCTTTCGGTTCGGTGGGGAAGGGCATGCGCGGCAACGGCTTGTCCGAATTGGCGGCGTTCCACAGGAACGCGGCGAGGATGGTGGCACCCTGGCGCAGATCGGCGGCCTTCAGGTGATCATATGTGTCGACGCTCGTGTGGTGCAGGCGGCTGCCATAATCGAGCGGATCCTGGATGAACTGAAACGCCGGGATGCCGACTGCGTCGAAGAACAGGTGATCGGTGCCGCCGACGCCGCGCAGCCCTACCATCGCGCTCATCGACGGATCCGCCGCGAGGAACGGGGCGAACCATTCGCGGAAGATCGGCACCACCGCTTCATTGCCCTGCGCGTTGATGCCGCGAATCCGGCCCGAGCCATTGTCGAGGTTGAAATAGGCGGCCAGCTTCGCGTGCCCCGGCAGCGCGGTGATCGGCCAGCGATAGTTCCAGCCGGTATAGCGGGCGAGCCCGGTCTGCGGCGTGGCGGGCTCGGGGCGGGTCGCAAGGTGACGCTCGACATAGTCGATCGAGCCGAGCAGGCCCTGTTCCTCGCCGTTCCACAGCGCGAAGCGGATGGTGCGCTTGGGCTTGGGCATCTTCGAGAGGATGCGCGCGGCTTCCATCACCATCGCGACGCCTGCGGCATTGTCCGCCGCGCCGTCGCCCGCCGCCCAGCTGTCGAGATGCGCGCCGGCCATGACATATTCGCCCGAGCGGCTGGTGCCCTTGATGTCGGCGATGACGTTGTACGCCTTGGTGTCGCTGTCGTCGAAGCGAACGTCGGAATTGATCTCGAGCACCGGCGCGTCGCCGGTCTCGGCGAGGCGGGCGAGGCGGCGATAATCCTCGGCGGCGATCTCGACGCCCGGCAGCGCGACCGTGTCGCCCACGCCGAACTGATAGCCGTTGCCGTGCACCAGCTTGCCGTCGCGCGGCGACATGGCGGCATAGGCGACCGCGCCTTCCGACTTGAGGAAGTCGCTGAGCTGCTTCGGCCAGCCGAGCCGGGCGATCTCGCGCTCGACCGACTTGGGGTTGTAGGCCGGCTTGCGATAGGTGTTGAAGCCCGCCAGCTCGGTATCGGTCCAGCGCTTGAACGGCGCTTCGCGCGGCTCGTTGCCGTCATTGGGCCGGGTGAGCAGGACGACCTTGCCCTTCAGCTTGCCGCGCCACGTTTCGAAATCGCCGATTTCGCGAATCGGCGCGACGATGACCGGCGCGGTGATCGTGCCGTTGGTCGCGGGGGTCCAGGTGATCGGGATCGCGGTCAGCTCGATCGCGCGCGGGCTGATCATGCGGACGCTCGACCGCTCCATCCACCAGCCCCGGCCGAACTCGAAGCCTTCCTTGTGGACGTTGGTCAGGCCCCAGCCGGTGAACTGGGTCTGCGTCCATGCCTCGGCGGCACGCATCCCCGGCGAATTGGTCAGGCGCGAGCCGATCCGGTCGGTCAGATAGCGGGCGATATCCATCACCCCCGAGCGATTGCCGCCCTCGTCGATGATCCGTTCGATCGGAGTCGGATCCGCGGGTTTGGCGGCGGCGGCGGGTGCAGTCTGGGCGGCCAGAGGCGCCGGCAGGACCAGCGAAACGGCGACAGCATAGGAAATCAGAGCGCGCATGAGGCTCCACATATCGTGATGAAAGGATGCGCGGGACGCTATGCGGCGATTCAACCGCGCGCAAGGCGTTGACAGTGCGGGTTTGCTTCGGCAATGGCACCCCTCCCCGAGCGGGCGCCTCAAGGACAGGTGGCCGAGTGGTTAATGGCAGCAGACTGTAAATCTGCCCGCGAGAGCGTACGCTGGTTCGAATCCAGCCCTGTCCACCACCGCCCGCTCGGGATTTCCGCACATCGTCGAACGCAGGCTTCGGGCGCGCCGGATGCGACGCAAAAAAGGGCCTGACCGGTGCGGTCAGACCCTGAATTGCGCGAAAGGCGGAAGACTCAGGCGGCGATGACGCGAGTCTCCAGATCGGTCGCGGTATGCTCGCGAACGAAATCCTCGTTCAGGTCGACGCCGAGGCCGGGGCCTTCGGGCGCGAACATCCGGCCATTCTCGTAACGCGGACCGTTGAGCGCGACTTCGCCGGTGAACCCTTCGCCCGACAGTTCATAGGCGTCGTGGATCGAAAGTGGGCCGCAATTCTCCTGCACGAACTGCGATGCCCAGTGATTGGCGACCAGCAGGTGCGCGGTCGGTGCGGCCTCGAGGCTGGAGCCGGGCATGCAACCGCACATCACCGGCAGGCCGGAGAGCCGCGCCAGCGTGAGCCAGCGCTGCGCGCGCACCAGGCCGCCGGCCTTCTGCACCTTGATGAACAGGCCGTCCGCTGCCTTGCGATCGATGATCTCCTTGATGTTGTGGAGCTCGCGCGCGGATTCGTCCGCCCAGACCGGGGTCCCGGTATTCTGGCGCAGCCGCGCCATGCCATCGATGTCCCAATAGGGCAGAGGCTGCTCGATCAGCTCGAGATTGACGTTGGCGGCTTCCCAGCGGCGCAGCGCCTTGTACGCCTGATCATAATGCCACATGCCGTTGATATCGATCATCAGCCGCGCATCGTCGCCCAGGCCCTCGCGGACCTCGATCATCGTGCGGATCGATTGCTCGTAATCCATGCTCGGCTTGAACTTGATGACCTTGAACCCGGCGTCGAGCGCCTTCTGCGCCTCGCCGATCAGCTGCTGCGCGGGAGCGGCCATCAGCACATAGCCGCAATCGATCGCATCGACGGTCTTGCCGCCGAGCAGCTGATAGACCGGCACGCCCAGCGCCTTGCCCTTGATGTCGTGCAGCGCCGCGTCGACCATCGACTTGGCGTGGAAATTGTCGCGCACGATCATGTCCATCCGCGCCACGATCTTCTCGATGTTGAACGGATCCTCGCCGATCAGGATGCGCGGCGCGATCTGCGCGGCGATCACGCCCGAAATCGAATGGTCGGTCTCGCCATGATAGAAGGCCGAAGTATCGCCCGAATCCGCGATGCCGGTGATGCCCGCATCGGTGTGGATCTTCAGGATGATCTGGTCGAGCCGGTGGATATGGGTCGTCGCGATGATGATCGGCCGCTTGAGCGGCGTGTGCACGGGAATCAGTTCGACGCGGGTAATGCGCATGGGGTGCTCCTGAAGGGGTATGGGGATGCCGTCAGCGGACGGCGAAGAAGTCGAAGATCGAATGGTCGGGGTGCTTCTCGCCAAAGCCGACGAAGACGGTGCGGGTCAGCCAGTCGTGCGGGCCGGGCGCAGTCTCGAACGACGGGGCGAGGCGGAAGTAATTGTCGGCGGGGTCGATCGGCTCGCCGCGCTCGATCCGTGCGGTGATTTCGGCGGAGGCGTGGGCAAAGCCGCGGTTGAAGACCTGGATCAGCGTGCCGTCCGTGGCGCGGATCAGATAGCGCGCGTCGAATGCGATCGCGCCGTCGCTGCGGATCAGCGGCCAGTCGCCGCCGCTGCCGGGTACGACTTCGCCAGAGAGGAGCGGACCGCTCACCGTACCGCCCGCGACCGAGACGAACCCGCGCATCTCCCCGCCGCGCACCGGAAAGCGGATGCGCGGGCCGGGCGGGAAATCGAGGCGGACGCGGAAAGCGAAGTCGAGCGCGGGAGCGTTCATCATGCGGCCTTTCGTGTGAGGGGTGCGATCACCAGCCCGCCCGCGACCAGCAGCAGCGACAGGATCACGAGCGACGGCACGAAGCTGCCCGTCGCGTCCCTGACCATGCCGATCAGCGTCGGCCCGATGATCCCGCCGGCGGTGCCGAGCATGCTGATGAAGGCGATCGCGGCGACCGAGATGCGGCCATTGCCGATGCCCATCGATGCCGGGACTGCCCAGAATACCGATTGCGCCGCGCCGATGCCGAAGCCGGCGACGGTGAGCAGGCCCAGCGCCGCCCAGCCCGGCGGCAGCAGCCCGCCCGCCAGCATCGCCGCGCCTGCCAGCATCGCCGGCACGCCGACATGCCAGCGGCGCTCGCCGCTGCGGTCCGACAGCCAGCCGTTGACCAGCATGCCGACGACCAGACCCGCCTGAGGCAGCGCTGCATAGGTACCGATCAGGAATTCGGTGCCGCCGATATTCATCTGACGCACCATCTGCGGCAGCCAGAAGAGCAGGGCATAGGAGCCGGTCATCACGAACAGCCAGGTGATGGCGCAGCGCCACACGCGCGGATCGCGCAGCGCCACGGTGATCGGCTCCGCGGGCAGCGCTTCGGCGGCGGGAGCGAGCAGGGCGCGCTCGTTATCGTTCAGCCACTGCGAGTCCGTCACGGAGTCGCGAAAATAGAAATAGGCAGCGACCGCGAGCAGGAAGTTCGGGATCGCCTGAAGCAGGAACATCCATCGCCACGCGGCCATGTCCGCCGGATTGGCGAGGCCGAGCATCCATCCGCACAGCGGCCCGCCGATGACGAGCGAAAAGGGCACGGCGGCCAGCACCGTCGCCATCGCCTTGGCCCGGCTGCGCACCGGCAACCAGCGGTTGATGAACCAGGTCACGCCCGGCGCGAACCCGGCCTCGGCCATGCCGAGCAGGAAGCGGGCGGCAAGGAATTCGCCGACCGTGTTGACCCGCGCCAGCAACAGTCCCGCGACGCCCCACAGCATCACCGTCACCAGCAGCCAGCGGCGGATGCCGAAGCGGCGCAGCAGCGCGGCATGGGGATATTGGAAGATCAGATAAGCGACGAAAAAGGCGCTGACACCCAGCCCGAAGGTGGTGGAGGACAGGCCTATGTCCGGCCCCATCGCATGCGCCGCGAAGCTCACATTGACGCGATCGATCGCGTTCACAAAGGTGAGCAAGGCGAGCGGCAGCACGAGGCGGCGGATCATCCGCGCGCCAAGGGCATCCTCCGCCGGTTTCGTATCCGCTACGGCCGTCATCGGGCGGAATTCGCGAGGCGCGACTGGACGAAGATGACGGCTTCCCCTCGATTCTCTGGCGCAAACGGTTGGTCCGCTCGCCGTTGCCAAGGCAGATATTATATTTTATAAATTAAATCAATAGTGGCTTTTCGGAGAGAATGAATGACCGGCACCAACGTCCTGTCCGTCGAGGACCGGCTGGATATCCAGGAATTGCTGGCGCGCTATGCGTGGACCTTCGACACGGGTGATGTCGAGGGGTTCGTCGGCTGCTTCACCGCAGATGCGGTGCTGTGCGAGGATGCGTTCGAGGAGCCGGACCGGTGGGAAGGGGCGGCGGGCATCCGCGCAATGGCCGAGTTCTTCTTCTCGCGCCCCAGCTTTCCCGGCCGCCAGCATCATGTGAGCCATATCATGATCGACGGGCAGGGCGACGAAGCGACGGTCCGCTCCTTCTGCTTTGTCACCGATTGCAAGGGCGAGCCGCCCTTCATGATCCGCTTCGCCGGGCATTATCTCGACAAGGTGGTTCGGCAGGACGGCCGCTGGCTGTTCCGCGATCGCCTGATTCGCGACTGGTCGGGCGAAGCGCTGGCGGCCTTCCCGGGACAGGGCGGCGTAAAGGTGCCCCGCGCCCGCCCGCCGGAACTGCGCCGGCCGGGATTTGGCGGATAACGGTCTCTGTGCCTCTCCCTGCCGGCACGCTCGATAACGCCGCAACCCGATCTTCTTTGCGAGCACAGGGCATTGGGCTATCCAGAGCCGATGGGAGAGGGCGGTTATAATGGCGGGCTGACGGTCGAGGGCCGGTGGGGATGTATCGCCGCTGCCTCGCTGGGCGTGCCCGCCTTCATGTTCCTGCTGCTCGCCGACGCGCTGGGCGACTGCGCACCGGGCACGGCGTGCAAGAAGGGTTTTCTGACTCAGGTTGCGCTGCCTTCGGCCACAATCGCCATTGGGGCCGGCCTTCTCGTCTATTGGGCGATCAAGATAGCCCGACGGAAGAACTCCGGCTGAACCACGCGGTGTCCAGGCCGTCGCTCTGCCTTACCGCGCTTCCGTCCCGGCATGCAGCTTGCCCAGCAGCCCGATCAGCTGCGCCAGTTCCTCGTCGGTCAGCGAATTGCCGCTGAAGCTGCTGTCGAAACCGCCGACGAACTTCGCCAGCCGCTTGAGCATCGCTTCGCCATCCTTGGTCAGATACACCATCCGCGAACGCGCATCGGTGCTCGACACGCGCCGTTCCAGCACGCCGCGATTCTCGAACATGTTGAGCATCGAGGTGATCTGCGCGCCATCCAGCGCCAGCGCGCCGCTGAGCTGCGACGGGGTGAGGCCGGGGTTGCGCCCGATCACGAACAGCGCGCCGACTTCGCGCGGCTGCACGTCCAGATCGCCTGCCTGCTCGACGAAATCGCGCCGGTAATTGTCGTAGAGGCGGCGCAGATAATAGCCGAGATATTTGTCGAGCGGGCCGTAATCGATCTCGGTCGGCGGGGTGCCGGCCGTGTCCACCACGCGCGCAGCCGCGGCCGCGCGCGGCGTCCGCGATGCCGAGCGTCTGGTATCCCTGCGTTCCGATGATCTGCCCGCCACGCATCCTCCTTGCCGTGTCCCTGCGCCGATATGCCCGCTCGCACGGGCCAAGTCGACTTGCTTTGGTACTTTACATTATAAATTAAATTATATAGCAACCTCCTCAAGCGCCGCATCGCAAGATGGCGCACAGATTCGATCAAGGGAGGGTTTCGCCTGATGACATCCACAATTTTCCGTACCGCCCTGCTGGCGGGTGCCGCGGCAGCCGCGCTCGTCGCGATGCCGGCCTTCGCGCAGTCCAGCGAACCGGCCGAATCCGCCGCCCCCGCGCAGGACGAAGAGGTCAACGACGACATCGTCGTCACGGCGCAGTTCCGCGAGCAGCGCGTGCAGGATACGCCGCTGGCGATCACCGCGATCGACGCCGATCTGCTCGAATCGCGCGGCCAGCTTTCGGTGGTCGATGTCGCGGCACAGGCGCCCAACGTCACGCTGCGCCCCGCCACCGCGACCTTCGGCCCGTCGATCCAGGCGTTCATCCGCGGCGTCGGCCAGTATGACTCGAGCTATGCGTTCGAACCCGGCGTCGGCCTCTATGTCGACGATGTCTATTATCCCACGCTGACCGGCTCGATCGTCGATCTGGTCGATCTCGACCGCATCGAAGTGCTGCGCGGGCCGCAGGGCACGCTCTCGGGCCAGAACTCGATCGGCGGCTCGATCAAAATCTATTCCAAGAAGCCCGACGGGCAAGGCGGCGGCTTCGTTCAGGCCACCTATGGCCGGTTCAACCGGGTCGAGGTTCGCGGCGCGATGGACTTCGCGCTGGTGCCCGATAAATTGTTCGTCCGCCTGACCGGCACCGGCGTCAGCAAGGACGGATACGTCACTCGCTACGATTATGCCTGCACCCATCCGGGCACCACGGTGCCATCGTTCCAGAACGCGGTCAGCGACTGCAAGCTGGGCACGC
This sequence comes from Sphingomonas sp. G-3-2-10, assembly GCF_012927115.1. Taxonomy (NCBI): domain Bacteria; kingdom Pseudomonadati; phylum Pseudomonadota; class Alphaproteobacteria; order Sphingomonadales; family Sphingomonadaceae; genus Sphingomonas; species Sphingomonas sp. G-3-2-10. The sequence continues at coordinate 67,599 of NZ_JABBFY010000002.1, read as the reverse complement.
AGGGCGGCAAATCCTATGCCGCAGCCCGCGCCGCACTGCGCTGGGTCCCGTCGGACCGGCTCGAAATCAATGTGATCGGGGACTACACCAACGACAGCAGCGAAGCCGCGCCGAGCACCTTGCTGTTCGTCGGCAATCAGGCCGGCGTACCGGGCGTGCCGAACAACACCTCGGCCTATCAGATCGGCGGCGTGGCGCTGGGCAATGCCACCGGATCGCCCTTCATCACCTATTCGCCCTACGGCAATTATGCGCAGGACACCTACACCAATAGCCCGTACGTCAATTACGCGACCTATGTGAATCCGGCACCGCGCGACGGCACCGCGCCATACACCGTGGCCGATCGCAATGCGATCAACGGCTGGGGCGTGTCGGGCACGATCGATTACGAGCTGGCCGACAATCTCTCGATCAAGTCGATCACGGCCTATCGCAGCTATGTGACGCGCTACATCTTCGACGAAGGCTCGCCGGTCGATACCGCGCTGATCGACAATTATAACCGGCTGGAGCAGGTCAGTCAGGAAGTGCGGATCAGCGGGAAGATCGCCGATGCGGTGAACTTCACCGTGGGCGGCTTCTACTTCCAGTATGACGCCACCGCGCGCCAGCGGGTGGACATCCCGTCGCTCCAGTTCATCCAGGACGACAAGATCAGCCAATCGACCCGCGCGGTGTTCGCCAATGCCGAATGGGCGATCGTGCCAGGCCTCGATGTGGTGGGCGGCATCCGCTACACCAGCGCGAGCAAGACGGTGACCTATGGCCGCCGCGGCATTCCCGGCAGCATTTTCGGCGGGCTGCCCGATCCGCGCATCCGCGCGCTCGATGGTGTGGTCGGCGAGCACAAGAGCGACAATTGGGATTTCCGCGGCGCGCTCCAGTATCGCTGGTCGCCCGAAGTGATGACCTATGCGCAGGTCTCGACCGGCTTCAAGATCGGTGGCGTCAATCCGCGCGCCTTCTTCCCGCAACAGGCACTGCCGTTCGGCCCGGAAAAGCTCACGGCATATGAGATCGGCGTCAAGACCGACCTGTTCGATCGCCGCGTCCGCTTCAATCTCTCGGGCTTTTACAACAAGTATCGCGACATCCTGATCGTCGTGTCGTCCTGCCCGCTGCCGGGCGTACCCGCCGCGCCCTGCGCGCTGCCGGTCAATGCCGGCCGCGCCACGGTGCAGGGCCTCGAAGCCGAGACCACGGTCAAGCTGGCGAAGGGCCTGACCTTCGACGGATCGGTCGCTTATCTCGACTTCGACTATACCTCGCTCAGCGCGGCGGCGATCGCGTCGGGCGTGACTCCGTCGATGCGCGGTCCGTTCACGCCGGAGTGGCAGTATAGTGCGGGCGTGCAATACGAAGCCGAGTTCGGTTCGGGCGGCACGCTGACGCCGCGGCTCGACGTCGCGCATGTCGGCTCCTTCTACCAGCAGGCGTCGAACGCCGCGCTGAACGAAGTGCCAGGCCGCACGCTGCTCAACGCCAGCATCACCTGGCGCAGCCCCAGCCGCGACTGGTCGGTGGCGCTGCACATCACCAACGTGACCGACGAGCTCTATTACAACAGCGTTTTCGACAATCGCGGATCGAACAGCACGGTCACCGGCTTCCCCGGCACGCCGCGCGAATGGGCGGTCACGGTGAAGCGCACCTTCTGATCCGACAGTCCGATACGCCGCCGCGCCCGTCCTGGCGCGGCGGCGCACCTTTCACGGAATCCAAGACATGGCCGATTTCTCGCTCACCCATTCGCTTTCGGGCTTCTTCGCGCCGGTGCGTTTCGAAGCCGAAGTGATCGATTGCGTGGTGACGGGAACGATCCCGCCCGAACTCGACGGCGCCTTTTACCGGATGCACGGCGACTGGCTGTACGCACCCAAGTTCAGGGATGAATCGAGCCTGTCGGCGGACGGCTATATCAGCATGTTCCGCTTTCGCGGCGGCACGGTCGACTATCGCGGCCGCTATGTGAAGACCGAGCGTTACTGCAAGCAGGTCGCGGCGCGGAAGCAGCTCTACGGCTATTACCGCGCACCCCACACCGATGACGAAGAAGTGCGCGATCTCGACAATCCGCACCTGCGCACCTCAGCCAACACCACGCCGGTGGTGATGGGCGGCAGGCTCTACGCGACCAAGGAAGAGGGACTGCCCTACGAGATCGATCCCAACACGCTGGAGACGGTCGGCCCGACCGATTTCGGCGGGACCTGGGCCAGCCAGACCTTCACCGCCCATCCCAAATATGATCCCTTCACCGGCGAGACGATCGCGTTCGGCTATGAATCGACCGGGCTCGCCAGCAACGATGTGCATGTCGCGATCTTCGACAAGCAGGGCAGGGTGACGTGGAGTCTCGATTTCGAAGTGCCCTATTCCTCGATGCTCCACGACATGGCGCTGACCGAGAATTACCTGATCATCCCCGGCGGCGGCACCGTGACCAGCATGGAGCGGCTCGAGGCCGGGCGACCGCACTGGGCGTGGGACAGCAAGCGGCCCTCTTACTACGCCGTCATTCCGCGCGGCGGGAAGGCGGAGGATGTGCGCATCTTCGAAGGGCCGGAGCGCTCGATCGTCCACACCGCCAATGCGTGGGAGGAAGGCGACACGCTGGTGATGGATGCGCCGATCGCCAGCGGCAACACCTGGCCGTGGTTCGAGGATGTCGACGGCGCGGCCTTCACCATGAACGGCTTCAGCCTGCGCCGCGTCCGGCTCGATCTGCGCGGCAACAGCATGGCGGCGCAGGAAGAGGAGTTGTTCGACCGCGACGTGACCAGCTTCACGCGCATCGACGAGCGGTTCAACACGAAATCCAACCGTTACGTCTGGGTGCAATATGCCGACCCCGACCGGCCCTTCCATGCCGAACTGCCGGACGATCCGCGCCTGCGCCCGGTCAATTGCTATGGCCGGTTCGACGTGATCGACCGGACGATGACCGCTTGGTTCGCCGGACCCGAACATGTGCTGCAGGAGCCGGTGTTCGTCCCGCGCGCGGGTTCGGACGCCGAGGGCGATGGCTGGATCATGGGCACCGCGCACAATCTGGTCGAACGGCGTACCGAGCTGGTGATCCTCGACGCTGTGACCATGAGCGAAAGCGCCCGCGTGATCCTGCCGTTCCGCAACGCCTATCAGGTCCATGCGATCTGGACCCCGAACGGCGATCTGCCGCTGGATTAGGGAAGCACGCGCCCGCGAACGCCGCGAGTGAAAGCGGCCAGCGTGCAGGCGCGCGGCGCGGTGGAATTGCCGCAACCGGGCATTGCCAGATACTGGCGGAACGGCTGTTCGCGGCCGGTCAGCCGGCGTTGTTCGCGCAACTGGTCCATCGTCTGGGCGCGATAGAAGGCGCGGACATAGCGATGCCCCTTGCCGTCGCGCAGCAGCTCGAAGCCGATCGCGCTGCCCGGCGGGACGTCGTCGGCGGGGTAGCTCGGCACCTTCCAATGGACTCGCATGAAGCCGCCCAGATCGGCGATGTTGGTATCGTGTCCGCCCAGCAGCGTGAGCTTCGCGCCGCGTGGCGTGGTGAGCGCAGCCAGCATCTCCCGTGCGAGCGGGCTGCCCGCGGCGCGCGCGACATAGTCCGGGCGGTTCGAATATCTGAACTTGAGCGGGTGGAAGCGCAGCAATTGCTCGATTTCGGCGCGGGTGATCCGCCCCCATCCGACCTGCGCCATCGGCATGCCTTCGACGTATTCGAGCAGGAAGGTCTGGCTGGCGGTCGAGCCGATATCGATCGGCCCTTCCAGATCGGGACGATCATGTGGCGCGGCGACCAAAGTGCTGGGATCGCTCAGCAGCGGGCAGGCGGGCATTGCGCAGCCAAGGACGCGGGCCAGCAGCAGCAGGTCGGCGCGATAAGCCAAGGCTTCGGCTGCGATGCCGCCGCGCGGGGCGAGGGCAAGCGATTCGCGATGCGCCCGTGCGCCGTCGAACCATGCGGGTGCGTCGTCGAGGCCGTGGAAGATCGGATCCGGATCGCCCTCGCCGGGGTGCGAGACCGATGCCGTGCAGCCGGGCATAAAGCCCTCGCCCCAGCTTTCGGCGGTGCGGATTGCGCGCTGCTTGCTGCTCGCCTTGAGCACCACCGCGCCGGGCGCTGGACAACCTCGCGCGAACAAGCCGCGCGCTGTGTAATAGCCGCGATCGGCTTCCCCCAGCAGCTTGACCCCCGCCGCGCCGCGCGGCGTGAGCAGGCCGAAATCGACTGGCCAGCCCGGCCATGTCTCGCGCGAATAGGCGGCGGGAACCGGGAGTGGTTTGGTCGGCGGGCGGATGCCGTGGCGCATCAGCATCACGACTCGTTCGAGACGAAGCCCGGGCGACTTGGGCGCGGCTGATGCCGGCAAGGCCAGCGCAAGCGTAGCGGCCAGAGTGGTGGCGAGACGCGCAATTGTCATCATCTTCTCCCAAGCGGGGCCTGATGCGATGTTGTGTAATTTATTTTCCATTATCAAATCAAATAGAATATTACTTGCGTTTCCAGGCGCGGGGCCACATGGTTTTGGCCAGACCGGAATGAGGGAGAGGGATATGAGGACCAGCTTGCGTGCCCTGGCGGCGATCGCGCTACTGACGAGCGTTGCGCCCTGCGCGCTTGCGCAAACCGCCACGCCGACTGCGGTTGCGGTGGCGGAAACTGCGCCGACGCTGGGCTCAGGCGCCGATGGCGCCGTGCTGGTGCCCAACGCCGCGGATCCTTCGAAGAGCGTGGTGCTGGGCGGTACCGAATCGGGCGGGATCGAAACCTATGACCTGACCGGCAAGCGTCTGGGATCGCAGGCGGTCGGCAATATCCGTGCGCTGGATCAGCGCGCCGGGGCCGCGCCGGGCGGCGGTGCGCTGCTCGTTGCGCTCGACGGCAAGGGCAATGCGCCCAAGCTGTTCGGCGTGGGCGCGGGCGGGGTGCTGACGCCCGTCGCGGTGAGCGGTGTGCAGCCGCAGATGACGGTGGCCGGACTATGCCTGTCGCGCAGCCATCGCGACGGAACGCTGTACCTGTTCCTGCTCGGCGATGCCGGGGCGATCGAGCAATGGTCGCTCTCGGCCAATGCTTCAGGCGGAATGGATGCGCGGCTGGCGCGCCGCATGGCGCTGGGGTCTGAGACCGGATATTGCGCCGGCGACGATCGCGGGTCGGTCTATATCTCGCAGGAAATCGTCGGCGTGTGGCGGCTGGCGATCGAACCCGAAGCCGAGATCGTGCCCGAAATCGTCGACATCGTCCGGCTGGGCCATATCACCGAAGAGGCCAAGGGCGTCGCGGTGGGTCCCGATGGGCGGCTGGTGGTGTCGGACGCGTCGGCCAGCCGGTTGAATATCTACGATCCGGAGAATGATTTCGCCTATCTCGGTTCGGTCGCGATCGGGCCGGGTTCGGGCGCGATCGACGCCGTGACCGATGCGGGCAGCCTGACTGCCGTGCCGCTGGCGACGCCGGCCTATCCGGCAGGGCTGCTGATCGTCGCGGATGACGACAATTCGCCGGACACGACCAACTTCAAGCTGGTGTCGTGGCAGGCCCTGCTGGCGGCCGCGAACATTCCCGCGCGTCCGGCCCCGGCCGCGCCCAAGGTGTTCCCGATGGTCCGTGCGACGGTCGAGACCGCGCCGGTCGAAACCGGCGGCGATGCGGCCGACGATCCCGCGATCTGGATCGATCGCAACGATCCCTCGCGCAGCGTCATCATCGCCACCCAGAAACAGTCTGGCCTCTATGTCTATGATCTGTCGGGCAAGGAGCTGCAGTTCCTGCCCGATGGCCGGATGAACAATGTCGATCTGCGCGAAGGCTTCAAACTGGGCGGCAAGCCGGTGACGCTCGTCACGTCGAGCAACCGCACGACCAAGGGCATCTCGATCTACACGCTCGATCCGGCGACGCGGATGCTGACCAATGTGGCGGACGGGATCCAGCCGACCGGGTTCGACGATCCCTATGGCCTGTGCATGTATCGCAGCGCGCGCAGCGGGAAGACCTATGTCTTCGTCAATCAGGGCGACGGCAAGATGCGCCAGTGGGAGCTGATCGCCACGCCTGCGGGCAAGGTCCGCGTCAAGCTGATGCGCGATCTTCCCTTCGCCACCCAGGTCGAAGGCTGCGTCGCCGATGACGATACCGGCATGCTCTATGTCGGCGAGGAAGATGTCGGCATCTGGCGGCAGGGCGCGGAGCCCAGGGGCGGCCCGGCGCGCACGATGCTGGCGGCGGTGAAGGACAACCCCGCGCTGAAGGACGATATGGAAGGCATCGGCCTGTACCGCCTTGATGCGAAGCGCGGCTATCTGATCGTGTCGAGCCAGGGCAATGACAGTTATGCCGTGTTCCGCCGCGAGGGGAATAACGACTATGTCGGCAGCTTCTTCGTCGGTGCGAATGCCGCGAAGGGAATCGACGGCATCTCCGAAACCGACGGTCTGGAAGTCACCAGCATGTCGGCCGGCGGCGAATTCTCCAGCGGGATGATGGTCGCGCAGGACGGCCGCAACGTCTCGCCGCCCGAGCATCAGAATTTCAAGCTGGTGCCGTGGAGCGTCATTGCCGACGCGCTGAAGCTCGAACGCCGGCAGTAAATACACCCGATCCCTTCCCGGGGGTGGCGGCGCGCGGTCTTCGGATCGCGCGCCGCTTTGGTTTCCGGCACCCGCCGGTGTGGCAGAATTGAAACAGTCGTGCCGTTTCCGTTTGCAAGATAAATTCTATTTCTATTGCATTTTGGAATTTCTGTTCGTAATGTCCCGGAGGTTGCTAGATCGGGGCAGGATTCTGCGCCCGGCGATTGGGGAGGATGAGGGATGAGAGCCGTTTCAGCTGGCCGCGGTATGACCCGGACGTTGATGGGTGTGAGCGCAGGCGCACTGGTGCTGGCGCTCGCAAGCCCCGCACTGGCGCAGGATGCGCAGGGCGAGGAAGAAGCCAATACGATCACCGTCACGGGCCAGCGGGCCTCGGACAAGGCGTCGCTCGAAAGCAAGCGCAAGTCGGACACGACGGCCGAAGTCATTTCGGCGAACGACGTGGGCAAGCTGCCCGACCAGAACGTCGCCGAAGCCGTGCGCCGCGCGCCGGGCGTGTCGGTCGCGACCGACAAGGGAGAAGGCCGCTACCTCATCATCCGCGGCATCGAGCCGAACCTCGCCAACGTGACGCTCAACGGCCAGACCGCATCGGCGCCCGAGCCGGAGAACCGTAACGTCAAGCTCGACGACATTCCCTCGGGCCTGATCGGCGCGGTCACCGTCATCAAGACGCTGACCCCCGATCTCGACGCGAACGCGATCGCGGGTCAGGTCGACATCGACACCGTCTCGGCATTCGACAAGAAGAAGTTCTTCATGGGCGCGCGCGGTGTGCTGGGCCTCTATCAGGACACCGATCGCAAGGCCTATGAAGGCGATGCGTCGATCGGCGGCACTTTCGGACCCGATCGTCAGTTCGGTCTCGTCGTCGCGGGCAATTATTCGACTCGTCCGTCCTATTCGGAGGACGTGCTGTCCTCGAGCCGCCAGCTGATCGGCGGCAACGATCTGCCGGCCGAAATCGACCAGCGCATCTATGATCCCGCCATCCGCACCCGCAAGGGCGCAGTCGTCAATTTCGACTGGCGTCCGTCGGATGCGGTGAGCGTCTATGCGCGCTTCATGTATTCTGAGTTCGGCGACAAGGAGACGCGCAACCGCTTCCGCTTCTTCTTCCCGACCAGCGCGGCGGGCTATACCGGCCTGACCGCAGACGGCGGCACGATCGCATCGACCACCGGCCGCCGCCTGCTGCGCAGCCGTCAGGAAATCACCAAGACCACCACCTATTCGCTGGGCGGCGAATTCGACGTGCTGGGCGGCACGCTGACGATCGAAGGCACGCACGCCAAGTCGAAGAAGACCGATCCGATCCGCGACGAAGTCGAGTATCGCGCCAGCGGCATCGGCGGCACCTTCACCACCAGCAGCGACGATCCGCTGGGCTCGCTGACGGTCAATGCGGCCGGTCTGAACCCGGCCAGCTATCGCCTGAACAACTATAAGCAGGTCTCGCGTCTTGCCGGTGAGGATCTGAACCAGTTCCGCGTCGATTATTCGATCCCGCTCAACGGGCTGGGCGAAGGCAGCGCGATCAAGCTGGGCGGTAAATATCTCCGTCGCGAGCGGTTCCAGGACCAGACCGGCCGCACGCTGAGCGCGGTGTCGGCTACCGCGGGCACCCGCACGATCGCCAGCGATCTGGGGCCGAGCACCGCGACCACCTTCGACGGCCGCTACACCTTCGGCCCGACGATCGACTTCGCTTCGGCGCAGGCGTTCGTCTTCGCCAATGCCGGCAACACCGCGCAGTTCACGGTCAACGCCAATGACCAGATTTCGCAGTCCAAGACCTCGGACTATGAAGTCAACGAGACGGTCACGGCCGGCTATGTGATGGCGACGATCAAGACCGGCGGGCTGACGATCATCCCCGGCGTCCGCGTCGAACACACCAAGGGCGACACCAAGGCCATCATCTATCGCGCCGGCGTTACCACGCTGAACAGCGGCTTCGACTCCTTCGGCAGCTACGAATATACCGACTGGTTCCCGGGCGTGAACGTGAAGTACGAGTTCAGCCCGCAGCTTCAGGGTCGCGCGGCGATCACCACCGCGATCGGGCGTCCGCCCTTCGTCAACCTCGCGCCGACGGTTACGGTCGATACCGGATCGAACACGGTGAGCCAGGGTAATCCGAACCTGAAGGCGCAGCGTTCGTTCAACCTCGACGCCAGCCTCGAATATTACTTCCCCAGCGAAGGCGGGATTTCGGTCGCGGTGTTCTACAAGAACATCAAGAACCCGATCTTCGCGACGACGGCGCTCAACCAGACCGGCACGTTCGGCGGCGTGGCGCTGACCAACGCGACGGTCAGCTCGTTCGGCAATGGCGACGAAGGATCTCTGACCGGCGTCGAGTTCGCCATCCAGAAGCCGCTGACCTTCCTGCCGTCGCCGCTCGACGGGTTCGGCATCAACGCCAATCTGACGCTCAGCACGTCGGACCTGAAGGTGCCGGGCCGCACGATCGAAACGCCTCTGGTCGGTCAGGCGAATACGATCGCCAGCGGTCAGATCTATTACGAGAAATACGGCATCTCGGCGCGCGTCGCCGTGTCGTACCGCTCGGCCTATCTCGACACCGATGGCGGCCTGAGCACCGCAGACGTGACGGGTCTGTCGGATGGCTATTTCGGATCGATCACCACGGTCGACGCCCGCATCGGCTATCGCTTCACCAAGTTCGCCGAAGTGTTCGTCGAAGGCACCAACCTGACCGACGCGCAGGACTATTACTACTTCGCCAACGCCTCCCGCTTTCGCGAGGCCGAGAAGTACGGCCGCTCGATGCGGCTGGGCCTCACCCTCAATTATTGAGGCAGCTATTGAGGGGCCATTCCGCAACCTTGTCCCCTCAGGGAGCCGGATCGCAAGATCCGGCTCCTTTTCTTTTGCGGGGAACGGCGTATCGCGCGGGCATGGCAAAGACGACACGGGATCTCAGCGGCACCATCATGGTGGGCGGCGAGGCGTTCGACTGGTGGCTCGATCGCGAGCCGCAATGGTGCAACACCGGCTGGCAGGGCATGGCGATCGGCGTGCGCCACAGCGAGGGCAAGCGCGAGGCGCTGATGCAGTTTCCGGTGCCCAAGGGCGTGGCGGCGGGATCGTCGCAGCTGCGGCGGCAACAGGTGAACGACGCGATCGTGAAGAACTGCATCGAAGCCGCGCTCGCGGCGGGATGGGAGCCGCTGTCGCGCGGCCGGCCGGAAGTGTTCGAAGTGGATTCGCAGGGGCGCTGACGTTCGGCTCCAAATCCTCCCCCGGAGGGGGAGGATTTTGAACCTGAATTAGAGCCGGACCAATTCCCCGCTCGCCGCCGATTTCGCAGCGGCTTCAGCCAGCGCCAGTGCGCGGACGCCGTCGGTATAGCCGATCAGCGGCGCAGCCTTGCCGTCGATCACATCGGCGAAGTGCGCGGCTTCGCGGGCATAGGCGACGGCGTAGCGATCGAGGAAGAAGTTCTGCAGCTTGTCGCCCGCGCTGCCATTCTCACCCCAGGTCTCGACCGTGCTTTCGAGCTGATTCTGCGCGCGGATCATGCCCTTCGATCCAAAGGCTTCGATCCGCTGGTCGTAGCCATAGCCGCTGCGACGGCTCGACGAGATGACGCACAGCCGGCCCGACGCGGTGCGCAGGATCGTCTTGGCGGTGTCGGCGTCGCCGGCCTCGCCGATCGCGGGATCGATCAGCACCGAGCTCGATGCGAAGACTTCGGTCACTTCCTCGCCGAGCAGCCAGCGGGCCATGTCGAAATCGTGGATCACCATATCCTTGAAGATCCCGCCCGAGACTCTGACGTATTCGATCGGGGGCGGGGACGGATCGTGGCTGATGATGTGCAGCGTCTCGAGCGTGCCGACTTCGCCGCCTGCCAGCCGCGCCTGAAGCGACGCGAAATTGGGATCGAAGCGGCGGTTGAACGCGAGGAACAGCTTCGCGCCGATCGCTTCGAGCCGCTCGGCGGCCTTGCTCGCGCGGGCCAGATCCTGATCGAGCGGCTTTTCGCAGAACACGGCCTTGCCGGCTTCGGCGGCGGCGAGGCTGTAATCGAGATGCGTGTCGGTCGAGCTGGCGACCACCACGCCGCGGATCGCCGGATCGGCCAGCGCTTCTTCGACGCTCGACACGGTCGCGCCATGTTCGGCAGCGAGCGCGGCGGCGGCATCGGCGAACGGATCGACGACGCGGGAAAGCCGCAGCCGGGGATTGGCGGCGATATTGGCGGCGTGAATCTTGCCGATCCGTCCGGCGCCGATCAGGGCGATGTCGTGCATCTCTTCCTCTCATGAAACGTTGATTTCACGACAACGTGTCGTGGAAATAATGTTCTTAGCGCATTGAAATGGAACGTGCGATAGTTGCGTTCCATTTTTCGAACAGATATTCCCGTTTTTGCAACCGGAGAGGAAAATCGCCGACATGTCCGAGGGTTCGACGCCTCCCGTTACCGCCGAGCAACTCCGTGCCGAGATCGTGCGGCGCTATGAATCGCTGAGCAAGCGGCTTCAGCAGATCGGCCGCTATATCCTCGACGAACCCAATGACATTGCGCTGGAAACGCTGGCGGTGATCGCGTCGCGTTGCGGGGTGCAGCCGTCGGCCATCGTGCGCTTCGCCAAGAGCTTCGGCTTCGAAGGCGCGAGCCAGATGCAGAAGCTGTTCCGCGACGGGCTGCTCAGCAACAATGCCGCGCTCGGCTATTCCGAACGCGTCCGTCAGCTCGACGAGACGACCAACGCGACCGGGGCCGATCCGGCGGACCTGCTCGCCGAATTCGTCGAGGGCAATGCGCTGGCGTTGCAGGGCCTGCTCCAGACGGTGAGCGGTGCGGACATGAAGGCTGCGGTCGATGCGATCGCCGCGGCGGACGTGGTGCATGTCGTCGGCTTTCGCCGCTCGTTCCCGGTCGCGTCTTACCTCGTCTATTCGCTGCTTCAGGCGGGCAAGCGCACCGTGTTCGTCGATGGCGTCGGCGGCCTCGCGATGCAGCAGGTGGGGGCGATGGGGCCGGCCGATCTGCTGATCGCGGTCAGCTATCAGCCCTATTCGGAGGAGACCGTCGGCATCGTCGAGGCGGTGTCGGCGCGCGGGGGCAAGGTGCTGGCGCTCAGCGACAGCCTGGTCAGCCCGATCGCCAAGCCCGCGACCTGCGTGCTGCAGGTGCGCGAATCCGAGGTCCACAAATTCCGCTCGCTCTCGGCCTCGATGTGTCTCGCGCAGGCGCTGGTCATCAACTTCGCGTTCGAAGCCAGCCGCCAGGCCGCGCCCAAGGCGAAACGCGCGAAACGATAATTCCATCCGCTGAAAATATTGAAACGTGTATTGCAAATGAAATGATCTTGGAATAAGCGTTACAGACCAGCGAGAGGGCGGTCTGAAAGGCATATGGCGCAAGGCAATCACGGAAATGGCGATGCGCGCCGGCTGGACCTGATCGCTCTCGGGCGTGCGGGTGTGGACCTGTATGGCGAGCAGATCGGCGGGCGGCTCGAGGATATGGGCAGCTTCGCCAAATATATCGGCGGCAGCCCCACCAACACCGTGATCGGCCTGTCCCGGCTAGGGCTGAATTCGGGCCTTGTGACCCGTGTTGGCGGCGATCATATGGGCCGCTTCATCCGCGAGGAATTGCAGCGCGAGGGCGTCGAGACGACGGGCGTGATCGACGATCCCGACCGGCTGACCGCGCTGGTGATCCTGGGCATCCGCGATCCCGACACCTTCCCGCTGATCTTCTACCGCGAGAATTGCGCGGACATGGCGCTGGTCGCCGACGATATCGATCCGGCCTTCATCGCGCGCGGCGACGCGCTGCTGATCAACGGTACGCATCTGTCGCAGCCCGGAGTCTATGCCGCGAGCCTGAAGGCCGCCGAGCAGATGAAGGCGCAGGGCGGGCGTGTGGTGTTCGACATCGATTACCGCCCGGTGCTGTGGGGCCTCGCGCAAAAGGCCAATGGCGAGGACCGGTTCGTCGCCAGCGCCGACGTGACGCGCGAGCTGCAGAAAATCCTGCCCTTGTGCGATCTGATCGTCGGCACCGAGGAGGAAGTGCATATCCTGGGCGGCACGACCGATACGGTCGCGGCGCTGCGCGCGATCCGTGCCGGGAGCGACGCGCTGCTCGTGTGCAAGCGGGGCGCCGCGGGCTGCGTAGCGCTGCCCGGCGCGGTGCCGGACGATCTCGACGACGGGATCGTCGGGCGCGGCTTCCCGATCGAAGTGTTCAACGTGCTGGGCGCGGGCGACGCGTTCATGGCGGGCTTCCTGCGCGGCTGGCTGAAGGGGCTGCCGATCGAGCGTTGCTGCGACTTCGGCAATGCCTGCGGGGCGATCGTCGTGTCGCGCCACGGTTGCGCGCCGGCGATGGCGTCGTGGGAGGAGCTGCAGGCCTTCCTCGCGCGCAACGACTGGCCGTTCCGCCTGCGCGACAGCGACGCGCTGGAGCAGCTCCACTGGTCGACCAACCGGCACGCCGTGCATGAAGAACTGACCGTGCTGGCGATCGATCATCGCAGCCAGTTCGACGATCTGATCGCCGATCTGGGTACTGGTGACGCCGAACAGGTCGCGCATTTCAAGGGACTGGCACTGGCGGCGGTCGACCGGCTGGCGAAGCGCGATCCGCGCTATGGCATGTTGCTCGACGGCCGGTTCGGCGCGCGGGCGCTGGAGAAGGCGGCGGAGCTGCCCTACTGGATCGGCCGCCCGATCGAGTTTCCCGGCTCGCGCCCGATCCGGTTTGAAGGGTCGCCCGATGTCGGCATGACCCTGCGCGACTGGCCGCTCGACCATGTCGTGAAGTGCCTCGTCTTCTACCATCCCGACGACAGCGCGGAGATGAAGGCCGAGCAGGATACCCAGATCCGCCGCCTGTTCGACGCCTGCCGCGCGACAAGGCACGAATTCCTGCTGGAGATCATCGCGTCGAAGCATGGCCCGGTGACCAGCGACACGGTGTCGCGGGTGATCGACCATATCTACGATCTGGGTGTCTATCCGGATTGGTGGAAGCTGGAGCCGAGTGAGGATGGAGCGGCCTGGACCGCGATCGAAGCGTCGATCCGGGCGCGGGATCCGCATTGCCGGGGGATCGTACTGCTGGGCCTTTCCGCGCCGCGCGACGAATTGCTGGCGGGGATCGCGGCGGCTGCGCCCTTCCCGCTGGTGAAGGGGTTTGCGGTGGGCCGGACGATCTTCCACGATGTCGCCGCGCGCTGGCTTTCGGGCGCGATCGACGACGAGGGCGCGGTGGACGCATTGAGCGAGAATCTGCGGGTGCTGGCCGATGCATGGCGCGCCGCGCGCCGATCGCGGCAGGCGGCGTGATCATGGGAAGCAAGCAGTTGCGGCTGACGATGGCGCAGGCGCTGAGCCGGTGGATGGCGGCGCAGTCGGTGGAGATCGACGGGCAGGTCGTGCCCTATTTCGCGGGCGTCTGGGCGATCTTCGGCCACGGCAATGTCGCGGGGATGGGCGAGGCGCTGGCCGGCATGGGCAATACGCTGCCGACCTATCGCGCACATAACGAGCAGGGCATGGCGCACGCCGCGATCGCGTTCGCCAAGGCGTCGCGGCGGCAGCGGGCGATGGCCTGCACCACGTCGATCGGGCCGGGCGCGACCAATATGGTGACCGCCGCGGCGCTGGCGCACGTCAACCGGCTGCCGGCGCTGTTCCTGCCGGGCGACGTCTATGCCAGCCGCCGTCCCGATCCGGTGCTCCAGCAGATCGAGGACTTCGCCGACGCGACCGTTTCGGCGAACGACTGTTTCCGCCCGGTCTCGCGCTATTTCGACCGGATCACGCGGCCCGAGCAGATCCTCGACGCCCTGCCGCGCGCAATGGCGGTGCTGACCGATCCGGCCCTGTGCGGGCCGGTGACTTTGTGCCTGTGCCAGGACGTACAGGCCGAGGCGTACGACTATCCCGAGAGCTTCTTCGCGCCGAAGACGTGGCGGCAACGCCGGGTGCGGGCCGACGAAGGCGAACTGGCATCGCTGGTCGCCGCGATCCGCGCCGCAAAGGCGCCGCTGATCGTCGCCGGGGGCGGGGTGCTGTACTCGCAGGCCGAAGCCGTACTGGCCGACCTTGCCGCCGAGACCGGCATTCCCGTCGCCGAGACGCAGGCGGGCAAGGGTTCGCTGGCATGGGATCATCCGCAGGCGCTGGGCAGCATCGGCGTGACCGGCACCAGCGCCGCTAACCGTGCGGCCGAAAACGCCGATCTGGTGATCGGCGTCGGCACGCGGCTGCAGGACTTCACCACCGGATCGCGGACCCTGTTCGCCGGACGGCGGCTGTTCCAGCTCAACGTCGCGGTGCACGACCTCGCCAAGCAGGCCGCCGAGCCGGTGCTGGGCGATGCCCGCGCGACGCTGACCGCGTTGCGCGGATCGCTCGACGGGTGGCAAGTGCCGCAGGGCTGGCGCGACGCGAACGACGCAGCGGTCGCCGAATGGAACAAGGCGTGGGACGCCGCGACCGCGCCCGGCAACGCGCTGCCGTCGGACGCGCAGGTGATCGGCGCGGTGTGGCGTCAGGCGAGCGACGACGCGACGGTCGTGTGCGCCGCGGGCGGCCTGCCGGGCGAATTGCACAAGCTGTGGCGGTCGCACCGGCCGGGCGGCTATCATGTCGAATACGGCTTCTCGTGCATGGGCTATGAGGTCGCCGGCGGGCTCGGCGTGAAAATGGCCGATCCGGCGCGCGACGTGTACGTCATGGTCGGTGACGGCAGCTATCTGATGCTCAATTCCGAGCTTGCCACGTCGGTGATGCTCGGGCTGAAGATCACGATCGTCCTGCTCGACAATCGCGGATATGGCTGCATCAACCGGCTGCAACAGGGCACCGGCGGGCGGCCGTTCAACAATCTGCTGGCCGACAGCGCGCACGAGACATTGCCCGATATCGACTTTGCCGGGCACGCCCGCAGCCTTGGCGCGACCGCCGAGAAGATCGACGGCATCGCCGGGCTGGATGCGGCGCTCGCCCGCGCGGCGGCATCGGATAAAAGCTATGTCATCGTGATCGACACCGATCCGATGATCACCACGCAAGCCGGCGGCCATTGGTGGGACGTCGCGGTACCCGAAGTCTCGGACCGCGCCGAAGTCCGCGCCGCGCGCGCCGTCTATGAAAACAAGCTGACCGGAGAGAGTGAATGAGCATCCGCTGGGGCGTGAGCCCGATTGCCTGGTGCAACGACGATATGAAGGAGCTGGGCGGCGACACCACGCTCGATCAGCTGCTGACCGACGTGAAGGAAATCGGGTTCGACGGTGTCGAGCTGGGCAATAAATTCCCGCGCGATCCCGAGACGCTGGCGCCGATCATGGCGGGCTATGGCCTCGACATCGTCGGCGGCTGGTATTCGTCGAACCTGCTGGTGCGCGATGCCGATGCCGAGATCGAGGCGCTGGGCCGTCACCTCGCTTTGCTCGACTATATGGACTCATCGGTATTCATCCTCGCCGAGACCAGCAACGCGGTGCATTGCGATCGCTATGGCAGCCGGCTGGATCAGCATCCGGTGCTGGTGCCGGGCGACTGGAAGCAGTTCGGCGAGCGGCTGAATACCGTCGCGCGATACATCAACGATAGGGGCATGCGCTTCGCCTATCACCATCATCTGGGCACGGTGGTCGAGACCAAGGACGAGCTGGAGCGCTTTTTCGATGCGACGCAGGATCATGTCGGGCTGGTGCTGGATACGGGCCATGCGCTGTTCGGCGGGATCGAGCCCATCGACGTGATCAAGGCGCGGCCCGAGCGCGTGGCGCATGTGCATTGCAAGGATGTGCGCACCGCGAAATATGACGAGTTCCTCGCCAACGGGACGAGTTTCCTCAACGGCGTGGTCGGCGGCATGTTCACCGCGCCCGGCGATGGCGATTACGACTATGCCCCCTTCATGCGTGCGCTGGCCGACATGGACTATTCGGGCTGGATCGTGATCGAAGCCGAGCAGGACCCGGCGGTCGCCAATCCGCGCGACTACAGCCAGCTCGGGCTCGATACGCTCAAGCGGCTGGCGAAGCAGGTGGAACTGGCCTGATGTCGCTGCTGGTTCGCTCGCACGCCCCCGACGCCGACGGCACCGTGCTGGAAGTGACGCCCGAAAGCGCGGGCTGGACCTATGTCGGGTTCCGCGTGCTGAACCTGGCGGCGGGCGAGGCCTATGCCGGGCTGGAGGTCGGGCGCGAAGCGTGCCTCGTCGTCCTGACCGGGCGGATCGCGGTGGACGCGGCGGGCGAGAGCTTCGACGGGCTGGGCGTGCGCGACAGCGTGTTCGATGGCGCGGCGACGTCGGTCTATCTGCCCGCCGGCACGTCCTACGCGATCCGTGCCGAGCGCAATGCCGAAGTCGCGGTCTGCACCGCACCGGGCACCGGCGGGGGCAAGCCGCGCGTGATCCGTTCGGACGCAGTCGAAGTTCGCGGGCAGGGGACCAATACCCGCCATGTCCGCAACATCCTGTCCGACACCGACGAAGCCGAGAGTTTGCTGGTGGTGGAAGTCATCACGCCGGGCGGCCACTGGTCGAGCTATCCCCCGCACAAGCATGACCGCGATGCGTTCCCCGAGGAGACCTTCCTCGAGGAAACCTATTACCACCGCCTCTCGCCGCCACAGGGCTTCGCGTTCCAGCGCGTCTATACCGACGAGCGCGACATCGACGAGACGATGGCGGTCGAGGATGGCGACTGCGTGATGGTGCCGCGCGGCTATCACCCGGTCGGCGCGCCGCACGGCTACGACCTTTATTACCTGAACGTCATGGCCGGCCCCCGGCGCAACTGGGTATTCCGCAACGACCCAGCGCACGACTGGATCGTCCGCCGATAGAATGAAACATATCTTTCATTCCATGAAAAAGTAGAATACAAAGTTCGCGAGAGGCCGGCAGCAAGCCGGCCCGGGGAGAGGAACCATGCTGCGCGCCTTTGCCACCGGCCCCGATCAGCCTGTCCGGGACGATATCGACACCGACAGCGTCTTCCGGCGTTACCGGATGCAGATCCTCCTGGCGATCACCGCGGGCTATGCGATCTCCTATACCTGCCGGCTGGCGATCAACGTGGTGAAGAAGCCGCTGATCGACGGGGGCATCTTCACCCCGCTCGAACTCGGCATGATCGGTTCGGCGCTGTTCTACACCTATGCCGCGGGCAAGCTGATCAACGGCTTCGTCGCCGATCACAGCAATGTGAAGCGCTTCTTCGCGATCGGGCTGGCGCTGTCGGCGATCTGCAACATCCTGATCGGCTTCTCGACCGTGTTCTGGGCGACGGTGCTGCTGTGGGGCCTGAACGGCTGGTTCCAGAGCTATGGCGCGCCGTCGTGCGTGGTGGCGCTGGCCAGCTGGTTCTCGAACAAGGAGCGCGGGCGCTATTACGGCATCTGGTCCACCGCGCATTCGATCGGCGAGGGGCTGACCTTTTCCGGGGTCGCCGCGCTGGTGGCGTGGGGCGGTTGGCATTGGGGCTTCTGGGGACCGGGAATCGCCACGATCCTTGCGGCGATCGGCGTCTATTATGCGATGGCC
Source organism: Sphingomonas sp. G-3-2-10 (assembly GCF_012927115.1). Classification (NCBI taxonomy): domain Bacteria; kingdom Pseudomonadati; phylum Pseudomonadota; class Alphaproteobacteria; order Sphingomonadales; family Sphingomonadaceae; genus Sphingomonas; species Sphingomonas sp. G-3-2-10. Next base: position 49,448 of record NZ_JABBFY010000002.1, on the reverse strand, counting down.
GATCGGCCGCGCACGATGGGCCTGCCGACCGTCGCCGACTGGAAGAACGATCATTACGGTACGCCGCCCGAAGCCGCGGCGCAGCGCGGGGTGTTCGCCACCCAGCTTTCGATCCTGAAGATCCCGGCGATCTGGATCCTCGCGCTGTCAAGTGCGGCGACCTATGTCACCCGCTACGCGATCAACAGCTGGGGCATCCTGTATCTGCAGGAAGTGCGCGGCTATTCGCTGCCCGCCGCCGGCACGATGCTGACGATCAGCACCGTGGCGGGCGTGGTCGGCGCGCTGACCTTCGGTTTCGTGTCGGACAAGTTCTTCGGCGCGCGCCGTCCGCCGGTGAATTTGCTGTTCGGGCTGATCGAACTGGCCGGGCTGCTGATCTTCTTCTTCGGCCCCGGCGATACCACCAGCACCACCATCGGCATCGTCCTGTTCGGGCTCGGCATGACCGGCCTCGTCACCTCGCTCGGCGGGCTGTTCGCGATCGATATCTGTCCGAAGCGGGTGGCGGGGGCGGCGCTGGGGCTGGTCGGGGTGTTCAGCTATGTCGGCGCGGCGATCCAGGAGCAGGTGTCGGGCGCGCTGATCAACAGTGGTATGACCGTGGTCGATGGCGTGCGCACCTATGATTTCGGGCCGGTGATCTGGTTCTGGATCGGTTCTTCGGTGATAGCGACGCTGCTGGCGTCGACACTCTGGCGCACCAAGCTCCGCGACTAAAGAGGACAGGCATGAAAAGACGTTCGCTGCTGCGCGCCCTCGCCGCGCTTCCCATTCTTGCGTTCCCGCGCCGGCTGTTCGCCGCCGCGCCGGGCTATCCCCGGCTGCTGCAGGGGCCGATGATCGGCGCCACCACGCCCGGCAGCTTCACCGTGTGGAGCCGCGCCAGCGGATCGTTCGGCGTCGCCGTGGAATATGCGACCGACCGCGCGTTCAGCGACGCGAAGACGACCGCCGCGGTGCCCGCCGGGGCGGAGGAGGATCATGTCACGCGGATCGAAGTGACCGGCCTGAAGCCAGACACCGCCTATTATTACCGCATCAAGGCCGACGGGATCGACGACCGCAACCAGCCGCTGCCGTTCCGCACGCGCACCGCGCCGGACAAGCCGCGCCCGATCCGCATCGCCTTCGGCTCGTGCGCGCGGGTTCAGCTCGATGCGGTGCAGCCGGTGTTCGACGCGATCACCGCGGCGGAACCCGACCTGTTCCTGTGGCTGGGCGACAATATCTATGCCGACAGCGACCAGCCCGTTGCCTTCACCGAGCTCTACGGCCGCCAGCGCAACGTCGCGAGCATCCAGCCGCTGTTCCGTTCGGTGCCGCAGCTGGCGCTGTGGGACGATCATGACTTTGGCCACAATGACTCCGACGGGACCAATCCGGTCAAGCCGATGACGCTGGCGATGTTCAAGCGCTGGTGGGCCAATCCGTCCGCCGGCACGCCCGACACGCCGGGCATCTTCTGCCGCCACAGCTTTGGCCCGGTCGATGTCTTCATGCTCGACGGCCGCTATTATCGCGACCCGCCCAAGGCCCCGAACGGCCCGAACAAGACGATGCTCGGCGCGGCGCAAAAGGCGTGGCTGAAGCGCGAGCTGAAGGCCAGCCGGGCGACGTTCAAGGTGCTGGCGTCGGGCACGGGCTGGTCGCGCGCGGAGAGTGGCGGTGACAGCTGGGCGATGTATCTGGACGAGCGCAACGAGCTGCTCGACTTCATCCGCGACAATCGCATCGCGGGCTGCATCGGCATTTCGGGCGACGTCCATATGGGCGAGGCCAATTGCGTGCCCTGGTCGGACAGGGGCGGCTATGACTTCTACGATCTGGTCAGTTCGGGGCTGGCGCAGATGCTCAGCCCGAAATTCATCGATCAGGACCCTGAGGTTCGGCTGCGCGCGCCTTGGGTAGGCAGCCACAATTTCGGCGTGCTCGACTTCACCTTCGGCGCCGATCCGAAGGTGGAGATGAGCGTGCGCAACGTGATGGGTGGTTCTGTGTGGGACCCGATCACTATTCGTGCCGCCGATCTGGTCAATGGCCGTCAGAGCTGGAAGGCCGCGATCGACAGAAAGGAACTGGCGCGACGGACCCGCGTGGAGCGGGGCGGCGCCTATTACGGACCGGAGGAATGATGCGCTTCGAGATGGTTTCGATCCCCCCGGAGGAGTTTCAGGCGATGCGCGCGCGGCTGCCGCTGGCGACCGCGGCGGGCCTGTTCGACACCTACCGGATCAGCCAGAACACCTGGTATAAGTTGCGTGACGGCGTGCCGGTGAAGCGCAAGACGCTCGACCAGCTGCGTGCGCGTTACCGCGAGATCGCTGCGCGGGCGGAAGGCGCGGGCGAGTGACCAAGCCGCCGCTTCGCATCGCGCTGATCGGCAGCGGGTTCATGGGCCGGGCGCACGCGATGGCGTTCGCGGCGGCGGCGCGGACCTTCGACTTGCCGGTCGAGCCGGTGCTGGAAGTGCTTGCCGATCGCGATGAAGAGACGGCGGCGAAGGCGGCGGCGAGCCTCGGCTTCGCGCGCTCGACCGGGGACTGGCGCGCGGCGGTGAACGATCCCGCGATCGGGCTGGTCGCGATCACCACGCCCAACATCCTCCACGCGCCGATCGCGCTGGCGGCGATCGCGGCGGGCAAGCCGGTCTATTGCGAGAAGCCGCTGGCGGCGACACTTGCCGAAGCCGAAGCGATGACGCTGGCGGCGGAAGCGGCGAGGTTGCCCACGGCGGTGGGCTTCACCTATCTCTACAATCCGATGATCGGCCTTGCGCGAGAGATCATTGCCGACGGCGAGATCGGCGAAGTGACCGCGTTTCGCGGTATCCATGCCGAGGATTTCATGGCTTCGCCCGATGCGCCCTTCAACTGGCGGTGCGAAGCGGCGCAGGCGGGCGGGGCGCTGGCGGACATCGGCAGCCATATCATCGCGCTGGCGCGGCATCTGGTGGGCGAAGTACGCGCGGTTTCGGGCCAGCTCCACACCGCGCATCCGGTGCGACGCGATGCGAGCGGTGCGCCGCGCGAAGTGCCGATCGACGATCAGGCCGACGCGCTGGTGCGTTTCGAGAATGGCGCACGGGGCACGCTGTCGGCGAGCTGGATCGCGACCGGGCGCAAGATGGGGCTGGGGTTCGAAGTTAGCGGGACCAGGGGCTCGATCGTCTTCACGCAGGAGCGGTTCAACGAGCTGCAGCTCTATCGCGGCGGCACGCGCGGGCGCGAAGGCTTCACCACGATCATGGCCGGGCTGGAACATGGCGATTACGGCGCCTTCTGCCCCGCATCTGGCCATCAGATCGGGTATAACGACCTCAAGACGATCGAAGCCAAGGCCGCGATCGAAGCGGCGCTGGGCCTTCCGAATGCAGCGAAGGATTTCCGCGAGGCGCTGAACGTCGAGCGGGTGGCGGAGAGTATCCGCACGTCTTCGCGCGAGGGGCGCTGGGTCGAGGTCTAGGCCTCAACTGGCGGGGCGCAGCGCTTCGATCAGCTGCGCGTGCAGCACCGGGGTGCTGGCCAGCACCGTGCCCGCCATCAGGTCGAGCGGGCCGCCGTCGGTGCCGGTCACGACGCCGCCGGCTTCGCGGACGATCACCGCGCCGGCGGCCATGTCCCAGGCACTGACGCTCTGTTCCCAATAGGCGTCGTGGCGGCCGCAGGCGACCCACGCCATGTCGATCGCGCCCGCGCCCAGGCGGCGGATGCCGGTAACATGTTCGGTCAGCCGCGCCATTTCGGCGCGGAACTGGGCATGGCCTGGCTTGGTCGCGAAGGGGATGCCGACGCCGAGCACCGATTCGCCCAGCGTTGCGCGGCTCGAGATGCGGATAGGCTGATCATTGAGGAATGCGCCCTGGCCCTCTTCGGCCCGGAAGGTTTCGCGCAGGCACGGCACGTGCGTGACGCCCGCGATGACATGGCCCTTGCGCGTCAATGCGATGTTGACTGCGAACAGCGGCGATCCGGTTAGGAAATTGGTCGTGCCGTCCAGCGGATCGACGATCCACACATGATCGGGATCGCTGCCGGCCTGCAATCCGCCCTCTTCGCCGAGGAAGCCGAATTCCGGCGCGAACGCAGCCAGCGCGTCCTTCACCGTGGCTTCGGCGCGCAGATCGGCTTCGCTGAACATGTCGGCAACGCCGGCCTTGTTCTGGATCGTCAGCGACGAGATGCGCGCCTGATCCGCGAGCAGGCCTTCGCCGGCGGCATGGGCGGCGGAAATCATGGCGGCGAGCGTTGGTGAAATGGTCATGCCGTCATGAACATATATTCTCCAATTCAGTCAATATGGAAAATATGTTCCACTATTGTGTGCGCCAGCCCTTCGCCTTCGCGGCGGCTTCGCCTGCGGCGTCGAGTGGCTCGCCGACCGCAAGCTCCTGCGCTTCGGCGATGATATCGAGCGATCCCGCCTGACGGAATTCGCTCCTTTGCGCTGCGCCGTCCGAACGGAGCAGGCGGACCTGCCAGCCTTCGGCTTCGCGGCAGGCGATGCCGGTCTGCGCTTCGGTTTCGAACGCGCGGCAATATTGCTTGTCGGCATTGCGGAAGCTGACCAGCATCCGCACCGGCGCATCCCCCTGAGTGGCTGCGAGCTGTCCTTCGAGCGCCTTGGCCACCGTGCCGCTGGCCATTACCGACGATCCGTTCGCTGCGGTCTCGCTGCCGGGCCGGACCATCTGGCCGATCATGACGCCGACGACCAGCGCGGCGGCGATCGCGCCCGCGTTGCGCCACCAGTGCGTCGCGATCGCCGGCTTCTTCGCCGTTTCGATCGGGGTGACCTTTGCGGACTCGCGGATCATCGCTTCGAGCTGGTTGGGCACCGGCCCGGCTGCGATCGGATCGAACGCGCCTTTCAGCATCGCGCGCAATTGGCGGTGCTTCTCGACCTGTACGGCCAATGCGGGATCGGCGGCGATCGCCTTCTCCACGCGCTTCGCCGAGATCATGTCGAGCTCGCCATCGGCATAGGCCATCAGCGTTTCGGCATCGATCGTCATGCCGCTTCTCCCAGCTTCGCCATCAGCGCCTCGCGCCCGCGCACGAGGCGCGAAGTGAGGGTGCCCATCGGTATTTCGAGAATCTCGGCGGCTTCCTTGTACGCAAAGCCTTCGACCAGCACGAGCGCGACGGCTTCGCGCTGTTCGGGCGGCAGCATCGCCATCGCGCGGCCGACATTGCCGAGCTCGACATGCGCTTCGATCGCCACATCGCCGCGATCACCGATGCTTTCGCCGGCTTCGGCATCGACGAATGTCTCGCCATAGCGCGTTCGGGCGCGGGCGGTGTCGATCCAGTGGTTCCTCATGATCCGGTACATCCAGCTATCCAGTCGCGTTCCCGGCTGCCACTGGCCGCGCGATTTGAGCGCGCGTTCCACGGCGGCCTGGCACAGATCGTCGGCATCGGCCGGGTTGCGGGCGAGCGAATGGGCGAACCGCCGCAATCGCGGCAACAGCGCCATCATCTCGTCCTCGAACGCCACCTTGTCCGCGTCTCCTGAGCCTTCGATGGATGAAACGAGCGTGCCCGTCCGTTTAATCCGGATGCATGACAGGTTTTTCCACGGGGTCTAGGATGTTGCTGATGAAGGCCGGACGATGGATCGCGCTCGCCGCTTTGCTCGCAACGCCCGTGGCGATGGCGCAGGTCGTGCCGCTGCCCTCGCTGCCGGGCGGGCTGCCCCGCGTGAGCCTGCCTGAGGTTCCGCTGGTCGATCGCGTCGCGCAGAGTGTGGCCGGGCTGGCGCAGGACCGGATCGACCGGTTGCGCGATCTGGTTCGTCGCAATCCGGACCGGATCGAGCTCGACCGGCAGGGCAATGCCGTGCGCGCGGGCGAAGTGGTGATGAGTGATCCCGACGATGCCGCGATCGCCGCCGCCGGGCGCGCAGGGTTCCGGCTGATCGAGCGATCGACCATCGAGGGGCTCGAGATCGGCTATGCGCGCTTCGCTGCCCCGCGCGGCATGTCGGTCGATCGTGCGTTGCGCGTGATGCGCAAGGCGGCGGGCGGGCGCGAGGTTTCGGCGGACCCGCTGCATTTCGCGAGCGGAGAGGCCGGGACGGCATCGGCGCTTCCTCCGCCCGCGCCACCGGTCTTGCCTCAGTCCGGCGGGCGGATCGGGATCATCGACGGCGGCGTGAATGACGGCGCGGTCACCGGCCGGGTGACGCAGAGCGGTTTCGCCGCCGGTGCGCCGGTGGCGAACAATCATGGCACCGGAATCGCAGCGCTGATCGCGGGCGGATCGGGTATTCGCGGCGGCGCGCCCGGCGCGGGATTGTTCGTCGCCGATGTCTATGGCCGCGATCCGGCGGGCGGCAATGCGACGGCGATCGCCCGCGCGCTCGGCTGGATGGTGACGCAGCGGGTGCCGATCGTGACGATCAGCCTGGTCGGGCCGTCCAACCCGCTGCTCGCGCGGACGATCGCGGCGGCGCAGGCGAAGGGCGTGATCATCGTCGCGGCGGTGGGCAATGACGGCCCGGCCGCCCCGCCTTCCTTTCCCGCATCCTATCCCGGCGTGATCGCCGTAACCGGCGTCGATGGACGCAACCGCGCCCTGATCGAAGCCGGACGCGCCAGCCACCTCGATTATGCCGCACCGGGCGCGGACATGATGACGCTGGACGCGAATGGGCGCCCCGTCGCGGTGCGCGGCACCAGCTTCGCTGCGCCGCTCGTGGCTGCCCGGCTATCGGCCTATTATGGCGCGCCCGATCTCGGCCGCTACGGCCCGGCGATCCGCCAGCTCGATGGCGAGGCGCGGGATCTGGGGCCGCGCGGACCGGACAAATCCTTCGGTAAGGGGTTGATTTGCGGCGATTGCCGCACCCCGCGAAAATAATTTCCGGCCGCCGGGATTAAATCCGGACCGGCCCCCGTTTTCGAATTGAGCGCACCGAAACAGCGGCGCGCCCGAATATTCGGAAAGGGTAGGACCATGAAGACTCTGCTTTTCGCAACCGCCGCGGCACTCGCTTTCGCTTCGGCTCCGGCATCGGCGCAGATTCTCGGCGGCAGCGGCGGCGGCGGACTGGGTGGCGGCCTGGGCGGATCGCTTGGCGGCGGCCTCGGCGGCACGCTGGGCGGCCGTATGGACGGTACGTTCGACACGCTGCGCAGCACCACCCGCACGACCGGCGATGTGACCAACAGCACGCGCGCCACGCCGCGCGTCGATCGCAAGAAGGGCAAGGCGAGCGCCGATGCCGGCACCACGACCGCGATCACCTCCACCGTCGACAACAGCACCAACGCGCTGGGCCGTCCGACCAATGCTTCGGGCCGCGCCAATGGCAACGTCTCGGCAAACGGCAGCGCTTCGGCGGACCTGATCGGCACCGACGATGTCCGCTCGACCGTCGGCACGGTTCGTCAGGCAGGTGGCAACGCGGTCGACCGTACCCGCACCACCGTCGGCAATGCCCGCGACCGTGCCGGGAATGCGGTCGGCAACGCGACCGGCCGGGTGAATGGCCTTGCGGGTTCGGCTTCGGGCTCGGCCAGCGGTTCGGGATCGGCGAACGGCAGCGGCTCGGTCGGCGGGCTGGCGCTTGCCGGGACCTCGGCGGCCAGCGGCGCGGGCAGCTTCGACGTGACACCGGGCATGGACGTCACCGATGCGAAGGGCCGGGTGATCGGCACCGTCCAGAGCGTCCGCACCAATTCGCGCGGCTGGATCGAGCAGGTCCGCATGACCGCGGGCGACCGGATCGCGACGCTGCCGGCTTCCAACTTCTCGGGTTCGGGCGACGTGCTCGTCTCGGCGATGGGCAAGGGCGACGTGAAGGATGCCGCCAAGCAGCAGGAGAAGGCTTCGGACGGCGCATCCGCCAGCGGCAGCCGCAATGCGCCGAAGGAGAACCGGGCCGAATATCCGCAGGAAGCCCCGCGTCAGAATAACGACTGAGTCGCGCGCCCTCTCACAGCAACAGGAATGCGCCCGGTTCGCGCCGGGCGCATTTCTTCATGCGCGATCGGTGGCTTGCGTCGCCTGATGTTTTGAGGTGGACAGGGGACGGGACGAGTGCGTGAAAGGCCATTGATGACCGTCAAGTTCGAACTGACCACCTTCGCGCCGCATGTCGGCACCGTCTTCGAGGCAACGGCACACGGCTATGACGAGGTGCTGACGCTCGTGGAGGCCCGGCCGTCCCGGCGCGCGATCGAGGGAGCCGATGGCCAGCCCTTCTCGCTGCTGCTGCAGGGCCGCCGCACCGATCTCTATTTCAATTCCGGCCTCGTGACGCTGCACCATGCCGTGCTGGGTACGATGGAGCTCGCCATCTCCCCGTTGGGGCCGCGCCCGGATGGCACGTTCGAATATCAGATCGTCTTCAACTGATCGCCGGCCCGTCGGCGATCCGGAGGCAAAAAAACGCCCCGCCGGACGGGCCGGCGAGGCGCAATCGCGTGATCGTTCGATCCAGCTGTCAGTTGCGTGCCGGGAAGATACCTTCGACGGCGATGCAATAGATCAGCGTGAGATAGGGCTGCTGGTTGCTGTGGGGCTGCCCGCCGCCGGCTGGCTGGACCATCTGCGGATTCAGCAGCACCGGATTGGTGATCGGGGGCGTATTCCATGCCGCGCCGATGCCCGATGCGGGCGCATAGCGAGTCAGCTGGACCCCTGCGGTCGGCACGGTGACCATATTCGCGTTGCCGGTCGTGTCGATCGCGGCATTGGCGGTATGGTTATGCGCGGGCATTTCGGTGCTGATCAGCGTCACGGTCTCGGTGCCGATCTGTTCGCCGAGCGAATAGGGGCTGAGCCCGGGACCCTGTCCGCCGCCTGCGCTGATCATCGATCGGCCACGCAGATCGGGAAGCGCGAAGTTGGTCTGGCCGTTGCCGCCATAGGTGGTGCCCAGCAGCGAAAAGAGCGCCGTATTCTGCGCGATGGCCAGTAGCTGCCCGTTGCACATCATCCAGCCTCGGGGTGCGAAGTTGAACCCGAAAGCGCGGATCTCAGCAATAAATGGTTCTGACATTTGTCGTCTCCCCCTGGGCGCTTAGTTCTGGGACGGGAAAATGCCTTCCAGCGCGATGATGTAATCGATCGCGAGGATGGGCATGATGTTGTCGTGCGGCTGGCTTCCCCCGGCGGAACCGATCGTGGTCGGGTCGAGCTGAACCGCATTCTGGGTGCCGACGTTGGTCGGGAGGTAGAACTTGCCGCCATTCTTCGGTGCGGCCGGGACCATGTTGCTAACCGCCGGCGACGTCACCTCGGCGGCGCTCGCGACCGCGGTATGCGTATGGGCCGGCATCGAATTGATCGTCAGCGTGACGGTCTCGGTTCCCGCCTTCTCGCCCAGGGTGCGATTGGTGAGGCCGGGGCCCTGACCCTGGCTGAGCGCGACACGCCCGCGAAGGTCGGGAAGGCCGAAGGTGGTGATGCCGTCGCCGCCATAGGTGGTGCCCAGCAGCGCAAACAGCGCATTATTCTGTGCGATGGACATCAACTGCCCGGCGCAAAATGCCCAGCCGCGCGGCGCGAAATTGCCGGCGAAGGGGCGGAGTTCTCCAAGATAAGGATTGCTCATCGTCTGATCCTTGTAATGCGGTTTCCGGAGCCGGGCTCAGTTGCGCGAGGGGAAAATGCCCTGGAGCGCGATGCAATAGGCGAGCACCAGATAGGGCTGCATATTGGCGTGCGGCTGCGATCCACCGGTGATGCCGATGGTGGTCGGCGCCAGCGGAACGAGAGAGTTGGGCTGGCCATAGAGCGCCGCGGGCATCTGAGCCGCGCGGCCACCGCCGAAATGATTGCCGGTCGGAGGCGGCACGTCGGCTGCGTCCGAGGTTCCGGTCCACGTATGGTTATGCTGCGGTATCTGCGTCTGGAGCAGCGTGACAGTCTCCGTTCCCGCGACCTGTCCCTGCGTGTAGAAGCTGCCGCCGGGAAGCTGGCCGGCATGGTTGATCGCACGGCCACGCAGGTCGGGAAGCGCGAAGGTGGTGGTGCCGTTGCCGCCATAGGTCGTCCCCAGCAGCGAGAACAAAGCGGCATTCTGCTGGATCGACAAAATCTGACCCGCGCAATAGGCCCAGGTCTTTGGTGCGAAATTGTACGGAAACAGGCGAACTTCGCCTAGGAATTGCTGGCTCATCTATAGCCTCCCCGTTTAGCCCGTTTAGAACGCCAGAATCCGCAAAGTGCCGGAGTCACGACGAACGCGGGTACAGGGCTACTGTAGGTGGGGCTGCGGGAAAAGCCCTCATTCGAACCGAATGCGAATTATTCCTCAGGCGAAACTGTTGCGACTGCGAAGAGTCTGTCGTGCGCGCCTGGCAGTGGCTTGTGCCGCAATTCGGCCGCGATATCGGAGAGTTTGATTCCGGCCGCTTCGGCGAGGGGCAACGGCGCGGCGGCCGATGGCGTCAGGGACGGCGCTTCACCGGGAACCCGATCCGCCCCGCCGGACAGCGAGCCCTCCGGATCCGCCGTTGTGCTTGCCAGATGGATATGGTCGATCATCGTGGCGAATTGGCGAAGTGAACCCATGCGACCCCCGTTCGAACCATAGCGTCAGGTTCTGATGTTATAGCCGTGATAACATACTGGAATCGAACCTGTTCCCCGAAACTTACGGTTAAACGTTCCTAAAGAACGATTGCGGATTCAGAGCACCGCGTCGACGAGTTGACGGAAGGCATGGGCACGGTGGCTGATCGCGTGCTTGGCCGCCGGATCCATTTCGCCGAAGGTTTCGCCGCGTTCCAAAGGCAGGAACATCGGGTCGTAACCGAAACCATGCTCGCCGCGCGGGGGCCAGACAAGGGTACCGTCGACCCGGCCTTCGAACCATTCGATATGTCCGTCGGGCCATGCCAGGGCGAGCGCGCAGACGAAATGCGCGTCGCGCGACGTCTCGGGAGGCAGCGCGGCGAGGCGGTCTTCGACGCGCTGCATCGCAACACGGAAATCCTTGGATTCGCCGGCCCAGCGCGCGGAAAAAATGCCGGGTTCGTCGCCCAGCGCCTCGACGCACAGGCCGCTATCGTCGGCCAAAGCGGGCAGGCCGGAAAGGTCGGCGGCCTGCAACGCCTTGAGTTCGGCATTCGCGACGAAGGTCGTACCGGTCTCCTCCGGTTCGGGCAGGTCGAGATCGGCGGCCGAAACCGGCTCGATCCCGAACGGCCCGAGCAGAGCGCGGATTTCGCGCACCTTGCCGGGATTGTGACTGGCAATCACCAGCTTGCCGGGAGCAAGCTTGCGGATCGCCTGGCGCGGAGCGGTATTTTCCTGGTCGCTTTCGTCGATCATCCAACTGCCTTCAATTGAGCCGCGAAAATGTCCTTTGCGCCGATGCGGGCGAGGCGGAGCAGCCGGAGCAGCTCTTCCTCGTCATAGCATGCGCCTTCGGCGGTTGCCTGTGCCTCGGCGATCTTGCCATCGGCGAGCAGGACGAAATTGCCGTCGGTTTCGGCGTTCGAGTCCTCATCATAATCGAGGTCGAGCACCGGAGTTCCCTTGTAGATGCCGCACGAGACCGCGGCGACCTGCTGGATGATCGGGTCCTGCGCGAGCTGGCCCGAAGCGAGCAGCTTGTTGGTGGCGATACGCAGCGCGACCCACGCGCCCGAGATCGACGCGGTGCGGGTGCCGCCATCGGCCTGGATCACGTCGCAATCGAGGGTGATCTGGCGTTCGCCGAGCAGCTTGAGATCGGTGACGGCGCGGAGCGAGCGGCCGATCAGGCGCTGGATTTCCTGGGTGCGGCCCGATTGCTTGCCCTTGGCCGCTTCACGGCTGCCGCGGGTGTGGGTGGCGCGGGGAAGCATGCCATATTCTGCGGTGACCCAGCCTTCGCCCTTGCCGCGCAGCCAGGGCGGAATCCGCTCTTCGATCGACGCCGTCACCAGCACCTTGGTATCGCCGAAGCCGATCAGAACCGAACCTTCCGCATGGCGGGTGAAGTTGGGTTCAATGGTGATCGTGCGCATTTCGTCGGGGGCGCGGCCGGATGGGCGCATCTTAGTCAGTCTCCTGCAAGGTTTGACCGGGCACCTAGACGTTACGGCTCCAACGCGCCAGTGTCGGCGGGCGAGCCGTTGGAGAAGAACGATGCGGTGGATGATCGTGAGTGTTGCTGCACTGGCTCTGGCAGGATGTGCGCGGACGGACGGCGGGCGGCCGATCCCGATCGAGAGCGACTCGATCACCTATGAGACGGGCCCGTGCTTCGGCCGCTGCCCGGTCTATTCGATCACCCTGCGTCCGGACGGCAGCGGCGTCTTCACCGGCAAGAACTTCACCGCGGTGGCCGGGGAGCGGGCGTTCAAACTGACTCCGGCCGAATATCAGGCGTTCGCGGGGCGGCTCCAGCCGTATCGGCCCGAGAGCGGCGAGCGGCGCTATTCGCATGGCGAGAAGGGTTGCGAGCAGGCGGTGACCGACATGCCCAGCGTCGACATCCGCTGGACCCGCGCGATCGGTGACAGCCAGTCGCTCTATTTCTATTATGGCTGCGTCGGCGAGAAGAACCGCGCGATGGCCGACGCGCTGGGCAGCGCGACCGACGACATCCCCGCGCTGGAGGCGCTGATCGGCGAGCGGCCGTGAGGCGTTGCGGGGGGTGACTCGCGCGCCTAGATGAGGGCGATGATCTCGCCGCCGATCCATGAACTGACCGACCGCGCGCGGGACGTGTTCCGGATTCTGGTCGAATCCTATCTCGACAATGGCGCACCGGTGGGATCGCGGACGATCTCGAAGATTTCGGGGCTGAACCTCTCGCCCGCGTCGATCCGCAACGTGATGCAGGATCTGGAGGAGCTGGGCCTGCTCGCCGCGCCGCATACCAGCGCGGGGCGGATGCCGACCGATATCGGGCTGCGCCTGTTCGTCGACGGGATGATGCAGGCCAACGAGCCGTCGGTCGAGGAGCGTGCGGCGATCGAGGCGCGGGCGGAGCTGGGCGGGCCCGTAGAGGAAGCATTGGCCAATACCGCGGCGGCGCTTTCCGGGCTGTCGGCCTGTGCGGGCATGGTGTTGGTGCCCAAGCGCGAGCCGGTGTTGCGCCAGTTCGGTTTCGTCCCGCTGGGCGGCGACCGCGCGCTGGCGGTGCTGGTTGGCGACGACGGATCGGTCGAGAACCGGGTGGTCGATCTGCCCGGGGGCATGGATTCTTCCTCGCTGCAACAGGCGGCCAATTATCTGAGCGCGACGCTTTCGGGCACGACGCTGAGCGAGGCGCGGGCGCGGATCGAGCGCGAGATCGGCGAGGAGCGCGCGGCGCTGGACGGCGCGGCGCGGGCTCTGGTCGAGCGCGGGCTGGCGGTATGGAGCGAGGACAGCGGCAATCGCCCGGTGCTGATCGTGCGCGGACAGGCGCAGCTGATCGATTCCGGCGCGGTGGAAGATCTGGATCGCGTGCGGCAATTGCTTGACGAACTGGAAGGCAAGGAGGAGATCGCCCGCCTGCTCGACAGCGCACGCGAAGGCGAGGCGACCCGGATTTTCATCGGATCGGAAAACAAGCTTTTCGCGTTGTCCGGTTCGTCGGTGATCGCGAAGCCGGTGCGGGCGCTGGACGGACGCGTGGTCGGCGTGGTGGGCGTGATCGGCCCCACGCGGTTGAACTATGCGCGCGTCGTGCCCATGGTGGATTTCACAGCGGCGACGATGGCGCGCCTTCTCAGGTAATAGTAACGAAGCGATATGACGAAAGACACGAAGATGGATACTGCGGAAGCGAACGAAGCGGAGACGCTGCGCGAGGAAACCGCCGAGGCTGCTCCCGAAGTGGCCGAGCACGACCGCGCGGCCGAGCTGGAGGCCGAACTGGCCGAAGCCAAGGCGGCGCTGATGTATGCGCAGGCCGAGACGCAGAATGTCCGCCGGCGTTTCGAGAAGGAAGCCGCCGACGCGCGCACCTATGCCGCGACCCATTTCGCGCGCGATATCCTGTCGGTCGCCGACAATCTCGGCCGTGCGCTGGCGGCGATTCCCGCCGAACTGCGCGAGGACGAGAAGCTCAAGGGTCTGGTCGTCGGTCTCGAGGCCACGGGCCGCGAACTCGATTCGGTGTTCGGCCGCCACGGCATCACCAAGATCGAAGCGCTGGGCGAAGCGCTCGACCCCAATCGTCATCAGGCGATGATGGAAGTGCCGTCGGACAAGGCACCGGGCACGATCGTGCAGGAAATCCAGTCGGGCTATATGATCAAGGACCGCCTGCTGCGGCCCGCGCTGGTGGGCGTGGCGAAGGCGGGGTGATCCCACTTCCTGGCCCTCTCCCATCTTCGTGGGAGAGGGTTGGGTTCTTCTGCCTTCAGCTGCGACAAAAGAAGAAGACCCTCACCGCTGCCACTAGGCCCGCGTGAAGAACGCGGACCAAGTCTTGCTGCCTCTCCCGCGAAGGCGGGGAGAGGGATAATGAAGTGGCGCCGCTTGCGCGGCTCGCCTATCTCCACCCCATGTCGCGCTTCGATTCCGTTCCCAATCGCCGTGCCATCATCGACCGGCGCGTGCTGGCGGATGCGCTGTCGACCCTCGAAGCGAAAGACGGCGCGGCGCTGCGGCAGGCCGGGGCCAAGCTGCTCAAGGGCGCACTCACCGCGGGCTGGGCGGAGATCGACCGGCGGCTGCTGGAGCATCCCTCACGCGGGCTGGAATGCGCGGCGGCGGGAGCCTTTCTGACCGATCAGCTGTTGCGGCTGCTGTGGGACTTCACCGTCGATCGGCTGCACCGCAATCCCAATCCGACGACGTCCGAGCGCATGGTGCTGATTGCGGTCGGCGGATATGGGCGCGGCGAGATGGCGCCGCATTCGGACATCGATATCGGCTTCCTCACCCCGTGGAAGGTCACCGGCTGGTGCGAGCAGGTGATCGAATCGATGCTCTATTCGCTGTGGGACATGCAGCTGAAGGTGGGCCATTCGTCGCGCTCGCTCGACGAGATGGTGCGGCAGGCCAAGGCGGACGTGACGGTGTGCACCGCGCTGCTCGAGGCGCGCTATGTCTGGGGCGACATGAGCCTGTATGACGAGGCCGCGGCGCGCTTCAAGGCGGAGGTTCAGGCCGATACCGCTCGCACCTTCATCGCCCAGAAGCTCGCCGAGCGCGATGCGCGGCACAAGAAGATGGGCGACAGCCGCTATGTCGTCGAACCCAATATCAAGGAAGGCAAGGGCGGCCTGCGCGATCTGCACGCGCTCTTCTGGATCGGCAAATACGCCTATAATGTCCGCGAGACCGCCGAACTGGTCGAAGCCGGGCTGCTGACGAAGCTGGAATATCGCCAGTTCTATCGCGCCGAGAATTTCCTGTGGGCGGTGCGATGCCATCTCCATGCGATCGCCGGCCGTGCCGAGGACCGGCTGACCTTCGACCTGCAGCGCGAGATCGCCGAGCGGATGCGCTATTCGGATCGGCCGGGGAAGTCGAAGGTCGAGCGCTTCATGCACTTCTACTTCCTTCAGGCGAAGACGGTGGGCGACCTGAGCGGGGTCTTCCTGGCGCATCTGGACGAGAAGTTCGCGGCGCGCGGACGCCGCTTCGGCTTGCCGACGCTGTTCCGAAGCCCGCGCAAGCTGCATGGCTTTTCGCTGGAGCGGGGGCGGCTGACGATCCCGCGCGAAAGCTTCTTCCAGGAAGATCCGGTGCGGCTGATCGAGCTGTACCAGCTGGCCGACCTGCACGGGCTGGAAATCCATCCCATCGCCGCGCGGGCCGCGGCGCGCGACGCGAAGCTGGTGGACGATGTCCGGAGCGATCCGCGTGCCAACGCGCTGTTCCTCGATGTGCTGACCTCGCCGCGCGATCCGGAGACGGTGCTGCGCTGGATGAACGAGGCGGGGGTGTTCGGGCGCTTCGTGCCGGACTTCGGCCGTGTCGTCGCGCAGATGCAGTTCGACATGTACCACCATTATACGGTGGACGAGCATTCGATCCGCGCGATCGGGCTGCTCAACCAGATCGAGAAGGGCGATCTCAAGGAGGATCATCCGCTTTCGACCGGCATCTTCGCGCAGGTCGTGTCGCGGCGCGTGCTGTTCGCGGCGGTGCTGCTCCACGACATCGCCAAGGGACGCGGTGGCGACCATAGCGTGCTCGGCGCGCAGGTGGCGATGCGCCTGTGTCCGCGGCTGGGGCTGAGCGCAGCGGAGACCGAGACCGTGGCCTGGCTGGTGCGCAACCACCTGCTGATGTCCGCCACTGCGTTCAAGCGCGACTTGTCCGACTTCAAGACGGTGCTCGATTTCGCCGAGGTGGTGCAGAGTCCGGAGCGTTTGCGCCTGCTGCTGCTGCTGACCGTGGTCGATATCCGTGCGGTGGGGCCGGGGGTGTGGAACAGCTGGAAGCGCCAGCTGCTCGCCAACCTGTACGACTCCGCCGAGGAAGTGCTGCGGCTGGGCCACAAGCAGAAGGGGCGCGGTGAGCGCGTCGCGGCCAAGCAGGCGGCGCTGGCCGAGATGCTCGGCTGGGACGAGCCGCGCATGGCCGCGCTGAAGAAGCGGCTGACCGAGCCGTACTGGATCGCCGAACCCCTCGACGTGCTGGAGCGCAATGCGCGGCTGGTCGATGCGGCGGGCAGCTCGCAGCTGTCGATCGAGGCGCAGGTCTATCCCGAGCGTGGCGCGACGCTGGTGACGGTCTATGCTTCCGACCATCCCGGTCTGTTCTACCGCATCGCCGGGGCTATCCATGTCGCCGGCGGCAACATCATCGACGCGCGTATCCACACGACGCGCGATGGCATGGCGCTCGACAATTTCCTCGTACAGGACCCGCTCGGCCGGCCGTTCGACGAGGATGTGAAGCTGACCCGGATCAAGGACGCGATCGCCGATGCGCTGGCCAATCGCTCCAAATTGTCGGACCGGCTCAAGTCCCGCCCGCTGCCCCGGCTGCGCGCCGATGCCTTCACGATCGAGCCCAATGTGCTGATCGACAACAAGGCGTCGAACCGCTTCACCGTGGTCGAAGTCAATGCCCGCGATCGGCCGGCGCTGCTCTACACACTGGCGCACGCACTGTTCCAGTCGAAGGTCACGATCCATTCCGCGCATGTCGCCACCTATGGCGAGCGCGCGGTCGATACCTTCTACCTGACCGACCTGATCGGCGATAAGATTGATTCGGCCTCGCGGCTCAAGACGATCGAACGGCGATTGCTCGAAGCCGCATCGGGTGACGGGAGCGTCGCCCAGGCCGCATAGGGAGAGACGCGATGCCAGTGCTTGGAATGGGTGGCCTGTTCTTCCGTGCGAAGGATCCCGACGGGCTGAGCAGCTGGTATCGCGAGCATTTGGGCATCGGCGCGGGCTGCAACTCGACCGGCGAAGGCGAGCCCGACGAATGGTTCTGGAAGGCGGGCGGCGGCCCGATGGTGTTCGCGCCGTTCAAGGAAACCACCGACTATTTCGCGGCCGACAAGCAGTTCATGATCAATTTCCGGGTGAGCGATCTCGACAGCCTGCTGGAGCAGCTGAACGCGGCGGGAATCGATATCATCACCAAGCCGGAGTGGAACACACCGGAGACCGGCAGCTTCGCGCGCATCCATGATCCCGAGGGCAATGCGATCGAGCTGTGGGAGCCGCCGGCGGGGTGAGCATATGCAAAGGGCGGAGCCATCGGCCCCGCCCTTCGTGATTCGCCAGCGTGCGCGCCGGTTACTTCGGCGAGATCACCATCAGCATCTGACGGCCTTCCATGCGCGGATAGGATTCGATCTTCGCAATCTCGACCGTGTCGTCCTGAACGCGCTTGAGCAGCACCATGCCGAGCTGGCCGTGCGAAAGCTCGCGGCCGCGGAAGCGCAGGGTGATCTTCACCTTGTCGCCTTCGCCGATGAATTTGTGGATCGCCTTCATCTTCGTATCATAGTCATGATCGTCGATGTTCGGACGCATCTTGATCTCCTTGATCTCCTGCGTCTTCTGGCTCTTGCGGGCGAGGTTGGCCTTTTTCTGGGCCTCGTACTTGAACTTGCCGACGTCGAGGAACTTCGCGACGGGCGGATCCGCGTTGGGCGAAACCTCGACCAGGTCCAGGCCGTGCTCGGCCGCCTGCTCGATCGCCTCGCGGGTGTACATCACGCCGAGATTCTCGCCTTCATGATCGATCACCCGCACCTTCGGAGACTGGATGAATTCGTTGAAGCGCGGACCGTTCATCGGCGGAGGCGCCAACGGGCGCCGGGTCATGGGAGGACGTATAAGACTTGCTCCTGTGGCAATTTACATTCGTGGCGGCCAGATAACGCAGAAATGCGCGATCCGGTAGCCCGGGCCGCGTCACCTGCCGAAAATCCCGCGCACTGTGGCGCGACGGATACGATTCAATGTCGTGCGGCAGTGCCGTAGTTTCAAGCAGGGCGCAGCAATACTTCGTTACAAACAGGCCGGAAAATCCATCCTATGTGAGTCGGGCCGATCGTCGGTACGCCCGAAAAGAGGCGGCACCGATCGGCCCGCAGGCGGGAACATTCACTCCATAAAGGGGAATGTTTCCATGATGACTCGTATTGCCAGCGCGGCGCTGCTCTTGATGGCGGCGACGCCGGCCCTCGCTCAGGAAGAAGAACCGGCTCCGTCCGTCACCGTATCGGGCAGCGCCGCGCTGGTCTCCGACTATCGCTTTCGCGGCGTGTCGCAGACCGACAAGGAAATGGCTGTCCAGGCCGGCTTCACCGTCAGCCATGAGAGCGGCTTCTACATCGGCACCTGGGGTTCGAACCTCGCGGGCTGGGGCACCTTTGGCGGCTCCAACATGGAACTCGACATCTATGGCGGCTTCAAGACCGAGATCGGCAGTGGGATCGCCGTCGACGTCGGCCTGACCTGGTACATGTATCCAGGTGGCCTCGACACCACCGATTTCGCCGAACCCTATGTCAAGGTGAGCGGTTCGCTGGGCCCGGTCAGCGTCCTTGCGGGCGCGGCCTATGCGCCCAAGCAGGAGGCGCTGGGCAATTTCTCGAACACGCCGCAGAGCGCGGGCCAGAGCGAGGACAATCTCTACCTCTGGACCGACGTGTCGGCGGCGATTCCCGGAACGCCGGTCACGCTGAAGGCGCATCTCGGCGCATCGTCGGGCAATCCGGGCCTCGGCCCGAACGGCACCAGCCTGTCGCCGACCGGCGATTATGCGGACTGGTCGCTGGGCGCCGATGTCGCGGTGGGGCCGCTGACGCTGGGCGTTTCCTATGTCGACACCAGCATCAGCGCGGCGGACTCGGCCTATATCCAGCCGAACTTCTCGTCGACGAAGGACGGATCGTCGATCGCGGGCAGCACCGTGGTCTTCTCGCTTTCCGCTTCGTTCTGACGGGATGGGCGCGCGCCGGAGACGGCCGGCGCGCGCCCTGATCAGAGATTCCGCAAGGTTTCGATGGCGACCAGAAACCCGATATAGACGAGCGGCGACACGACGAGCATCGCGACGCCCTTGTCGCGCCACTTGCGCTCGACCAATGCGGCGACCGCCGCATAGCCCGTCGCCAGCACCACCATCGGCGCCGAAGTCTGGCCGAGCGCCAGCATGTCGCCGATCAGCGCGGCGACGCAAACGAACAGCAGGAGGAGCGCCGCGATATTGAAACCGCGCCAGTTCGGTCCGCTTGCGGCGCTCCCCTCGCTCATTTCAGATCGGGCGGAGTCGCGTCGGTGGCGAGCATCGCCACCAGCTCGTCGAGCTTGATGAACTGCTGGCGATCGCTGCCAAGCTGCCGCAGCGCGACGGTGCGCTCCTCGGCTTCGCGCTTGCCCACCACGACGAGGTTCGGGACCTTGGCCACCGAATGCTCGCGCACCTTGTAGTTGATCTTCTCGTTGCGCAGGTCGGTATCGGCGCGGATGCCGGCCTTCACCAGCGCGGCCGCGACTTCCTTCGCATAATCGTCGGCGTCCGAGACGATCGTCGCAACCACCGCCTGGGTGGGCGCGAGCCACACCGGCAGCTTGCCCGCGAAATGCTCGATCAGGATGCCGATGAAGCGTTCGTACGAGCCGAAGATCGCGCGATGGAGCATCACCGGGCGATGGCGCTCGCCATCTTCGCCGACATAGGTGGCGTCGAGACGTTCCGGCAGCACGCGGTCCGACTGGATCGTGCCGACCTGCCAGGTGCGGCCGATCGCGTCGGTCAGGTGCCATTCCAGCTTGGGCGCGTAGAAGGCGCCTTCGCCCGGAAGCTCTTCCCAGCCATATTCCTCGGTCGCGAGCCCGGCGCGGACGACGGCGTCGCGCAGTTCGGCTTCGGCCTTGTCCCACATCTCTTCGGTGCCGAAGCGCTTCTCGGGGCGCAGCGCCAGCTTGATCGAATAGGTGAAGCCGAAATCCTTGTAGATCCGGTCGGCGAGCGCGCAGAAGGCCTGCACTTCCTCGACGATCTGATCTTCGCGGCAGAAGATATGGGCGTCGTCCTGCGTGAACTGGCGGACGCGCATCAGCCCGTGCAGCGCGCCGTGCGGCTCGTTGCGATGGCAGCAGCCATTCTCGTACAGGCGCAGCGGCAGATCGCGGTACGACTTGATCCCCTGACGGAAGATCAGGACGTGCGCCGGGCAGTTCATCGGCTTGAGCGCCATCCACTCGGCATCGTCGGAGACGATCGGGCCCTCATCCTCGGTGTTGGGCACTTCGTCGGGGATGACGAACATGTTCTCGCGATACTTGCCCCAGTGGCCGGACTGTTCCCACTGGCGCGCGTCCATCACCTGCGGGGTCTTCACCTCGCTATAGCCGGCGGCATCGATCGCCCGGCGCATATAGGCTTCGAGCCCGCGCCAGATGAGATAGCCGTTCGGGTGCCAGAAGACCGATCCGTGTGCTTCCTGCTGGAGGTGGAACAGGTCCATGTCCTGCCCCAGCCGGCGATGGTCGCGCTTGGCGGCTTCTTCCAGCCGGTGGAGATGCTCGTCGAGCTGCTTCTTGTTGAGCCAGCCGGTGCCGTAGATGCGGCTGAGCATCGCGTTCTTCTGGTCGCCGCGCCAATAGGCGCCCGACACGCGGGTCAGCTTGAACGCGTTAGGATCGACCTTGCCCGTCGAGGCGAGGTGGGGCCCGCGGCACATGTCGAGCCAAGCGTTCTCGCCCTTGCCGGCGCGATAGACGGTCAGTTCCTCATTCTCGGGAAGCTCGGCGGCCCATTCGGCCTTGAAGCTCTCGCCCTGCGCCGTCCAGCGCGCGATCAGATCGGCGCGCGACCAGACCTCGCGGATCAGCGGCTCGTTCTTGCCGATGATCTTGCGCATCTCCGCTTCGATCGCCGGCAGGTCCTCCTCGGTGAAGGGGCGATCCTTGGGCGCGAAGTCGTAATAGAAGCCGTCGTCGGTCGAGGGACCGAAGGTGATCTGCGTGCCCGGGAAGAGGTTCTGCACCGCTTCGGCCAGGATATGCGCATAATCGTGGCGCGCGAGTTCGAGCGCATCCTTCTCGTCCTTCGAAGTGACGAGCGCGAGGCTGGAATCACCTTCGAACGGACGGCCGATGTCGCGCAGTTCGCCATCGACGCGCGCGGCGATGGCTGCCTTGGCCAGCGACGGCGCGATCGCGAGCGCGACGTCCGCCGGGGTAGTCCCCGGGGCTACCTCACGGACGGAACCGTCGGGCAGCGTAATGCGGAACATCTCGGACACGGGATCGGACTTTCTGACTTGGGATTGAGAAGAGCGGCGCTTATGCCTTCGCTCCTGCAATATAGGCAAGGTTTAGCTATCTCCCAGCCAGATCGTGTCGCCGGAAGGAGAATGATCATGTCGGGAACGGTTCTGGAAGCCGAGGAAAGCCAGTATCTCGAGGCGCAGCGCGGCTGGCTGAAGGCGCATTTCCCCGACAATCCCGAGGGCCGCTATGCGACGGTCGAGGGCAAGATCGACCTGATCGAGCGGATATTGGCGAATGGCTGGATCACCGAAGGCGAGACCCGCCAGTATCAGGCGCTGGGCGTCGGCTTCGGCGATTCACTGGCGCAGGAACTCGGCTTCGTCTGGGTGACGGTGCAGGACGAGCATGGCCGCGACCCCGCGCTGAACTGGCCGGGCAGCAGCTTGCTGTGCTTCCCCGCGACGATGATCTCCAGCCGGATCGAGGATGGCGAGAAGGTGGATGTGCGCCAGTTGTTCGCCGGTCTGTGCGAGACGCTGAACGAGGCGAAGACCCGGGCGGGAGCCGTGGTGGGTTAAATCGCGCGGTTCGCGGCCGACGAAGCCGGCGCCTTAGCGCCCGTTCTTCTCCGCTTCGCGCACCATCCGCTGCATGTCGCGCTCCATTTCGATCGCCTTGCCGGAGGCTTCGACGAAGCCGTCCTGCGGGTTCGGATCGGCCGGCCAGCCATAGGCGCTCGCGCCTTCGGCCTTCGCGGGATCGTAGGGGCGGCCGTCCAGCGTCGAATCGACCAGCTCGATCGTTGCCTTGCGATGCATCGTGCGGACCATGCCTGCCGCGGCGCCGTCGCTGGGGCTGGCGCCGCCACAGGTCGCGTTGAGTGCGGTTTTGGTTTCCGAACGCGGCTCGATGAAGACGGTGCATTCGAAGTTCGCATGCGAACCGCTGGCGTGCCACGTCACCGATTTCGACGGGACGCCCGAAGTGGTGGTTTCCAAACGGCCATAAGGGCCAGTGCCGGACGGTTCGACCTGAACCGCGGAGAGGCGCTTGTACACCTCCTCCGCTGGAAGATTGTACACATTGGTCTCGCCGAACGGGTTCTGGATGTAGAAGCCGACCCCGAGAATACCCGCGACGCCCAGAAACAGGACTTCCTTCATGCCGATCGCTCCCGCCGTTTCGGGGGCGGAATATCCGGGGCGGCGGTAAACAAAGTGTGAGCCGCCCCGGGGATATTTCAGGCCGCGCCGTTGAGCATCGCGAAGACCCGGTCGAACTGGCCGCCGCGTTCGGCGTTGCGCAGGATGCCGACGCGCTCGACGCAGATTTCGGCCGGGGTCGGTTGGGTGGCGAACAGCGCCATCGTCTCGTCCATGAAATCGTCGAGCGGCATCATGTTCGGGTCGGCGGCATGACCGGGCATCAGGTCGGTCTGGACGCCCGGCGGGGCGAGCTCGATCACTTCGATGCCATCGCCTGCGAGCCTGTGCCGCAGCGATTGCGACCAGCTGTGGATCGCGGCCTTGGTCGCCGAATAGGTCGGCGTGGCGGCCAGCGGCACGAAGGCGAGGCCCGACGAGACGGTGACGATCGCGGCGTTCCGGCGGGTACGCAGATGCGGCAGCAGCGCCGAAGTCAGGCGGATCGGGCCGAGCAAATTGGTGGCGACGCTCGCTTCGGCGGTGGCGAGGAAGTCGCCGGCCAGATCCTCGGCGATCATGATCCCGGCATTGTGGATCACGACGTTCAGTTCGGGATGGTCGCGGATCAGCTGTTCGGCGAATCCGGGGATCGCGTCGCCATCGGCGATGTCGAGCAGAGCGGTGGCGATGCCCGGCGCGGCGGCGGCGACTTCGTCTAGCGCGGCGGCGCGACGCCCGGCGACGATCACCTTGTTGCCCAGGCCTGCGAACCGCAGCGCCAGTTCGCGGCCGATGCCCGATCCGCCGCCAGTGATGAGGATGGTGTTGCCCGTGGGGTTCATGATCGCGGTCCTTTCAAGGGGTTGGTCCGCGCTCCATCTATGCCTATACTCTCGAATCGGAAGTAGGCACCCAAAAGATTTATACTTACCAAAAAGAGAGTTTGATGAGCGCACGATCCGGATATGATCCGTCCATCCCCGTCGATCCGCGCGTCGAGGCGCTGGTGAACGATGTGATCGGCCGTGTCGCCGACAAATGGACGATGCTGGTGCTGGAGGAACTGGAGCAGGGCGGCGAACTGCGCTTCACCCAGATCGGCAAGCGCGTCCCCGGCATCAGCCAGAAGATGCTGACCCAGACGCTGCGCCAGATGGAGCGCGACGGGCTGTTGATCCGCACCGTCCACCCGGTCGTGCCGCCCAAGGTGGAATATCGCCTGACTCCGCTGGGCAACACGCTGAGCGAGGCCTTTTGCGGGGTATGGACCTGGGCTGAGGGGAATCTTGACGCGATCGAGGCGGCGCGGGCGGCGTTCGATGCGAAGGTGACGGGCTAGATTCGCTTTTCACTGTGCCCCCGGCCTTGAGCGGGGGCGCTTCTTCTGTCGTTGGGATTGAGCGCGACTCCGGACTTGTGCGGGGCATATCCCTTTCGATCAATCAGGCGTTTTCGTGCTCCGGCGAAGGCCGGAGCGTTGGAGGTAGAGTAGGATGTTGCCAGCGCTCCGGCCTTCGCCGGAGCACGGTTACCTGTTCGAAAGGGATAAACGCCGAATTGTTCCGGGGGTGACGAAGTGAGAGAGACCCGACGAAGCCTCAGGCGACCCCGAACGGCACCACGCGGTTCAGGCGGACATGGCCGATCTCTGCGCGGCCGAGATAGGGGACGCCCATCTCGCCGCACCAGCGGGTGATCATCTGTTCCAGCGTCTCGCCGAAATTGTAATTGCCCTCGGCTTCGCCATTGTCCTTGATCGCGGTGACCTGACCGAGGCGGATGCCGGCGACGCCCTTGAGCTGGGTCGCGTGCGCCATCTGGAACAGCATCCGGTCGATCCGATAGAGCGGCTCGTCGACTTCCTCGATCATCAGGACGTGATCGGTCAGGTCGGGCAGCCACGGCGTGCCGATCAGCGCGGCGAGGATCGAGAGGTTGAACGCGGCGGCGGGGCGCCTGTCGGTCAGCAGGCTGGGTTCGAGACCCTTCCTGCCGCCGTCGATCAGCCAGTCGAGCACCCAGCCGGCATCCTCGCCGGTGTCGTTGCGGCCCATGCTGCTCGACATCGAGCCATGCGCCTGGCGGCCGATGCGGCGGGCGTAGAGCGCGCCGAGCATGAAGCCCATATCCGAATAGCCGATATAGGTCTTGTTGCGCGCGGCCAGCCCGATCTGGGGCATGATCGTATGGAGGATGCGGTTCGACCCATAGCCGCCGCGCGCGAACCAGATCGCGTCGAAGGCGGGATCGTTGGCGAATTCGAGGAAGGCGGCGGCGCGGACATTGTCCGGCCCGGCGAAATGGCCTTCCTCGAGGAAGCATTGCGGGTGAAACACGATCTCGTGCCCGGGATAGGTCAGCGCCATGAAGGCCGACATGCGCGCCGCTGCTTCCCTGGTGACCGTCCGTGCCGGCGCGACGACTCCGATGCGCATTTTCCCACTCACCCCGAGGAACGGTGCAGGCTTGCCCCTTCCGAATGAATTGCCGATAGCGCGAGCCTATGGATCACCGCAAACCTTACTTCTTCGTCGGCATCGGCGGATCGGGCATGATGCCCTTGTCGATGATCCTCGCGGGGCAGGGCGCGACTGTGGCGGGATCGGACCGCAGCCTCGATTCTGGACGGCTGCCTGCCAAGTTCGACGATCTGCGCACGCGCGGCGTGGCGCTGTTCCCGCAGGACGGGAGCGGGATCACTTCGGCGGACCAGATCGTGGTGGCATCGGCGGCGATCGAAGCGACCGTGCCGGACATGATCGCGGCGGAGCGCGTGGGTGCGGCGCGGCTGTCGCGGGCGGAGCTGCTGGCGAGCCTGTTCAACGAAGCGGGGACGTCGATCGGCGTCGCGGGGACCAGCGGCAAATCGACCGTGACGGGGATGATCGGCTGGATTCTCCATGCCTGCGGGCGCGATCCGACGGTGATGAACGGCGCGGTGATGAAGAATTTCGTGTCGCCCGATGCGCCGTTCGCTAGCGCGCTGGTGGGGCAGGGCGACGCCTTCGTCAGCGAAGTCGACGAGAGCGACGGATCGATCGCGCTCTACCGGCCGCGCGTGGCGGTGCTCAACAATGTCAGCCTCGACCACAAGTCGATGGAGGAATTGCGCGAGCTGTTCGGCGATTTCGTCGGCAAGGCCGAGACGGCGGTGATCAATGCGGGCGACGCCGAAGCGGCGGCGCTGGCCGGCCGCGCGGGCAAGGTGGTGACCTTCGCGATCGACGCGCCGGCCGATCTGAGCGCGGAGAATCTGGCGCCCGAACCCTATGCGATCGCGTTCGATCTGGTACGCGGCGGCGCGCGGACCCGGGTGCGGCTGGCGGTACCGGGGCGTCACAACGTCTCCAACGCGCTGGCGGCAATCGGCGCGGCGCTGGCGGCGGGCATTAGCGAAGCCGATGCCGTGATGGCGATCGCAGGCTTTACCGGGCTGAAGCGCCGGTTCGAACTGGTCGGCGAGCGCGGCGGTGTCGCGGTGATCGACGATTTCGGGCACAATCCGGACAAGATCGCAGCGACGCTGGATACGCTGCACGCCTTTTCCGGCCGGTTGCTGGTGATGTTCCAGCCGCATGGCTATGGCCCGCTGAAGGTGATGCGGCACGAACTGGTCGAGATGTTCCGGGCGCAACTGGGCGCGGACGACCTGCTGGTGCTACCCGATCCGGTCTATCATGGCGGCACGACGAACCGCGAAGTGACCAGCGCGGATATCGTCGCGGATGTGGGCGGTAATGCCCGCCATATCGCCGATCGTGCTGCGGCTGCGAACTATCTGGTGGACGCCGCGAAACCGGGCGACCGCATCGTTGTAATGGGGGCCCGCGACGATACGCTCAGCCTGCTGGCGGCGGAGATGGTGGCGGGCTTGCCCGCTTAGCCGGCCGCTTCGGCGTCTTTGCCGCAACCTCTTCCTTGCTCGCGAGATGCCAGCCGGTCGCGCCGCGAATCATCGGCTGGCCGCAGCCGACGCACCGCGAATGATAGTCGAAATCGTCACGCCGTACGTGATGGCGATCGCGCTTGTGCTTGCCCAATGCACATTGCGCCAGCTGAAGAATGTTCATTCCGCCGTCCCCGATGTTTCGCAGCTGCAACATTCACTTTAGCGTAATAACACAGAAGCGATTGTATGTTTCCGCCAAAATGGAGATTTCAATGACGCTTTACGTTATGGAAAGTGTCATTGACACAATGGGTATCGAAACGTAAAGCTCCCTTTACTGATTCGAAAGGGAGCTTTACATTCATGGCCCGATCCCCCGCCGCCAGACGCTATCTGAAGCGTTTCATGCCCGTGATGCTGGCCTATGTGATCGTCCTTTTCGGGGTCAGCTGGCTGATCAAGGCGACTCAGCCGGCCGGAGTCGCGCTCGCGGCGCTTTCGGTGCTTCCGGCCTTGCCGATCATCGCCGTAATCATCGTCATCGGTCTCTACATCGCGGAGGAGACCGACGAATATCTCCGCCAGCGCATTGTGACCGCCATGCTGTTCGGCATCGGCGTGGTGCTGTCCGCTTCGACCGTGCTCGGCTTTCTCCAGATGAACGACGTGATCGGGCCGGTTCAGGTCTTCTGGGGCTTTCCGGCGTGGTGCGCGGCATGGGGCCTCGCGCAATGCTGGATGGGGCTGCGCGAGCGGATGGCCGGAGGCGGAAGTGAATAACCGCCTGCGCGTGCTCCGCGCCGAGCGCGCATGGAGCCAGCAGGACCTTGCCGAACGCCTCGAAGTCTCGCGCCAGAGCGTGAACGCGATCGAGACCGGGCGTTACGACCCCTCGCTGCCGCTCGCTTTTCGCATCGCCGATCTGTTCGAACTGGCGATCGAGGATATCTTCATGAACCCGTCAAAGGATTCCGGCCAATGATCGTTCGTACCCTTTTTGCCGCCGCCGCGCTGGCCGCCGCTTCGGTCACCCTCGCGCCCGCAGCTTCGGCAGCGACCGCCGCTGCTTCTCGCGACGAGACGATTCAGATGGGCCATATCTCGATCCGGGCGATCGGCGCGGGCAAGCCGGTGTTCCTGATCCCTGGCCTGTCCAGCCCGCGCGCGGTGTGGGATGGCGTCGCGCCGGAGCTGGCGAAGACGCACCGCGTCTATCTGGTGCAGATCAACGGCTTCGGCGGCGACGATCCGCGCAACAACCTGACGCCCGACCTGCTCGACGGCGTGCTGGCGGAGCTCCACGCCTATATCCGCGAGAACAAGGCACAGGGGGCGGCGGTGGTCGGCCATTCGCTGGGCGGCCTGCTCGGCATGATGCTGGCGGCGAAATATCCCGCCGATGTCGGACGGCTGATGGTGGTCGACGCGATGCCGTTCATCGGCACCATCTTCGGCGCGGCCGATGTCGCCGCGATCGAGCCGCGCGCGACGCAGATGCGCGACATGATCGCCGGCGGCCATGAGCAGGCCAGGGCTGCCGCGGACACGCCGGTGACGCGCGATCCGGGCGGCAACATGTCGATCACGCCGGAAGGCCGGATCCAGGTGGCCAACTGGTCGCGCCACGCCGATCTGCGCGTCGTCGCGACGGCGATGTACGAGGATATGGTAACCGACATGCGTCCCGCGATCGGAAAGATCGCCGCGAAGCCGTTCACCGTGCTCTATGCGGCGGGCATGGGCGAAGCCGAGGCGAAGGCGATGTGGAAGCCGGCCTATGCCGGATCGAGCGCGAAGCTGGTTGCCATCCCGGGCAGCTATCACTTCATCATGATCGACCAGCCCGCGCTGTTCGCGAGCGAACTGGCGAAGTTCCTGGCGGAATGAGACGAGAGCCCCGGCCGTGACGCCGGGGCTCCCTCCTTCTCAATAGGTGCCGGGGAAGGCCCGGTTGAGATTGTGATCGGTCTTCCATGACCGGTCGTCGTCGCGCTCGCTTCCGAAGAAGGCGCCGCGTTCCTCGTCCTTCCACGCCGCCTTCGCCTCCTCGGCCGTCTTGCGGATCGTTACGCCGTCGCCCACGGACTGGATCCAGCGCGACGGGATCGAGTGGTGATGCCCGCCGGCGTCCGAATCGCTCTTCGTCAGCACGATCCGGTCGCCGCGCACCTTGTCGACCGTGCCGATATGCGCGCCGTCCGATCCGATCACTTCCATATGCTCGGTCACGCGGCCCAGTCCGTCGCGCTGACCCTGCCGGTCGGTTCGCCACGCGCTGAACTCATTGTGGAAACGCTGCGCATTCTCGCTGCGATATTCGTCATAGTCGCGGTCGAGCTCGGCCATCCGCTGGGTACGCCAGCTGCGATAATGGCCGTCCTCCTGCCGCGCACGGGCATTGTCCTGACGCATGT
Organism: Sphingomonas sp. G-3-2-10; assembly: GCF_012927115.1. NCBI lineage: Bacteria > Pseudomonadati > Pseudomonadota > Alphaproteobacteria > Sphingomonadales > Sphingomonadaceae > Sphingomonas > Sphingomonas sp. G-3-2-10. The sequence goes on along the minus strand of NZ_JABBFY010000002.1, from coordinate 20,417 downwards.
CGCGCTCGCGGCGGCGCTCCGCTTCCTCGTCGCCGAACCACGAACGGACTTCGTCGCCCGCGCGCTCGAAGAAGCTGCGCTCGTCGTAATTGTAGCTGTCGCGGTTGCGGGGCTGTGAAGCGCGGGGGTAATCCCAATCATCGCGCTCGCGCTGGCCGGTATAATTGCCGCGCGGGCCATAGGCTTCGCGGCCGCGCTCGCCCGCGCGATACCGGGGCGCGCCGCTGTCGAACTGGCTTGGCGCGCCATAGCGGCCTCCGCCCGAATCGCGGTAATCGCTGAAGGTACGCTGGCTGGGCTGCTGGATCTGATCGTCCGGCCCGAAATAGCTGCGATACTCATCGCCATAGCCGGGGTAACGGTTGTCCATCTCACTCTCCATCGCTGACTGGGCACGGGCGTTGGCACGCCCACTGTGCGACTCAGCGGCTGAGCGGCGGGATGGTTCCTGAAAATTGCCCGTGAAATCAGTCGATTCGGCGCATGTCGCACGCCGATCGCCGCACCGCGTTCAACGCAGTTGCATCCGGGCAAAGCTGTGGGTAATGGATCGCCTCCCGGCATGCCGGGAACGGTGGCGGGGCTGTAGCTCAGATGGGAGAGCGCTGCAATCGCACTGCAGAGGTCAGGGGTTCGATTCCCCTCAGCTCCACCAGCCGCCCGCAAGCTAGATCCCCTCATTTTCTTCGGCGTTCCGCGCGGCCGGGGCTTGATCCATCCCTGGCATTCGGGGAGGCTGGCCGGGAGCTGGCGGAGCATCGGAATGCAGTTTGGGACCGGATGGACATCGCTGAGCGATCCGCCGGGGGCGAACCCGATCGGTGCGGCGCTCTCCTGGCTCGAAGGGACGCTCTCGGGCACCATCGCGACGACGATCGCGGTGATCGCAATCGCCTCGCTGGGTTTCGGGATGTTGGCCGGGCGGATCGACCTGCGCCGGGGCGCAACGACGATCGCGGGATGCTTCATCCTGTTCGGCGCGTCGAGCATCGTCGCGGGCCTGAGACATGCGGTCTCCGGAGCATCGCCTGACGCTCCGGAAATGGCGCTTGTCGATCCATCGCCACCAGTGGTCGTTCCGCCACCAGCACCGCGGCAGGATCCTTATGCCGGTGCATCGCTGCGGCGCTGAGCCGGTTCACGCTAGTGCGCGACGATATGCTGTCAGTGTCGCGTCAGCGCGGCGGCGTCATCAGGGGATATCGCCGCACCGAATGGATCGATCATGAAGCATATCCCCCAAATCCTCGCCGCCATCGCGCTGATCGCGCCGTCCGCAACCTATTTCGCCGCGCCGGCCATGACGCAGGACGCGCCGAAGAAACAGTCGAAGGAAGAGCGCAACCGCGCATCTCAGGAAGCCATCCGCACCGCCGTGCAGCGCGGCGAATTGCTGCCCCTGCCGCGCATCCTGGCGATCGCGCAGGCGAAGGTGCCCGGTAACGTGATCAAGGTCGAGCTTGAGGATGAGCCCTGGGGCATCAAATATGAAGTGAAGATCCTGACGCCGGCCGGCCGGGTGCGGGAAGTCGAACTCAACGCCCGCACGGGTGCGGTGGTTCGCATCGAGGACGACTGAATGCGCGCATTGCTTGTCGAGGACGATCCCGATCTTGCCGAAGACGTCGCACGCGCGCTGACCGCCGCGGGTTTCGTCGTCGATCGTTGCAGCGAGGGCGATCAGGCCTGGTTCCAGGGCGATGTCGAGAATTATGCGATCGCCATCCTCGATCTCGGCCTGCCGCGCCTCGACGGGCTGAGCGTCCTGCGCCGCTGGCGCCATGCCGGGCGCAACATGCCGGTGCTGGTGCTGACCGCGCGCGGCGACTGGACCGAGAAGGTCGAGGGGATCGAAGCCGGTGCCGACGATTACATGGCCAAGCCCTTCGCGATGGGCGAGCTGACCGCGCGCGCCAAGGCGCTGGTCCGCCGCGCCGCGGGGCATGCCAGCCCGGTGCTTGCGATCGGCCGGCTGACGATCGATACCGTGCGGATGACGGTCGCGATCGAGGGCAACCCGGTTCAGCTCTCGCAGCTCGAATTCCGCCTGCTCAATTTCCTCGCGCATCAGGATCGCGTCGTAGCGGCAGGGGAGATCGCCGAGCATCTCTACGGCTCGGGCGACGGCAACGACACCAATGCCATCGAAGCGATCGTGATGCGGCTGCGGCGCAAGGTCGGCAGCGACGTGATCGAGACGCGGCGTGGGCTTGGGTACACGCTGGCGGGGCGCGCCGGGTGACGCGCAGTTCGCTGCGGCTGCGGCTCCTCGTCGGGGCCGGGGTGGCGATCTTCGCGGCGCTGGCGCTGGCCTGGCTCGGAATCTCGCTGCTGTTCCACCAGCATGTCGAACGGCGCGAAGCCGCGGCGCTGGAGCGGCTGGCCGAACAGGTGATCGCCGGGCTGCGGCTGGATGCCTCGGGCAAGCCCTTGGTCGAGGCGCAACTGCCGGACAGCCGGCTGCAGGCGATGGCCGGCGGGCTCTACTGGCAGGCGGTCGCGCCGGGCGGCAGCGCGCAATCGCCGTCGCTATGGGATCAGAGCCTGCCCGCCGCGCCGATTTCGGCGACCGGCTGGAGCACCGCCAATGTCGCCGGGCCGTTCGAGAAGCGCCTGACGATGGTCGGGCGCGAGATTCGCCTGAACCCGGGCGGGCCCGTGGTCGCGGTCCGTGCCGCGCAGGACGATGGCGAGATGCGCGGCGCGCTGCGCGAGTTCGATCGCGAACTTGCCTTGTCGCTCGGCCTGTTGTGGCTCGTGCTGGCGCTCGCCGCCTATGTCCAGGTCAGCCTCGGCCTGCGCCCGCTCGACCGGCTGCGGCAGGAACTCGACCGACTGCGGCGCAGCCCCGCCGCGCGCCTCTCGGATTCGCATCCTCGCGAGATTGCCCCGCTGACCGGTGCGATCAACGCGCTGGCCGAGGCGCGCGAAGGCGATCTCGGCCGCGCCCGCCGCCGCGCCGCCGATCTGGCGCACAGCCTGAAGACTCCGCTCGCCGTGCTTTCCGCCCAGAGCCGCCGCGCGCGCGACGCCGGCGCGGTCACCGCCGCCGAGGGGCTCGACCGCGCGATCGAAGCGATGGGCGCGGCGCTCGAAACCGAACTGGCCCGCTCCCGCGCCGCCGCCGCGCGTGGCGGGGGTGGCGAATCCGCCCCGCTGGGGATCGTCGAGGGTCTCGTCGCCGTCATCGAGCGCACAGAGAGCGGCGAGCGGATCGCCTTCACCGTAGAGATCGACCCCGAACTGCGCCTTCCCGTCGAGAGCGCCGATCTGGCCGAAATGCTCGGCGCGCTGATCGAGAATGCCACGCGCCACGCCCGGCGGCAGGTGCGCATCGCCGGAACGGCGTTCGCCATCAGCGTCGAGGACGACGGGCCGGGCATGGATCACGCCGCCGCCGTCGCGGCGATGCAGCGCGGAACGCGGCTCGACGAGGCGGGCGCCGGCCACGGGCTGGGTCTCGCGATTGTCCGCGATCTCGCCGAAGCGATCGAGGCGGATTTCACGCTCGGCCGCTCCGATCTGGGCGGTCTCGCCGCGCATCTGCGCTGGCGCGATCACTCGCCGAAGCTGCGCTGAATCGTCAGACCGAAATAGGGTCCGCTGCGCAGCGTGCGCACGTCGCGATAGCGGAGCGCACTGACGCCGCGCGGCCCGGTGAACACGTCGCGGGTCCGCGTCACCGGGCTGTCGGTCAGGTTTTTGGCGAACAGGCGCAGCGACCAGCCGCCGCGCGGCTTGTATTCGACGAACAGGTCCAGCCGGCCTTCGATTCGGTCGGTCTGGACTTCTGAGACCTTGAAGTCGCTGTCTTCGGCGGCGAACACCCAAGTGCTGCCCCAGCGCAGCTGCCATGCGGGAATGTCGTGGGTCAGTGTGACGCCGGCTTCGACCGGCGTGTCGCCTGAGATGCGGCGCGTCTCGCCGGTGGTCGGATCGGTCGCCTCGCTGCGCTGGAACAGGCCGTCGGCCTTCACCGTCACTCCCTTGAGACCGTAGGAATCGAGCGGGAGGTTCAGATTGGCTTCGAACGCCGTGCGCGTCGCCGATCCGATATTGCCGACTGCGTCATAGACCGTGCCGCCGTCATGGATGGGCAGCTGATCGATCAGATCCGAGATCCATTCCCGACGCGCCGCCAGCACCAGCGATCCCGCGCCGATTCCATGTTCGTAGGAAAGCTCGGCGCGCCACAGGCTGTCGGGCTCGAGGTCGCGATTTCCCGCGCTGATCGTCCCGCTGTTGATCGAAGCCGCGCCGACGAAATCGCCGAAGTCGAGCTGGCCGACCTCGCGCTCGAACAGGAAGCGCAACTGATCGCGCTTCCCCGGCATCCAGCTCAGGCGTACGCGGGGCTTCAGGAAGGCGAGCGACTTGCCGAGTTCGGTGTCGCCGCTTTGCTCCAGCCGCGAGAATTCATAGCGCGCGCCGGTCTCGAGCGAGAGGCCGGGAGACAGCGTCCAGGTCGCGGTCGCGAAGATCTCGGCGCGCTGCTCCTCGACGCGCACATGGGCGTTCGGGATCGCGACGGGCAGATTGTCCTCGAAGAACAGGTTCGCGCTGTCGAGGATGTTGATCGCGCCTTCGCCGCCCATTTCCAGCGCGAGCGGCCCGGTGCGGTGGCGGAAGGCGACCCGCAGGATGCTCTCGCTGCTGTCGGCATGTTCGTTCGAACGATCGCTGCCCGATGCGGACGTCTCGCTTTCCAGCGCGGTCTTCGAAACGGCGCGATGGCTGGCGATCAGCTCGACGCTGCTCGCGTCGCCCAGCGGCCGTTCATAGCGCAGCCCGGCTTCGTAGGTACGGGTGTGCTTGCGCTCGCTGCCGCGGATCGTCTCGATCGCGGGCACGCGCACGTCATAGCCGATATTGGCGAACATCCGCGCGTCGCGGATCAGGCCGCTGAGGCGCAGGTCGCCGCCGGTCAGCGGCTGGCGGTATCCGATCGTGCCTTCGATCACATCGGTGCCTTCGGGCTGGAAATAGCTCGCCAGCCGCACCGGACTTCCGTTCAGCGCATAGCGGTTGCGGCTGCCATAGCCATGCTCGTCGTCGATTTCGCGATAGACGGCGCCGGACAGGTCGATGCGCCGCGATCCGCTGCCATAGGCGAGCTGACCGGCCACGCGCGGCGCGCGATAGCCGTGGCGATAGATGGCGTATTCGCCTTCGGCGCGGCCGCTCAGCTTGCTGTTCGATTCGAGGACGATGTTCACGATCACCGCGTAGCCCTGCATGTCGAACCCCGCCGCCCCGGCACGGATCAGCTGGATTTCGCGGACTCGCGAGGCCGGAATCCGCTTGAGCAACGTCTCGATCGTCTCGGCCTTGCCGGCCGGGCGCTGGCCGTCGATCAGGACATTGCCCGCCGCGCCGGAATAGCCGCGTACTTCCGCGTCGCCTTCGATGATGCGGAAGCCGGGAACCAGCACCCCCATGTCGTTGGCGTTGACTGGCTGGGCGCGCGCGAAAAAGTCCGGCGGATAGCGCGTGACGCCTTCCGTACCCTGCTCCTGAGCGAGCGCGGGGGTTGCTGCGATCAGCGAAAGGGGCGCCGTCGAGGCGGTGAGAAGGATGAGAATGGCGCGCATGATCCAGCTCCTGTTGCTGGGATGCGCCTTGCCCTGCGACGGCTGACGCCAGCCTCGCATCGGCTGTCAGCATCGCGTCAGCAGGCGGATTCGCGCCCGATCGGGGGCGGGATTTGCAGAAATCGGTAACTTCCACAGGGCTATGATGCTACTGCCGTCCGGCATGACAGCGGGTGCAAGAATGGTGACCAATCTCTTCTCCCCGCAGGAGCGCCGCTGCCGATGTGGCTGAAGGCCGTTGTCCAGCCGTTCCTGAACCTGTCGGTGCGCCTGTCCTCCGCGCATGAAGCGCATCTCTATGAACGGCCGGGCCGGTGGATGCCCGCTACGGAGCAGGCGGCATTGACCGCCGCGTTGCGCGAGGTCGCCGAACGGTCCCTGCCCGGCGGCCAGCTCGATTATGGCGTGTTTCTCGCTGGGTCGGGGGCGCTCGATCGTACGGTGATCATGCTGATCCGCGAGCGGCAGACCGGCCGGCCGGTCGCGTTCAACGCGCTTGCTGTGCTGGACGTCACCCATCGCGGTCGCGCCGAGACGGTCACCCATCTCGGCCTGGTCCTGATCGACCCCGAAACGCGCGGCAAGGGCTTCTCCTGGGCGCTCTACGGCATGACCACCTTGCTGCTGTTCGTGCGCAATCAGTTGCGGCCGTTCTGGATCTCGAGCGTCACGCAGGTGCCGGCCGTGGTCGGGCTGGTCTGCGAGGGCTTCAGCAACGTGTTTCCCTCGCCCGCCGCCGGGGCGGTCCGGCGCTTCGATCATCTCGCGCTGGCCCGCCAGATCATGCAGCGTCACCGCGCGGCGTTCGGGGTCAGCGACGATGTGCGGTTCGACGAAACGCGGTTCGTGATCGAGGACGCCTATCGCGGCGGATCGGATCATCTGAAGAAGCGGTTCGATGCCGCGCCGAAGCATCGCGAAGCGATCTACAACGAATTCTGCGAAGCGACGCTCGACTATGATCGCGGCGACGACGTGCTGCAGATCGGCGAGATGAATCTGGCCGCGGCGCGGCGCTATCTGCTGCAGGACGTGCCGCGGCATTCGCTGCCCGCGATGCTGGGCGCGGCGCTGTTCCTGCTGGTGCAGCGCGCGGTGCTGCCGGCGATCTACTGGCTCAGCCCGGGGCGGCGATGGGGACGGCTGCGGCCGTGGCGGGAGGAACCGGATGTTTGATTATGCCGCGATGACGACGCGCAACATCGGGTTCGTCAGCGAAGCCGAGCAGAAACGGTTGCGCAGCACGCCGGTCTTCGTGTGCGGCGTCGGCGGGATGGGCGGCGCGTGCCTGATGGCGCTGGTGCGCGCGGGCGTTTCGCGGCTGGTGATCGCCGATCTCGACGATTTCGAAGTCTCCAACTTCAATCGCCAGCTCTTCGCGACGCTCGATACGGCCGGGCGGCACAAGGCGGAGGCCAGCCGCGACCAGTGCCTGCGGATCAACCCCGAGGCGGAGATCGAAGTCCTGGGCGGCGACTGGCCCGATCATCTCGATCGCGTGCTGGAGACCGCGAAGATCGTGATCAACGGCACCGACGATCTCGTCGCCAGCCTGCGCCTCTATCGCGCGGGCCGCGCGCATGGCGCGACCGTGATCGATGCCTATGCCGCCCCGCTCCCTTCCGTCTATGTGACCCGTCCGGGCGATCCGACGCCCGAGGAGCGGTTGGGCTACCCCACGCGCGGCAAGGCGATCGAGGCGGTGACCGACGCCGATCGCGCCGCGTCCTTCCTGCGCGAGGCCGAGCATGTGATGCTGCACAGCTCGTCGCGGCATCATATCGACCTTGCGCTGGCGGGCGAAGTGGCGGCCGGACGCCGCAGCCGGATGTCGTTCGCGCCGATGGTGATCACCACCGGAATGCTGATGGCCTATGAAGCGATCCGGCTGGCGACCGGACGGCCTGGCGGCGCGGATTGCCGGGGCTGGTTCCTCAATGTCCACAAGCCGCGCGTCGAGCGTCCGCTGCCGGCGCCGCTCGCCGCGCTGCTGCGGCCGGTCGTGAGGCGGGCGCTGCGGCGGATGACGGGCGGATGACCGCAAACGCCGTCACCGACAGCCTGATCAACGCACTGGGCCTTGCCGGGGTGATCGCGCTGATGATCGCCGTGCGCCGCCGCGACGCGCTCGGCGCGATGCGCTGGCGATGGACGCTGGCGCTGGGGCTTCTCGCGGCGATGTATGCCAGCCGGGGCCTGTTCTGGCTCGGCGCGGGCAGCGGGTTCAACACGCTCACCGCAGTCGCCGCGGCGGGAATCCCGCTGGCCGTGCTGTTCGTGGTGGAAGGGCTGATCCGGCGGCACGCGCCGCTTGCCGTGAAGCTGCTCGTCCTCGGCGGGACGATCGCTGCGCTGGCTGCGGCGCTCGCGGATATCCGCTGGGTAACCCCGGTGCTGGGTGCGCATATCGGCATCGGCATGACGATTGCGGTGGCGATCGCGCTGGCGGGACTGCGCGGACTGGACCGCGCCGAAGTGCGCGCCGTGATTGCGCTGGCGCTGTGCCAGATCGTGCTGGTGCCGGCGGCGCTCACCGACTTCCGCGAGCTGCTGCCCGATACGCCGGCGCGGATGTCGCCGCTGGCGGTGATGCTGCTCGGCTGGGTCGGCCTGACCATCGGCGCGTGGCGCGTGGGGGAACGGATCGGATGGCTCGCGTTCCTCGTCGCGATCGCGGCGCTGGCCGGCGCCGGACTGGCGAGCGCCGGGGCGAGCCTGAGCGCGGTGCAGATCGGCCTTGTCGTTCTCGCGGCGCTGCTGCTGGTCACGATCGGCGCGGACGCTGTAGCCGTGCAGGATGCGGGTCTCAAGCTGCGCCGCGCGCTCGCCTCCGCGCCGGCCGGCGACCGCGATGCGTTGTTGCAGACGATCACCGCCAGCGAGACGCTGGGCAATGGCGCGATCCTGTCGCACGATCATCTCGAAGGCGTGGATATCGCCGCTGCCACCGCGCTGGCGGCTGCTTATCCCGTCCTGCGCCGGCGCGACGCGCCCTGGGGCTTGGCCGCCGACGACATCCGGGCCGAAGCGATCGCCGCGATTTTCGAGACGCACAATGCGACGCATCTGCTGACCCTGCGCGAAACGCCGCTGGCATGGCTTGCGATCAATCTGCCCGGCTTGTCCGCGAATGTCTCCGCCGAGACCGATCTCGCGCTCGCCCAGCGGCTGCTGGCGGCGGCAACCGGAAGGAACGGCTCGTGATCACACTTCGCACCGGCGACCGCGCCGCGGCCTTCGAGGTTCCCTTCCGGGTCTATTCGGCCGGCAGCCCCTATGTCTCGCCGATGCGCGGGGACCTCGACCGGATCCTCGATCCGGCGCGAAACCCGCTGGTGACCGAGGGGCATGGCCGGTTCGAGCTCTTCACCGCGCATCGCGACGGCAAACCGGTAGGCCGGATCGTCGCGTCGATCCACGATGCATCGAATATGCGTCACGGCACCCGCCGCGCGCAGTTCGGCTTCTTCGACTGCGGCGACGAACCCGAAGTCGCGCGCACCTTGCTGGAGGCGGCGGAGGGCTGGGGCCGCGAGCGCGGCGCGGACGAGATCGCGGGCAATTTCAACCTGACGGCGATGCAGATGGCGGGGGTGGTGACCGGCGGGTTCGACGCCGCGCCCTATACCGACATGATGTGGTCGCCGCCGCACATCGCGCGCCTGCTCGACTCCAACGGATATCGCCCGGTCTTCGACATGACGACCTTCGCCTATGATCTGGAGCAGCTCGATCCGTCGGTCCTGCTCGGGCCGAAGCAGCGCGCAATCCTCGACGATCCCGAATATGAATGGCTGGGCGTGACGCGCCGGACCTTCGCCGCGCGGATGGAGGATGCCCGGCGCGTGCTCAATGCAGGGTTCGATCGCAACCCGATGTTCGTCCCGCTCACGCCCGCCGAGTTCGAGTTTCAGGCGGGCGAGATGATGTGGATCATGGATTTCCGCCTGCCGGTCATCGTCCATCATCGCGGCGAACCGGTCGGGGCGCTGCTCTGCGTGCCCGACATGAACCCGTTCATTCGCGATACCCGCTCGCGGCTCGGCATCGCGACGCCGATCCACTTCCTGCGCCACCGGCTCAGCCGCTCGCGCGCGGTGATCCTGCTCTATTCGGTCGATCCGGCGCATCAGAATCGTGGACTGAACGGCGCGATGCTGTTCCGGCTGGCGACCGCGCTGAAGGCAAGCGGCTATGCCAGCGTGGGCGGCACCTGGATCGCCGACGTCAACGGCGCGAGCCTGCGCCAGGCGGAGAAGATCGGCGCGCGATCGCTGCACGAACTCGCCATTTTCGGAAAGCGCCTCGATGGTTGATCCCGATCTGCTGACTCGCCTCGTCGCCCGGGCGCGGCTCGCGCCGAGCGTCCATAATGTGCAGCCGACGCGCTGGTCGCTGGACGGGGAGGGGCGCATCCTGCTGCTCGACACGCCTTCGATCCGCCTTCCGGCCGCCGATCCCGCCGGACGCGACATCCTGATCTCGCACGGCACGGCGCTTGAGGGCACGCTGCTCGCGCTGGCGGCAGAGGGGTGGGCGGGGCAGGTCGAGCAAGCCGATGGCGCGCTCGCCGCGATTCGCGTGCACAGCGACGCGGCGGCGGCGCCGATGCCCGAGATCGAGAGCCGGGCAACCTGGCGCGGTAGTTTCGAGCCACTGGCCGCCGGTGCGCCGCTCGACCGGCTGGAGGCCGAGAGCGGCGACCTCGTGCTGGTCCGCGATGCCACGGCGATCGCGCACATCGCCGCGCTGGGTGACGATGCGTCGATGCATTTCCTGCGCGATTCCGCGCATCGCCGCGAACTGCGCCAATGGATGCGGCTGACGCGGACGCATCCGGACTGGGACCATGACGGGCTGAATGCCGAAGCGATGGTGCTGAGCCCCGTCGAGGCTCGTGCGGCCGGGCTGGTGCTGGGACCGTTGTTCGGCACGCTCGACCGGATCGGACTCGCGCGCCTGCTGCTTTCGGAACGCGCCAAGACCGCCAGCGCATCGGCGATTGCGCTGTTCATCCGCCCGGCGGGCGAGCCCGCGATCGAAGCCGGCCGCGCGCTGTATCGCGCGTGGCTGGCGATGGAGCGTCACGGGCTGGCGGCCTGTCCCTTGTCGGTTCTGGCCGATTGGGAGGAAACGAACCGTCTCCTCGCGGCCGAGCATCGTCTTCCGGAAGACAGGGCGCTGATCGGTGTATTCCGGATCGGATCGCGTTCGGGACGCGCGCCGGTGCGGGCGAGGTGGGAGCCGCAGCAACTGATCGTTTAGATCAGCTCCGCCGTGTCAGGTTGCGCCGCAGGATCTTGAGATAGTCCGCGTGCAACTGGCTCGAATCGCGCGTGGTATTGCTGGTATGGACGCGACGCCGGAGCGCGACCGTGCCGGTGCCGGCCGAGCGATAGCCTGCCGCATCGGCACGGCCGATCCAGTCGATGGTCTCCCCGGTGCGCAGGCTGGTGTCGAACAAGCCGATCGCATCGAATGCCCCGCGCCGCACCAACAGGCTGCCGGCAAGGCGCCCCGGCTCGGGCAGGCCGATCGGCGCGCCGGTCGCATCGCCGAAGCAGGCGACCGATCCGAAGACATAGTCGAGTTCCGGCCGCTGGCCCCAGAAGGACAGGCGGCTTTCAAGGCTGTCGGGCGTCCACAGATCGTCGGCGTCGAGAAAGGCGATGACCGCGCCGCTGCTGGCCGCGATGCCCGTATTGCGCGCGGCGGCGATGCCGAGATTGGCGGTGGGCAGGACGCGGATCGGCCCATCGACGGTTGCGGCGATCGCGGCGCTGCCGTCGGTCGATCCGTCATCCACGACGATGATCTCGTCCGGCCGGCGCGTCTGGGCGAGCGCCGATCCCAGCGCGGCGGCCAGGAACGGCGCGGCGTTGAAGCAGGGGACGACGAGGCTGACCGTCGGCATCGTCCCGCTGGGCTCGATGGCGGTCAGGCGGGGCGGCTGGCGATCGGCCAGCCCATCTGGTCGACATCGTGGATCGGATCGAGCCGAAGCAGATCGTCGAGGTCGGAATGGGTGCCGAGCACGGGCGGGGCGAAGGCTTCGCCGCCGCGCGCGGCCGGGACGACCTGCGGCGCATCGGCGGGCGCGTCTTCGCTGCGCACCAGTTCATAGCCTTCGAGCGTGGTCAGGAAGGTGGCGACGGCATTGGCGGCGGTTGCGGCATCGATGTCGAACCGGCCGGCGAGCCGGGCAGCCAGCGCCGCGACGCTCGCGCCCGAACCGAGCCCGGCCCAGATTTCCGCGCCCGATCCGGCGGTGTTGAAATAGAGCCCGGTCTGGAGGTTGAGGATCACGGCCTCGTCGTCGATGATCTCGCCCACGACCGTCGGCGCATTGACGACATAATGCCTGCTATTCACGCTCAACCCACTTTCCGCTGGATGCCGGGCACCGCGTATCAAGCAGGGCGGTGGCTGTAAATGTCGGCGCGTCAGCTGCCCGCCGGGCGTCCATCGATGGTATGGATCGCATCCGCCCAGGCGCGCATACCGCCGGTGGTTGAGCCGATGAAGTCCAGCGCCGACGCGGTCCAGAAGGGGCCGGGCCGGGTACCGGCAAAGGCATCGAGCCCGTCGGCCAGCGCGCGATAGGTTTCGACATAGTCGCCGCCGCTCAGCTCATGCTCGTGCAGCCATGCGACGATGTCTTCGGTCAGCCAGATGCCGGGCAGTTCGTGCAGTGCATCGCGGCCGATATCGTGGCTGTTCCGGCGATGCATCACCAGCGGCGTGCCGAATCGCACCAGTCCGCCCAGATGGCGCGCGCAGGCGATCAGGAAATAGCCGCTCCAGATATCGCCGAACCGTTCGATCCGCAGGCCGTTGATGCTGGCCCCCATGCGCGCGAACCACCAAGCGCCCATCGCTTCGCGGCGGATCGCGGTGTTCTGGGTGTTGACCGGCGCCCAGCTGGCGGGATCGAGGACTACCGATCCGCCGCGCAGCGAACGCGCGTCGACTGGCGCTGCGAGGTGGCTGAAGGCGTCGATGTCCGGCGCGCCGAGCCATAACCCGGCATTGACGTCGATCCGGCCATGCAACGCCTGCTCGACGAGCGCGGGCTGCTCGTTGCGCCGGGCATAGGGATAGCCGCGCGGATGGACGATCGCGGGATCGGTCTCGAGCAGCGCGCACGGATTGTACCAGCCCGATGCCGAACGCGTGACGCGGTGTTCCGCTGCGGGCGCTGCGACCACTGCATGGTCGCCCAGCCACGGTCCGGGAAGCTCGCACAGATTGTCGTCGTCGATGCCGACGATCACGTCCGCACCGCTTTCATAGGCCATGAGGTAGCCGATGTTGCGGCGCGCATCCGAATTCCACGGGATGAAGCCGTGGATCGCGCCGAGGCGGGCGAGCCATGCATCCTGTTCGGTCAGATCCGGGCAGCGGATGTCCAGTCCGGCGGCGCGGGCGCGGGCGATCGCGTCGTGGATCGCGGCAGGTGTCTTGCGATCGATGATGACGATCATCGTCGCGCGATCGAGCAGTCCTTCCTCGCCGAGCTTGGCGGCATAGATGTCGAGGAACTCGCCGGCGCCGATGGTGGTGACGACGATGGCGAAGCGCGGATCAGCCATGCCGGGCAGCCCGCTTGCGCGCGATGGCGCTCCGCAGCGCGGTCAGCAGCTCGGGCTGGGTACGCGCCGGGTCGGCGGCATTGCCACCGGCATGGAGGCGTTTGTCGACCAGCACCTCGCTCGGCATCGCCTTGCGCGCGCCGGATTGGGCGAGGCGGGCGAACCAGTCGACATCGGTGGCGACCGGCAGATCGGTACGGAACGGCCCGATATTCCGCGCGATTTCCCGCCGGATCATCATCACTTCGAGCAGATGCCCCGGATGGCTCCCGTCGAGCAGCCCGGGGCGGATGGCGGGCGGTTGCGGATCGGCAGGATCGACGAAGAAGCGGACCTGACCGAAAACGACGTCCAGCGCTTCGTCGCGCAGCAGATCGGCCTGAAGCGCGAGCTTGCCGGGCCGCCACAGATCGTCGCACGAGATCATCGCGATCAGATCGCCACGCGCTTCGGCGAACCCCAGATTGAGGCCGGCAGCGACGCCGAGATCGGGTTGCCGGACCACGCTGACGCGGTCGAACCCGGCGGCGATCGTGGCGCTTTCGTCGGTCGATTGTCCGTCGATCACGATGATCTCGTCGGCCGGCAGCGTCTGGGCGGCGACCGAGCGCAACGCGCCGGCGATCCAGCGCGCGCCATTGCGGACCGGCAGCACTACGGAAATGACAGGCACGCGCACCCCCGGCTGCGGAAACTCAAGCCCGCGTCGTTCGGGCAAGCGCGAGCGGAACTCAAGCCCCTTGCGACGTGCGTGTCGTGGCTTCGACGCACTCGGCGATATGCCGGTCTAGCCCGGGAGCGGCGATGCCGAGCGCGCGGGCGCGCATCAATTCTCCCAGTGCGGGCACCATCCTCCCCTGACCGCGATGGACCAGCCCAGACCAGAAGCGCAGCCACGGATCATCGGGATAGCAGCGCCGCCAGTGCAGGATCCCGCCGGAAGTCGCGCTGGCGAGGGCGGGGGATACGGTGACGATGGCGGCGTCGGCTGCGTCGTTCTCGCCGTTCCGGCTGGCGGCGAAGACTTCCGCCGCCGTGCCGAGCGCGGCGAGGAAACGGTCGGCGCCGGTGTCTGCCCGATCCGGCCAGACGCGGGCCTGCCGGGGGCGGGCGAGCAGGCTGGCGACGAGTGGCTCGAACGCACGCGCCGCCCGGACTGCGCCGAAGCAACTCAGCGCATGATGCCGCGCCGCTTCGCCGAGCCGCCGGCGCAGCGCCGGATCGGCGGCGAGTCGTTCGAGGCAGCGCGGATAATCGGCTTCGTCGCGGGCGATCAGCCCGGTGCGCTCGTGATCGACCAGATGCACCGCAGCACCGTGATCGAGGATGACCGGCGGTACCCCGGCGGCCATCGCTTCCTGCAACACCAGTTCGGCCGTCGCATGACTGTTGCGCGCGAGCGGATAGCCGAAGGCATCCATTGTCGCGAGGGCGGCCGGTACGTCGGTGGCCCAGCCGCGGAGGCCAAAGCGCAAGTCCCGGCTGGCGTCGATCTCGGCGCGAAGCCGGGCTCCGTCGGCCCCTCGACCGTAAATGTCGAAGCGCGCGGGCGGGAGGTTCGCGGCGCGGCTGAGCGTCACGAAATCGGGATGCATCTTCGCGGCGTCGAGCGTGCCGATATAGCCGATGCGGAAGTCCGGGCCGGGCGGCGTGACGCGAGCTTCGGAAAAGCCGCCAAGATCGCCGCTCGCCAGGACGATCGCGGTTTGCGCGGGCGCGTTCGCAAAGACTGGCCGCGTCGCGGTGTAGGGGCTGGACGCCACCAGCAGATCGGGAAAGGCCGCCAGTGACGGCGTGAGCATATGCGGCGCGCTGTCGCCAGCGACGTGCAGCCAGATCAGCCAGCGTGCGGGCGGGTGCGGGCGGCGCAGGAACGCGTCCAGCACCGGGCTGGTCCAGGCATGGACCCAGACGATATCGGCCTCCGCGATCAGCCGGTCGATCGTATCGTCCGCCGCGATTTCCCCGCCGTCGACGACGGCCAGGCCCGCCCGCGCGGCATAATCGGATGCCGCCGCTACCGGCCGGACGAGCGAGAGCACGCGGTGCTGCTGGCCGCCGGCGGCGAGATGCCGTGCGGTTTCGACCAGCGCCGTTGCCGCGCCACCGGGCGCCAGTTGCTCGATGACGTGCAGGATGCGGGGCCGGATGCGGGGATTGCGTTCCATTCGCGGCTGTTTTTATGATCGCCGGTGCAGATTCAAAGCGAAGATTATCCGTCGTCCGCGCCGGACGTGCGGGATTGGCTCGCTGCATTGGAGACGGCTGCGTCGGCGGCGCGGCGCAAACAGCCTGAAACGGCATGGTTGCTGCGGATCGGCGGCGTGCGAATCCATATCCGGGCGAGCGGACCGGCGATCCGGAACTGGCTGGAGCCGGCGCTCAGCCATGCCATGCATCCAGCGGAATCCGATACGGCGTTCGGCGATTTCGAGCTGACGATCTGGGATCAGGCGGCGACCGGGGTGACGCCGCCCGCACCCTTCTGGGATATGCCGGGCTGGGCCAATCGCGGCGAGCTTCCCGCGTTGCAGATCGACGGGATCGTCGCGGCCTATCATGAGGATGCCGGCTATCTCGCTGCCTTTGATCCGCATCGGCGGCGGGCATGGGTGTGGGTTCGCGATGCGGCAACCCTGCCGCGCTACGAGCGCGCCGCGCCGCTTCGCGGGCCGCTGTCATGGTTCTTCGCGGCGGCCGGTGCGCAGTTTGCCCATGCCGGTGCGGTTGCGACGCCCGATGGCGCGGCGCTGCTCGCCGGCCGTGGCGGTTCGGGCAAGTCGACAACCACGATGGTCTGCGCCGGGGCAGGGTTGGGCTATCTGGGCGACGATTATGTTCTCGTTGGAACGAGCGACAGCCAGCCCCAGGTGCATGCGATCTACTCGACTGCCAAGCTGACCGAGCAGTCGTTCCATCTTCTCCCCGCGCTGCGCTCGCTCGCCGATGGTCCTGCCACGCCGCACGACAAGGCGGTGCTCCAGCTGGCGCCCTCGCAGCGGGTGGCTTCCGCCTCCATCACCGCGATCGTCCTTCCCCGTATCGGCGAAGCGTGCGAGACGCGGTGGGAGCCGGCCACCGCATCGCAGGCACTCACCGCGCTCGCGCCGACGACGCTGTTCCAACTGCCCGGAGCAGGGGGCGAAGCGCTGGCCCGCCTTGCACGGCTGGTCCGCGCGGTGCCTGCCTTCACGCTGCATCTCGGCAGCGACATGGATGGAATCGCACCGGCCCTGTCCGCTTGCGTTACGGCGGCCAGGGACCGGCAGGCTGCGGCATGAACGTCGCGACCGGATATCTCTGGCCGACCGATGACCAGATGCTGCTGTTGCGCGCGGCGCTGACCGATGGCCCGGCGGCGCGCGAGGCCTATGATCGCTGGTGCGACGCAGTCGATCTCTCCGGGCCGGTCGATCCCGGCAGCCTTGGCCTGTTGCCGCTGGTTCATCGCAATATCGCGGGCGACGGAACGGAAATCCGTCACGCGGGCCTTGTCGCCGGCGTGCGTCGGCGCGGGTTCGTCGAGAGCCACCGGGCGATCGCGGCGGCCGCGCAAGCCGTGGCCGCGCTGGCTTCGGCAGGCATCCCGGTCATGGTGATCAAGGGCGTGCCGCTGGCGCTCGACTATTATGACGAGCCGGGCCTGCGCCCGATGAGCGATGCCGACCTTCTGGTGCCGTCGGATCGCGCGGCTCCGGCACTCGGTGCGCTCGAAGCGGCGGGGTGGCGCCCGGCGAACGGCTTCGATGCAAGGCGACGGCGGCACCTGCTCCTGTCCCACGCCATCGAACTCAGCAAAGGCAATGGCGCGGACGTCGATCTTCACTGGCAGCCGGGTCACGAGGACATGCCGCCCGATGCCGAGCGCCGCCTGTGGGATCGCGCGCTGCCGATCGTGGTTTCGGGCGTCGAGGCGCTGCGGCCCGATCCCACCGCGATGCTGATGCAGGTCCTGCTCCACGGCCTGCGCCGCAACTTCAAGGCGCCGCTGCGCTGGATCCCTGACGCCGCGACGATCCTGCGCCGGGATGCGGAGCGGATCGACTGGGACTGGCTGATGTCGGTCAGCCGGGAGGGGCGGACCTTCTACCGGCTGAGCCTCGCGCTGCGGTTTCTCGCCGAGCATTTCGCGGTCGATGTCCCGGCCCTGGTGATGGTGGAAGCGATGGCTGCGCGGCCCAGTTTCGTCGAGCGGCTGGAGAACCGCTTCATTCTGGAAACGCGCGCGGGGGCGGTCTCGACGAACAGCTACAAGGCCGCCATCCTGCTGCGGATGCTGATGGGGAAGCGACGCGCGGCCGTTCCGGATCTGCTCTGGCGAGAGGTGCTGCGGCATGTCGGTTCCGCCAGAGGCTGACGGTTCGCGGCGGGTGCGGCGATGATCAGCGGGGAGACGCTCAGGCAACTCCGTTCGTTCGTCGATGCGCGGTTCTTCGCGGCGCTGCTGCTCAGGATCGTGCCGATCGTCGCGCTCGATCTGATCGCGCTGCTGCTGATCCGGCTGTTCTTCCTGCGCGTCTATGTCGAGGCGGGCGGGGAAGCTCCCGCCTCGGCCGTGATGCACGGCTCCGCGTTCGTCGCGGGTGGCGTCCTGATCGCCTTCCTCGCATTCCGGCTGGCCGCGGGTTTTCTGGTGAGTCGCAGCGTGTTCGCGCTGGTCCTCGATCAGCAGCAGCGGCTGGTGACCCGGCTGTTCGGCAATTATCTCGGCCAGCCCTATCGCGCCCAGCGCGAGGCCAGCCGGTCTGAGCAGCGCCAGACGCTGTTCATCGCTTCCACCGCTCTGGTGCAGCAGATGCTGCTCCCGCTGGTCCATCTGATCGTCGACGGATCGGTCGCGCTGGCGATCCTGATCGTGCTGATCGTGAAGGAGCCGGTGGCGACGCTGGTACTGGTCGTCTGGCTCGGCCTGTTGCTGGCGGTGCAGGCCGTCGCGAGCGCACCGGCAAGCCGGCGGGCAGGGGCTGCGCGATGGGACGCGCTCAACCGGATGCGGATGATCGCCGACGCCGCGCTGGGCGATCCGCGCCTGACGAAATTGTCGGCAAGCGAAGATGCGCTGACCTGGCGCTTCCGCGAGCAGACTGATCGTCACGGACGGGCCGTCGCGGCGGAGAACGCCCTGCTCAATCTGCCGGCCTACGCGCGGGAGCTGGTGCTGGTTTCGGCGGTGTGCGTTTTGATCGGCGTACTCGCGCTGGAGGATCGCGGCGGGTATGCGCTGATCGGTGCGCTGGCGCTGTTTGCCGCGGCGTCCGTGCGGCTGCTGCCTGCGCTCCAGCGATCGGTGGTCTTCGTTCAGAAGCTCGGCACCCATGCGTCTGATCTGGCGAAGACCCATGCCGATCGCGAAATCGAGCGGGAGCAGCTCGACGCGGGCGGCAGCGCGGGGACGCCGTTGATCCGCGAAAGCATCCGGTTGCGCGGGGTGACGTTCGGCTATGTGCCGGACTCGCCCCTGATCGAGAATGCCGATCTCACGATTGCGCGGGGCGAGCGGGTGCTGATCACCGGGCCGTCGGGCACGGGGAAGTCGACGCTCATCCTGCTTGCGTGCGGGCTGGTGCTGCCGGATCGCGGCGCGGTGGAGATTGACGGTGACGCCGATCATCTTCTCGCGCGCATCCGGCGCGGCCGCGTGGCGCTGGTGCCGCATGATCCGTTCGTCGGGAATCTCTCGATCCTCGAGAATATCGCCTTTCCCGGTGAAGCCGACGCGATCGATCGCGAGCGTGCGGCGGCACTGCTCGAAGCACTGAAGCTCAACTTGTCGCTCGACGATCCGGCGGGCGAACATGGCGCGCGGCTTTCGGGCGGGGAGCGGCAGCGGGTTGCGCTGGCCCGCGCGATCTACCGCCAGCCCGAATTGCTGATTCTCGATGAAGCAACCTCGCAGCTCGATGTCGCGACCGAGACGGCCGTATTCCGCTGTGTGACGGAGTCGTGCGCCGGCGCCACGATCCTCGCCATCTCGCATCGCCCGCCGCCCTCCGGCCTGTTCGACCGTCGGCTCGTGCTGGCGAATGGCCGGCTGGAAGCGATCAGCGACGCCTGAGCCGGGCGAGGAGGCGGCGCAGCGGGGCCGTCGCCGGTGGCGCGGCGAAGTGATCGCGCGGCACATAGCCGATCGTGGCTTGGGCCTCGTCCAGCGTGAAGCGCGCATGGTCGTTGCGGGAGATCAGGTTGAGCATCCTTACACCCTGCGCCGGGGCGCGGATCGCCCTATCCATCCCTGCGCACAGGTCGTGTGGCGAGAGGCGTGCTTCCATATCCCAACCTTTCCGCAGACCTCCGGTCGACCCCGTGGGCGAGTATGCCCCTATCCTGAGGATCGTGGTTGCGATCCCGTCGGACCGCCAATGGGCGTGGGCGATCCGTTCGGCGAAGAGCTTGGTCGCGCCATAGGGGTTGTCGCCGGGATCGCGGACCATCGCGTCGATCGGCCCGCCGTCGTGGCGGCGCCCTGCGGCTGCCCAGATCGAGCTGGCGAGGATGACGTGCGGGACCCGATGTTGCGCCGCCAGGCGGTATAGGTTGAGCACGGCGTCGATATTCGGCCCGGCCAGATCGGCCCAGCCGGAGCGGGGATCGGGATTGGCGGCGAGATGGATCACCGCATCCGCTCCGGCCAGAAGCGGGGACCATTCGCCAGCGGCATCCGTCAGGTCGAAGGTTTCGATCGGGCCGTCGCTTTGCTTCCGGTCGAGGAGGCGAAGGGTGATATCGCCCGCCTGCGCGAGGTGGGCATGGAGAAGCTGGCCCAGTGTGCCCGCTGCGCCCGTGATCAGGATGGTCAGCATCTCATATCCGTATCGTCCGCCCGCCACGTTCGGCATCCGGGCACCAGACTGGCAGCCCGGGAGCGAATATCAAAGACGGGCTCGCGAAGCCGGGCTCGAATAAAATGCAGTGCGATCCAACTTTTTTGAAAATCGGGGTTGACGACTCAGTGGGTCCCTCATAAATGCCGCCCTCCCGACGGGGCGCTGACGCTTCCCGCCGGTTCCTGGGTCTCCCAGGGCCAACGCTCTTTCGATAACGGATGGGCTCTTCGGAGCACTTCTATTGGCGCAATTCGGTTTGCGCTCCACTTCTCGTGGGTCGGTTGGGCGCGCTCTTTGACATAGTGATATAGATGAAGGGACATGTGGGCGGCGGCTCCGGGTCTTGCGGATTTAGGCGCAAGGTGCTCGGTAAAAGCAAGTCGTTCCAGCGGCTTAGGTTTTTGGCCTAG